>JBAXVG010000006.1:0-157623 GCA_037129255.1 Desulfuromonadales bacterium | reverse complement strand
TCAGGTTTGGCAGTTTGGTCACCTGACCCTACTGCAACCGAATCATGGCAACCAAATGTGTCAATACGATGTCGAGATGACTTAACGTCTGCTGTATCAGCCTGGAAGGATATTATTGTTGCAGTCCAATCTGCCCAACCCAGTTGGACACCCCTCTATCGCGCTTACAACAGCACAGATAAGTCGCATTTTTATACGACTGATCCAAATGAAAAAAATGGCGCAGCTGGGAAACCCGGTTACAAGTTTGAAAAAATCGAGGCTTATATATCGAGTACGTATGCGACTGGAATGACCCCCCTGTATCGGTATTACTATTCACCACCTTCATCAACCAAGAAATTCTACTATTACACAACCAATTCAACGCCACCGACAGACGGTCCGTCGGAGGGTCCCACAGTCGTCGGCTATGTTTTTCCAAATCCCGGCAACGAAATGGCACCGCTATATCATTTAGAGGGTGTCTCCGCTACGGGCAACGACCATTTCTACACCATCAGTACTTTTGAACGTTCCAACGCAATCAAGCAATATGGGTACACAGATAAAGGTATTTCAGCATATGTCGCCAAGAACGCCTTCCTTGCTCCTTTGGCAGGCAAACCGGTTGCAAAAGATGGTGGGGTTGACCTCTTTTCCGGAAATTTACAACCATTCTATAATTCGGTTGATCTGTCCTATCCGCAGGGGGTTGGTATCCCGTTCGTCTTCGCCCGTACTTACAACGCTTTCAATCCTGAAAGCGGCCCGCTTGGTGTTGGTTGGACTCATAACTATCAGATTTGGATACATGAAGATGGTACTGGTGCATACGTGAATTGGCCTGACGGTCAATCCGATCTGTATACCATAAGCGGTTCTACATATACCGCACCTAGCGGGGTTTATGACACGCTTACAAATTTATCCGGTACATACACGTTGATACGCAAGGATAAGACGAAACATATCTTTAAGCCGAATCCAACCGGAGCAAATACGGCGCGCATTGAAACTATAGAAGATAAAAACGGCAACCAGATGACTATTCATTATGCTGATGGCGGGCATGGGAATATCGATCAAATACTTGATTCTTCCGGGCACTACATTCTTTTCAGCTATATTGATCTTGCTACATCAAATCCACCGGTTATTGGTCTGTCGGATACAACTAGGTACAGACTCAATTATATTTCCGATAATCAGGCAAGCCAGAGCTTGGTACGTACGGTTCGTTTTCTTTACGATGCTCAAGGGAATTTGGTGAAATCGTGGGATCCGGAAGAAAACATAACATTGTATGAATATGATCCAGCAATAGGTTGGCTCTCAAAGGTTACCATGCCAAAGGGAAATACCTGGCAGGCTTCATATTCAGGTGGGCGGGTTCAAAGTGTTACAAGTGATAATCAAGTGAACAGATATTCCTATAACGATGCAGTCAAAGGGACGATAATTTCGTCCGCAGCGACAACTAATCCAAGTACTGAACTTCAATCATCATCTTGCCTGCATACCGGGACAAACCTCAAATCATGCTCAGATAATAAAGGGCAGACAGCGGAGATTCTAGCTTGGGACAATAATAACCCGACTCAGGTTAAAGACCGTAACGGTAATATTTCCTATTACACATACAACGCCAAAGGGAATATCACCTCATCTAAAACGCCACTTAACGAAATAACTACCTATGATTATGATGCAAGTGGTTTGTTTCTTGCTAAAGTTACAGATCCTAAAGGGATCGTCACCTGTTATAACTACGATGCCAATGGGAATGTGAAGCAATCCAGTGCTATTGACACGCCAAATGGTCTCTGCACCTCATCTGGCAATACCACTTATTACGAATATTACACCACTGCCGACAATGCCAAGTGGAACGGACTGCTCAAATCAGTCTCTGATCCACGAAACAGCGCCTACAAGACAACCTACCAGTATGACACGACTTTTGGCTATCCACTCAGCGTTACTGATGCCAAAGGATATACCACCAACTTCAAATACGATGCCTGGGGGAGGATGTATGAAAAGACAGATCCTGATGGTGTCAAGCTCACCTACACCTACGACCGGAACAACCGCGTCAAGACAATTTCCGACCTTTTGGGACGGGTGATTACCTATACCTATGATGCCAACGGCAATGTCGATAATGTTCTGGAGTCACCACGTAATGTAAAGCAACAGTATGCCTATAAAGCTGGGACGGATCAGGTTGATACTGTTGACATCATCGGCAAGACAACGACTCGTGTCGTGCAGTATGATTACGATCCTCTGGGGCGTGTCAAATCAATCAAGAACGGACGTGGCAAGGCATGGACTACTGACTATGACGACCAAAATTTGGCAGGTCAAGTAAGCAAAGTGACAACCCCGATCACTTCAATTTTTGATAGCTTCACTGCATATGACGGCAACGGAAATCTGAAGACTAGGGTTGACCGCACTGGCAGAACAATTCAATCCACCTACGATACTTCAAACCGTTTGAAAGTTCAGGCTGTTGGCACGCCAACATATACTTACACTTATTTCCCTAACAGCCTGCTTAACACAGCCTCCTTCCAGGGAAAAACAACAACTCTTGATTACACAAGCCGTGGTCAATTGAAGAGTTCAGCCGATTCATACACCGGCAAGTCGGTAAATTATACGTATGATGAAGCGGGCAATCTGAAGACTGTCACCTATCATGATGGCAAAATTGTTACCTACCATTATGATGAACGCGGAATTATGGATTATGTCGTAGATTTTAATAACCAGACTACCTTTTACGACTATTCACCTGCTGGCAGGTTGATGAAAATCCGTTATCCCAATGGAACTTACGTTCAATACAATTACGATACCTACGGGCGGCTTGATGGCGTCTATAACAAAAAGGCTGATGGAAGCATTTTTCATGGAAGCACCGTAGACAGTTTTGACAATAAGACTGATGTTCCTAGCCAGATAACAACTACGGGCGGCATAGCACCAGTTGTCACCGCATCTGATAGTGGGCTCACGGTGTATGATGACAATAACCGGCTTTCATCCACTCCGGGCGCTGCTTCTACACCAACCGTAACCTATTCCCATAATAATTTTGGAGAACGAACTAGCAAAACTGTTGCTGGCGTAACCACCACATACACTTGGGATGCCAACGACCTGCCCGGTCGTTTTGTGTCAATAGCATCCGGCGGAGTTACCAACAGCTATGTCTATGATGCGTTGGGCAACAGAATCGCTGCAATCCACAATGGTACGGCAACCCGCTATGTTCTCAGCCTGAGCGGCAAAATGGCCAATGTGCTGGCAGAGACTGATGGTAGTGGCACAGCCAAAGCGTATTATGTCCATGGGCTTGGTGTTATTTCACGTTATCTTCCCACCAATGGTTCAACCAGTTATTACCATTTTGACCGTAGTGGTAATGTTGTTGCTTTAACGGATGCCAGCGGCAATGTCACTGATCAGTATACATATGAAGCTGATCCGTTTGCTTTTGGAGTCACCAAATCAAATCCAGCAACCGATACCAATCCGTTCACATTTGTCGGGCAGTATGGGGTTATGGATGAGGGAAGTAATCTCTTCTTTATGCGAGCACGCTATTATGATGCTGATGCGGGGCGGTTTATAAATGAGGATCCGATTGGGTTTGAGGGTGGGGATTTGAATATGTATGCGTATGTTGGGGGGAATCCGATGACGAGGCTAGACCCAAGTGGGTTAGCAGATATTATTGTCCAGGATGGCGCCAAGAAATACTATGAATATTTAATAAGTAATAGCAATAGTTTTAGACGATTGGTGGCTGCAATAAAGAGGAAGCTAAATCAAATTGGCGGGAAAGATCTTACAGTTCGCAGTGCAAAAAATGGTGAGGTGATTGATGATAAAGGAGCATTTAGATTCGGATATTATTCTAACAGTAAACGCGAAACGGTCGTTGATTTTTCCGAAATAGACACAAAACATAATACAGATGGGCGTTCAGAATCTTATCTTGCACATGAAATGATACACGCTTTCCGTGACATATATGGACTTACCAACTACCAAAATTTAGATAAAGCTAAAGAGGATAATATTACAATTGGTATAAATCCAAATTGGGTTGGTTTCTCAGAAAATATGGTAAGGAAAGATATAAATGACAATATACGGTTAAAATATTAGCCCGATTTACCTTGCTTTATTTCTTCATCACACGCACACGGATTTATGCTATGTGACAAACCGATTCGCACGATGACAACTTCAAACATATTAAGTAACTGATGTTGGAACCGAGATTATCAATTATGGATCAGTTTCAAGTCGTGTGTACACTAATTGTACCGTAATCATGCAGCTCTGTTTAATAATTTTATTTCCTGATATGGTGGGGGGATTGTATGAATAAAAAGTTTTTCTGGTATGTAATGAAAGGCCTGTTAGCGATTGTCTTTCTTGCAACAAATGTCGCTGCTGTCACCTATACCTATCAATATGACGATCTACAGCGACTTATTTCGGTGGCTAAGTCTGACGGCACAGTATCCACCATCTATACTTATAACGAAGCTGGCAACAGAACCCGCAAAGTTGTTACTGTAACCGCTACCCCGGATACGATTAAACCGGTCGTTACAAATTTTACAGCTCCTCCCTCTGCGACATCTCTTACCGTTACTGGAATCATCGTGACTGCAACTGATGCAGGTGGCGTCACTGGCTATCTGCTGACAGAAGATTCCACTGCTCCGCTGCCTAGCGCTGCGGGTTGGAGCGCATCTGTCACCCAATTCACCTTTGCTTCAGCAGGCAGTAAAACCCTCTACGCCTGGGCGAAAGATGCTGCTGGTAATGTGTCTGCAGTCTACACACCTGTTTCAATCAGCATAGTAGATAATGCTACTCCGACAATCACTTCATTTACTGTACCGGCCACATCCACTTCGGTGACGGTTACCGGAATCAGCATGGCCGCCTCGGACAATTTTGCTGTGACCGGTTACAAATTGACAGAGAATTCGACTAAACCGAATGCGGGCGATGCCGGATGGTCTGGTTCTGAAATTACCTCATATACGTTTACTTCGGGAGGCAGCAAAACCCTATACGTCTGGTCCAAGGATGCCAGCGGTAACGTATCCGACCTCTATACCTCTCGTTTGGTAACCATAACACTTCCGTTGCCATCCACCCCGACTGGGCTTTCAGTTCAGTATCAGGCCGGACATTTGTGGAACTATATTTCCTGGGGCGCTGCCGCCAACGCCACTGATTACAAGGTTTACTGGGGCACGTCCCCCGGTGTAACAGCTTCCAGCAATGCCATGCCTCTAACCCAAACTACCGATTTTGGCCACTCAGGAGTAGTTGCAGGTACTACCTACTATTACCGGGTTGCGGCAGTAAACAACAACGGAGCATCAGCTCTTTCGACTGAAGTATCAGTTACTGTACCGCCGACAACCCAGTATGGAACTCTGAATGTAACCGCTTCATCCGGCTCTGATATTTATACCCCGGCTCTTGCCAATTACCAGTACCGCTACGGTGCCTCCATCATCCTGAATGGCAATACCTTTGACATGTGGACAGCTGCACCTAATCCGGGCCTCATGGATCTGATGACACACCGCAGAGGCACCGTTGACAGCTCCGGCAATGTACAGTGGCTCACCAACTGGACGACAGCGCTGCTGCCGACGCCTAATTCGGAGGATCACTATTCGATCTGCGACCCCAGTGTGGTCTATTTCAACGGCTATTACTATGTCGGCTATACGTCGACGAAATCGGCAGATGGAAAAGTAAATCAGGTGTTTGTCGCCCGCTGTAGTGCTCTTCCGGACAATGTAGCAACGGCAACGTGTGAAAAATGGAATGGCAGTGGCTGGGGCGGCAATCCTCAACCAATAATCAAGTATACCGGGACCGGTTGGGGTAAAGGGCAACCGAGCTTTGTCGTAAAAGACAATCTCCTCTACATCTACTATACCGATGGCGGCACAAAGGTCGTCACCGTGGATGCGACAAACGCCAACTGGCCGGCTCTGGTTAACGAGGCACAGGCGGCAACGGTACTGACTAATGCAGAAGCAACAGTAACCCTCGGTGGCAAGCCTGGGCCTTTTGAAGCCAAGTACATTGATAAATTCGGGAAGTTTATTGGCCTGGGAGTGTCTGGAGAATTTGGTTCCGGCAGCAATATCTATGTTTATGAATCTCTCGACGGCCTCAGCTTCCAGCCGATAGCAACGTCGAAATCCTACTGGGGTGCTGCGCCGTTGCAGAATTTTGCCCATAATATTGGTATCAGCGGAGACAGCGCCGGTCATCTAAACGCCGATTCAGCTTATAACTTTGTTGCCTACGGAGTTGGTCTGCCGGCCTCACAAACAGATGCACAGGGATATAAGGCAAAATGGCCGACACATCTGAATCTGGTTTCTGTAATGGCGCCTGTAGGAGTTGATAGTGAAAAACCGGTTATTACAAATTTCACTATTCCTGCAACTTCAAATTCATTGACGGTTACAATTTCTAGCCTGTCAGCAACAGATAATGTAAATGTAATCGGGTATATGCTGACGGAATCTTCCACTGCGCCGGGTTCGGGCGATTCAGGCTGGAGTTCGTCCTTAACGCAATATACTTTTACTTCCGCAGGAAGCAAGATGCTCTATGCCTGGGCTAAAGATGCAGCGAGTAATGTGTCAAATGTTTTTACACCTGCAAATGTTACTATTCTGCTACTTGATGCTGGTGTCTGCGGTGCAGCAAACGGTCAACTTTTTGCAGTTGCCCCCACCACGGACCTATGTGCTCCCGGCTTTCCTTCTGTATTACCGAGCGGAAATGGCCCATGGTCGTGGATATGCAAAAGCTTTAGCGGCGGCGCCGATAGTCCAACCTGTAATGCCACGCAGCAGACTGCTAACAATTTGACGCTGCTTTTCCAGGATGATTTCAACGACAACAGCCTCAATACTGCTTTATGGACACCTCATGGCACCAGTGTTATCGAGTCAGGAGGGATTTTATCGCTGCAGGAAAATGTGACAGACACAAATGCAAGTGTAACTTCCCGTATTGCCTTAACACCTGCCATACGCATAGAGCTGCGGCATTACATGCACACTCCGAATAATTATTTTCACCCCAGTATAAGTTTCAATTACAAAGATAATACCGGAACGGATGCCGGAATTATCGGGATAAGCTGGAAGAAAAGTGCATACGCCCCAGATTACTGCAATGTGCCAAATGGGTATGACAAGGTTATGATAGGTTGTGTGATCAGTAATATTACATCCTCGACTCTTCACGATAAATGGATTACCAGTTACATCACTTTTGATTCAACAACTGGAGTAGTTGATTATGACGTGGGTGGTGACGGAACAATTGATTTTTCAGTCACAATCCCAGAAGCAAGTCGTCATGCCATTGACAGTTTTTCCATATCGGGTTATGGCTGGTTCACTGGAATGTATCACAACATTGACTGGATAAGGGTTTATACCGCCCCCCCTGTCAACTATAGCATAAGCGGTAATGTTGCTGCAGCGGGAGCCACTCTCAGCTACACTGACGGCACAACAAAAACTGCCATTTCCGATGCCAGCGGTAATTACAGCTTCACCGTCTCCAATAAATGGTCTGGTACTGTTACCGTAAGCAAGGTCGGATACACTTTTACTCCGTCCAGTAAAATCTACACCAATGTAACCAGCAACCAGACTGCGCAGAACTACACCAATGTTCCGATAACATTCACTTTTCCACCTGTCAGCATTCCAAGTGGCAATGGCACGGTCAGCTGCACAGGACCTGTCAGCTACAATGCGAGCTCTACCTGCACCATTACCCCCGTCAATGGCTATAGGCTCGACTCATTGACGGACAATGCAGTGAATGTCATGTCATCTGTATCAGGCAACACCTACATCATCAACAACGTAACCTCAATTCACAATATTACGGCTACTTTTGTCTTGCAGATTGTTCCGGGACAGGTGACCGCATCAGTCCAGGCCGGCAGCAATATATCCGTGATCCTGCCACCTGCTGCCAATCTGAACTTTACAACCGTAACCACTCCCGGCACAGTTCAGCTAACAACAACTGCTGGGCCTGGAGCAAATGTCACAATTGCCAACGGAACTGGATTCAGCACGGTACTTGGCACTTCTTACGACATAACCAGTACTGCCGGATCTAGTGGCTCTATAACCGTTTGTATCGCCTACAACCCCGCAAACATAACAGTTAACGAGAATATCCTCCGCCTGCTTCACAACAACGGAACAGCATGGGAGGATATCACCACATCTGTTGACACTGTGAACGATAAGGTATGCGGGCAGACTACTTCACTTTCATCATTCGTCATCGGCTATCGAAAAATATTGAAATCCGGCGACTGCGACGGCAACGGCTCTGTCACAATTGATGAAGTCCAGTCAGCTATCAACATGTACCTGGGCCTGAAGACACCTGCGGCCTGCGTTGATATTAATGGAGATGGAGTTACCATTGATGAAGTGCAGAAGGTGATTAATGGGTATTTGGAGTTGTAGTGAAGCTAATTGATTCGGAGGAATGAGTTTACTCGCTATGAGCACTTGATTAATTCTTTCCTTTCTGAGTAGTCAAGCTTCGTGTTGTTGTAAGGTTTATTTTTGGAGGACAATGATGATCTCGGTTGTTAACTGGGAAAATATTTTTATGTTTAATTACAAAGTCGTATTTCACTTATTGACGAGGGTTCAAAAGGTAATTCCTACTTTAGCTTTTCTTTTCATTTTGTTTTGTTCTCAACAAGTATTTTCTGCAACAAATGTCAGTGGAACATTATCTACAAATACAGCATGGGATTTGGCTGGCTCACCGTATGTTTTAACCGGAAATACCTCCATAGCACCACCTGACGGGAATGCTCAAATTACCCTGACTGTTGATTCAGGAGTTGAAATTCAATTAAACGGATTTACGCTGCAAATTGGCTCTTGGTATTCAAACAATGGTTACCGCAGTAAATCAGCTAAGATATTAGCGGATGGTGCGCGTTTTGTTGGGGCAGGCACAGTTGTACTTTATGACGGGTCAGGCAGCAATATAGGCAACTCTACATTTGATAATACGAACATAACCCTTGAGTCTCATGCATCAGGAACATTCAATAATATTTCCACCAACAAGAGCATCAATAGCAATGGTGGCACTTGGACTTTGACAGGCAGCCAGATAAATGGTGGCGGCATAGCGAGCAGTGGCGGAACCTTTAACATAAGTGGAACAACCATAACAGCCCCTGTAGGTGAGGCCATATACGGCATCTCACTTTCAAACTGTAGCGGAAATCTTGCTACCAATACCATCAGTGGATTTACCTACCCATTCTATTTGGCTGGAGGTATTCATACCCTATCAGGAAATATCATTTCCGGTAATACTTATCAGGTTATTGCTACAGGCGGGGCTAGTTCGGTCGACAGTAGATTTTACTACTGCGGCTTGCCATATAAACTGGTCAGTTCTGCCACTATAGCCCCCCCCAACATGCTTCCGCAAATAACCCTGACTGTTGATTCAGGAGTTGAAATTCAATTAAACGGATTTACGCTGCAAATTGGCTCTTGGTATTCAAACAATGGTTACCGCAGTAAATCAGCTAAGATATTAGCGGATGGTGCGCGTTTTGTTGGGGCAGGCACAGTTGTACTTTATGACGGGTCAGGCAGCAATATAGGCAACTCTACATTTGATAATACGAACATAACCCTTGAGTCTCATGCATCAGGAACATTCAATAATATTTCCACCAACAAGAGTATCAATAGCAATGGTGGCACTTGGACTTTGACAGGCAGCCAGATAACTGGTGGCAGCATAGCGAGCAGTGGCGGAACGTTCAATATCTATGGGGCGACAATAATCGCGCCTGCGGGTGCATTGCATGGAATATCTCTGTCCAACTGCAACGGTATCCTCTCTGGTAACACGATCAGTGGTTTCAGCTATCCATTCTTCCTTGCGGGTGGGATGCATACCTTGTCAGGCAATACGATATCTGGCAACACCTTTCAAGCAATTGCAACTGGCGGGAGCGTCAATATCACCAGTAGGATGCAATCGTGGGGTTTACCATACAAACTAGTAAGTTCCAGCACAATTGTTCCACCAGAGAACTATTCCGGACTCTCAGTAACTTTAAGAATTGATCCTGGTGTTGAAGTTCAACTTAACGGTAATACTCTTCAATTTGGCAGTGAGTTCCATACAGGAGTTCATTGGGACTTACCAGCCAAACTGGAAGCCGATGGAGTAACATTTACTGGAGTCGGCACAGTATATTTTTATGACGGAGGCGGGAATAATATCAGTAACTGCACGTTCAACAATGCAGCGTTGACTCTGGGCAGTTTGGCTTCGGGCTCTTTAAGCAATATTACTGTCAACAACAAAACCATTACAAGCAGTGGTGGCACGTGGACTCTTACCGGTGGACAGATAACTGGTGGCGGCATAGCGAGCAGTGGCGGAACGTTCAATATCTATGGGGCGACAATAATCGCGCCTGCGGGTGCATTGCATGGAATATCTCTGTCCAACTGCAACGGTATCCTCTCTGGTAACACGATCAGTGGTTTCAGCTATCCATTCTTCCTTGCGGGTGGGATGCATACCTTGTCAGGCAATACGATATCTGGCAACACCTTTCAAGCAATTGCAACTGGCGGGAGCGTCAATATCACCAGTAGGATGCAATCGTGGGGTTTACCATACAAACTAGTAAGTTCCAGCACAATTGTTCCACCAGAGAACTATTCCGGACTCTCAGTAACTTTAAGAATTGATCCTGGTGTTGAAGTTCAACTTAACGGTAATACTCTTCAATTTGGCAGTGAGTTCCATACAGGAGTTCATTGGGACTTACCAGCCAAACTGGAAGCCGATGGAGTAACATTTACTGGAGTCGGCACAGTATATTTTTATGACGGAGGCGGGAATAATATCAGTAACTGCACGTTCAACAATGCAGCGTTGACTCTGGGCAGTTTGGCTTCGGGCTCTTTAAGCAATACTACAATGATAAATAATGGAATAACCAAGAACGGTGGGACATGGACAATTTACGGCTGCAACAATTTCCAAGGCACACCGACTGTATTCGGCATCAGAAACAACACTACTGCCACTCTCTCTGCCATAAATGATTTCTGGGGGAGCGCAACAGGCCCCACATACATATTGAACCCGCTAGGGAAAGGAGTTTCTGTCTCTAATTTTATAGATTATAGCAATTACGCTACCTCTCGGTTCAATGCAATTTCCGGAAGATATTTGGATTCGGCAAGCAAATTGCCGATTGCTGGTGCAATAATCACATTAAGTAATGGCATGACAACACAGACCGATACAACAGGTTACTATCGTTTCAGCTGCCTTGGTAGAGGTGTTTTTACCATCTGCGCTAGTGACAATACCCACCAAAAATCATGTCAAGGAGTCTCAATAAGCAGCACCGATGCAGTTGTCAACTTCAACAGTGATTCAGACATATCATTTCCAATAACCTTCGCACCCTATTATCCAATATCAGATACTGAAGCATCTACGGTAATGCAAGGTGGCAAAATATTCCGATGGTATCGTATCAGTGACACAAGCAATAACCCTTTAGCGTTTAAGAGTTTCATCTATCGATATAACGGCGGAGGAGAGGTTTTTAACACAACGACCGATGATCAGGGATTTGCGCAGATCGAGAGCGGTTGGGCATTATCCAGCCAGCGCCTGATACTGGAAGTGTTGAAGCCAGACCTGAGTGTAAAACAGGACGTTCAGAACTCTCCTGCATTTGATGTTATCACAACAGATCGAGATTTTACTCAGGAATGGTCGCTCCTCATCGGAGGAAAAGTAAGTGCAGGCCTAGGGGGACCTGGAATTAAAATAGGACCTGTTAAAGCTGAACTCGCGAAAGTTGGCGTCGGCTTTAAGGGTTCCAGAACATTCGGGGTATCCTATGAACGGTTGAATGGTGCTGATTCTGTTGTCATGGCAAACACACTTGGTGGGGAACTTTTTGTCGAAGCATCTGCAGGGCTGTTTGGCAATCTGTGGGGGACATCTTCAAGACCACAGTTAGAGATAGGCTTTGGTACAGATGCCTCGATCTCTGGGCGCTACGGGACTTCAGTCAAATTCAACTGGTTCTTTGATCAGGCCCGTTTGGATCATGATCGTCAACTTTTGGCCGCAGCCGGCTATTTCCTTGAAACCTCAACTGCAGCTTTGCCCTCGTCACCGGTAGGATTCTCAAAAATCCTCCGTCACGTCATTGATAAGATAACCGGAGTTGAAACTTACTATAATGGGAAAACTTTTGATATTGGCAGTAGTATTTCAGCAAATGCGGGAGCAAGCGCAAACTTTTCCAACCCGTTCCACTTTCTTCCTGGAAGCGGTGTCTCAATCTCATTGGCCGAGGCATCAGGAGAGTTGGCTACAAATTTTTCGATGGAAGACAAAACCTCCGGCGGTGGCAGTATGGAATTAGCTATGACCGGCTCTTACGATCTTTCCTTCCTGAAAACGGAGATCACCCAAAAATTCGGCGGCGACAAACGAAAGAAGGATACTCCGCAATTCACATCACCTGAATTATTCAACCTCTTCTCTGTAAGCAGAGAAGGGACACGTGCCATCAAAGTTGACTTGAGTTCTAACAATCATGTTGAACAATTGACTCTTAAACAAACCATTGATATGGATCGTGGTGATTTTGGAACTTTTATATTAGGAGGAGAGACTCTTAATACCCGAGAAACGATTATTGAGGTCAGGAACACGGATAATCTCCAGCGTCTTTACTCGTCTGGGTCATATATCAGTTTACTTACCCCTGGCAACGTACTCTATTTTTCAGACAATTCATATTTCAAGTGGACCAAGGAAGTTGTAGAAGGTTTGTCGGCATTAGAAGATTTTCGGGTGCAAAAAGATGAACAGAAAATGCTGTCTCTTGATTTCGACGTCGAGCTATCTCTCGGATTCAAGTTGGGACTTGGTCTTCAAATCGAATACTTCGAATCAACCAGATTCGACGAAATAAGAGGTAAACTTTCATCAACCCGTGGCGTGCTGACCACCGAAAAATACCAGAAGGATGCCGAAGTCACCGCCAACCGCAAGTCAGTGGAGGATTTCACCAACCTTTTCAAAGTCGCTCTCAAAGATGCACTCAGCGATCTGATAGATTCAGTGACCGGCTCAATCGTCGACGGAATTCAGAATACGGCAGCCAAAGTAAAGGGAACATGGGATGGTTTCATAGCAGGCGTTTCCAAACTGGTTCCAACTACAAGTTCAAGCAAAATGGTGGCACTTATGTCGCCGCTGGATCACGCTGCCGATAAGGCGATAGCTAAGTCGTCGGATTACATACCGAATGATGCCAATGCGACCGCCTTGGGAGATGTCTACATAGTCAACCTGCAAACCCCGGACGGTACACCGGTTACTGATTTCTCCTCCAACCCGCTGACCCTGAGCATTGATTATACCGATGAGTTGCTTGCCGGAGCAGGAATTGACCTTGCCAAAGCCACAAAACTGGCATTGTACCGTTGGGATGGTAAACTCGGCTGCTACATCTACCAGCCGAGCCAGGTGGATACTGCAGCCAAAAAAGTAACCGCCAGCATCATGAAGCCGGGCCAGTATGTCATCGGAATCGATGAAGTGCCACCGGCCATATCTCCGCTCAAAGTATCTGACGGCACCCCGACTCCGACTATCACCGCCACGGTCAAGGATAGTTTGAGTGGCATCGATCTAAATACCTTCATGTTAACCCTCGACGGCTCAGCAGTTGTCACCGGTGCAAATCTGTCCAGCTACTTCGACCCGACAAGTGGTCTCTTTACCTATATGGTGCCGACACCACTTACTCCCGGAAGCCATACAGCATCAATCAGCGTCAAGGACTCCGCAGGAAACGTCGGCGCCAGTCAACCGTTCAGCTTTACCGTTAACAACACCCTGCCGGTAATCAGCCACTCCCCGGTATCCTTGGCGCCTGCCGGTACAAATGTCCAGATTCTGGCAACTGTGACCGATGATACCGGCGTCAGAAAAGCGCAACTTCTCTATCGTCCTGATCAGAGTGAGGCACCCTACACAAGCATAGACATGACACCTGACGGAACGGGAGGATACAGTGGCACAATCCCCGCGTATTATGTAACCGCTCTTGGGGTGAGGTACTACATCCGGGCAACCGACATTGATGGTAACATCAACCAGACACTGCCGAATATTATTACAGCAACCGGCAACACTTCTCTGGACACGACCATAGTCGTTACTCCTTCCGCCATAACAAAAGAGACAAACGCCACCTTTACCTTTACTGCATCCGGAGTAGGCGCATCATTCCAATGCAAGCTTGACGTATCTGACTTCTCAGAGTGTTACACACCGCAGGTTTATCAGAATCTGGCAGAAGGATCCCATTCCTTCCAAGTTAAAGCCATTGATGTCTCCGGCACAGCAGATCCGACACCTGCAGCATATACCTGGACGGTTGACACCACGCCTCCAACAATAAGCATCACCCCTGTCGCAACACCTACTAGCACCACAACCCAGACTATAGCTGGTACCATTGAGGCCGGAGCAACGGTAACAGTCACCTGTCCAACGGCAGCCACTGGGCCATCAGTTTACCCGACTTCAACATCCTGGAATGTAGCCATCAGCAGTCTGAAACCTGGGGACAATATCATAACTGCCACAGCAACCGATGCAGCGGGAAATACCGCCCATGCCAGCACCACCATAGTCATGACTGCGACTGCCAAGCCGGGCGACTGCGATGGTAGTGGTTCCATCACCATCGCTGAAGTCCAAGGAGCGATCAATATGTATCTTGGGTTGAAAGCACCTGCAGTTTGTGTGGATATCAATAATGATGGAGTTTCTATCGACGAGGTTCAGAAGGTGATTAACGGGTATCTGGGGTTGTGAGATATTTTGATACAATTAAGTTATCTTACCGAGCCTGCGAAATCTAGCCTTAATAAAACGCATGATACGTTTTTCCAGAGTCCGTACACCAAAGCGTCCGCTTAGCGAGGCGATTGTAACTCCGTACGCGCGCGCGAGTCGCCTCGGTATTCCCTTTTTTTGGTGAATATGCAACGATTCGCGATAGGGCCACCCGAATTTGACGCTCCACTTTTTCATGATTCGTCAACACGATACGCGCGCGCGAGAGACTTTGTAACGCTCACAAAAAAAGGGGAGCGTTGAGATTGCTCATGTTCGAGTTGTTGAGTCAAAACAGTAGCTTGGAACGTTTGCATACCTTGATTTGATGTATGACTGGGGAGCATCGCAACGATACGCGCGCGGGAAGACCCATTAAAAGGCAAATATGAACGCCGGTATTCGTGAGATACCCGCTTATGCGCTAAAGCTCGTGAATCCCCTCGTGCCGCGTCCGGGCTTGAAGATCCAATATTCTGGCCTGAAGTTTTTCCGGTAATTGTTTCCACCTGGGACTTGCCATCAACGCTTCCAGATCCAGATATCTCTGTTTCATGCTTCGGTGTAGAGTTGACGGCTCCGAGTTCTTTGAGGATTGATCAGAGCCATCTTCTTCTTCCCTTCGGATCAGTTTTGCTGCTGCTATCGCTTCCGACTCCAGTTTCCCCGTTTGACTGCTATCTGGTACGCCTCCGGCCATAGCAAGCCTCCAAAGTATGACATTAGTATGACACGAAGGCCAAAACAGAAAAGGCACATGCAAAATATCATTGCAAGTGCCTGTTTTTATTGGCGTCCCCGAGACGATTCGAACGTCCGACCCCTTCCTTAGGAGGGAAGTGCTCTATCCTGCTGAGCTACGGGGACTTACTGTGTGCCGGTTTTATAACCTCCTTGAGCCATAATTGCAACTTCCTACGTCATTACCCGGTAACGACATGTCACTGCAAGCATTTCATCTCGGTCTTGTGCTCATGCACCTCTAAGAAAAACGGGATCAAAGCAAGCTTGACCTCACTAAACTCAGAACGGACGGTTAACGGTGTCTTGTCATACTCCAGTTGCCGGTGCCTGGGAGATAAGCCATGACGACAGTGCTTTCCACCAGCTGGATCGCCTCCTCATGACAAAGTTTTTTTGTCTGATTCTCAGCAGTAGATCATCCTGAAAGCGTTTCACGGAAGCGTTCAACACGCCAAAAAGCTTATCCATGAACATGATTGGTGAATTGATGGATGGCCACAGTCATAGTAATTGCAACTTGCTGACGCATTTCACCGGGGCACCAGGCAACATTCATGAAACTGGATAATATTCATCTTGTCGAAAAGACCAATTTACTCCGATACAATGATGATACGGGAGTGGATAATCAAAATGTTAAAAGAGAAAAAACCTTGCCTTCCGGTAGTTTTTTACGCCCTTCAAGAAAATCAAGCTCTGCCATGAAGCAACATTCGACGATATCTCCCTCCATGCTTTGAACCATATCAACTACGGCTGACATGGTGCCGCCAGTGGCCAGCAGATCGTCGGCGATCAGAATGCGCTCGCCCGGTTTGATGGCGTCTTTATGGATTTCCAGGGTATCGGTGCCGTATTCCAGATCGTAGGTTTTTCTGAATGTTTCGGAAGGAAGTTTACCAGGTTTGCGTACCAGCACGATCCCAGCACCCAGCTTGTACGCCAATGCCGCGCCGATGATGAAGCCGCGAGCCTCTACGCCCACGACCTTGTCGATGCATTTACCGATGTAGCGGTGCGAAAGCAGGTCAACCATTTTCTGGTATGATTTTGCATCTTGGAGCAGCGTGGTTATATCCTTGAAAATGATCCCTTTTTTGGGGAAGTCCGGGATGTCGCGAATAATATCTTTTAGTTCGTCCATGTATTGGTGCTCCTTTTGCGCATAAAGTGGGTTCAATATGATAGTGCTGCACTCCGTCGTAATTTTTCGAGACATTTAGCTTCGATCTGACGGATGCGCTCACGTGTGACACCGAACTGTTGGCCGATGATGTCCAGTGTCTGCGGCTCGGTGTCGTCAAGACCGAAACGGAGAGTCAGGATCTTCTGCTCGCTTTCGGATAGTGCGTCGAAATGCCCGGAGATCATCTCATATTGATTGATGTTTTCCAATAATTCCGACGGTGCAATCGTGGTAAAGTCCTGCAGTGTTTCAATCAGGGCATGGTCGGCGCCGTCTCCGACCGGGGTATCTATGGAGCAGGTACGGCGAAGCAGGATCATCATGCGGCGTACATATGCCAGTTTGACCTTCATGACCTCGGCAATCTCCTGCATGTTCGGCTCACGCTGCAGTTCCTGCGCAAGCTCCCGGGTCGTTCGCAGCATACGGTGAATGTCATCAGAGATATGAACCGGCAGGCGGATGGTTCGGGATTGATTGACCAGAGCCCTTTCTATGGCCTGGCGGATCCACCAGGTGGCATAGGTTGAAAAACGGCATTCTTTGGCCAGACTGAAACGCTCAACTGCCTTGATCAAACCTAAATTGCCCTCTTCGATCAGATCCAGAAACGGCAGTCCGCGATTTATGTAACGTTTGGATATCTTGACCACCAGTCGCAGATTGGATTCTATCATTTTGTTACGGGCGTCTTTATCCCCTTTTTCTACTTTGCGAGCGAGCTCCTTCTCTGATTCTGCATTCAGGAGTGGCGTGCGCTGAATATCACGCAAATAAATCTTTATGGCGTCATCAAAATGCTCCAGCTCGACCAGAGGGATTTCAACTTCAGAGTTATCTTCGTCGGAATTTTCCTCCGTAAACAGTGGCGGTTCTTCAATAGTATCAAGAGGTAGGGCTGCCACGTAAGCAAATGGACTATCCTCAACAAAACAGTTCTCCAGCAGATTGTCATTTTGCATGATCGGGACTCTCTCCTACTCTACTAAACTGTCAGACTTGCCAGCCCTGTCTGCCGATAAGCGGTACAAATCGGCACCCCACCGAAGTCAGACTTTCCAGCTCGCCGTCTTTGTTCTTAGTGATCTTAAAGAGCAGTTGCTCTGAATCAGTCCCGACCGGTATAACCAGCCGACCACCCGGCGCCAGCTGGTCAGTCAGGATCCCGGGTATATCGGGCGCCCCGGCCGTTACGATAATAGCATCAAAGGGTGCCTCTTCATCCCAGGCAATAGTACTACCCTCGTTGTCGTTGATACGGAACATGACGTTGAACAGTCTGAGCGAATCAAGGCATTTGCGGGCACGCAATGCCAGTGGACGAATGCGTTCGACCGAACAGACCCTGTCGGACAGAGTGGCGAGGACGGCGGTCTGATATCCGGAACCGGTACCTATCTCCAGTACCTTTTCATTACCGGTCAGCGACAGCAGCTCAGTCATGAGTGCGACCATATAAGGCTGCGAAATAGTCTGTTTTTCGCCGATAGGGAGCGGGGTGTCGCTGTATGCCTGGGCAGCCATGGCTTCCTGCACAAAAATGTGGCGGGGAATCTTCAATAGTGCGTCAATGACGCGCTGGTCTTTAACACCACGTGCCAGAACCTGTTCCTGCACCATTTTTTTTCTGGCGAAATCAAAGTTCATGAGGACTCCGAAAAAGGATGAAACTATAGCAGGAGTCGTTCGGAAAGTCCAGTTGTGTCAGAGCTCCCAGCCAGCCAGAATCTTCAACGAATTATGGTTGGTCAGATCAAGGTGCAGCGGAGTGATGGATACGTGCCGGTGGTTTATGGCATGGATATCGGTCCCGTCTTCGTCATTCAGATCCGGCTCTTCGCTGCCGATCCAGAAATACTTGCGCCCGCGAGGGTCAGTCTTGTCGATGATCTTGCCTATGAAGGAGCGCTTTCCCTGGCGGGTAACAAGCGTTGGCTGCATATCGGCCAGTCGGCAGTTCGGGATGTTGACATTCAGGAAAGTGTCGGACGGCAGACCGTTGGCGATAACCTGTCGTGCCACCCGTAGGGCGATCTGGGCGGCATCGACGAAATTATCGCTCTTATCAAAAGTCGCCAGAGAGAAGGCAATGGCCGGAATACCCATTAAATTTGCCTCCATGGCTGCTGCCACGGTACCGGAATAGGTCACATCATCACCCAGATTTGCGCCGTGATTAATGCCGGAAACAACCAGATCGGGCGAGATCGGCAGCATGTTATGAATGCCCATATTTACGCAGTCGGTCGGGGTGCCGTCCACAGCGTACCATCCTTTGTGCAATTCAAAGATTCGCAGAGGTGAGTGCAGTGTCAGAGAATGACCCGCTGCACTTCGTTCGCGATCGGGTGCAATGACGGTTACGCCGCCCAGCTCTTGCATTACGTTGGCCAAGGCGCGTATGCCGGGTGCATGGATGCCGTCGTCGTTGGTGACCATGATGTTCATAATGGAACCTGTCATGCAGTAAGTAATGAAAACGTGGATGTTATGGCAGAAAACGTGCTATAAATCAAGGCGCGGTTAGGAGTGTACAAATCAGTGCCCGAAATTTCATCGGCGGATAATCACAGAGTTCAATTTTATCAGTTTTTCGCGTATAGTGCGCAATCATCTGCTTAGAGACCAAACGTAAGGAAACAAACCATCATGCCCAAAGACAAACTCTGGGGTGGCCGCTTCACTCTGCCCACCGACAAATTTGTGGAAGAGTTTACCGCCTCTATAGACTTCGACAAACGCCTCTATCGCCAGGATATCCGTGGCTCTGTAGCCCATGCCCGGATGCTTGGCAAGCAGGGCATCATCCCGCTGGAGAATGTGGAGCAGATCGTTCATGGTCTGCAACAAATTCTCCAGCAGATCGAGACCGGTCAATTCGATTTCTCCGTTAGCCTGGAAGATATCCATATGAACATCGAGGCTCACTTGTCGGCCACTATCGGCGAAGCGGGAAAACGTCTGCACACCGGTCGTTCACGCAACGACCAGGTGGCACTGGATATCCGCCTCTACCTGCGAGACGAAATCGTCGAGATCTCGACCTATCTCGACCTGCTGATCGATGCACTGTTGAATCAGGCCGAGACCAATCTCGATACCATCATGCCCGGTTTTACCCATCTGCAGACTGCCCAGCCGATTCTATTCTCGCATCATCTGATGGCCTATGTAGAAATGTTCAAACGAGACAAGAGTCGACTGAATGATTGCCTGAATCGGGTCAATGTCATGCCGCTGGGAGCCGGGGCACTGGCCGGAACTACCTTTCCGATTGACCGGGAATACGTGGCCGAACAGTTGAATTTTCCTGTTATCACCCGCAACTCGCTGGATGCGGTTTCGGATCGCGATTTCGCCCTGGAGTTTCTGGCGGATGCTGCGATACTGATGATGCATCTCTCACGTTTTTCTGAAGAGCTGATCCTCTGGTCCACAAGTTCCTTCCGGTTCATCGAACTTTCAGATGACTTCTGCACCGGTTCATCAATCATGCCGCAAAAGAAAAACCCGGACGTGCCTGAACTGGTCAGGGGTAAGACCGGTCGCGTCTATGGCAACCTGCTGGCACTCCTGACGGTTATGAAATCTCTGCCGCTGGCCTACAATAAAGATATGCAAGAGGACAAGGAACCACTTTTCGATACCATTGACACAGTCAAGGGGAGCCTTAAGATCTTTGCCGACATGATCCGCGAAATGCGGATCAACAGCGATAGTATGAGGCGTGCCGCCGGATTGGGATTTTCCACTGCGACTGACGTGGCCGATTACCTGGTCCGCAAGGGACTTCCTTTCCGGGATGCCCATGAGGTGGTCGGCAAATCGGTTGCATACTGCATCGAAAACGACATGGATATCACTTCACTTTCTTTGGCAGAATGGCAACTCTTCTCCTCCAAGATCGACAACGATATTTTTGAATGTATTACCGTTGAGGCCAGCATTAGTGCCCGCAATGTACCGGGAGGCACAGCACGGGATCGGGTCTGGAGTGAAATTCAGCGAGTGCGGGAGGGAAAATAATTTCAGATGTACTGCGAATTCTTCGGTTTCAGCGAGAAGCCGTTTACTATTACTCCAAACCCACATTTCGTGTACCTGAGCACTATCCACCGTGAGGCTTTTGCTCGACTCTTGTACGGTGTCGACAGCCACGCCGGTTTTATTTCCCTGACCGGTGAGGTGGGAACCGGTAAAACTACGCTACTCCGTACGTTAATGGGTCATCTCGATCAGGAAAAATATCGAAATGCACTGATTTTACATTCTCATCTTTCGCGCGTACAGTTACTGTCCAATATTTGCAGTGAATTTGAAATAAGTGTAAAACATAAAAATGCAGCCGGTTATCTTGACGCGCTCAATCGTTTTTTGCTCGACCAGAATATCCAGGGGAAAACGGTGGTGCTGGTGATTGACGAAGCGCAAAACCTTAAGCCGGACGTGCTGGAGCAAGTCCGCCTGATTTCCAATCTGGAAACAGAACGCGATAAGCTCATACAGATTATTCTGGCTGGCCAACCTGAATTTAATGATATTCTTAAGCGGCACGACTTGCGTCAACTTAACCAGCGCATAACAATCAGATGCAATCTTTTGCCGATGGATTTTGTTGATGTGGCTGAATACATTAAACATCGCCTGAAACTGGCAGGCGGTCGCAACCCTGAATTATTTTCAAAAAATGCAGTCAAGAAAATATTCAGATTTTCCAGAGGGTTTCCCCGACTGATCAACGTGGTCTGTGAACAGGCGCTGGTGATGGCCTGGACACAGGAGAGTCTGACGGTATCACCGTTGATTGCATCCAGTGTAATTGCTGAAGCCGAAACGGCTTCAGGCTGTGCTGGCGTATGGGGGCGTATCATTGACTGGTATAAAAGAGGAAAACAAAACATACTATGAGCTATATCCTTGATGCACTAAAAAAAGTTGAACATGAAAAATCCAGAAAAACAAGCGTCAAGGGAATCACGAGCATATCAGGCGATCTGTTTCAGGAGCGGATACCGCGTCCTTCCCGTGGTGGTGCGGGCAAGATTATTGTCGTGGGTGTCTTCGTAGCACTACTCACGTTTGCAGTTACATGGTTTTTGTTGAAAGATGAAAAAAAGAATAGTGCCGTGGCCTCTCGTTCGACTGCATCACCTGCCGTAACCGCCCCGGCAGTCCCACCATCTCCGCCTGCACCCGCATCTGCTATTGTTCCGATAGTGGAGCCACCCACCCGGCAGATACCTGTACCTCCGCCACCCTCAGCAACGACTTCAAAGCTTTCGATAGTTTCCCAACCGGGAGTCGTGGTATCCGATGATGTGGATCATGGTGTAAAAGCTGAAAAGAAATTGATAAAAAATCCGTCAGCAGTGCCACGGTTGGAACAGACCGCTGTTCAGAAGGTCATTGCGGCGCCGGCCGATATAAAAGTCTCCGGTATCGCCTGGCAGGAGGAACGGGCCGCCAGGCGTGTCGTTATAAACGGGTTTCTGTTGCAGGAGGGAACGACGGTTTCGGGAGCAAAGATTCTGGAAATCCATCCGGAGAGGGTAAGATTCACATCACCAGCCGGAATCTTCGATGTGTACATGGATGCCGGATCTCCTTCCGGAGTGCCCAAATAGGAGACCACATATGCGCAGCCTGCTTATGATTGCATTATTCATGTTCTCTCTGACCGCTTGTGGCAAAAAAGGGGTTCTGTATTATCCGGATATGCTGGTGCCGGTCGCCCCGGCTTCCACCTCGGTCAGTCAGAGCGGCAGCGCCATAAAGCTCCAGTTTCTGCTTCCGGATAACGACAGGACGGGGCGCAGGTTGCTTGACCTGGCTGGTGTGAAAATCAACAAGCGCGGGAGCGACTCTCCTCAGGAGCAACTCTGCAACTCGTGCATGACGGAATATCGTCTGTTTCGAAAACTCTATCTTGACCTGTTGCCAAACGGTGTACAGAGATACGGAAATCGGATTTTTGTACTGGATGATGATGTGAGTGACGGAAAAACCTATTCATACAGTGTGGTGCCATTCACCAAAGATGGAGTGGATGGCCTTGCATCTCCTCAGATATCTGTTCGCCTTGTGCAACCCGTGCTCGGGCCGGTGATTCAAGCGGAGTCTTTTCCGACTGAAATCAGAATTTCATTCGTCAGTATGGCGTCGGCTATAGGCACCTTTGTTGGCTATAACATATACCGCACCACGCAACAGGACAAGGTAGCATACCTGCCTATAAATAAAGAACCATTAATGGTGAATGATTTTGTCGACAGCGGTCTCAAACGGAACATGAAGTACCACTATACGGTTAGAACAGTGGTAAAGCTGGAGACAGGGAATGAGGTTGAGAGCCTGGCTTCAAACGTGGTTGATGGGATGCTGAAAAATGATGAATAGGAACACCTGCCGGGAGTAATCAAACAAGAAAGGGCATCCGGAAGCGGATGCCCTTTCTTGTTATGATCTAGTCATGACTGTAATGAAACTCAAATTACTTGGCGCCAGCTTTGGCAAGTTCTTCGGCCAGTTTTGCATAGGGGTTTGCGTACAGAATAATAATGCAGATAACCAGGGCATAGATAGCCAGGGACTCGATCATGGCCAGACCGATAAGCATGGTGGTAGTGATCTTTCCTGAAGCGCCAGGATTGCGGGAAACACCTTCAACGGCGCTTTTTACTGCCAGCCCCTGACCAATTCCGGTGCCCAGGGTTCCCAAAGCCATGCCAATTCCTGCTGCCAGAACGCACATCGTGAAAAAACTCATCTTTACTTCTCCTCTCTTCTTTGTGGTTGATATCCTAAACGGTATAGGATTTAAAAACGAAATTAGTGTGCCTCTTCCAGGGACCCCTGAATGTAAATCATTGCCAGCAGCATAAACACAAATGCCTGGATGAAGGATACCAGAATCCCCATCAACATCATGGGAAGTGGAATTATTGGCACGAAAAACTTGATGCCCAGAAAAAAGAAACTCATAAGAACCATTTCGTGTCCAAACATATTGCCAAAAAGGCGCAGGGAAAGTGAAAGTACTCGTGACAGATGACTGACAACTTCAATCACAAGCATGAGGGGCGCCAGCCACGCGATAGGTCCCATGAAATGTTTAATATAGTGTGTGCCGTGGTGCTTGATCCCAACTACGTGGGTAGAGACAAATACGATAACTGCACAGGCAGCCGTGGTATTGATATTAGCTGTCGGAGGGAAGAAGCCGGGAATCAGACCGATCAGGTTTGAGACCAGGATGAAAAGAGCCAAGGTGGCAATCAGTGGAAAGAAAGGGCGGCCATGCTCGCCCATGGTCTGCACAATCATCTCCTCTATACCACCGACTACAATTTCCATAAAATTCTGCAGACTGCCCGGAATCGACCTGAGCGCCTTGGTTGCCAGAACTGAAATTATCAGCAGGAGGGCAATGATCAGCCACGTATAGGCAATAGCGTCGGCGCTTGCATCATTGAGATGTAGCGGAGACAGCAATTTACGGAAAATATCAAGAAAGAGCAGCGGATGGATCATTGGTGCTAACCTCCTGCGCGCAGAGCGCCATATAGAGAAAATACGAATATGTTGATAACAATTATGGATAAACCTACCAGAAGACCCGCCACGGAACACCATTGTGAAGTAATTACAGCGTAAAGCACCACGCCGGTAAAGAATATACGAACGAAAAATCGTGTTTGCGTGTAAAGCACAGGCCTGCCGGGAAGCAGGCCAAGCACGTTCTGAATCACATTACGCAACCAAAAAAAATTAGTAATCGCTATGGCACCACCCACCATGATACCCATGCCGATTTTTACCGAAAAAAGAGCATACCCTGCAACGGTGAGAACCGTAAGCAGCCCCAGACTTCCTTTGATTATGACGGCGAAGAGATTATCTCCGAAAATCGCTGTCATCTTCTTTTTGGCTCTCCCTACGGGCAATCACGTAGATATTCTTGAATCCGGCTGCTATACCGACAAAGAGAAAAATAAAAAAGAACCAAGGCTTTGTACCGAACCAGCGATCAAGTGCCAAACCGAGCCAAACCCCGATCGCAATCGCCAAAGCCACCGAGATACCCATGCTCGAGACAATCGCCAAGCTTTGCAGCAACTCCCTCTTTTGATTATCCATGAGCAGACATCCGCATGCCGATCTGCTGTACCCAAAAACCTAAGTCTCATAACATATAATCGACGCTGGTGTCAATTTAGAATTATTCACGCCGTCGCAGGTAAGCCAGAAACTCTTCGCAGGTCAGCTGTTTTTTGCTGACCAGATGAGCTATTTCACGGCTCATAGCCGCCTTCTCTCCGCTTTTCATTTCTTCTTTTAGAAGCACAAAAATGGGGATGTTGCGACTGTACGGAAAAAGTCTGAACTTCTCCAGCAGTTCGAAGCCGGACATATCAGGTAACATATGACTGCTGAAAGCCAAATATTTGGGGTGTATGGAGGTCAGCGCCAAGGCCTCCTTTCCCGTATAACCTTTAATGACCTCGAATCCTAATGATTCGATCACCCGGGAAAGCTTCTCCTCACCTGAGCGTGAGACAACCAGTGCCTGAAGATCCCAGGTTTCAACATCCTCGGTCAGGCCATAGACGGCAAGCCGCTCCAGAAGATACTGTTCATCAACAGGCAGCATAAAGAACCCGGCGACTGGAAACACGCCGCCAACTCTCCCTTTCTCACTTAAAAAAACCGGTAAAACAGGAATATTGCGGGTTGATAGATTTTTTTTAATTTTTAGTAATAACCCCCATCCATCGTCAGAAAACGGGGATATGTCCAGCACGATGCCAAGAGGCCTGCCTTTTTCGATATTGTCAAATTGTTCGAGACGGCAGGCATACCCACCTGTCGCAAGATACGAGAAGATAATCTTTTCGCGGCAGTCACCTGGTTTCAGACCGAGAATCCATAGTTCTCTGGGCTGTTCGCTGTTCTGTGCCATGGCCACTCCTGAAAATTTCAGTCATCATGGAATGCTTCTCATATCAGATATCGCCTGTAAAAACCAGCCTATTCCAACTTTTTCAGTCTATTGAATACAGCTTCAAGACTCGCTCGATTATATTTGATGTTGATTTGCCATCTACAAACGAAACCAGCTCAACCCGACCGCCATAAGCTTCAACAAACTCTTTCCCGACCACACCTTCAAGTGTGTAGTCGCCCCCCTTTGCCAGAACATCAGGTTTCAAAGCCGAAATCAGTTCCAGCGGGGTGTCTTCATCAAACAAAATGACATAGTCGATGCAATCCAGAGCTGCCAGAATGTGAGCACGCTCTTCTTCACCTATCAGAGGTCGTTTTTCCCCCTTCAGTCTGCGCACCGAGGAATCGCTGTTGAGTCCTAATACAAGAATATCACCGAGACTGTGAGCTTTTTGCAGGTATTTGACATGCCCGGCATGCAGCAGGTCAAAACAACCGTTAGTAAATACCACTCTTCTGCCGCGCGCTTTTTCCGTAGCGACGACAGCCGTCAGCACATCCCGTGTTTTGATTTTTGAATCGCTGTCGAGGTGGGTCCGTGCAACAGCATCTATGATCTCCTGAGGCGTGACTACGGAGGTTCCCAGCTTGCCGACGGCGATGCCGGCAGCGATATTTGCCAGCCGGGCGGCCTCGACCATCGTGAGGCCGGATGCGATACCGACCGCAAGCGCAGCAAGAACGGTATCACCGGCGCCGGAGACGTCAAATACCTCGCGGGCAACGGTAGGAATATGAACAACCTCACCACCGCAGGAAAAAAGCGACATTCCTTCTTCGCTACGGGTAATCAGAAGATATTGAAGCCCAACTGCTTCCATGATGGCTGCCGCAGCCCGTGAAAGAGTTTCTGTATTCCGGATGACAATGCCGGAAGCAGCTTCAGCCTCCTTGCGATTTGGAGTCAGTAACGTTGCCCCGCTGTAACGGCTGAAGTCTGTGCCCTTGGGATCTACAAGCACCGCTAGGCCGGCATTAACCGCTGAAGCAACAGCCGTGGCAATTACCAAAGGCGTCAGCACCCCTTTGTTGTAGTCGGACAGGACGATGACATGAAACTCGCTTGCATGCGCTGAAACCCACTCACAAACCTGTTGTTCATAATCGATGGTCAAGGATTCCCTTGTTTCCCGATCAATGCGAACGATCTGCTGATTGGCTGCCACTACTCGAGTCTTGCGACTGGTTCGACGGCAAGGATCGCAGAATACGGCTTCAATAGAAACATTTCTGCGATTAAACTCCTTCAGCAATGACCAGCCATTCTCGTCATCACCTATCACCGAGCAGACTGCCACCTGTGCGCCCAGAGCCAGAAGGTTATTAAGCACATTACCGGCTCCTCCCAGACGCAGCTCCTCCCGCAGAACATCTACCACCTGCACCGGCGCCTCGGGCGATATACGCTCTGCCTTGCCCCACAGGTATTCATCCAGCATCAGATCACCAACAACAAGGCAACGCAAAGAGGCGGTACGAGAGAAAAGCGATTCAATATTTTGCCGATCCATGAAGTCCCCTCTGGAAAATCGGGTTTAACGTGCAGATCAGCGAGATACATCCAGCAGTTCGACATCAAACAACAGGGTTGCATTGGGAGGAATGGCTCCACCGGCTCCCCTGGCTCCATAACCAAGCTTGGAAGGTATAATCAGTTTGCGCTTGCCACCTACTTTCATGGACATGACACCTTCATCCCATCCGGGAATAACCTGACCAACGCCGATCACAAACGAAAACGGCTCTTTGCGGTCAACGGAACTGTCGAACTTCGTGCCGTTTTCCAGTGTACCCGTGTAATGCACCTTGACTGGTTTGCCTGTAACCGGGGAAGCTCCCTTGCCTACCAGCACGTCGGTGTACTTGAGGCCGGAAGCTGTTGTTACAACCTTGGTGTCTGTCTTCTTTGCATCTTGCACAGCAAAGGCCGGAATGGCTACAGATGCTGCCAGAATCCCGATTAGTGCAACTTTCATAAAACATTTCATTCTGGTGAACCTCCTCGTTTGTTTTTTGTTGATCAGGGCGGCAAGAATAAATGGTTTAGCTCTCTGTGGCAACAGGGATTTTGCTTCATACCAATAGTATCCGGTCAGCAATCGCATCACGCTTCTTTTTTTTCCAGGAAATCAGCACGGAGCAGTTGCGGGAAGAATCGCATCCACATCAGAACAACAAGCAGTGTGCCGATGCCGCCAATCAGCGCAGCAGGCACGGTTCCGAACAGTGCGGCGGTGGCGCCGGACTCAAACTCGCCGAGTTGATTCGATGTCCCGATAAACATTGAATTTACCGCACTGACACGCCCTCTCATCTCGTCGGGAGTCTCAATCTGTACCAGAGAAGAGCGGATAACTACACTTATCACGTCTGCAGCACCCAGAACGATCAGCGCACCCAACGACAGCAGGAATGACCTCGACACGGCGAATATGATAGTGGCGATGCCAAAAACCATCACGGAAGCGAACATGATCCGTCCGACACGATGCCGGAGCGGGTTACGGGCCAAATAAAGCGACATGGCCAGTGCCCCGGCTGCCGGTGCCGATCGTAGCAGACCAAGGCCCCATGTTCCGGTAACGAGTATGTCGCGGGCATAAACCGGCAAGAGCGCCGTTGCCCCGCCAAGCAACACGGCAAAAAGATCAAGGGAGATAGCACCCAGGACTACCGGGTGACCATGTATGTAGGTTATGCCGGCGAACAACGATCTGATGCTGACAGGCTCGTGCTTGACAGGGGCTCGCTCAACACGAATCAGTGAGATAAACAGGCCTGCGCCCAGAAACAGAACAGCGGCTGTACTGTAGACCGTGGTTGTACAAAAGGCGTACAGCAATCCGCCCAAGGCCGGCCCAATTATGGTGGCAGTCTGGTTGGCGGAAGAGGACCAGGCAACGGCGCGTGGCAGGAAGTCAGCCGGGACGACACCCGGCACCAAGGCGTGCATGGTCGGATATTCAAAGGCACGCGCCGCACCCACCACGCACATGATGGCAAGCATGCTTTCCTTGTTGAGCCAGCCGTCGTGACTTCCGATGGCCAGCAAGGCGACGGCCGACCCTTCAATGATCTGGCAGGTTCGTGCTACAATACACCGGTCGTAGCGATCTGCAACATGCCCAACTACCAGCGTCAGCAGAAACATCGGCATGAACTGGGCCAGACCGACCAGGCCGAGATACCAGGGACTTCCGGTAATGGCATACATCTGCCACCCTACTGCCACTCCCAGCATCTGGAAGGCGACCGAAGATGCGACACGTGCGAACAGAAACAGTGCTAACGGCTTGCGAAGAAGCAGAGAATGGTGTAGTGATGTATGGAGGGATGATGGTTTCATGGGAATATCCGTATTATTCGTAATTGATCTAATTCACTACTCCTTATCAGTTACTGCTTTTCCAGTATTCTTCTTTGACATTACGCATACGTATAAGGCATAGTACGCTAAAATTCACCCTGTTTTTCGGAGAATGACGTGATTCTTCTTGCTAACATACTTCTTGCCATGGCCAGGATCGTCGAGCTTGCCAGTGGCCTTCTGACCATCTACAAGTACATCCTGCTGGCAAGTGTTGTGATATCGTGGATCAATGCCGATCCCTACAATCCGATCGTACATTTTATCCGCCGCGTAACCGACCCGCTTCTGAGACGTATCCGGCGGCACATGCCTGATACCGGCATGCTTGATCTCTCTCCTTTGGTGGTCTTTGCCATTATATACGTTCTTCAGATTATCGTCTTTGATACAGCCTACCATTATTTGATGACCACCAGCATGGCACTTAAACTGAGAGGTTGACCAGCGATGAAGATAACTCCGCTCGATATTCAACAGCAGCAGTTCAAGGTTAAAACGTTCAGGGGACTTGATCCGGATGATGTGGATGCTTTCCTGCAAACGGTTGCCGAAGAGATGGAAAGCCTGATTCGTGACAACAACGAGCTTAAAGAACAGCAGGCCCGCCAGAACCGCGAGATGCTCGACATGGCGGAAAAGGAGCGGGAGCTGCGTGAAGTTATGCTTTCAGCTCAGCGGGTTATTGAGGAGATGAAGACCAATGCCCGTAAAGAGGCTGACCTGATCGTCTCGGAAGCTGAACTGAAAGGGGAGCGAATCGTTGCTGATGCTGATCGCCGGCTTGGTGATCTTAAGGCGCGCATTGAGGATATTCGCCGCCAGAAGATCCAATTCGAGATGAGCTTCAAGGCCTTGCTGGACAGTTTCGCCCGCCAGCTTTCAGACGATGAGCCGGTCTGATCATGCCTTCTGCACGGCTCACGGGGACGGCATCACTCTTTCCCTTTACATTCAGCCGCGTGCGTCGAAGAACGAAGTTTGCGGAGTTCAGGACAATTCCCTCAGAATAAGGCTCACCTCACCGCCAGTGGATGGTGCAGCCAACAAACTCTGTCGCGAATTTGTGGCCGACTTTTTCGGTGTGCCGAAATCAGCTGTTAAAATCATATCCGGGGAGACATCACGTCATAAGCGGGTCTTCATACATGGCAATGCCGGTCGCCTTGCTCGTGTTGTGGAGGCATTGGCATCACCGGACAGTTGAACCAAACAAACAAGAAAGGAAGGCAGACAACATGGTTCAGGCAAAAACAGGCGATAGGGTCAGGGTTCATTACACAGGCACTTTGGAGGATGGCAGCATATTCGATTCTTCCGAAGGTTCTGCCGTTCAACATCAAGGTGGTGAGTTCGACGACGTCTGCAGTGGTAACAATTGCAAATGCGAGAGCAACGCCAGTGAGCCGATGGAGTTTACTATCGGTGAAGGAAAACTTATCTCTAAATTTGAGACGGCAGTCATCGGCCTGGAACCAGGACAGAACGTCAAGGTTACCATTGCGGCCGACGACGCCTACGGGCAGCGTTTTGAAGAGATGGTGGCCGTCATAAATCGCAGCGAGATCCCAGCCGAAATCAACCCGGAACCGGGGCAACAGATGGAGGTGATCATGCAGGATGGTTCCCCGATGCCGGTACTGGTGACCGGGGTGACGGACGCAGCTATCACGCTGGATGCCAACCATCCTCTGGCAGGGTATGATTTGACTTTTGATATCCGGCTGGTGGAGATTCTGTAAAGTAGTGACTATTACTTCTGCTTGCCTGAAGCCACTGTTGATCCGACCGGCTCCACTCCAAAATCCTTGCCTTCTTTTGGGGGAGTGGAAATTATAACCATAAAGGGGACCGATTTGCCGGGGGCTACCTCCAGATTTGCCAGAGAATCGCCAAACTGATTTGCCATTGCAGCCTCAATCTTGTCAAGCGGCAAACCGGCAAGCTGCTCGTTGGTCAGCATGTTCCCACCGAACGCACTCTTGCTTGCCAGCACCTGTCCCTTGTTATCAAAAATCATCCCCTTTATCTGCAATGCAGCCCGTGGGGCGGGATATTCGTTGACCGCCTCACCCGAAATGACCAGCAGGGAACCGACTAAATTGTTTTTTACATATGAGGCCTTGACCGCACGTACACTTATCTTGCCAACCTCTTGAACAACCTTGTCTTTATCCTCCGAAAAGGACGAGAATCCGAAATATCCGAGAGCTCCAACCATCAGAAGAGCCACAACAGCTATCAGACCGGCAGAAAGCGGGTTCTGCTTGCGCCTTGAAGAAATCGGGAGTGGAGGCAGGTCTTCCTGCGCAGCCTGTTCGGCGCCTGGGTGAAACGTCTTTCCGAGGTCATTGTCAGTAACCGGCACTGGTGTATCGTGGGTCTTGGACAGAGGAGTAGAAAGCACTTCATGGGATGGAGCCAACTGATCGTAATTAACCTGATGACCCGTAGTAGCAATATGTTCATCGCCGAAATCGATCTCTCCCGGATTAAAAGGCGCGTTAGCTTCACTATCAGGAGGGAGTGAAGAACCATCTTTTCGCATTTCTTCCGTACCGGCCATGCCTGCAGCATCTATCAAGCTGACAGTACCAAGATCAAAAAGAGCTGAGCCAGCCGGTTCTGCGACTGGTTGCGATATTGCCGTCCCGAACATGTCCTTATCAGAAAAATCAGTCACCTGTGCGGTAACTTTCGTGGCAATAATCGGCTGAATCATTGTTTTGTCGCCGAAATCGGCTGAGGATGGCGGCGCGATCATCGTCTTTTCAGTGTCCATCCCGCTGTCACCAAAATCGAAGTTGCCGAAATCGACATCCGCTTGAGCTGAAGGTACTCCATCCCGTTCAACAGCAAACCCTTTATCTCCCTCCAGAGATGAGAGACTGAATTCGTCATTCCCGGCCGGTGCAAAGACCAACTCAGAGGCCGAGGTTACAAACGGATCAGGCTCCGCAGACTCGGCGACGTCATTGGTCTCATTCGGGAAACCCGCGCCGAATGAAAACGGAGAGGAGGACTCCTGGAGCCCGGACTGATGCAGGAGCGGGGGCGGTAATGAGGTATCTTCATGCTTGTTCGTGAGAGTCTGTTCAGGCGAAGAGTCAAAAGTAAACGGCTCCGTCTTCGGCTGCTCTTTAGCGATAGTAAACACATGCTTGCACTTGGAGCAGCGTACCTTGACGCTCTTGTCCACGACCTTTGAATCATCAAGTCTAAACTTGGCCTGACACTGTTCACATTGAATAATCATCCGCAACTCCTAAGTGAGGAATGTGCTGTTTTCTGGCGCAAAAATATTGGAACTGGTTGAAACAACGTTAATCCTATATCAGAAAGGTTACCACGTGTCAAATCATTACAAGGTTCTTTTCCCTGCCATTATTAGTAGCCATTTGCGGGCAGATTCCTGCGATCGAACAGTTCAGGCAGTGTGAACCGCCTTTGCCGTTACACCCTTCGCTGATTCCAAGATGGGCGAGAGAGAAATCGTATTTTACCGGATCATCAGGATCAAACCGGCGCAGCACGGCAGTTATTTCGCGTGCCATACGCCAGTCGGCAGCCTTTCTGCCGGTAAAGCCAAGCAACGTGCAGATGCGGCTGATATGTGTATCAACCGGCATTATGAGTTTCACAGGTGAGACTCCCTGCCAGAGCCCCAGATCGATGCCGTCGTCCGGGCGTACCATCCAGCGCAGAAACATGCAGAGGCGCTTGCAGGCGCTGCCGGAGGCCGGTGCGGGAAATAGAAACGGGAAATATGAATCGTCCGGAATTGAATTACCTCCGAATACGCTTCTATAATCCAGGGCCAACGCCGAGGCAGCGTAGTTATTCATCGCACCGGTCACGTCATCTGCATTGGCATCGCAGCCGAGCAGAAAAAATGCTTCGACGCTGCCGGCCTGCTCAATCATCATTCGGATGCCCCACAGCAGAGCGCACAGGTCACGACCATCGTTAAAACGATGCTTGAACCCTGCAAATGTTGTTTTGCCATGTTTCGGCTCGAAAACCTCTATATAACGGCGAGGTGAGACCCCTAACTCGGTAAAGATTGATTTCAACGTACGCAGTATAATTGCAACAGCGCCGTAGGCAAAGGACGAAGCTATTACCGCCACCACCTCGCGGTCTGCCGGATCGGGATAATTGTGGCAGAATGAGAGTGGATCGTTGGCAAGGTGTAGCGATGAACGAGTCGCGTAGAGGTTGTCAAGGACGGTTTTCATGTCATTCAGATATTTTTTGTTATTATCAGGCGTCAGGTTGTCGTATAGTGCACGCATATGGCTCTTCTTTCCATTAACAACTTACATACGTGTTTCAGAACCCCCGACGGAGATCTGAATGCGGTACGTGGCGTAAACCTGAGAATAGAAAAAGGGTCCACGTTGGCGCTTGTCGGTGAATCCGGCTCCGGCAAGTCCATGACTGCATTTTCCATTATGCGTTTACTACCACCGCCTGGTTTCATCCGATCCGGCGAGATCCTTTTCGAAGGGGTAAACCTGCTCTCACTGGCTGAAGATTCGATGCGTCTTATCAGGGGAAGTCGCATTTCAATGGTATTTCAGGAACCGATGACATCTCTCAACCCTGTCCTGCGTATCGGTGATCAGGTCATGGAGCCTCTCATGCTGCACAGGAAGCTCCGGAAAAGTGAAGCGGCCGAGCGGGCCGCCGAACTTCTGCGTCTGGTCGGCATACCTGCTTCCGGAGATCGAATGCATGACTATCCTCACCAATTGAGCGGTGGCATGCGTCAGAGAGTCATGATCGCAATGGCGCTGGCATGTTCTCCTGCCCTGCTTATTGCCGACGAGCCGACTACCGCACTTGATGTCACCATACAGGCCCAGATACTGGAGCTTATTGACTCTCTGCGTCAATCAACAGACATGGGCATTCTGCTCATTACCCATGATCTGGGTATCGTGGCCGAAAGATCCGACAGCACATGTGTCATGTATGCCGGCCAGATAGTTGAGTCTGCGACCAGCACAGACCTGTTGAACCATCCGCACCATCCTTATACCCGGGCGCTGCTGGCTTCGCTCCCCAGCAATGCCGAGCCGGGCAAGCCACTGGCCACACTTTATGGACAACCCCCGAATCTTGCAGCGAAACTGCCGGGGTGTGGTTTCTGCGACCGCTGCCCAATTGCTTTGGCCGCATGCCGCAACGAGGCGCCGGATCTGCAGGAAATCTCTCCCGGCCACCACGTGCGCTGCTGGAGTCCCCAATGACGAGCCCGCATATCATACTCGACGGAACCGCTCTGAAAAAACAGTTCCAGCTCAACAGAAGTTCCTCGGCGCCTACAGGGATAGTGACTGCGGTTGATGATGTATCCCTTGGGCTTTCACGGGGGGAAACTCTCGGAATCGCCGGTGAATCAGGCTGCGGGAAGTCTACGCTGGGAAAGATGCTGGCCGGTTTGATACAGCCGGATTCCGGGCAGGTCCGTTATCTCGGATCGCCAATTCATACAATGGCGCAATGCGACTACAAGATTTTTCGCCAACAGACTCAGATGATCTTTCAGGATCCGTTTTCATCTCTGAATCCACGCATACGAGTCGGCGACATAATATCCGAGCCCCTGCTCATCGCCGGTTCGGGATCGCCAGCATCAAGACGCAATAAGGCTGAGGCGATCATGTCAACGGTTGGACTTGGCGCCGAACAGTACAACCGTTTTCCGCATGAATTTTCAGGGGGACAGCGTCAACGGATAGGCATCGCACGTGCCTTGGCGGCATCGCCGGGCATTGTTATTGCGGATGAGCCGGTTTCTTCGCTGGACATCTCGATCCAGGCCCAGATAATCAATCTGCTTCAGACATTGAAATTTACGTACAATCTGTCACTGGTCATTATTTCACATGACCTTTCGGTACTGAGGCACATCTGTGATCGGGTCAGCGTAATGTACCTGGGCGTTGTGGTCGAAAGCGCAACAGCATCAGATCTGTTCCGCCGCTGTCTGCATCCATATACTGAAGCCCTCATGGCAGCCATACCGGGAATGCAGAAACGGGGGGAGACGCAGAAACATCTCCTTTTGAATGACGACATACCTTCACCGCTCACCATTCCCGCCGGTTGCCGTTTTCATCCCCGTTGCCGCCATGCCGGGGATATATGCCGATACGAAGCCCCCGTGCTTGACGAAAAGAGTGCCTGCCATTACGCCGCCTGTCATTTCAGCAGCTCACTATACGGAGCTTGAAACCGTCTCTTCAATCCAACAGATTGAGCTCTTTCAACATCCCCCGCAATTTCTCGGATTCGATCGGCTTTACAAGATAACCGTCACACTGGCTATAGAAGGCATTCATAACGTTGGAGCCGTCTTTCAGCGCTGTTGTCATAATAATTCTGGCAGCGGGAAGCCCCCTTTCGTCTTCGATCCACCGGATACGCATGAGGACTTCCTGACCGCTCATTTCCGGCATCATGATATCGAGTGTTATCAGATCATAGTATTGTCCTGCATCGCAAGCTATAATGAAGGCCTCGAGGGCTTCCGAGCCATTGGCAGCAACATCACACTCTCCAAAAGGTGACAGATAGGCGAGCATCAGCTTACGGCTCAGGAAATCGTCTTCGACAATCAGTGTTCTCATGGCATTCTCTCCCTGATTATTATTAAAGCGTGTTTGACATATCAGACATCCGCTTCACGCAAAAACTGGGCTGCATCCTCCGGAGAAGTGGGGTTTATGAAGAATCCGGTACCCCATTCAAAGCCGGCCACCTGGGTCAGGCGTGGTACCAGTTCCATATGCCAGTGGTAATCGTGCTCCAGCGAGTTCCATTGCCCCGGTTTGCCAGGGCGACGGTGCATCGGAGGAGCGGTATGCATGATGAAGTTGTAGGGAGCGTCCCGCAGCACGGTCTTGACACGGAGCAGCATATCTTTCATGGCCACAGCCAGTTCGGCCAGTTCGGCATCGTTCATCAGGGCAAAGTCATGACTATGGCGCTTGGGGTAGAGGCGCAGTTCGAATGGGGAGGTGGAGGCGTAGGGCGTTAGTACCACAAAGTTCGAAAACTCCTTTACCACGCGAACACCTTCACGCAGTTCGAAGTCGACTATATCACAGAAGATACAACGCTCCTTGGCACTGAAATAGTTGCGCGCCACTTTGAGCTGAGTGGAAGCCACCGGAGGCAGAAGCGGCACTGCAATCAACTGGCTGTGCGAATGCGCCAGGGTTGCGCCTGCTTTGATTCCGTGGTTTTTAAACAGCACCAGATAGCGGAAGCGGAAATCCTTGCGCAGGTCGAGATATCGATGTCGGTAGGCGGTCAGGACATCGGTGATTTCATTTGAAGAGAGGTCGGCCAACGTGCGGTTGTGATCGGGAGTTTCGATGATAACCTCGTGGGCGCCGATACCGTTCATGACATCGTACATGCCATAGCCTCGATTGTGCAGCTCACCTTCCACACGCAATGCCGGGTATTTGTTCGGGATCACCCGCACGCGCCAGTTGGCGGCATTGGACAGACCATCCGGGCGGATGGCAAATATCTCCGGCGGTGTCTTGTCCTCATTTCCATAACAGAATGGGCAGGCGGTCATGCCGCTATGCTCATCCTCAACCTGAAAATCACGCGGACGGCGACCCCGCTCGGTAGCAATGATTACCCAGTGGAGTTTTATCGGATCCCAGCGCAGTTCAGACATATTACCTCCAAAAGGCAAGGGTCAAGGGGCAAGGGGCAAGAAAAAACAGAAAACCTTGACCCTTCACCCTGGCCCCTTGACCCTGATTTATATCAGCCAGTTATCCAACTCAATCTCAAGCCCGGCGTAGTACAGCATCAACGGCGCATCAGTCGGCCAGCGGCCGATCTCCTCGTTGTCGCGTACCAGCGTGACTGATGCGAACAGCTTACTTTTAGGAGCCAGCTTGATGGATTCGAGAGGAATCCTGACTTCACAGGTTTTAGCTATCTTCCAGTTGCAGTAGCCGCGGGTCGGAGTCCAGACACCGTTCTCTTTGACCTGCAGCAGTCCCTCGTCATTCCGCATCTGAAGAGGCAACCGATATTCGCGATCGTAAATCAGATGCAGGTTTAGAACGTCGATCTCCTTCAGAAGTCGGGAAAGCTCCTGAACACCGTCAATTCTGAAGAAGAGCGAAGTCTTGTTGTATCCGTAATAGAAGCTCTGCAGCATCCGGTCGGAGGAGTGCATGGCGGATCCTTGGCGGGTCAGGTCATACAGTCCTGCCGCCAGCCACTCGAAGTAATTGCTGATGCGGCCGTTGATATCCGGATCAATGAAGGCCGCCGGTTCGCGGATCAATCCGGCCGGGTTCTTCTTCTTGATCGGCTCCAGCAGTTCGCGAGGCGTGTCCATCCCCAACAGGCGGTAGACATTCATCAGGTGCTGTCGGAAAAGTTTGTCGAAGCGGTCGCTGTGCGGAGAAAAGTGGTCGTCACCATACCACCAGAACCAGTCGCTCCCTTCGGCGGCATACAGTGAACGACAGATCAATTCGGCAGTGACGTCGGCAGAAGGGGTGCCGCTTTCGAGCGCTGCCGCTACCAGAGAATTGCAGGACAAAGCGGTTTCACGTGCTTTTGCCACCAGATCCCATGCCAGGTTTTCTTCAGGATGACCGATCCAGATGCCATAATTGCCATTGATCCAGGAACCGGGATGAATGTTGTGCAAGCGTCCGTCGAAGTGGTTGTGCGTCAATACTTCGGAGCAGGTAGTTAGATTGAGGGCCGGAGATTCTGAAATGTTGCGGTATATCCCCTGCAGGAAATCGTAGGCGTTATCGGGATAGTATTCCCAGGCGTTCTCACCGTCCAGAATGATCGGGACAACCCGTCCTTCGCCTCCGACACGGGCCTTGATGGCGTTCAGGCGTCCGCACAGGTCGCTTGAGGCCCGGCCGGCATCCCACTGAGAGTAGGTGAATCCCACCAGATCGGAGAGTTGATGGTCACGGAAAAAAACCCCTATCTCACCCTGGCTGCTACTAAACCGCCAGGGGCGGTAAAGACGCTCCTTGTGACTCCCCAGACCGCCATCCATGCTTTTCGCCAGAATCTCCTCATCGGTCGCAATCCAGCTTATTCCGCACCCGGCGATGATGCCGAGCGCCTCGTTACTGACCGACCCCTCTGATGGCCACATTCCTTTGGGAACAAAACCGAAGATCTGCCGGAAATACTCAATGCCCCGGCTGATCTGAGCGCGGGCATCCTCGGGGTGACGGAAACTGGCCGAGGGGAGTGTGACACGCGGCATGGCGGTCCGGGCGGCCCGGATGTCGCACAGAAGCGGCAGGATCGGATGATAGTAAGGGGTAACCGACAGTTCGATCCGCCCTTCTTCGTGAAGACGCTTGTAGAGCGGGATGATTGCCTGCAGCAATTTCTGTTGTGTCGCAAAGAGCCGTTCTTTGTCATTGGCGGTGAAATCTTCACCTTTGGCGACCAACTCGGCAAAGAGCGGATAGCGGCGACGGGCGGCCTCTCCGGTCCAGGCCAGGAAGAACCAGACCTGCAGATCCAGCAGATCCTGATCGGAAAAGTGTTTGACCCGCTCGCGAGCGCTGCCCGGCTTTCCTTCTCCGGCCATGTAGAGCAACTCCAGATATCGTCGCGATGGCTCGATCATCCGTTGGCGGTTTGCGGAGAAAAAGTTCTCCAGCAGAAAAACACGGTCATCTGCGGAGAGGTCGGCCGGAGCAGCTTTGCCCTTCAGCAGAAACGGGTCTACGGCGGTTCCATCGGCGTAATCCAGGATCTGCTCGATCAGGGATGGCACCAGATTGAAAACCGCCTTGGCACCGGGCGTATCCTCGACAATGGCCGGCATGTCAAAATAGTCCTTGATGCCGTGCAGGTAGGTCCAGGGGAGTGAGTATTCGTTTTTCAGCGGGTCTTTGTAGTATGGCTGATGCATATGCCATACAATGACCACGTCAATGGGGGTAGAGTGCATTAGTTGGCCTTGGCCCTGAGTATTCTTACAACTTGAAGCGACCTACCAGCCGCTGCAGCTCTTCGGCGTTGCTGTTCAGCCGGGCTGCGGCATTAGCGGATTCGTGGGCGCCGTGTGAAGTCTGCTGAACGACTTCGGTAATCTGCTGCATGTTGCTGGATATCTCACTTGTAGTGGCTGTCTGTTCTTCGGCAGCCGTGGCGATCTGGTTGACCTGCATGGCTACATCGTTGACCTGCTGCAGGATATCCTTCAGCGCCTGTCCTGACTTTGCTGCCTCCCCGGTTCCCTTTTCCACCTGATGAACGCCCAGTTCCATGACTTCTACCGCTCCTTTTGTCTCGTGCTGGATGGCCTTGATCATTTCGCCGATCTCGCGGGTGGCACGAGTGGTACGCTCGGCCAGGGCACGTACTTCATCAGCGACAACAGCAAAGCCGCGTCCCTGCTCACCTGCACGGGCAGCTTCAATGGCGGCGTTCAGGGCCAGCAGGTTGGTCTGATCGGCGATATCCTCGATGGTGCCGATAATCGCGCCGATCTGGTCGGAACGTGCTCCCAGACTCTCCACAGTTTTCGCCGATTCCTGCACTCTCTCGGCAATCTGACCCATGACGGCCACGGTGTTCTCAACCACTTCTGCACCGGTTTGTGCAGAGTGCGTCGCCCGCTGCGCGCCTTCTGCCGCCAGCTGGCAATTTCGGGCGATATCGCCGGATGTGGCGGACATCTCTTCTCCGGCGGTGGCAACAGTTGCCGACTGGGCAGCTACCTCTTCGGATCCGGTGGCTATCTGCTCGGCTGTCAAGTTGACCTGTGCCGCAGCGGCGGAAACTTCAGACGATGCCCTGTCAATCTTGACAAGCAGGCCTTTTATTTCACACGCCATATGCTGGATCCCCAAGCAAAGTTGCGCGACTTCGTCGGCGGATTTGGGCTGATCTCCAGCATCGTCGGGGCAGACCCCCCTGAAATCGCCCGACGCCATCAGATCTGTCACTGCCACCGCCTCCTGTAAAGGTATTGTGATCCAGCGCCGAACAAAAAACATGAACAGCAGCACAAGAATGACCACCACCATCAGTGTCGCTCCTATCATGGCATTGCGCAGTATTCTGGCTTCAGTATTCAGTTCGTCAAGGGAAGCTCCCGCAGCGATAATCCAGTTCCACTCCTTCAGATGACGAAACGCAACCACCTTTTCCAGCGGAGCAGTTTCTCCAAGTTCTTTGTTGATCCAGTGATAGCGGATGACCCCTTCTTTCTGTTTGAGCATCTCCCTGATAAATTCACGGCCATCAGCATCTTTGGCATCGAGAATGCTGCTCCCTTCTTTGGCCGGGTGAATCTCCAGCTTGCCGGCATCTTTGCCTTCTTTTGCATCAAGTACATAGACATAACCGGTCTGCCCGATCTTGATACTCCGGATTTGCTCTTTCAGAGCTTTCAGAGCTTCGGTAAAATCAACTCCGATGAAAAGGACGGCAATAACCTTGCCTCCGCCGTCTTTCACCGGCAGGTACTTGGTCATGTAATTCCTGCCGAAAAGGGTCGCCTTGCCGATAAACTCCTCGCCCTTGAGCAATCCTTGATAGGCAGGATGCGTTCTGTCCAGGGCGGTGCTGATCGCACGGCTGCCGTCCTCTTTTTTCAGTGAAGTGCTGACCCGGATAAAATCATCGCCCGAGCGTACGAAAATCGTGCTTACCGCCTTGGTGACATTTGTGAATCTGTCTACGATTTCGGTGTTCAGATTAAGAGTTGTAGAGCCGGAAGTGACTAAAGGCGTCTGTTTGTCACCAATAGGTATTGTTGTCTGTGGGTCGACCCCGAACTCTCCGGGGAATGAGCTCCGGAAGACATCCGCAAGCCTGGAGGCGCTATCCGCAAGCGAAGAATGGTAGGACGACATGGTGTTTACCAGTATCGACATCTGCTGGGTGAGATCGTTTTCAGTGCGCTTATCCAGTCGCTTTGTCAGGTACAGCGACAAAGATGCCGTAAAAATACTCATGACTGCGATTATCAACGCAGCCTGAACCAGTGAAAGACGAACGCCAAGCGAAAATCTGGCAGGTTTATTCATGCAGTCAACCCCCTTGTATTAATTTTAGTGCACTCCTCTGGAATTCAGGTAGACGCCGTATTTTCTGTCGTCTCCCTGTATGTGCTGCACCAGCCAGTCCTTCAGAAACATGATCATATCAAGCGTCAGGATGGCATGGCCCGATTTGAAGGTATTTTGCAGATCCAGCACCTGCTTGACAAGGTCCTCATGTTTCGCCTTGTGTTCGAGCATGTCGGGATAGCTGTGGCTTGCCATCAGCTGCTCTTCTTCTGTAAAATGGGTGGTTGTGTAGATAATAAGGCCTTTGAGAATTCTGCTGAGAGCTTCCCTGCCATTACCGGCTTTCATGGCGTCATACAACTCATTTATCATATCTACCAGCTTCATGTGCTGATCGTCAAACTGCCTGATATTGACGCTCAGGGACGGGTTCCATGCCATCATTGCCATCCTCTGTTCTCCTTTTGCAGAAGGGTCTGTTCCGGTACTCAGCGGGACAGGATGGTACTATAATTTGAACTGGCGTACAAATTCATTTATGTGACCACTCGCGTAACATTCTTACCCGCTCGACCACTGCTGGATGGGAATAGTAGAAGGCGGCGTATAAGGGATGCGGGAACAGGTTGGACAGGTTCTCGACAGACAGTTTGACCATCGCCGAGGCAAGATCCTGCGGCTTCCCGGTCAGGTCGGCGGCAAAGCGGTCAGCCTCCTTTTCATGGCAGCGTGAACGCCAGGCCGAAAATGGACCGAGCGGGAACAGCACCAGCGACGCGACAAAACCGAGTACTACCATTCTGGCCGGTAGAGAAATATCTGCCGGCAACCCAAGAAGCCCCGGCAAACCGGGCCAGGCCAGCAGCTTGAAGCTGATCCACGAGCCGGCCAAAGCCAGGATTTCCGCCCACAGCAGTCGTTTCCAGATATGACCTTTCTTCCAATGCCCGATCTCATGGGCCAGCACGGCCACGATCTCGCCATGGCTCATCTGTTTGATCAGCGTATCGAACAGCACAATCCGCTTGACCTTGCCGATACCGGTGAAGTAAGCATTGGAGTGCCGGCTGCGTTTCGAGGCATCCATCTTCATAACCCGGCCGACCTTCAGAGCGGCCTTCTCCATCATGATGCGGATTTCGTCCTCCAGTCCCTCTTCCACCACCGGTTCGAACTTGTTGAAGAGCGGTTCGATCACATAAGGGGATATGAACATCATGAACAGGCTGAAGAGCGCCATGAACCCCCACACCCAGAGCCACCAGCTCTGCGGACTCCATTGGATAAGCCGGAATACAACGGTGATCAGGAATGTCAACAGGATTGCACCGATCAGCTGCGATTTCAAAAAATCGGTGATCCAGAGCCGGGGGGGTGTTGTGTTAAAACCGTAGCGCGCTTCGATTCGGAAGGTGCCGTACAGGTCAAAGGGGATGCCGAGCAGCGTCGATACCCACGTCAACAGTAAAAAGAAAAGAACAGCCGTGACGGTGTACGAATCATGTAACGTGCTGATGTACCGGTCATAGGTTGCAATCAATCCGCCGAACAGAAAGACAATCAGTACTACATTGTCGAAAAGCGAATCCCACAGCCCCAGTCGGCTCGATTCAAAGGTATAGGCGGAACTGTTGCGCAGTTTTTCTTCGTCGATAGCGCCTTCAAAACCATCCGGCACCCTTGAGCCATGCAGTTTGAGATGCCGCAGGTTGATATGCCGCAACCAGTAGCTGAAGGTGGTTATTGTTACGAAGAGGCAGAACAGCGTGAGCTTCATCGGTGGTTGATTCCTTGTCCCGGATAAAAAATAAGGGCGAGACAAGCCTCGCCCGTAAAAAGTGCATTGCGGTACACTTTCAGAGCAGCTTTATGACTTCCCTCACACACGTGTCGATTCCTTCACAGACCTCCGATATCCGATTGGCCAGCATGTAGGCCGGGGTGCTGACCAGCTTGTTTTTCTCGTCTGCGACAAACCCTGTTACCGGACAATCCCGGTGCGTTGCGCCGGTCTTGTTGATCTCGGCAGCGGTGACGGCATCGTTGCCAATTGTTACGGTAGTCGAAAATTCTTTGCCCAATACGGCAGCAATGAGAACCGGTGCGATGCAGATGGCGCCGATCGGCCTTCCGGCAGTGGCCATCTCCAGTAGTAATCGGGCGACTTCGGGATGTACGGAAGCTTCTGCTCCTTTTACCGCAAAGTCACAAAGGTTCCTGGCCGCACCGAAACCGCCCGGAAAGATGATTGCATCCAGATCAGCCTCTTTTACATCCTTGATGTCCCGGATATTCCCACGTGCAATCCGGGCCGACTCCACCAGCGCATTACGTTTTTCGCCGCTTTCCTGCATGGTGAGGTGGTTGGTGACGGGAAAGTCGTCATTGGGTGCCACACAGATCGCTTCACATCCTTGACGATCAATTGCCAGCAACGTAAAAACCGCTTCATGGATTTCGCTGCCGTCCCTCACTCCGCATCCTGATAGTACTACACCGATCTTCTTCATGACTGTTCCTCCGTTTGTTGGATATATAAAGGAGCTTCATTCGACTGTAATTGTGCCATAACTTCAGTAGAAAGCAAGCAGAAGAGCATAATCTTGAAATAATTGTCGATATGTGCTAGTTTATGAATAATCTATTATTAACGTGAAAACGTCGGGAAATGCAGAGAGAAAAATGCTTGATTCGGGAATGGAGTGCAACATGAGATGGCCTTTACTGTTATGTACTGTTATATTATTTGGATGTTCTAATATAAGTCAGGAAGAATTAGATGCTAAAATTAACAAATGTACTGCTGCAGGCATGGGATATACCTACATGAAAGATTTCAGAGGCAAACCTTATGATGTTACGTGTGTAAGAAAGCATGCAAACGAAAAATAAATGTAGATAACAAGAAAGAGCTGCACGCATCCATCAAACCAGCAACGTTCCTGCATCGATAATAATCTTCTCATCTCCGTTGGCCATAATTCCGGTCAGAGTGGGGTGATAAAAAACATAATCCTCGTGAAACGGTGCGCAGACAGTACCGCCGAAGCCGCTGTTGTCGCCGAGAGCAATGTGAATGGTGCCCAAAATCTTCTCGGCTTCCAGAACATTATCAGGGCGATTTGCCCTGTCGTTGGTACCGATTCCCAACTCGGCGATGTTGCGGCAGTTGGGGTTTTCTTCAAATTTCCTCTCCAGTTTTTGGCGATGGCAGTCATTACCTTCGATACTTACGACCACCCCCCTCTCGACGTTCAGTCGCAGAGGTTCATCAAGCTTGCGGGTTGGTCCCCATTCCACCACCATCACGCCGTGGCTCTTTCCCTCCAGCGGTGCCAGGTAGGCCTCTCCGGCCGGGAGGTTGCCGAAACTTCCAGCCTTGGTCAGAAGTCCGTCATCCCCTTCGGCAGAGCGACGCTCCTTGCAGATTTTCATGTCGGTGCCATTGGGGGTGGTTACTCTGATCCATTCGGCCTGATTGACCACCTTGACCAGTTTGGCAGTCCGGACGGCTAAAGCGCTCCAATCCACCTTCATCGAAGTATGGAACATATCCGGGTCAAAATGCGGCAGACTGGCGAAACGGCACCCGGCAGCACAGGCCAGGGCCCGGAAACGGGTATGGCTGGTGGAATTGTTTGCCAGAGCCACGATAATGTCAACCACATCGGCTTTATGTTCCTGAATGAGCTCTCCGGCGCAGGCCATTTCGACCGTCGAGGCCGATTTGTTCAGCAGCTTTTTCAGCAGGTCGGCAGATTCCAGTGCCGCAACAACTTTGTTACCAAAGGCGGCTAGCCAGAGTTCCTTCGGTGGTTCAGCTCCCGAGGCGGGTGTTGACTGGAACTCTACGAAGTCTCCACTGGCGTAGGTTTTTCGAGCAAATCCGGCAACAGCCCGAGCGGTTGCATTCAGTCGTGTCCGCCGGTTGTGATCTGAGTCAGTTACGGTTTCATCCGGGCGGATGATATCGCTGAATACCAGAACACGCTCTCCCTGCCATTCGACTCCGCTCACGGCAGGCCTGATACCCAAGTTGGTTTCAAAGAGTGAACGGAATGCTTCGTCGAGATTATGGATGCTCGTCATAATTTTGAAAAACCTCCGGATATGGTGGATTAGAACTGAGTGAAACGGTTTATATCACAACGCAGCCAAAAGGTAAAACCAGTTGCTATCCGGGAGACGCGTAACATGCTTTTTCCCTTGATTTTTGAGGCGTTAATGTGATAGTCATGCATGCTGTATACAAGTGTTATTAATAATATTATCCAACTAATGCAAATACTTAGCCCTGTAATCCCCAGGGTGGGTTTCGGAGGTATCTGTGGCACAGGTAGTCTTTTCCACGTGGGGCGGAAATGTCGTCGATAACAGAAATATTTCCGGTGAACCGCAGGCTGTCAGTTATCGTCTGCCGGTAGCTTTTGATGGTGAGCGTCCGTTGCGCGCCTTCATGGGGTGGGATGGCCTTATTCTGTTTGATAAGCATGTAGATGTGCCGGCCATGACCGCTGAGTATATGAAGCGTGTCCAGACCCTTTACTGCTGCGGCCGATGCACACCGGGCAAGAAGGGCACCAAAGTTCTGATGGACCTGCTTCAGAGCGTGCTGGCAGGAAGAGCCGAAGAGGCTGACCTGGACACGGTCGGCGACCTGGCCGAACTGCTGAAAAATTGTAAGTGCACCCTCTGTCAGAGCGCAACCGTGCCGGTGTTCGATGCGGTACAGCACTTTCGTGCCGATTTCCGGACGTATATTGACGGCGCCGGTAGCACGCGAGTTGAAAAAGCGGACTACATCCATAAAATTACTGCTCCCTGCATGGACAAGTGTCCGTCCCACATCGATATCCCCAAATATATCGAGGAGATCAAGAATTATCAGTACGGAGAATCGCTGGCCACCATCCGCGAAAACATGCCGCTTCCCGCCGTCTGCGGGCGGGTCTGCCCGCATCCCTGCGAGACAGCCTGCCGCAGGAAAAACGTGGACGACGCCATAAACATCATGGTGCTGAAGCGTACGGCCTCTGATTACGAGCGACTGCACAACCTGCTCCCTCCGATGAAACCCAAGGCAAAAAAAAGCAAGACCGTAGCTATTCTGGGCGCCGGCCCGGCCGGCTTGGCTGCTGCCTACTACCTGGCGCTGGAAGGGTACCCCTGCACGATATATGAAGCGTTGCCGGAAGGGTTCGGCGGCGGCATGATTGCGGTCGGCATTCCGGCCTACCGCATGCCGCGACAGGTTCTGCAGCGCGACATAGATATCATCCAGGCGATGGGCGTTGAGATCATCTACGACTGCCGGGTTGGCAAGGATATCTCACTGCCTGAACTGAAAAAGAAGTACGATGCGGTTTTTCTGGCGCCTGGCGCCCACCGTTCCAAGCCGATGGGGGTTGAAGGTGAAGATAAGGGTTACAAGGGCTTTCTCACCGGTGGTATCGATTTCCTGCGCGAGGCCTATATGGGCCGACCGACCGGTATGGGCAAAAAAGTGTGCGTGGTCGGCGGCGGCAATACCGCCATCGACTGTGTGCGTGTGGCGCTGCGAGAGGGGGCCGAGGAATCGATCCTGCTCTATCGCCGCTCCCGCAAGGAGATGCCGGCCGATGTCTGGGAGGTGGATGGCGCTGATGAAGAGGGGGTCAGATTCGAATTTCAGGTGCTGCCCACCAAAATTATTGTCGATAGCGAGGAGCAGGTAATCGGTGTCGAGTGTGTTCGGATGGCAATGGGTGAACCGGATGCATCAGGCCGGAGGCGACCTGAGCCGGTGCCGGGAAGTGAATTCATCGTCGAATGCGATACGGTTATCCCGGCCATTGGTCAGGACCCTGACCTCGGTTTTATCCCGCACGACATGGGGATCGACATAACCAAGTGGAATACGGTTGTAACCAAATATCTGCCGCTAAAGGACGCCGCCGGAAAAGACCTGAAGGATGGTATGGGCAACATGCTGTCCCGCTCCCTCATCACCGATTGCGACGGCGTGTTCGCCGGCGGCGATGCCGAAATCGGCCCGCTGACGGTTGTAGCCTGCGTCGGCAATGCCCACCGTGCTGCACTGGTCATCCAGCGCTGGCTGGAGGAGGGGAAGGCTTATCTGAGTGAACAGGATATTTTCGATGATCTTTTGACCTATCTGGGTGTGTACGACAAGGGAGAAAAGGTACCCTGGCTCGATTCGGTCAACCGTGCCAACCAGAGAGAGGTACATGGCCGGGAGCGGGCGGCGCAAGGGAATTACCGTGAAGTTGAACTCGGCTTCAGTGACAGAACGGCCCAGACTGAAGCAGATCGCTGCTTGCGATGCTACCGTATGGCGATGGTTGCTCTGTAGTTTTTATTGTACGCATCTAAGATTTTACTGGAGATATATGGCATGGCACATACAGAGCCCGGCGGGAATAAGACGGCAACACTGACCATAGATAGAAAGCAGGTGACGGTACCGGTCGGCTCCACCATTTTGGAAGCCGCTTCGGAATCAGGTATCAGGATCCCGACGCTCTGCTGGCTGAAAAAAATATCCACCACCGGCGCCTGCCGGATATGCGTAGTCAAAGTGGAGGGCGTTGAACGTTTTATGACCGCCTGCAACACACCGGTCAAGGACGGCATCGTGGTAACCACAACTTCCCCGGAGCTTGAGGCTGCCCGCAGGAAAACTTTGGAACTGATGCTGGTCAATCATCCTCTGGACTGCCCGATCTGCGATGCTGCCGGAGAATGCGACCTGCAGGACACCTGCTATGGTTTGCAGGTGACCAGGAACAAGTACAGCGCCGAATTGGAACGTCTGCCGATCCGTTATGACTGGAAATTGCTGGAGAGTGATCCCAATCGCTGTATTCTGTGCGAAAAGTGCGTTAAAGTATGCCGCGAGATTGTCGGCAGAGAGGCGATCGAGATCGTTGACCGCGGCGACCGCACCATCATCGATACTGTCAGCGGTGAACCACTCGATTGTGATTTCTGCGGCAATTGTATCAACGCCTGCCCGACCGGTACCCTGATCAGCACGCCGTTCAAATTCCGGGGTCGCCCCTGGACCTTCGATGTAACGCCCGGTGTCTGTGCCTTCTGCTCATCCGGCTGTGAAATCGAGTACCACGCCGGTAACGGCCGTATCGAGCGCGTCACCAGTTCCGATGACGGTTACAACAGGGGTAACCTCTGCATCAACGGTCGTTTCGGATATGCCGCCTTCAACTCATCCGGACGACTTACGTCGCCAATGATCAAGGATGCAGCTGGCAATCAGCAGAAAGCCACCTGGGAACAGGCGCTGTCTGCTATAGTTGGAAGTCTGAAACAGATCATCTCTGCCAATGGCCCGGACGCTGTAGCCGGTATCGGATCACCGCGCGTAACAAACGAGGAAAGCTATCTGTTCCAGAAATTTCTGCGCGGGGCGGTCGGAACCAACAATATCGACTCCGAGGCACGGCTCGGTTTCTTCCCTTCCCAGATCGTACAATACGAGATGCTCGGCTACAGCGGCGGTACCTATCCGATGGATACGATCGAAAACGCCTCGGCTGTCATCGTAGTCGGCAGCGACCTCAAAGCGGAGTCAGCCGGTTTTGCCTATCGTGTTATCCAGGCCGCCACCAAGAATGATGCCAGGCTGATCCTTGCCAACAGCCGGACGACATCGCTGAACAAGTTCGCTAACGCCTTTCTGCAGTACAGGGCGGGCAGTGAGGCCTGGTTTGTGGCCGGTCTCAACAAGGCCATTCTGGCGGAGGGGATTTCCGACAGCGACTTCCTCGAAAAATACACCACCGGTCTGAATGCTCTTACGTCATCACTTGATGCCCTGTCTTTTGAGCAGATAACTGCCGTCACCGGTGTCAGCGAGTCTTTGCTGCGCGACACCGCCCGGCTGATCGGGCAGGGTGGGCGCACTGCCGTGATCTACGGTTCTGATGTCATTCGCTCGTCAGATATGAAACATGCCGTTTCCGGAGTTGTCAACCTGGCTCTGCTGACCGCTGCTGTCGGTGATGCGGGAGCCGGTATCTACCCGATTGACGAGAAAAACAACACCCAGGGAATGTTGGACATGGGCGTATGTCCCGAATACCTGCCCGGCTATCATACCTACGCGCATAAGGCTTCCGGATTCGGCGCTGCCTGGAACTGTGTGGTTCCGGCTTCTGCCGGCAAGGACCTGTTCGGCATCCTCGCGGGGATCGAGAAGGGCGAAATCAAGGCCCTCTACGTCTTGGGCAGCGACCCGTTGCATTTCATGCCGGATCGCAACCGTGTGCTGAAGGCTCTTCAGAAACTCGAACTGCTGATAGTTCAGGATCTGTTTCTGACCGAAACGGTCCGGCTGGCGACGGTTGTCCTGCCTGCCGCCACTGCTGCCGAAAAATCCGGGTCATTCACTTCGGTGGATAACCGCGTACAATGTTTCAACCGTGCTGTTGCTCCGATCGGCCAGGCCCGTACCGATGCCGATATTCTGACAAAACTGCACCGTCTGGTTGCGCCGGTTGCCGCAATCTCAGGGCAGACAACCGAAGAGCTGCACCATGAAATCACGGACTTGACCGGGTTGTACAACGAAACCTGCGACCACGAGGGCTGCCGTATGGGCAGAGTCAAGAATCGCACCGGCTTCAGCGACCGGCCGGCCACGTTTGCCTCCTGTGTACCGGCGGCGGTTGCGGCTACCGACCCGGCCAGTCCCTTCTTCCTGACCATGGGACCGATTCTGCATCACAACGGCAGCATGACACTCTGGTCGGACAACAATATGAGCGTGTCTGGGCAGGGGTATGTGCTTGTCAATCCTGCGGATGCAGCTAAATCAGGTATTGTCGACGGCTCGGTTGTCAGGATTTCCTCGGCGGTTGGCAGTGCAACCCTTCCAGCCCGGTTGTCCGCAAACGTCCAGGCTGGTGCTCTGTTTGTGCCCTCCCATTTCCGCGAGTCACAGGCCAGCCCGCTGCTGAGAGGTCCAGCCAACACGGTTGCCGTCAAGCTTGAAAAAGCGTGATGCTTCCTATAAATGAAATGTGAAGGCGCTATCCGACGGGCAGCGCCTTTCTTTTTCACAGATAAACAGTAGCTATTCAGCATTGCCGACAGGAGATATGAAAATGAGAAATAATCTGTTCAATGTGGTGGCGGTATTTTTGTCAGCCATGACACTTGTCTTGACAGGATGCGGAAGCGATGGCGGCGGGACTCAAAACGGCACCTATTTACCGGTTACCGTTAACAGTACCTGGACATATAACAGCGGCGCCCGAACAGAAAAGATTACAGCCAATACAAACAATCAGATAACCAGGGAAGTCGTTACGTCAACAGGAAAATCAGTTGCCACAGAGACCGTCAGCAGCAATGCCTTTTATCTTACAGGCCGAGAAACCTATGATACTGCCGGCACCAAAACGAATTCCATAACGTATGGTCCGATGCCCGGGATGTTGTTTGTTCCTTCATCCACAGCGCCAGGTTATCACGAAACCCAGACCGTACAAATATCCGTCCAGCCGGCTAACACTACTTCTTCACTGACCCAGAATATCACTGTTGTCGGATTTGAAACCATATCGGTTCCAGCCGGAACATTCAGCAACACCTTGAAAATAGAGACCGCCATATCAAATACGACCTATCTGTCCTGGTTTGCCTTAAATATCGGGATGATAAGGCAGGATGTCAATAACATCACAGCATTTGAACTGACTGCGTACAGCATCAAGTAATTCGAGTTATCAACATTGAAATAATCCAGTATACGGCTGGTGAGTAAAATTCATTTGCAGGAGTGTTCCTATGTCCCTGATTATTTCGTCCTATGACAATCATGTCGGCACGATCACATTCAACAACGCGGAGACCCATAACAGCCTTTCCAACGCATTGCTTGGAGAATTGATCGATGCGTTACAGAAGTGTGTAAAGCGAAAGGTTCGGGTAGTGATTTTACGGGCTGAGCGTGGAGTCAAGGTATGGTCGTCCGGTTTGGATATCAGTGAACTCCCCGTGTCCGGCCGTGATCCGCTTTCATATAATGATCCGCTGGAGTTAGCGCTCCGGGAAATCCAGAAATTACCTGTACCGGTCATTGCCATGATTGAGGGGAGCGTGTGGGGTGGAGCCTGCGACCTGTCGCTCATCTGCGATATCGCTATCGGTTGCCCGACAGCTTCTTTTGCAATCACTCCGGCCAAGATCGGTGTTCCCTATAACTCCTCCGGCATAATGCATTTTATCAATGTGGTTGGTCCCCGCATTGCGCGGGAAATGTTTTTTACCGCAAAACCTGTTACAGCCGACCGCGCTTTGCGCATCGGCATCCTTAATCATCTGGTACCCACGGAAGTGATGGAGCAATTCACCCATGAAATGGCCCACCAGATGGCCGAAAATTCACCTCTGGCAATTTCCGTTATCAAAGAACAACTGCGTCTTCTGGCTAACTCGCATCCCTTGAGTCCCGACACTTTTGAACGTATCCAGGGATTGCGCAGAAAGGCCTACGACAGCGTCGATTATCTGGAAGGCAAAAAAGCATTCTTTGAAAAGCGCAAACCGAATTTCAAGGGCAAATAACGAGGAGATTTCCATGCGATCCATCACATGGTTTGGTCTTTCCCTTTCCGTCGCATGCTTACTGCTCTGCGGATGTAGTGGCAGCAGCAGTGAGGTTCTGTCAACGTGGAAGTTCGCGGTGTTGTGCGACACCCGTGGCGACAATAACTTTGCCAACCGCAATAAATCCGGCATCAATGAGGTTGTGGTCAATTCCATTGCCAGAGACCTCGTGAAAGAAGGTGCCGAACTGGTCATTTTCCCGGGAGATCTTGTAAATGGCTGGGTTGCAATCAGCACGCCATACGCCGATCAGTTTGCGGCCTGGCGCAAAGCGATGGCTCCTGCCTATGATGCGGGTATCAACATATATCCTGTCCGGGGAAACCATGAAGTTGGCCCCAACGCCGCTCCCGGCAAATATCCATGGCCCCCGGATACAAACTCCACCCCGAAAAATCTTCCTATTGCCGAACTCAGGGCAGCCTACCGCACAGCTTTTGACGATGCCTGGATCCCCACCAATGGACCGGCGGGAGAAGAAGGCCTAACGTACAGCTTTATGTACAAAAACGCTTTTTTTATCGGACTTGACCAGTTTGCACAACCATTCAGAGTGAATCAGCCATGGCTCAATGATCAATTGAGGCAAAACAGGCAACCGCATACGTTTGTTTACGGCCATGCCCCGGCGTTTCGAGTCGGTCATGCAGACTCATTGGCTTCTTATCCCGCAGAACGCGATCAGTTCTGGAACAGCCTCGGAGACGCCGGTGTCCGGATGTACTTCAGCGGACACGACCATCTGTATAATCGGGCGCATATCAATGATCAGTCCGGCCATGTCATCTATCAAGTGCTGACAGGCGCAGGCGGGGCTCCTTTTAATGTCTGGAATCCGCCGTATGCAGAAGGCGCCAGGGTAGTGAATGATTATCATGATGAAGGTCATTACGGATATGTTATTGTGACTGTTGACGGGTTGCGCGTAACGATGAGGTGGAAAGCACTCTTGAACAATGGTGGAGTGGACGCGTGGACAACAATGGACACACTCGAATACACGGTGAACTGAAAAAAGAGTATTCAGCGTATCACTACCGTTAAAGTTTGCACCCTTGATTATACAGTAGTTACATGATAGTTATGAACGTGCTGAATTTGAGAATTCCACGGTTTACAGATACTGTGGTACTCAAGAAAAATACCAAATATCAGGAGGAAACAATGGAAAAGCGGAAGGTTCATTTCAGTGAGCTTGGGCTGGCCAATACCAAGGAGATGTTTGCCAAGGCCATGGCAGGCAAATACGCAATACCCGCCTATAACTTCAATAACCTTGAACAGCTTCAGGCGATAGTGACCGCCTGTACGGAAACCAGTTCTCCGGTCATTATCCAGGTTTCCAAAGGTGCGCGCAACTATGCAAACGAAACCATGCTCCGTTTCATGGCGATGGGGGCTGTTCAGATGGCGCGTGAAGCCGGATCAACGATTCCGATCTGTCTGCACCTTGATCATGGTGATTCCTTCGAGTTGTGCAAATCGTGCGTGGATAGCGGCTTTTCATCGGTTATGATTGATGGTTCCCATCTCCCATTCGATGAGAACGTGGCCCTTGCAAAAAAAGTTGCTGAATACGCCCATCAGTTTGATGTTTCGGTTGAAGCGGAATTGGGTGTCCTGGCCGGTATCGAGGATGAGGTTTCGGCGGAGCACTCCTCCTATACGAAGCCGGAAGAGGTTGAAGAGTTTGTGAAAAAGACCGGAGTTGATTCGTTGGCGATCTCCATCGGAACCAGCCATGGGGCTTATAAATTCAAGGCCGGTCAGCCGGTGCCGCCGCTCAGATTCGATATTCTCGAAGAATGTGAAAAGCGTATCCCCGGTTTTCCGATTGTTCTGCATGGCGCCTCATCAGTGGTTCAGGAGTATGTTGCATTGATTAACCAGTATGGCGGTAAGCTTGAAGGAGCGGTTGGCATATCGGAAGAGCAGTTGCGCCAGGCCGCAGCAAGTGCTGTATGCAAGATCAACATTGATTCTGATGGCCGTCTGGCGGTAACCGCCAAAATTCGTGAATATTTCGCCAAGGACCCCAAAGAGTTCGATCCGCGTAAATATCTGGGAGAGGCCCGCAAGGAGTTGATCAAACTGGTCAAACACAAGAACGAGGCGGTTCTGGGGTCGGCTGGTAAAGCCTAGTTTATGGAGAACGGCAAATCCCCCTGACTCCCCTTTAATAATGTGGGGATGGTATAACCTCCCCCTTAATATCGTGGAATTTTGGGGGATTTGCTGTTGAATGAGATAAATTATACTATTTAAATAGGAGGTGTCGGATGAGCACCCGCAAGTTCTCTCGCGTACAATTCAAAGTCGAAGCGACCATCAAAGCCGGAGAACGACAGTTTCGAGGCGGGGTTGAAAACCTCAGCATGACCGGCATGTTTCTGATTACTGACGAACGGCTGGCTGATGATGAAGCTGTAGACATCACGATTATTCTGACCGGTACCTCGCCTCCGATTTCTGTAAATTTCAACGGCAGAGTGTCCCGAGTAGTCACGAATGGGCTGGGCTTTGTGTTTGAGAAGATCGATCTGGACTCATACATGCACTTGAAGAACATAGTCGCTTATAATATTGATGACGCGGAAAAGGTGATGGAGGAGATCTGTCACTCAATTGATGAAAAGCTTGCTGTGGAGAAGTGAACAGGCATGCTATGCCCATGAGGATGGCACCATGAAAAAAAAATTGAAACTATTTTCTGTGGGGGGATTCCTGTTGGGTATTACCGCCCCCATGGGGTGGATCGTCATCCGAGTGATGTTTTTTTACGACTCCCGTCAAACATTTTTTGGGCAGATTTTATCGGATGCCTTCAAGGATGGTGAGCATTTTGCTTTGTACTGTTACATGGGGTGTGGCACCGCTCTTGTTATGGCGACACTGGGAGCCCTGATAGGTAAAAGTGGTGATGAACTCCTTGAAAGGGCATCCGAACTGGATATTCTTCATAAAGAAGTGGAGGCACAAAAAAGGATTTTTGAGGATCGTTATATAGTCCTCGACAGAAACATCAAGAACTTTCATCAGATCAGCAGCAAGATCCAAATGTCGCTCAATCAGGAGGAAATTCTGCGTTTGTGTGCTGAAGGTATGCACGAGGTATTGAACTACGAACGGGTAAATATACTGATGAAGGGAGATGGTATACATCTGCACTTTGTTACGAACATTGGTACTCAGGGAGTGGACACTTCCAAAATAGCTCTGCCGCTGGATGAGCGCATCGGGGTTATTTACAAGAGCTTCGCCGAACGCAAGGTGTTCCTGATCGATGATATATCCCGGTATTCCGGAGATTACCACCTGAAACCTCCATACGACAATCTGGCGCCTCTGCGATCAAAAAGTTTCATACTGTGCCCGATTGTTGTCAAGGGGGAGTCAGTCGGACTCTTCGCTATCGACAACAAGAACAGCCGCCGTGCCCTTAACGATTCCGATGTCGATACCATCATGCTGTTTGCGGATCAGGTTGCATCGGCAATTACCCGAATCAATCTGCTTGCATCAATTGATGCGCTGACTTCAGAGATGGAGAGCTCGTTCAAATTTTTGCTTGGAAGTCGCGAACAATATTCTCGTAACCTTGTTCATCTCAAAAAAAGCGTGGATTCCGTCGCTGATGGCACGTCCATTATCGCTTCTGCTTCAGAAGGGGTCATGTCGTCTGTTGACGAAACCAGTTCTGCCGTCAACGAGATATCGGTCGCAACCGAGCAGGTCACCCGCAACCTTGATCACCTGGCCGGAATTGTCCATCAATCTGCATCAGCCATGGAAGAGATCAACAGTACCATCAGCAATGTGGAGCAGAACGCTGCCATATCACACGAAGTCTCCAGCCAGGTGAAGCTGCAGGCAGATGAGAGTCTGGCCGTTGTCGCCGAGACTATTGCCTCTCTGGCCGAGATCCAGAATTCAGTCGTTCTTTCCTACGATGCAATCAAGCATCTGGAAGAAAAAAGTACTCGTATCGAGAATATCGTCAGCGTCATCAACAACATTACCAAGCGTACCAATCTTCTTGCGCTGAACGCTTCCATTATTGCCGCCCAGGCTGGTGAGTACGGAAAAAGTTTCGGGGTTGTAGCTGACGAGATCCGTAATCTGTCGCTCCAGACCGGTCACTCTACAGGTGAGATAACCTCCATCATCGAAGAAATCATGAGAGAATCCAAAACGGCTGCCAGCAACATTACCGCCACCAAAGACCTGGTTCATCGCGGAGTCGAGTTGGGACATATAACCGGTGAGTCGCTCAAGGCTATCTATGATCGTTCTGTATGTTCGCTTGACATGACCCAGCAGATCAAACAGGCTACCCAGGAACAGGTCACCAGCGTACAGATGGTGGCGCGCTCCATGGAAGATATCAGCTCTATGACATCACAGATATTTGCGGCATCCACTGATCAGTCCAGGGCCACAAGGAGCATTGCCCGCTCAATAGAAACCATCAAGGATATGACCCATGAGATGGTAGGCTCAACATCACGGCAGGTGGCGGATGGCCACCTTATTCGCCGCACGATGGAATCGGTCAGTGGCATGGTCACCGAGATGTTTGATAAAGTGGAAATGCGAAGGCTCCAAGGTGCCGAAGTTGTCAAAGAGCTGGAATTAATGAAAAATATGACGAGCCAGGATTAGCCGGTTAACCGGATGGAGATGCGTTTCGAATAATTCTCTGGATAAATATAACCAGCTCTGATAGCATCACGATCTGCCATGACAGCTACCTGAACTTATAGGAGTTGATCAATTTCCGGCAGGATTACGGACAATATATACCGCACGGATTCGGAAGCGAACCGGGACGGAGTGGAAAACTCTGTTGAGAAAGCATCAGCTCTCCTGTACAGATTTGACTGTTCGTTACGCGCCTTCCGGCGCGTTTTTTTGTTGTGCCCATCATAACGCATATATCCTGATTATTGGGGACAGGGAACATACATGAGAAAAAAAATAACCATACCCGATATTCTCAAGATGAAGCGGGCCGGTAAGCGCATAACGGTATTAACTGCTTATGACTTTCCTTTTGCTCGTCTGGTCGATGGCGGCGGTGTGGATATTATTCTGGTGGGAGACTCGGCCGGTGTTGTTGTTGCCGGACATGATACGACCCTTCCGGTTACCATGGATGAAATGATCTACCACACAAAATCGGTCAGACGGGCCGAACCGAAGGCGCTTGTGGTGGCCGACATGCCTTTCATGTCCTACCAGACCGGCACAGAGGATGCCTGCCGCAACAGTGGGCGGATGATCAAGGAGGGGGGGGCCGAGGCGGTCAAGGTTGAAGGTGGCAACAACATCGCCCACGTTATCAGGGCGATATCCTGCATTGACATCCCGGTGATGGCCCATATCGGACTGACACCACAGTCGATTCATCGAATGGGGGGCTACAAGGTTCAGGGAAGAAATGATCAGGCCGAGCGGATCAGGGATGATGCTCTTGCTGTGCAAAATGCCGGCGCCTTTGCAGTAGTGCTGGAAGGAATACCGGCCACATTGGCGGCTGACATCTCTGCCGAGTTGACCATCCCGACCATCGGAATCGGCGCAGGCCCTGCCTGTGACGGCCAGGTACTGGTAATCCACGACATTCTGGGCCTGTGTGAAAAGTATTCACCCAGGTTCGTCAGGCGTTATGCCGACCTTGCACCGCTTATCTCCGCTGCTGTGAAACAGTATGTGGATGAGGTACGGGCCGGAGAGTTTCCGGCTGAAGAGCACTCATTCACGTGAGAATGATATGAAAATAATTAAAAATATCAATGAAATGCAATCTCTTGCACTCTCCTTTCGCAGGGCAGGCAAATGCATCGCCTTTGTTCCCACCATGGGTTACCTGCACGACGGGCACGCTTCACTGCTGCGAGAGGGGCGCCGTCGTGGTGATGTTCTGGTGCTCTCTATTTTTGTCAATCCGATCCAGTTCGGGCAGAACGAGGATCTGGGACGGTATCCGCGCGACATGGAACGCGACTGCGACATTGCCGCCGCAAGTGGCGTTGATGTTGTGTTCAACCCGGATGCTGAAGAGATGTATCCGCGGGGATTCCAAACCGGTGTGAGCGTGCGCGAGCTTGCGATGCCGCTGTGCGGAGCCAGCCGTCCGGGACATTTCGATGGCGTAGCGACGGTGGTGGCCAAGCTGTTCAACATCGTCCAGCCGGATATTGCCTTGTTCGGCTGTAAGGATTATCAGCAACTGGCGATCATCCGCCGTATGGCAGCCGATCTGAATCTACAGGTTGATATCGTAGGAATGCCGATTGTACGTGAGGCGGATGGACTGGCCATGAGCTCGCGTAATGCATATCTGTCACCGGCTGAAAGAGTGAGTGCGCTGTGTCTTTACCGGGCCATTACACGGGCACGGAATTTGTTTGCCGCCGGGGAGCGCTCGGTTGAGGTTCTTTTGAGTGAGACGAAGGCCATTATCGACCTGGAATCCTCCGCTCGGATAGACTACGTAGAATTTCGCGATGCAACCATGCTGAAGGACGTGAAAATTGCCGATACCAAAACACTTCTGGCGATGGCTGTGAAAATTGGACTGACGAGATTGATTGATAACACCGTATTTGGATATGAGTTGTAATTATGCAGAGAATGCCGACCCGTAAGGAAGAGAGGGGAAGGCCAGACTGAAGGCGTTCACTGATGTTACCGCCAGCTTCGTCAGTCAGATGCAATACCGCCGGTAGCTGCAGTTATGGTCAGACTCACATCTTGTTTATATGAGCTATTGGCAGTGAAAACGTAGGTCAGGGGAAGGATGTCCGGGGGCGTTGAATTGTCTCTGTGGAAGGAAAGCTTAAGGTGATCAGCCAACTCCTCTATTACACGATTGGGGGATTCATCTCCTTTGAACACAAGCAGCCGAATATGCCGCAGATCCAAAAGACGGCCGTAAGTATATGATTCTTCCGGAGGCAGGTCGCAGGCAACTACCAGCTTTATATCAGAGGTTGCTGCAGCAAAACCGGACTCAGGTTGCAGCTCGATCTGTGCGGCAAGCAACCCCAGATGTTCAATGACCTTACGAGCCAAGACACAGGGAGGAGCTACTGAGATTGTTGCCTTCTGTTCCATCGACTCAGCTGGTATTTGGCTGTGAGATGTCTGGGCGGACTGTTGTGGCGCTCCGGATGGTTGAGACTGAGATAGCCCCGCTTTTGGCGGTTTTTTACTGATGGTCCGTTGTTTGACATCCTGTGAAGGGGTGAGCGGGATCGTCAAGCGCTGTCCGACGGTCAAGCCTTTGGGGTTACTGATGCCGTTCACCCGCATAACCTCCGGGATCATCCTTTCCGCAGCATCGTTTGAGAGACCGTAATGCCGCATCAGGATAACAAAAAGATAGTCGCCTGATTTCACAACATAGTTGCTGGCACCGTTCCTGGGAGCAGTTTCGTCACTCTTCGAGATCGGCTGCTGGGGTTTGCGGCTGGCGTTATGACGTGATTTTGCGGGGTAGGCTGGTGGTGTGCGCAAATCCTTCAGATCGATTTCAATGTTATCCACGGCAGCAGAGGCGCTGCTTGCACCATAGAAAATACTGAACAGCACAAGTGCCGTTAAGGCTGTCAGGCGCTTCATCAGAGGTTCTCCCGCCGGTATCTGTTTTCAAAATTCAATAAAGCAACGGAATACATACTTCAATCCTGAAGGATTTTGCGTGCATAAGCCAGCAGGAACAACGGCATCAGAACAGTACCGAGCAGGGCTTCGGAGCAGAGCAGCAATTTGGGCCAGATACCTTCCAGATCAGGTGCGTTACCGAATCCGAGAGTCGTGAAAGCAATCACGGAATAGTAGAGACCATAGCCGATGCTGGTAAAAAGGCCATGTAGTGCGTTCAACCTGAAATGGAGAGCAAAACCGAGCGCCCACACCAGAATAATGGTAAGGACGCTGATCAGGGGGCGCTTCCATTTTAGTCCATACCCAAACATCAGATCCTTGAAAAACCATTCGAAAAAATGTTTCAGTCTGTTATGATGGCGCAGGTTCCTCTGACAGACCATTTCCAGGTACTGGTATTCATCAGCTTCCAGAAAATATCCATGATTCCTGAGCAGGAAACGTATCTGTGAATTGACCTGTGCTGCTCGCAGCCAAGCTGGAAACAGATCTACAATATACCAGTCGTCTTCTTCTCCTTTTTTTCTGGTATAGGTTGGCGTGCCCTGTTTAGCGTCGTCAATGTCTCCAGGGAGGCCAAAGTGTGTCAAGTGATTGATCTTCATGGATGAAATGTCGGCATTTGCCAGAAAAGCTCCGTTAAATGTGGCCGCATAACTGATCGTTTCATGAAACGAGGCATTTCGGAGGGTGGTATGATCAAAGTGGGCCATTGTACAGTCAGCCTTGTCCAAAATCGAATAATCGCATTTTGCCCACGAAAAAACAGCAAAATGACACTCAGCACCGGAGAAGTTTGTCCACTCACATAGTGCGTTCTCAAAATGTGTTTCAAAACAGCGGGCGCCTACAAAGCATGCGTTAGAGAGATCCGCGCCCTCAAAATTAACATTCTCAAGAAATGCTCCCCTGAACATGCAGTTTCTAAGCGACGCTCCCCTGAGATCGCAGGAATCGCGAATCTGGTAGCGGGGTGTCTCGATCGGAAACAACTCTTCCAAGCCAAAAGTTCTTAGATTTTCAAGCACTTCAGAGAATAAAAGGTCACACTCCTCTTCCCATGTCTTGCGCACAATGTTTCTTGACAGATCCACAGCAGAAGCATTCCACGGGTCAGGTGCGGAGTTGCAATTCAAAATACCATGTATCTTCGACATTCCTTGCGCAAGCAACTCCTGGAATGTGGAAGCACCTTCAATAGTTATATGCTCACCGTTATCCGGTGATACAAGAGGGCGCAGCCAGCGTTCGCGTAGAAGAGCAAGTTGTTTCTCGGTATATTTCATATGAGCCTCAACAGTTATCCATTACTGAACCGCCCAAGTACATCACTGAGTATGGAAGCGGAATCAAGCAGTTTTTTGCGCTCTGTATCCGAGAGGTTCAGAGGTATGACCCTCTCGACACCGCTTGCGCCAACCACTGCAGGCATGCTGAAACAGACTCCGTTGATTCCGTAATAATTGTTGATCATGGTGGAAACCGTCAGCACCTCTTTTTTATCAAGCAATATCGCCTCCACCGTTCGACATACCGACATTGCCGTAGCATACTGGGTGCTGTCCTTTGTCACTCTTACCATCGCAGCTCCGCTCCGGGTCATGGCGAAAATGTCTTCCATTTCCTGCTTGTCATATTCCGGAAACTCCTCCAACGGTATTCCGGAGATTGAGGCTCGCGACCAGACCGGAATCATCGACTCTCCATGTTCGCCAATTATCATAGACTGTACGTTTGCAGGGTGAACATTGAAATAACGACTGAGAAAAGACTGGAAGCGCTGTCCATCCAGTACTGTGCCGGAGCCGATAACCTGTCCGGTGGGAAGTCCCGAAAATTTCATTGTAAGCCATGTTGTTACGTCAACCGGGTTGGTGACCAGCAGAATGCTTGCCTGGCTGTTGTACTTTACGATTTCCGGGATCATTTCAGCAAATATCTCGGCATTCGCAGCAACTATCTCCAGGCGGGACTGACCTTTGACTGTAGCGGCGCCTGCCGTCACCACGATCACCCTTGCACCTTCGCACGCCCGATAGTCTCCTGAATATATCTTGACGGAATGCGAAGCTGCCGCCAGTGCATGGGTCATGTCCAAGGCCTCACCAAATGCCTTTTCCCGCGTTCTGTTGACGATTGCGATCTCTGATACAAGGCCTTTTACGAACAGCGTGTAGGCAAGGGTTGTGCCGATATGGCCCGCACCAACGATGGCAACTTTCATACGGTTGCTCCCTCTGCAAGGAGGGCGATTGCATCCTCCTCAGATGCGGCAGTCGGGATCAGTTTGTTAAAACCCGCCATCGTTATCAGATCCTCTACAAAAGGGTGCAGTTTCGTAAGAACAACTCCGCCATTCTGCGCCCTGGCTTTTTTTGTTGCGATCAGCAGAACACGCAAACCGCCGCTGGACAGGTAGTCTACTCCCTGAAGATTGAGTATGAAGAAATGCCTCCCTGCAGAAATATGCTCTTCAAAATGGGTCTGAAGTTGCGGGGCGGTGCTGGCATCAAGCCTGCCTTTTACGGATATAATCTGACATGAGTTTTGCTCGCGGTCTGTAATTTCCATTTATTCCCCTTTCTGATATTTTCGGATGCTTCTGTGGATGAAAAGGGCGTTGACTGCATACATATCAATTCTTTCCTGGACGGTTCATGACAAATATGTTCCTGTTCTTACCTTCAGAATATTCATAGCTGAAATTATCTACTCCCTTCAGCACGAGAAAAATTCCAAGCCCGCCGATCGGACGATCCTCCAGAGGGAGCGACAGAAAATCTTCTCCCGGCAACTCTCTGGTAAGCGGATCGAACGGAATTCCGGTATCCTCGAGAACAACGGTAAGTGCCGATTCGGTAAGCTCTCCGTTTACGGTGATATCACCGGCTCCACCTGCTTCCTCGTAACCGTGGGTGATGATATTTGTTGATATCTCGTCCACGGCGAGCCTCAGCCCGTAAGCCGCCTTGCTGTTGAGCCCGGCATCTGAGGTTGCCGTTATGACGTATCTTCCGATTTCGTCCAGCGCATCCAATGTTGCGGGAACGCGTAATGATTTCATAAAATCCCCGAACGGCTTAGTCAAATCTGCTGTATACGTACCTTTTTAGCCGAAAAAGATGGAATCAATTTCTCCGGAAGAATCAGGACAGCGCCGAAAGTCCTGCCTCCTGGGTATCTGCAAGGGTGAAAAAATTGATGAATCCTGTCATAGACATGGTATCTCTGATCTCTTCCGAAACACCAACCAGCACAACCTTGCCTTTTTTGGCGGCAATTTGTCGATACAGCAACAACAACATCCTGAGGCCGGCACTTGAAAGATACGTAACTTTCTTCATATCCACAAGCAGCCGGTTCCCGGACTGCAAGGCGGCCAATAATTCGGACTGCACCTGAGGCGCAGTCTTGCCGTCGATCTCGCCGTTTATGGCGGCGATTACATTTGCTCCCTCAACCTTCGTTTCCATGGTCATACATTAATCCCCCCGGTTTCTTTTATTGTCTCTCCACGTCAAAACGGTATATGTGGTAACACCACTGTACTTGCTCAAAATGCTCATGATGAAAGTACCAAATATTTTGCTCTTGGCAAAGACAAACTTCATATATCTTCTGAAAAGATATATTATAAATGTTTTGACGGTGGTTTCTTCGGGGTGATATGGTTTTATCCGGAAAACGAATTATCTGATAAGGGGGAAGATACATGGGTATCCAGTCAAGAAAGGAAGCCAATGCCACTGTAGTGACTATAACAGGCAAGATGGATGCCGTAACATCGCCGGAGTATGAAATGACGCTAAAAGAGCTGATCGATAGTGGAGAAACAGCTTTTGTCGTTGATTTTAACGATCTCGACTACATCAGCAGTGGGGGATTACGAGGCCTTCTGATCACGGCCAAGCTTCTCAAGGAGAAAGATGGACAGATACGCATTGCAAATGTCAAAGGTACCGTAAAGGAGGTGTTTGACATATCCGGATTCGGCTCAATATTCCATATGGATGACTCAGTAGCCGCTGCCCTGGCGCAGATTGTCTGAGCAACCACGTATACCTTGTATTCTCTTTGCCTGCCTTGCCGCAACGGTACTGATAGCCGGCGTTATGATGCTGGGCGTCAAAGTGCCGGCTGCCGGGGCAGGAATGGCATTATGATTTTTGAGCGGGAGAGAGAAATGATGTCTCACAACAACAGGTCGTTTACGGATAGCCGCATCTATTTTTGTGCTCCTGTCAACGCTCTGGTGGAAGGGATTTATCAACAGCGGATCCCCTTTGCTGAAATCAAGAAGCATGGTGATTTTGGGCTGGGCACGTTTGACAATCTGGATGGCGAGATGGTCATGCTGGATGGAAAAATTTACCAGATTACCGGCGATGGATGCGTCGCCAGGGTGAACGATGATGCACTGACCCCTTTTTCCTGCGTCACATTTTACAAACCGTTGAGCCACGATCAGCTCGAAGATGAATGTTCTTACCCGGTCTTTATCAAGTGGCTGTACAGGCTGCTCCCCTCGCCGAATATTTTTTATGCCGTTCGGATCGAAGGGACGTTTGCGCAGATTAAACTCCGTTCGGTATCCCGCCAGGAGAACTACCGGCCTCTTGCGGATGTTGCAAAGGATCAGACCGTTTTTAACCACGCCGCGATCGAAGGAACTCTGGTCGGCTTTTTTACTCCAGCATTCATGGGTTCGTTGAGTGTCCCCGGAATGCATCTTCATTTTCTTTCAGCGGACCTGCGTGTCGGCGGACATCTTCTGGAGTGTCGCCCTGCGAATATCCGGGCGGGAATCCAATTGATCAACTCGCTCGAACTGGAACTGCCGATCAGTATTGATTATCTTACCTGCGACTTTCACCGGGATGTTGAACGGGATCTGGAGAAAGCTGAAAAATAGACTGAGTACCCATTGGCACTAGCGCACATACCGACCTAAAAGGAGACATACAATGACGAAAAATGTTTTCACCGTAGCAGGTTTCGGCCTGATCATTGCCGCGTTCTTCATGCTTTCGGGCTGCAGCAAGAGAGAAAAGGTTACGCAGCTGAAACAACTGACAGACAAGGAATTCGCTGTGCCTACAGGTACTGTCGCCGACAAATTGGTGCTGTCAAAGTTTCCCAATGCAAAATTTAAATACTTCAACAACGTACTGGACGCCTCGTTGGCTGTTCAGGCGGGCAAGGCCGATGCAGCGGCGTATGACGAGCCGATCCTGAAAAATATAGCCGGAAAAAATAAGGGACTTACCGTACTGCCGGAGATGATCACCAAGGACAACTACGGTTTTGCCGTCCAAATAGATAAACAGGAACTAAAGAAAAATATCGACCTCGTTGTAAGCGAACTCAAAAAGAATGGCACCTATGACGCCATGATGCAGCGCTGGCTCCCCAAATCGGGAAATCCCGCTCCCATGCCGGATATTTCATCCAATGGCAGCAAGGGAGCTCTGAAGTTTGGAACTTCTGCGGTAACCGAACCGTTTTCTTTCATTGACGGTTCGCAGAGAGTTGTCGGTTTTGATATTGAGATCGCCCGCTATGTTGCCCAAAAGCTAGATATGAAGCTTGAAGTGGTCAACATGGATTTTGGTGCCATGATCCCGGCGCTGATCTCCGGTAAGGTGGACATGATTGGCGCCTGCATCACCATTACTGATGAACGGGCGAAGAAAGTCCTGTTTTCCGAACCATATTACACCGGCGGTATTGCGGCACTTGTCAAGGAATAGGCGGTCTGCGGATGATCAGCGTACAACATCTTTCCAAGAAGTTTGGTGATCATACGGTACTGAGTGACATCACCCTTGAAATCAGAAAAGGTGAGGTAATTTCCGTGATCGGCCATTCCGGGACCGGCAAGAGCACCTTTTTGCGCTGCCTCAACCTGCTTGATCATCCAAGCAGCGGCTCCATTCATATCAACGGGGTCGATATCATGAACAAAAAGACTGATGTCCCCAAAATCCGGCAGAAGATGAACATGGTGTTCCAATCGTTCAATCTGTTTTCCCACCTGTCCACATTGGAAAACTTGACCATCGGACAAATCAAGCTATTGGGGAGAAGCAAAAAGGCCGCAGAGCAGAAATCCCTGGAACTTCTTAAACTGGTGGGACTTGCAGAAAAAGCCGACAGTTATCCGGACGAGCTTTCGGGTGGTCAGAAACAGCGTGTGGCTATTGCCCGCTGTCTGGCCATGGACCCCGAGATCATTCTTTTTGATGAACCGACCTCGGCGCTTGACCCGACCATGGTAAGCGAGGTTCTGTCAGTTATCCGCCGTCTCGCCAAAGATGGCATGACCATGGTGATTGTTACCCACGAAATGGATTTCGCCCGCGATGTGTCCAGTCGGGTACTGTATATGGACGAGGGGCTTATCTATGAAGAGGGGACGCCGGAACAGCTCTTTGAAAATCCGCAAAAGGAAAAGACCAGGGAGTTTATCAACAGAATACGTTGCTTCAACTATCGAATCAGTTCTCCCGATTATGATTTGCATGCCATGAATGCTGAAATCGAGCTGTTTTGCGAAAAACAGATTCTGCCCAGAAAAACCAGACACCATGTACTGTTACTCGTTGAAGAGCTGCTCCAGATTCATATTCCATTCATGCACGAGACAATCATTGATGTGACGATCGCATATTCGGAAAAGAAGGAAAGTCTGGAGTTAGTGCTGGAAAGTAGCGGTGAAGCGTGCAATCCGCTCGACAATAACCTGCTTCCAGACGAATTGGGACTTAATATAATAAAAAGTTTTGCGGAGCATATCGATTACCAGCGGGTAAACGACAAAAACAGGTTGACTCTTATCGTGAAAAAGAGCTGAGGACACCATGACTACGTTGAGTGACAATGAGTTCCTAACGAATATTATTACTATTATGACTGAGGTATCATTGGGGAACACGACTAATGTCGAAACTATATTCGAACTGACCAAAGAAGGAGGGTATCCGCCGGAAATCGTGCATCTCGCAGAGTCGTTCGGCATGATGATCGTACGGAATGACGCCAAACAACAGCATCTGGAAGAGTTAATGGAAGAGCTGCAGGAGCACAACAAAAATCTTGAACTGACCGTTGCGGAACGTACAAAAGAATTGAATGCCTCACTCTTGAAGGTGAAGGCGGCTAATGCTCTCATTCGGCAGACCTTTGGCCGTTACCTTTCCGAAGATGTAGTGAATGATATCCTGTCGTCACCGGACGGAGTCATGCTCGGAGGTGAAAGCAGACTTATTACCATAATGATGACGGATCTGCGCGGTTTTACCTCCATAAGCGAAAGGCTGCCGGCCAAGGATGTCCTCACTATCATAAATATTTATCTTGAACGGATGACTGAGGTTGTCATGAAGTACAATGGCACCATTATCGAGTTCATCGGCGATGCCATTCTTGCTGTTTTCGGAGCACCCATATTTCGTGAAGACGATGCAAAGAGGGCGGTAGCCTGCGCCATTGAAATGCAGAACGCCATGGCCGATGTCAATGCGCGTTGCCGGGAACTTGGGTATCCGGTGATTGAACAGGGGATCGGCATTAACACCGGCGAGTCGGTCGTTGGCAATATAGGCTCCGACAAGAGAACCAAGTATGGTATCGTGGGGATGCATGTCAACCTTACCTCCCGCATCGAATCTTATTCTGTCGGTGGCCAGATCCTGATATCAGAAACCACTGCGCAGTCGTGCGACTCGATCATCAGGATTAAAAACACAATGGAGGTCATGTTCAAAGGGGTGAACAAGCCATTGACGATTTTCGACATCGAAGGAATAGATGGCAATTACAATATGTATCTTGATCCTGCGGCGAATGCCGGACTCGTTGAACTGCCCAAAGGGTTGCCGGTTAGCTTTTTGCTCCTTGATGGGAAGCATGCCACGATGGAAACATATGCGGGGACTATTGTGAAACTGAGTCGCAAGGAGGCCGTCATTCGTTCCGAAAAGCTGACTGAGCCACTGGCAAACCTGCAACTGACAATGAGCGACCAGAAAGGCAACACGATTACGTCCGGTTTCTATGCCAAGGTTATTGAATCACCTGCATGCCACCCCCTGGAGTTCAAAGTAAACTTTACATCCATTCCACCGGAGGCCCTGAACTTTCTGGACAGGGTTCTGGCGGAAATGGCGTGAGCCGATGATTAATGAAATGTGTGAGGTATCACATATGATTACCAACGTTGAACTGTTGAACACACAGATTTTTCAGGATTTCCCCCCGGAAGACCTTGACAGGATTATTCACGGACTGACTGAAAAAAACTTTCACCCCAACGAGACAATCATATACCGGGGTGATCCGGGATATTCCCTGTTCCTTATTCTTGGCGGAACGGTGGAAGTTACGCTCATCAACGACGAGGGGATTGAGTATACCATCAATACTCAGACGCAAGGCGACAACTTCGGCGAAATGGCCCTCATGACAGGTGAACCGCGTTCAGCCAATGTTAAAGCCGTGACTGAAGTTCGCCTTGCCGAGCTTCATCAGGATGTATTCTTTGAATTGATCGCGGAACATCCCAAGCTGGGCGATGCGTTTTTGAGGCAACTTGCCCAGCGGCGGGGAAAAACCTTGATGCGGCAGCAGTTTGCAGATCTTGAACGTTCGGAAATCATTGCGAACCTTTTTGCCCAGCAGCCCCCTTCCGTCGATTGTTTTCTTGGTAAAACCAAATGGATCAGCGATGTCAATAACTCGATAAAAAGGCTCTCCGCTATTGATTCACATGTCCTGGTCCTCGGCGAAAGAGGGACAGGCAAAGACCTTGCGGCACGATTCATACATTTTAACGGTCCTTCAAAGTCGCGTCCGCTGTTTCATCTCGATTGCGCCAATCCTCCCCCCATACAGCGAGAATCCGGAACGGATAAATCGGGCGAAAAAGATGAACTTCTCCTGGAAATTGCTCAGGAATCAGCTCTTTTTGGTCACAGTGCCGATGCTGGAAGCTATGCACGAGGAATCCGGAAAGGGTATCTGGAGCTGGCGGAAGGCGGGGCTGTTGTTCTTGAAAATATTGATTCCCTGACTGCTCATTTACAACTTCATCTCATTCAGTATCTGAAGGAGGGAACGTTTGTCCGCGCAGGGGAAACAGAACGGATCTCCTCACGAACGCGTCTCATATCGACCGCCTCCGGAACGTTTGAGAATCTGAAAACTCAGGGAGGACTCGAACCTGAGCTTTTGTCGCTCGTCAGTGGCGAAATTCTGCTGATGAAGCCGCTACGAGAGAGAAAAAAGGATATTCCGGTATTAGCTGACCACCTTGTCCAGGAATACAATAAGAAATTCTCCAAAAATGTTACCGGATTTTCGGAAGAGGCACTCAACAGTCTGGTTGATCATGACTGGCCGCTTAATATGGATGAAATGCAGCAAGTGCTGGAACGGGCGGTGGTTATAGCTGATGGCGACACCATTACAGAGAAACAGGTATTCATGAATCCCCCCACCTTTTCCGAAACGGGGAAATTCAACCTGCTCAAGATTCCGTTCTTCAGGCATGTGGCGGATTATCCTTTTTTTCCGGAAGCACTTCGTTTCGTGACGGTTCCCTTCATATTTGGCCTGATAATCCTGACCCTGGTCGGACCGCCTCAAAGAAATCCGGCAAACCTCATCGTCTGGGCAATCTGGTGGCCGTTTCTCATCTTTTCAATTCTGGTAGGCGCCCGAAGCTGGTGCGGGTTCTGCCCGATGCCGGCACTCAGCGAGTGGCTTAACCGCAAGAGGAGTAATTTTTATCCCCTGCCCGCTTTTCTGGTGAAATATGGCTCATGGATCGGGATTTCCGGTTTTGCCCTGATCCTTGTTGCGGAACATGTGACGCACATGTTCACTGAAGCACGTGCCACCAGCGTCCTGCTCCTCAGCATTCTTATCGGCACAACAGCCACCAACGTACTTTTCGGCAAACGCAGCTGGTGCAAACATTTCTGTCCATTGGGCAGGATGGTCGCCGACTCTTCGGCAATTTCCATTGTTGAACTGGGGAGCAACAGCAATGTCTGTTCCAGCCAGTGCCAAACGCATGATTGCATAAAAGACGGTAACTGTCCCATGGGTATTCACCCCTCTGCAGCCGCAGTCAGCAAGGATTGCATCCTGTGTCTTTCCTGTCTGAAAAGATGCAGACATCAGTCAGTGCGGCTTAACGTGCGTTTCCCTTGGTATGAGTTTTTCGTCAAGGAAAAATGGAATGAAGCAGAGGGGATCTTTGCCGTAACGCTGACGGCCCTGGTGCTGGCGATTAAACTCCCGTCAATCCGGCCATTGGCGCAATTTGCCGAGCAGCATATGTGGAGTAACCATGCGGTTAATGACTTCGTAGTGTCCGTTATGATCGGAATGGTTTTTATTTTCCTTGTGTTGGCAGCTTCCGGGGTGTTATCCGGAGAATCCTGGAAAAAGAATTTTGCCGTTTTGGGATCTTCCTATCTGTTTCTGGCGTTTGCTGGTTTCTTCAATATATATTTTCATGAGCTGGTATATCACGGGCATAACTTCCTTCCGTGGATCGTGGAGATGTCAGGATTTGGAGCCACAGTTCCACGAGAATGGATTACACCTGAACTCGGCACATTGAAAGTGATGGTTCCTTTGATCACACTTGCCGGTTCCATTGCTTCGTTACTGCTGCTCTCAAGGCTGGCCAGAAAACATTCCATCCCTCCATTTGTTCGAAAGGGCCATCAGGGCATTCTGCTTGTCACGACGCTGGTTTTTCTGGTCATAAGTTAGATGGGTGCATCTTGCGCTGAAAACTGTTTTCCGGAGGACATTTGATGAATACACGATTATTGTGCATTGTGAAGAGAGATCTGGGAGAACTGTCTTCAGCCTCAAAAAGTATCAAGGCTCTTGCTCTGGTAGTTTTTCTGATCGGGATGCACAGTCTGGTCCTTGGGGGAAGCATTTACTTTTTCACTGAATCGTTCTACAGTCTTTTCTTTCATGCAAGAATCGAAAACCTCTTCTTTGTCAGACAATCCGGGCTGTTTTTATTCTGTACCGGAATGTTCTATTTCTGCCCTCTGTTTGATCTAAAAGAGAGACATCGGATGGTTATGGTCATTATCCTGATCAAAGTCCTTGCTGTCCTGTTCCTCATTACAAACGCACGTTCTTCTGCAAGTCCGCCAATAATACTTCTTGCAGCTGCCGGGGACGGCTGTATGGCTCTTCTTCTGGCTTTTTTCTACTATCGGACAGACATCCATTCAGACGCCCCTCTACTGAATTCATAAAGGAAACGTGTATTATGAAGTTACTGGATGGAATAATTTGTGCTGACAGTCTCGTAGCGGGTATTTCCATCAAGGTTGCCGGATATGTCAGTGCCGGTTTACGCAGGCCGCACATGACCGTGATTCTGGTTGGAGAGCATGCGCCCAGTGAGTCGTATGTGAAATCCAAAATCAGGTCATGTGAGGGCGCAGGATTTGACAGCGCGCTGCTGCGGTGCCCCGAATCCATAACCGAGCATGAGCTCCTCTCACACATCGCCCGGATAAATCTTGACCCTTCGACCGATGGACTGATAGTCCAGTTGCCGCTTCCCGGGCACATCAATCCTCAGCACATTATCAACGCCATTGCTCCGGAAAAAGACATCGACGGTTTTCATCCCACCAACTTCGGTCGCATGACGCTGGGGCAGAAGGCCTTCAGGCCTGCCACCGCTTACGGAATATGCAAACTGCTGCAGTTTTACGAGATACCGGTGAAGGGAAGACATTGCGTTGTTATCGGCCGGTCGAACATAGTTGGAAAACCTATTTCGATCATGCTCTCCAATGACTTTGAAATCGGCAACGCCACGGTTACGCTCACACACATTGAAACGCCCCGCCCGCTATTGCTGGACGAGACGCGACGGGCCGACATCATCGTGGTGGCTGTCGGCATAATCGGTTTTGTCACCGAGGATATGGTCAAAGATGGCGTTGTGATGATAGATGTCGGTATCAACCGGCTGGCAAACGGAAAAATCGTGGGAGACGTGGATTTTGAAAATGTCAGCAGGAAATGTTCCTGGATAACACCGGTACCTGGTGGCGTCGGACGGATGACGGTTGCCGCGCTGATGGTAAATACCCTGATGGCGTATCAGAATAATTTTGACTTAGCGTAGTCCATAAGATATTAAAATTATTACTGTTTTTCTGTTAACTTTTTCGTGAATCCGCCGTGGTGGTACTAAGTGGTACTGATTGGTACCTGACGGAAAGACCAGCAATTTGCAACACGTTGTAATTGTACGACTTTAGTCGCAAATTGTCGTGCTGGCATATCAGAATAATTTTGATCTGGCTTGAACGGATAAATTTTACACAGATCATAACCAGTTGAAAATATTAAGATATTAAAAATAGCGGCTCACTAAAAATATTCTGATTTTTACGTTTTAGTACCAAGCGTGGTACTAGGCGTGGTGCTAGACGTGGAACTCGGCGTGGTACCAAACTACATCATGGCACAACACTAATTTTGAATTTAACTCCAGTGGAGTGAGTCTATAGTATTTGAACGCTTTTGTACAAGAATCCGAGTTACGAACAAAGAAAAGCCGCCCTTTTAATCCGAGGACGGCTTTTTTTTCATAATGATGTATCTTCAGACTATATTAAGAAACTTCTCCTTATCAACTTTATATCTCAAAGGAGGAAATATGCTTTCTGGCGCTATAATCGCATTTAAAGACGCACAAGGCACCATAAATTCCGCAGTTTGTATGCCCTTGGAAGGACGGCCTGACTGTGTGTATTCGCTGCTGAATACGCTACAAGCCGAGAATCTGCTGACCACCCCGTCAGAGGCCATTCATAATTTCACTGAACTGTACGAGAAACTCCTCGCTTTCGGATTAATGGGGCCTTTTGGCACACGTATCGTCTATGAGGAACAACCTTTTGAAACTAAGTATAATGGTAAAGAGTTGATCCGGGTTTGGAATTGCTCATCACTATCGGATCTGGAAAAATTTGTTGAATTAACAAAAGTTCAGCACGGCGCGTATCTTGTTGATTTGAACACTTCCAGTTCTTTTTCCGTTGATAGATACCTCAATATCTGCACGAGCACTATGACTTCATCCGGTGAACGGACTTTTTCGCACAGTTATCGTTGGGCAACGCCAGAGGAAAATCAGGAGGAATCGAAGCAAAGTTCAGAGCCGCTAGGTGGTCTTCGGTGTGAGCTACTCTTCTTAGCTCAGACAACGAAAGAAACCATGCGTGGCATACTCGCTGCCAAAGGTCTTATCTCTTCTAAGCTGGCTTTCGCCGATGACATCAATAAATTAAATGATCGAATATGGGCTCTTGGCTATTCTGATGGAGAACGCAAACTAGTTGCAGAATCAGTGGCTAAGAACTCAAATGTTTACGATATGGTTGAATCTGGGGATATAACCACTCGTGAGGACTTGGAAGATTTAATTACTTCTGTATCCTCCGTGACGGTGAAGAAATGCCGCAGGTTGTAAGCTGCCATTCTCTGGGTTACGTATTAAGAAGCTACTCCACATCAACATTCTTGATTCCATCCGGTCTCCAGCTGGGTGGAATTACGTGAGACCCCGACTTCTCTTTCCCAGGCAACAGACTCCCAAACGTTACTGACATTCTGCCGAATCGGTCGTTCAGGTTATCCGAGGTGGGTGAATGCTCTTGAAAATGGGGTGGGCGAATGCTACTGAAAAATCAGGGGCTCAGGTGGGTGGATGGTCTTGAAAAATGACATTACAGAACCGCCACTAAAAGAAGTACGACTAATCAAAAATTTACCGCTACCTCTCTAAGCGTCACCGCCAGTCCGATGATAGTCACTATCTATGGCGTAAAACGTGTACTCCTCGTGTAATTCTGGACACCCGAGAAGATGCCCCATGTGGTGTGTTGAGCGTTGACCATAAATAGCTGGTGTGGTACTCATTTGCTTCAGTTTTTTACAGCGGCAATCGACAGACAAGGCACTCCAAGGTATGCTCGATACAAAATTAATTTCCGACGCTTTAAAAATGAGCGCCAGTCAACAGCACCTTGCAGCGAATCACTGTACTTGCTACCAAGGTAATGTAACTCGCTATCAATCAAATCAAAGCGATCTTACATCCAAACTTGAAGCTGAGTTTCACGAAAGAGTATTGCGTTCTTTCCTCGTAACCGGCTGCGTTAGAACATCAGAAAAAATCGTACGGGAATCGGTGGCGGTATGACGTTGCTGGAAAGCGATTTATTGGCGGCGATTAAAGCACTTCTGGAATCTTCACAAACTATGACTGGCGGAAGCAGCTTCACCGCTGACGATATGGTTCGCTATCAAAAATCTGTCGAATGGGCAAAACGCGTGATTTTAAGTGCGGAAAATGGCACTAACTAAAAAGGAGATACAACATGACTAAAGCAGAATTTGTAGCAGCAGTAGCAGAAGAACTGGACGTACCAAAAACCGTAGCAGCAGAGAGTGTAGACGCATTTATCTCGGTAACTACAAAGTTGTTGAAAGCCGGTGACAAGATCACATTCCCTGGTTTCGGCACTTTTGGTGTTTCAGAACGCGCTGCTCGCAAAGGACGTAATCCGCAGACAGGTGCAGAGATTCAAATTGCCGCATCTAAAAGCGGCAAGTTTACAGCAGGCAAGGATCTGAAAGGTCTGTAAGGTTTATTTCTGGCTAACGTATAAAAGTGAAGGCTGCGCCAAATTGCGCAGCCTTCGTTGTGTTTAGCTCTTTATTTTCTGATTTCAGTAGATACATCCGTTCGATATAGGTGAACCAACTACTCAGCGAGTTCCAGCAGCCCTTCGCGTCCGGTAATCTTCAGCCATTTCCCGTTTACTTTGCCTCAGTAATTCTATCTCTGATGGTGTCAACATCCGAGGTGCGGGCGAGATACCTAGCTTCTGATTGAGTAAGGCAGTCGAAGGCGTGACCAAAGTTTTCTTGCCACCATGATTCAATATTGGTTCCATGTTTTTCCCTCAATTCCTGCAATTGCGTTTGTTCTAATGACAGTTTAGCTGAATACGGTTTTCCCGTCAATGTTACTGCACCGATGACCTTGCCGCCTTGTGCCTCGATATAGCCACGAAGATTGGCAAGTGTGCCACCCATGCCGACAAAATCATCCACCAGGACGTAATCCTGCCCTGCAGTGACAAAGCCTTCAAAAAATGGTTGCCGGGCAAGTCTGCCAAAACCATTTGCTCCGGTATGTGCCACTACGTTGGTTTGAACAATACCGCTGTCAACAACCAAGTCAAGCCGCTGTGCCAGTTCATCGGCGAATACTTCCGGTATGGCATTTACCCCTTCCGCCTCGTAGGCGTGGGCACTAGCCAGCAATGGTTTTCTGTCATTCAACAATATTCGCAGATTTTCCACCTGCTGATCATTGATCGTTGCCTGAACAAGTTCAAAGGCGGCTTCGCTGTCCCCTGATTTTGCCTCTTTATAGCGAGGGTACTTCTTCACGGCTGTTTCAGTGGCATGGATGATGACATCCGGGAAGTCATGCAGCGGTGTTCGCAGTACCTTTATCTGTTGAGACGCTGTCTGATTTGTTACCGTCATGTTCCATTTCCCTTAACCAGCCCACTGATAATAGAGGTTTTTGTTGTTTTAGTTACCCCTTCATCGCCTCGCGGCAAAATGAATAAGACACAGCACAAGACACAGAAGCAGAGTCAGAGTCAGAGTCAGACATCCCTCCGCTGCAGACTTTCAACGCACTTCTCATTTTAGGTCACGCACAGGCCACACATAATAATCTGTAACGACACTACAGTAAACCACGCCGCCATAGTTCATGCTAACATAGCACACATCATCGGAATAATTGTTGCCCTTAGTACCAGACCAGTAATAATAATCCTTGACGCTGTTGAAACCATTAGCATTGAACCAAGTTGAAGGTCGGCTTCCACCGCGCTTCGCGAATTTATCGAGTTCCTCTATTGTTGGTAACCGCCAGTCACTGTATCCCGCATAGTTTAATTTTTTTACCCAGTGAATTGCGTCTGTCCATGTCATAGCAACTAAAGCAATATTGCCGTTTCTTGCCCACATCAATCCATTTTTTTTGTCAGAGTAAATCAATGCTTCCTTCGCCAGCTCTGCAGCTGCGCGTTCTTCAGTAGTAATACGTTCTGCAGATACGCGTTCTGTAGCAATGCGTTCTGCAACTAATCGATCTTTAGCTGCTTGTTCAGCAGATAGAAGTTCAACAGCTACATGCTCTGTAGCTGCCTGTTTAATTGCTCGTTCTCGATTTATTTCAGTAACCCTTGCGTCATCGTCGGCATGTGAAAAATTGTATATAGCTTGGTATATAAACAATCCACCAAATATCACACAGTAAAATCCTGCAATTATTGCAACCATTGATAGGCAGCCAATAGAATTATTGGTAGTGCCATAGCCGTATGAGTATTTTTGGGATTTGCCTTTGCCCCATGAATACGACCTTCTACCTTTGGCACCAAGTCGAAATGTAGTGAGTCCTAAGCTGAATTTATTCACTACATCAGTATTGCAAGTAAGGTAAGGTGATGGAATATCAAACTGTGCGTCATTTCGTTGCAAACACCGTGAGAACCAAAATGTTGCTATAGCGGCACCAAGAATAATTAGCATACACATATTATTACCACCAATCCCTATCTGCTCTTGGCCAACATTTTACAATTTAAAACCCGACTAAATCCGCATATTACAAACTATTGCGACCCATGGGAACTGGCTACGATACCCACAGCTGTACTCTCTTCAAAAATTTGAGTTCTCCTTTTTCTAACTTGTAAAGAACCACCTGCCCCGATCCCATGAGCGAATCGGCTACTATACTCATGTAAAGCAAAACAAATCCACTCTTTGCATCATATACCGGCAACGAAACCCTGGTGCTGTTTCGGGCTTTGGGATTCTCTGTACGCCATTTCTCCCAACCACCACCATTTTTCCTGAAGTATGTTTCAAACTTCCCGTCACTGTCGATAATGTAACCATCTTGTGGAGATGATTTGAGCGACAAATGAATAGCCTTCTTATTGCGTTCGAAAAATTTATCAACTAGAGCAACAACATCAACATTGGTGGTCCGCAACTCTTTTAAAACAAAATTTTTGCAATGATCGATCTTATTTGAATTGCCATCACCTAATTCCGAAACATCGGTATCCGGCGAAACAACAGCGAAGCCACCATCTTGATAGGATCTTTGGAGAGCGAGAGCCAAGATAGAACCCTCCTGATCCGTCACGGCGTCATTCGATGCACAACCATTTGTAACAATGAGAGTCAAAGTCACTAAAGCAAGCGATATATTAGATAAAACTGCTCTCACGGTTTATTACTCTGAGAGTTTTTCAAGGTGGATAAAAGCTCAATAAATTCGGCATGACTATGACCTGGACCAAAATCAGGTTTTCTGCGAACAATTTCTACGAAAACCCTGTCACGTATAGCAGCTCCATGACTTTCAAGTAAATATACCAAACAGTCATAAGCATTACCTTCAACTGCGGTGCAAAGCTCTTCAGCGGATAGCCTGGTATCCATTCCCATAGCCTCAAACTTTTTAAGTTTGGTCAAGTTACCCATTACCAGATCAAGAACAGTTTTATGATACCCACCCTGAGCATCTCCATGATAAAAGGATTCTTTCTCGTCAACAGATACCAGCGGTATAATACTTCCAATTTCGCTACGTGCCCAGTCAAGCTCCTTTTGGAAATGGCCAAAAAACCTGCCGGATACAGGTAAGAAGACCTCCCACTCTGAACCTTCACTCTTTACAGCAGATTCGGATGTGGGCCTCTTCGGCGGAGTTGCCTCCAATGACGCCTTGGCATACAGGTCATCCGCAAAAGCATACCAGTTTGAGCCGTGTTGATGTGCCTGAAAATACGGGCTATTACGTCCAGAGAATGAATTTCCAGCAGGATTAGCGCCGTGCTGTAAGAGCAGTTCGGCAAGCTCCCTGTTGTCTTTTGAAATCGCAAAACTGAGCGCGCAATGTTTTTCGTTAAATGAGCGCTCAAGCCACCACAGCGGAATATTCGGGTCCGCGCCATGTTCCAGCGCCAATTTTATGGCATCATAATTATTTCGGACCAACGCCGCTTCAAGCACCAAGTCAATGAGGCGATGGCTGAGTTGATCCATTATTTCCGGCCATCGAGATTCTGGATATATGAAGCCGTCACCACGGTGAATCGGTGAAGTAATGTCGGTAATCGTATTGAGCAAGACAGCAAGTGCGTCTTTCCGATTATATCTGATGGCATTACAGGCTAACTGGCATAATATTTCGGGAGTAAACTCAAGGTGCGGCAACTTTGCAATAATAATCCTCCATATTTTTCTTGATGGATATCGCTCACTGAAACCGGCAAGGAAAGATCCACGGGCAAGTCTCGTCATGTTTTTCCAATGGATTTTCAGCGGTTTTACCAGTCCCATCATGCCGACCGTCCAAGCGTGTCGATTTAGCACATCCAGCCACAAGGAATCATCGACATCAGGAAAATTTTCGGGATTATTGGATACTATTTCCCAACCCTGCCTGAAAACCGGCATAAATATCGGACCATGATACTCATCTATATTCCGGCCAAGGAAATGATCGTGGAGAAAGCGAAACCACCCCAATGGTTCTACCGGAGCACTGGCTGCCAGCTTTTTTAATTGAGGTACGCCTGCCATCTTCTCTTTTGCCCTGGCGATAAGATGTGGTGTGAATTTCATGTTCTGCAGTCGGTGCACTCTATTTCTCGTCATCATTTTTTTTGCGCTGCCAGTCTGGTACGGCGGGCTTTGGTTCATCTTCATCGTCTCCACCCATCCATGGAAAAATCCGGCGGGGGAAGACGCTGGTCGGAAATACACTTTTGGGGAATGGGCCGTCGTTGTTTTCTGGTTTCATTGTGTTTTTCTCCTCTACTGTATGTTAACCGCATTATTCATCAATATTTTTCTGAATATACAATCGGTTGCTGCTCAACTCCAAAGCCACAAGGTTTCCTCTTCCGCGAAAGCAATCTTTCATATAGCAGCCATTGTCCAATTGAATAAAATTAGTTTCCAAACTGACCGCAATTTCAACAATAAACCTGGGAGTATGACCCGCAATTACTTTCCTGCCGCCTATTTTTTCCGAATCCACTTCTACGTTCTTCCGGCTCCATAGCATGAATTCTTGACTTGTATCGACCACAGGAGCATCGAGAGTGAAATTCAGACCCGCATGAACAAAGATATGCGCCTCTGTCGCAATGTACGCAGGCAGTGCTTTTATAAAATCAAGGTGTTCACTCGGAATAACAAATTCCTCGTCTTTTGCACCATAACTTTGCAGAGTTTCTGCCCCCCCATTATCCAGCCAACGATCCAGTGTCTCGTCTGAGCCACTTTCAACAAATTCAATAAGCATCTGCTCGTGATTGCCTTTTACCGTCCGCACGTCGTAACCATCACGTTGAAGATTCAGTATGGTATCAATTACCCCTTTGCTGTCAGGACCCCGATCAATATAGTCACCCAACAGATAAAGCGTATCTGACTTTTGAAGCTCTAGTTTGAGGAATAAGAGTTGACGAAAGGTACGGCAACAACCATGAATATCCGTGATGACAAAGGTTCGCCCAGTGGCCGTGGACGTTTCTATTTCTGTCATCCTCAGCACCCTATTTTTATCTCGCGAGCTTCTCAGTTCTTTGATGACAATGTGTGCAGCTTCCACGAACACGCTGTTATCCTCACCGCCGTTGTAGCAATCATCAAGAACTACATGGTTACAATTCAATACAGCTACATCTACCCCCTCATCATCGATGGCATATGGTACATCCACAAGGTATAGCGGGAAATCATCCTTGCCGTAGCAGCCGGTTATAATCGATTCCAAGTCAGGGAATTCACGAACCAAGCGTTGAGCATTATCTGAGCCGACAATTGACCAGAGAAACACCGGTGCATGTTTTGCCAGCAAGCGTAATGTAGGGATTGCTGTTGCACGAAGTTCCCGCACTCCATTTTGGTACGGGCTTGCCAAAGTGCCATCTACGTCGATCAAAATGGCTATTGGTAGGCGATCCTGTTCGTTCCATGCTCCATTCATCCTGTTTACGAAACTCTCGCAATTTTGCGCTGGCGTGGAGCAATTGTATACTCTCTCACCAGTTCAACATTATTCTCAGCTTCAGCCTCGGCCTTTTTCTGATTGCAAAAGTTGATATACCATTGAATGCAAGCTGATGTTGTAGACTGCCCATGTATTTCAGTTTGCTTCATTGCGAGCTCTGAAGCGGTCAAATGTGCAAATTCAGTGTTTTTCAAAAGCTGAATGGTGTTGTAACCAACAGATCCTTTTTCTAAGGCATTATGTGTTGCCATTGTCAAAATCTCCTTTTAGTGCGATAAAGTTAATGGTTTTTATCAATAAATTAAGTATTTGGATCTCTACAAGAAATATTTTTTAGTGAGTATTTCAGCTATCGCTTGATTCATTTCAAAGGTTTTTGCTGTAGTTTTGATAAAGAATGAGTACCCAGAATCGCTTTTAATGTCCGTGACAATACAAATTCCTTCCTGTCCAACGGGCTGTACAAGTGCATCTGCAGCACCTGCAACATCCAAAGGTGTTATCCATTTGCGTTTATTAGCGGCTCTATTCTCGCAACTGTTTGGAATGTTGGAAACATATTGTGACCGCAGTAAACGTTCAGCAATGGGAAGCAACTTGTTTATTCCATGGTGTTCAATCCCGATCCCCCGTAGTTTGTTCTCCTTTTCACTGGAGTCGCGTTGATCACGTGGGATCTCCTCCGGATACTCCTGCTTGAACCTCTCCCATAATAATAACCCTATACCGCTCATGGTAATTCTTCCGTCGCATTCTTCAACTAAGCAATCATATCGTGAGTCGCCGTAATCAATGCCACGTTGCCATTCAATTATTGAAATATCTGTAGCAGATTCAATCTGCCGGAGTTTGTAATCAATTTTTAAAATCAACTCTTCGTCAAAAGTAATCGGAATATTGGCAAGTGTTGTCAGGTCATTGGAAAACTCGTGGATATACTTCACGGGTTTGTTGAAGAGCATCCCAGCCAAAGTGATATACGGAACAACACTTTTGAAGCCACCCGTCGGGTTGAATACAACATCATCATGTTCAAACAGCAAAATAAAACCAACCAGGTTTTTGAGCCCTACCTGTTGAAACCTGCGACCATCCTGAGCTTGAAGTCCTTCAATAATTTTCACCTCAACATTGGCGCATAGCTTTTTCTCCCTCAAAACTCTGGCGACCAGTTCCGCACACAATTTCCCTTCAATTGTTTCCGTAGCGATAAGAACAACTCGGTCATCCAGTAACAGCCCCATTTTAATAAGGCTGTTCACTTCAGCAGAAACGCGAGGAAACTCAGGTTCCGACTTCTTCCTGACTGCGTCCATAGCAAATTGCTTCGCAATCTCGATTTCCTCGTCAAATTGTTCCCAATCTGAAAGCCTCTTTTTGGCAAAGTGTTTTAGGTCAAGCCCTGTTCCGGTAACAATAGATGTACCAGCAGTACAGATGTAGGTTGTCATCTCTCCTCCATTTCACGTTCTTGTTTTTCAATCTCTTGTTGAATACCAGGTTTTTGCCTCTTCCGGTCATAATCTCTGGCCGTCGGCATCGCCTTGCCTGGCGGGGCAACAGGTATACGGATTGACGGTATCCCACTTTTTTTCTTGTATGACGTTTTCATCAGAGCTTGAAGTTGTACGGTAAAATACCGGCAAGTGTGTTGATAACTGTTTCACCACCGAAATCAAAAATAACAACTATATCATCACCAAATTCGCTAATAACCTGACGACAGGCACCACAAGGAGAAAAGTCATCAGCGCTAGCAGCGATGGCAATTGCCTCGAAATCCCCTGGTTTGTAACCTTCCGATGTGGCTTTGAAAAGAGCTGTACGCTCGGCACACATGGTCAGACCGTAGGAAGCATTCTCGACATTACAACCCTTGATGACATTCCCGTCTTTTGCTAGTACTGCTGCGCCCACCTGGAAGCTGGAATATCGGCAGTAGGCGTTTTCCTTTGCTTTGTGGGCATCGGTGAGAAGATCCAGGTAGCGGTTAATCTGCTCTGAGGTGGCGTTAATTTTGTTTTGAATTGGTTTTGTTGTCATTGTGATTTATCCTTTCTTGTCATTTTGTAGGTTTCAAAAGTCATCGGTGGTTTGAAAGCGATATACGCTTGATAAAATTGTATGATCCATTTAAGGCGCTGCTCAATCCATTCAAATGTAATTCCATCTTCATCTACGATGTCCTTTTCTAAAATATATCCATGCAACATTCGGTTCCAGGTAATCGGGATGTCTGCGTCAATCAGTTTGTGTTTTGCCGATTCTATGAGAGTTCGTCTGTTGCGATTCCATTGTGGTAATGGGACAGGTTGATTTGAAATAAAGCAATACCAATCTATGTCGAACACATTCATTTCTTTCTTACCGGCAAAAGATTTTACAAATGTAGTGTACTCAGGACTTTCAAGAAACTGATAGTATGAAAAACGATCAGTCTGTGCATATCCTCCAAAATCCAGATAGACCCTGAAATCAAGCGGTGTCGCCAATATTGAAACCGCAGCATTGTATACACCGGCTATTTTACCTATCTTTTTTTCACGCGACACCATTGGCATCCAAATGTAAGCACTGGTGGTATCGATGGGAGTGAGAATGTCTGTCAATAAATCCGTATTGTTTTCTGCGAGCCACTCATCCAAGCGTTTACGCAAGGGAAGTAATTTATCTCGTAGTGTGTAAAGATTCTCAAAATCAGAATATTCTATTGCGGTGTAAGTGGCTGCTATCAATTCTTTTTTAGTTGTCTCGTCAACGGCTCTAATCATGTAATCGGCCGATGTATTGAAAAGAGTGTCAATCGTTTTTACTGGCATAATATCTGGATATTTTTCAAGCTGCTGTTCAAACGATTTTGGCAGCAGTTCAAGCCAAACATAGGTAATGAACTCAAGATGATTGTCGTTCATCTCTTCTTTCATTTCAGGGTTCAACTCATGCATAATTCGATTACGGAGGATACGAAAATTAGTTAATCGCATTCGCGTATCAAACAGCCTTTGTTCATCAAGTTGCTCAGACATTTTTATTGGTTCGAGTAAGTCGTTTTGTTTTTTGAAAATATAGTATTTGAAAATATTAGTCTTCATAAAGACACTGTCTTTTCTCAAAGTGTCATTCGTTAGCTCAGCAATTTTTACATTTAATGAGACCTCCCGATCCGGATCAAATTTTCTCTCATACCATTGAGTGTCTTGCAACCGCCATTTTTGGGTTATAATCCGTTCAAACAACACTGCTGCCCAGTAAAGAGCTAAATACGGATATCCCAGCCGGTAACGTCCAACCATATATGACGCAAAACTTTCTTCAATGGATTTTGTGTCAGCAAAATAATTGTAAAACAACTCGCAGGCGCGTCGAGAGTTGCCACCCACAACATTTAAAGGCAGACCGACTGCGTCAATAAATTGTTCAAGCGTGTGCGCTTCAACGGCCAGTTTTTGTAAGATATTAAAAGCATTTTCGTCTATTCTACTAGCGCCTGAATAGCGGGTTTCAATGAAATTGCAAATACTGTCTACTCCGGCAACTAACTTTATTACGTCATCATTTTCTAAGCCATTGATGGTGAGGTACTCACAAAACATTCTTTTTTGCGGGCTTCCGCTTAGGGTTCTAGGCATATTAGCCTCCGTTATTTGTTTGAAGTCATTTACAAGCACCAATAACACTTTCTAACAGGTGAATTGACGAGCGAACCTATAAAACTGCTTTGCCGTCGAGGTAAGATCACCAATTCTTCCATCAGGGCCAGTCAGCGGTTTAGCCAGTGCCTTGATGAATGCAGCTTCTGATTTTGCAGCTTTTGCAGACTCAAACAACAAGTGGAGTGGAGTGCGACTGGTTGATGATTCGGCTTTTACAGCTCCTTGCATATTAAGCGTGATGCAGTTCAAATAAGTTATGTAGGAACGAGAAGAGTTTTCCGTCAACCCACCATGCTCTACCAAAAATTTTCTGAATCCTGTTTTAGTCGCTTGATCAGGTTCATTACTGTCTGCTTTCGAGCGTTTGCTGGAACTACTTACCAAAGATGGAGCCAATCCCAGAGGCACAAGCACCGCTCGCAAATCGTCTTCCCGCACAAAATCATTCCAAAAGAATTCATGATATGGCTTCGGATTGAACCCGATTGAATAGCCCACATACTGGGCAACTTCGCGATCATTGCCACCGTCACCTATGAAGACAGCCTTTTCTTTTGAAAAGCCAAGATCATGAAGCAGCAATTTTACTAAACTCTTTTTATGAATAAAGTCACTTGGTTGACAATTCCAATGTCTGATTGTCCCATCTGGATTCCAAAAGTATTCTGCAGAGGTAAAGCAATGCTCCAATTTGAAATCCAGCGACACACGGTCAGCCATCGCTTTGAGTCCACCGGATACCAATGCTATTGTGATACCCTGCGACCGTAAGGTCTCAAACGTTTCAGCAACACCCGGAAAGTATTCCGCCGATTCGTGGATAACGGCATCAAATAACTTTCTGGTAAGCCCGTATTCCTTATGTAGTTTTATAGTATCGATGACCCATTCGCTGTATCCTGGATACCCACCATCACGCCATTTTTCCCAATTAGCCTGGTTTTTCTTACTGGCTTCCGGTCCTAGCAAATCGCACAAAAGCGTCCATGCACTACTGAACTGCTTTGACACCAAAGATTCTTCCCCATGGCAAAGACACAAATTATGCCAATTTTCAGGAAAACGCTCTTTAATGAAATCAAAACGATATGAACGCTTGAACAGCGTTCCTTCAATATCGAATATCGCTGCCTTGGTATTGTTTTTCATACTACCTCCGTTTCTAATGGTTTTTTGTCATTCGCTGACGTTGAATAAAGAATTTTATGACATGACTTGCACTTGCAAATGATAAATGTGTCAAAGTTACTAAGAGTCCCAGTGGAGAAGATCTTTGTCGAACCACAACCGCAAGAAATAACATTGTTCACAACTCGCTCTGGATATGCGGCAAGATACTCAGCTTTTCTGGGAGTAGGCGTGTTCTTCTCCTGCCTTAGTAAGTAAACCATCGAAATCAGTGCAATAATTAAAATTGGTACAAGCTGAGCTGTCGCCATACGATACCTCCTTTAAATAGTCATCGTTTTACTCGATCAATATAGAGCGCCTTATTGCATACAGCACAGATATTAAGATCTCCAATTACTGCCGGTTCGTGAATATTTCTAATGTTGCTCGCTCCACATTCGCAGTATATTCTTCCGGCTTTTAAGCGTTCCGGGTAGAGTTCCAAATATTCTTGCCTAGTTGGTGTCAAACCCATAACATAGTTCCTTGTCCTTTAGTAGCCGTAACCCTGTCTTACTGCGCTGGCATAGCACGAATACGAAACTCGACGGTGTCGATGCAGCTTTTTTCGCAGTGACACACTGAATCATGGAACCAATCAAGATTTTTGTAACTGTCTCGCAAACCGCAGTTATATATCTGCGGTAAAACCACATTCCTACTCATTTAATCCTGCAAATTTGCCATCACCGAATTCCTGACAAAGGAATACGGTATACTTTTAACTGCATGTCCACTCTCTTTCCATATGGTTATCCAAAGGTCGGCAGTTGCAACTACAAGTTGTGAGTATGCGTCTATTCTGGAAAGATTACGCAATTCATACAAGCGTTCGACTGCCAACTCCAACGTTTGAGGTTTATAACCTAGGTAGTTGACTACATATTCCTGCTCGTTACCGTTTTGAACAAAAGCCATCATAGATCGCTGCAGATGCTCGTTGAGGGGATCATAGCGGTTGCTAGAATGTGCTATTTCCAGAATCGTGCGGAAACTGTTTCCCAGTAGATGAGTGATGGAGTCATTATAGTTTGCCCTCGGTTTTTGCAACCGGCGTATGCTTTCCCGACAATCACTGGTGAATCGTTCTTTCCCAGGAATACGACGCTGCCAATAATCATAACGAATGGGAAAAACTGCATATTCCAGGAAGTTTTGTTTGTTTGCGCCCAAGGTAGTTGCTAGATCCATCGGGAGTAGCGTTACCAGATCTTCCATGAAATTTTCCAGGACCGATGCATCACTACTGTCATGTTCAAAACGGATATTAGCCAATTTCTGAATAGCTACAGCATTTCCCTGTTCAGCTGCACGCCGCAGCCACTCAAGTCCCTGATCAGGCTCAGTTCCTTCTATAATTGCGCTTTCATATAAACTAGCAAGTTTTACCTGTGCGTCAACATCCCCTGCTAAGGCAGACTTACTGTACCAGCGAACCGCCTCCTTAACGTCCTGTGGTACGCCAACGCCATATTCATAGCAGTTTGCAATATTGAACCAAGCAGACGGATAGTCATGCTGGGCAGCTTTCAGATACCAAGCAGCTGCTTTTTCTGGGTTGCGGTTTACACCCTGTCCGTTATCATAAAGATTACCCAGAATGTTCTCAGCCATCGCGCTGCCACGGTTTGCAGCCCTTTGATACCACTTGAACGCTTCTGTAGGACTTTTGATTAGCAAAACACCGTGAAATGAAGCCTCAGCCAAAATAAGATTTGCCATTGCATCGTTGCCAATATCCGCTTTTAATAGAAGCATCGGCGCAGTTTCGAGTGTTAGCGTTGACAAAGCCTCTTTAACAATCGCCTTTTCATCTGCTTTAGCAGTTGTAACTGTTAAAATTAGTATTGCTACTATCAAACTTAGGGATTGCATGATGTTCTCCTCAGTAACGCCGACGCTCTTCAGCTGTCTTTTGATGGTGAGCTTCGACTGACAATAACTGCATATTACTTGGCGTGTCAGAACCACCTTGTGAAAGCGGACGAATATGGTCTATGTGTGTTCCGGGAGGTGTTCGTGATAAACCCTGCTGACGTAGAAACTGTCGTTTTGCAGTTTCACTCCGTTCAACCTTGGCATAACCAGACTTGTAGGTGCCACCGGAATATTGAGTTCTAAAGGACGATGAATGTCGTGACGCCCCAAGATGCGAATGTGACGATGATCGCCCAGAATAATTACTGGAGTGACTTCGGGATGCCGAGTGGTAGCCATACGAGGAAGAATGACCGCCACTAGAGTGATGCCCGCCGGAGTAACCACCGGTGGAGTGTCCGCCACCACCACGCGCAAATGTTTCAGTAGTTGATGTGCAGATAAAAACTACTACGAGAAAAAGACTACAGATAGTCTGGGTGATTTTTAAAAATACGCTCATTGAATACCTCGGGTGTTTGGTTTGAGCAGACTTCAATGACGAAGACTTTTCAGGTTATGGTTGCGGTAAGTAGTGATGATGGCTCCATCATCAGCGGAACAGAGGACATGAATGCCTTCGCATTGTTCGAGGAATCGGCCATTCACTTTTATCTCCTTGCGCCCTACAGCATAGATAACTGCCTTGCGGGTATAAGTTGAGCGACCGTAACGCATGACTTGATCTATTTGCCATTCAGTGATGGAACGAGTAATCATTCTCGTGTGGGCGTGATTAGTGACGCCGCATTTTGAATCGTTGTAGTGTGCCATGACCAGCCTCCGTTTGATTAGTTACTGTGACTTAGCATTTACCATGCCAATATATAATATCAATAAATACAGGTAGTTAAAAAAATTGCGATTCTGCCCCTTTCAATCAGGCCACTCATAATAATAATTATTATTGTGTTTAAACAACGGACATTGTATTGATGGTGTATGAAAAAAATACTATTCGCATGGACGGGAAATCAGGATTTTAAAGCTGCAGAGGAAAATAACTCCTCTAGCCTTGGTGCAATCTGTATGGCGGCCACATCACGAGAGTTTGATGAGCTGGTACTTTTGTCAGATGCCAATCTTGATAAAACAACGCGTTACCGAGAATGGCTGGCAAGCAAACAAGTAAAGAACGTGCAAGTCATTGCTATTGATCTTGGTGGTAATCCTAATGACTATAAAAGGATTTACGAAGCCGCTAAAAGTTCAATACAGGACTATCTGAAACATTCAAAAAGCGAAGTTGAGTTGACTTTTCATCTTGCTCCCGGCACCCCAGCTATGGCGACTATTTGGGTCATCCTTGCCCCTGTATTTTCAGCTAAGCTAATACACTCGTCTCCGGAAAGAGGAGTTAAGGATGTAGAGTTTCCTTTTTCTATCGTCGCTGACTACCTTCCTGACCTTCAAGAAAAAATGATTTTGGCGCACCTAAGCGATCATGGGCCAGAAAGTGCAGAGTTTGAGAAGATTATTCATCAGAGTGAAGTGATGAAAAATCAGATTACTCGCGCCAGAATAGTTGCTCCATACCCTGTACCTGTCCTGATATACGGTGAATCCGGAACCGGAAAGGAGTTGTTTGCAGAAGCCATCCATAATGCAAGTCAACGTAAGCATAAACCTTTCAAATCCATCAACTGTGGCGCAATTCCAGTGACTCTTTTTGAGTCGGTGTTGTTCGGACACATAAAAGGAGCGTTTACAGGCGCAGATGAGGATAAAGTGGGGCTAATTGAGGCTGCGGAAGGTGGAACATTGTTCTTGGACGAGATAGGTGAATTGCCGCACGAAATTCAGGCAAAACTCTTGAGAGTGTTAAATGATGAGGATAAAAAGTTTTCCCGTGTTGGCGAGTCTTCTGAGAGGAGTGCTAACGTCCGAATAATATCGGCAACAAATCGTAATTTGGTTGAAGAAATAGCTAAAAACAATTTTAGAGATGATTTGTTCTATCGCCTAGCTGTTGGTATCCTGAATCTGCCGCCATTACGTGAGCGTGAAGGCGACATACGCTTACTTGTCGATCACTTAATGAAGTCAACTATTAAAAAATTAGCTTTAAAAACAAAGAAATTTTCAAACTCAGCATACACATCGTTACTGAGTCATCCCTGGCCCGGCAATGTGCGTGAACTGAAGAGTACCCTAACACGAGCTGCGCTTTGGTCGCGCGGGAGCATTATAAATGAGCAAGATATTGAAGATGCCAAGCTGCCAGTAGCCAAGGAGTCCCAAAATATTGACACAATACTAGGGCGTTCTCTACAGAGCGGATTTGATCTCAAAAAAGTTATTGGTGAGGTCGCTGAACATTACCTAGAACGTGCAATGAAGGAAGCTGGTGGCAATAAGACTAAGGCAGCGGAGTCTTTGAACTTCAATAGTTATCAGGCTATAGATGTTTGGCTTAAACGATATGATATTTGTATTAAAAAAACCTAGACTGTTCTTGTGTTCCAAATGCTTACAGCACAGTAGTAATAGTTTTCATGAGTTAGGCATCCCCTCATCCTCCTTTTTTTGATTCAGCGAGAGCGTCTCAGGCTAAAGTCGATTGGGTCGTGCCCATAGAGGTGCTGGGCCTTATAAGTTCTACGGTTTTTCCATAGTGGTGCCACTAACCTTCCGAAGAATTGAAAATCAAGAACGCCGAACTTTACCCCCCCCCCCAACAACAACAAATCGCCAGCTCGGCAGCATCATGTGAGCCCATTCTCCCCTAGCAACAGTGTCCCGTATGTGGAATACTAAGCAGCAGAGTTCTTGTGTACAGTAGCTAAGTGCTCTGTGGCTATACAGCAGGTATCCTAGATGAATTTCGTGAACGAAAACCTAGAGATTCGTGAAGCGACATCGAATATTTCTTTACCGGCCTCTTGCCAGATAGTTTTTGTGTAAACATCCATATTTTCAAGGTGCAAGCTCTTTGTTGATCTGATCTTTCAAAACGCCACTCGGCTTGAACGTCAATATCCGCCTGGCATCAATGGTGATTGACTCGCCCGTCTGCGGATTGCGACCACGGCGATCTTTCTTCTGTTTAACTATGAAACTGCCAAAGCCGGATATTTTCAGATTTTCTCCGGATTCAAGCGTACTTTTCATGATAGCAAAGACAGCTTCCACCAACTCTGCGGATTCCTTTTTGGACAGACCGATACCTTCTTGGACCTTATCAAAAATGTCTGCTTTGGTCATAAATCCCCTTATATAGACTTTTATATGCAACTTTATTGCTGTTGATAAGTCTTCTCATTTTTAAAAATAGCTTAACGAATGAATAGCAGTTTAGGATCTTTTTTATCGTGTTCGAGGAGCATCAACCTTCATGCAATTTATTCATAAATTTCCATACCCGCGATTAAGACCTTTACAACATTAAACGCCCCTTCAGCATCAAGCTTGGATGCCGCATAATCAGCACTCAATAATTTGTCAGTCAAAAAGAGATCGTATTTTTCAGTCGCTTTATTGGCTACCGACCTTGCCAATTCATAGGCATCCGGAAGACCCTCCTTCAGCAATGCCCGCAAACAATTTTGCACCTCATCCGGCGACGAGTTGTTAACTACAATCGCAATACCTTCATTTGCTGCCTTCATCCCCTTTGAGCGGAGCATGGCAGCCAGAGTATCCATTACCCTGTCGCCCATCCAGCAGAAGAGATATGTTGTCCTACCTTGAGGCAATATCCTTGTTTTTGCCAAGTCAAATCGTATGAAATTTTCTCTTGCCTCAGCCAAAAGTTCCTTTGCCTGAGCATCAAGAAAGGCTGGGACACTTTTTTCCGTATAGACTGCAAACATCTCCTGACGAATCCGGTCATGAATCCAGCCTGCCTGTCCGCCAAATATCGGTGGTACACCGCCTTTTGATGGTTTCAAGACAATTACTTTTTTTGCTGAATCTACTTCTACAACAAGCCAGCGCCTACCACCGAAGATTAGCAGAGAATCCACCGCAACTGGGCGGTCAATAGGCAATGTCCCGAGTGTACGGTCGCCGGACACCAACCGGTATTCCTCCGGAGAAGAGAATGCGGTATAGAACGAATAGTGATTGACGAGTCGTTCACCCAATTGGCCATGGAGCAATAATCCATCACTTGCCTGCATGAGAAGGCGCTGGTCTCCCAAGCTACGCAGGAACTCGCCAAACATCTGCTGACCGACAAGCGAAAAAGGGCCGTTCTTGCATAAGACATTGTATGCCTGGACAGCTGTAACCCCGCCGTACTGGGCAATTAAGGACAACATTTGTTGAACGAGGGTAGAGAGGTGTAGTCCTCCGGATGGAGGCGGTTCGTACCATTTTGCCAGCAGAAGACGTACCATGGCTATTGTCAGCACCAGACCGGTACGAAGGCAATCTGAAGGTCCAGAGTTTTCGGTCAGCTCATCTTCCTGGATATAAATCCTCAGAATGGCGGGATCGCCATCCCTTCTTCCAGATCGACCAAGACGCTGGCGCATACTGGCAACGGAAGGAGGGACTCCTACCTGTGCGATGCTAACCACAGAACCAATATCGATGCCCATTTCAAGAGTAGATGTACAGACGATACTAACCGGGCGCGATTTGTCCTTAATAGCCGCTTCAGCATCTTCGCGGAGGTCTTTTGAGAGGCTGCCATGGTGTGGCCAGAACTCGTTCGGAAGGTGTTGTTCCTCACACATCTTGCGTAGCAGATCGGCAAAATATTCTACACGGTTCCGGCTGTTGGCAAAGACGAGGTTACTGCTTCCCCGCAAGGTCTTGAAGAGGTTTTTTCCGATCTCGAACAGGCTGCCGTCCGGTTGAATCTCATCTTCACTCTCCCCCGCTGGAACCAAGAGAGGTGGTATCTGAATAAACCCTCTCAGAAGAAGCTGTAGTTCCTGGCCGGTGGCCGTGGATACGATCATTTCCGTCTCAGCGACTCCGTCAGGGCGGAGGAATCGCGCTGCCAGTTGCATGTCCCCGATGGTCGCGCTCAGCCCGATTCGCGGTACTTTTCGTTTGATGGCAAATTCAATGCGGTGGAGAAGGGACTGCAACTGCTGCCCCCGTTCGGAGCCGATGAAGGAATGAAGTTCGTCAACGACAATGTACTGCAGATTCCCGAAAAGCTGCGGGATGGCAGTTCCATGGTTAACGAAAAGGGATTCGACGGATTCCGGGGTAATCAGGAGGATGCCAGTTGTTTTTTTGAGGAACTTCCCTTTCTTACTCCCGGAGATATCTCCATGCCATGGATGTACGGGGATATTCAGGCGTTCGCACAACTGCTCCATACGGGAGAATTGGTCATTGATAAGGGCCTTCAAAGGACTGAGATAAACGACGCATGCGTTACGACTTTCATCCGCCAGGAGCCTTGAGCAGATTGGAAGAAATGCGGCTTCAGTCTTACCAGTGGCCGTTGCCGCAGCAATTATTACGTCGGAATCTCCGGCAAGAATGGGCGCAACCGCCTGTTCCTGCGCGTCTCGCAAGGCAGTCCACCCCTGTTCCCAGACCCAACGTCGCACCTTCTCATCGAGCAGGAAGAATGCTTGTGATTCCTCAGAGCTTGAAGGAGGCAAGGTTTTCCTCGGCATCGGCAGAGAGTGCCGGAGAAGTCAGGGTGCTTTCAGCGACAATCTCTTCCGGTCCAAGGTCCAGGTCCGTATTGATGTCCGGCTTGATATCCACAGTTCCGAGAATTTCTTGCCATGTAGTCTGCCGGTTCTGCTCCAGGACGGAGAGAAGGTTCACGAAGCTGGTAATTGTATTCCGTGGTGTCCGAAAATAGGCGTCCCCAATTCTCTTGGAGCAATGTTCCATGAACGCCTTAAGAGCTTCATCAGGAATAAGATGATCGTCAGTTTTCCCGTAAGCAAATACGTGCCGAATTTTTCCCAGAAGTATGTAGAAGTCTTCGGGGCTGAGGTTACTGAGACGCAAGACAGGCCCGCTGTAATCGACCAGCCCTTTAACGGCAAAGGTGTTTTCGGCAAGCCGGGATTGCAGCGCAGAATAACTGTAGAGTCCCCGGCGCGTGTCCATGAGAAAGTCAGGCGTGCCGCCCATGATGAAGCCAAGGCCGACAGCGGTTCCCTGCAAGGAATCGTTCAGTATTCGGAGAATTTGCTCGTAGTTCGAGTTTCTGGCCTGCACGTTCGACAGCTTGTACAGGTTTACCAGTTCATCCAGACAAATCAGCATCCCCTCAAATCCGGCAAGCCTCACAAACCGTGACATCAGCTTGAGATGGTCATAGAAGTTGCCGTCGTCGATGATGGTTCTCACTCCGAGGGCGTTACGGGCATCGGTTTTAGTCGTAAATTCCGCGCGTAGCCAGCGAATCGCATCCGCTTTTAGCTGCTCGTTTCCCGAATCATGTCCCTTCCAGTAGGCTGCAATAACATGGGCAAAATCATAGCCGCCGACCATTTCCGAAAGGAACTCCAGTTTTTCGTGAATAGCGGTTTCCGGGGTTTTACCGGAAGTTTTCGATTCCTTGAGCGCTTCCGTGACGAACCGTTCCACGATGGACTGCATTGCTCCGCCGTCCGGTTTGGAGCGGGTTGAGATATTACGCATCATCTCCGCATAGAGAGACCGTGCCTGCCCGCCGGTGGCATGCAGCCGTCTATCAGGAGTCAAGTCCGCATGGGCGGTGACCAGCCTCTTCTCAAGGGCAATCGCTCTGACGAGGTTCAGAAAGAACGTCTTTCCGGAACCGTATTCACCTATGACGAAGCGAATACCCGAGCCATTATCGGCAATCCGTTCGATATCTTTGATGAGGGCAGCGATCTCGTTTACCCGTCCAACCTGGATGAGGTGTTGGCCGGTACGAGGTACGACTCCGGCACGTAGTGACTGAATAACTGCGTCCCGGTCTTTGTGGCGGATTGCGGTAGTCATGAGAACTCCTTGTTAACTTTTTTACGATTTATCGCTCCGACTGTTCAGATATTTACCAACCAAGGGTGCCGATGGATCAACGTTTTCTTGTTCTAACGTTCTGGGTGGGTCAAAAGAGAGCATTGACTCGACTATTGGCATAATCCATTCATACTTTTTTCCAAGATGTATCAACATATTCCTGTTTAATTTGTCGGATGCTTCACCAAATGTTTCGAGAATCTCCCGAGACATCAGATGAGGAGTAACGTCTCGGGATACGAAATTATTTAACCGGGTAGTAATCCTCAGCCCCCCAAGGTCGAGATCACCCCAATGATAAAAACCTACAGTTTTTGGTAGTACAGCATCAAGCATCTTGAAAACTTTTGCCTTACAGGGTGATGGGAAGCCACCAATATAGATAATGAGTCCCATATCAGATACTTCAGCAACATGGCGGTTAAAAGAAGCAAAATTTTCGACTGTGAGAACGTACGAGGGGAGTTCAGCAAATTCTATTTTCTCAATGGCCTGAGGTGGGAACCCAATGTACGGACTCACCTTAAAACAGTTGAAGCATTCGCCTCCGCTTATTATTGATATCGGTCCCTTAAAAAGCAACGGATGTGGAAACTTGCTTATACCTAATGATTCTAAAAGCTCATCAGAGTCAAGGTCGTCTCCGCCAAATTGTCTTTGCCAAATTCGGGCGAACCGCGACTGAATTCTCTCTAAGGATTTAGAGTCTCCAACATAGCGAGCGCTGAACGTCCGCTTATCGCATCCTTCCTGATGTCCGGCGCTGACAGCCTCTAAGGCGCGCAATAATTCCCTTGCTTCTTGTACCTGCTCAACCCTCAGCCCGTGTGCTGGCTTACCCACCCGCCACAGATCAAGTATTTCATTCAGTAAGTCGCCAATCCAGTCAAAACGTCCCGATATTTCTGGTTTCAGTATCTTAGCGGCCTCATCCGTCAAGACGCTTGCCAATGGCGTCCCCAAGAACTCTCCGAGTTTGGCTCCATCAAGCAGGACAACCCGTTCGAGCAGGTGAGACTTGGCAAACCGTCCCCAGGTCAAGGTGATACACTCAGCATATTCTGCATTCTTCAGAAAGGCGTGCAGCTCTTCCTTTGCTTCCACGCCAGCAGCTTCAAAGTATGGGAGAGCACTGGCCCGCGTGATCGGGGTGGACACCTGGCGGCCCGCATCAGGGTTCTCCTGCCATATCCTAAATATCTTCAGCAACAGTTCCCTGCCGTGCTGACTCATGCCGTTGCCCCCACTATATCGGCTGTGCCCTGATCAAGGGATACTGTTTCAGAATGGTCTGGCATCACATCCTCAAAACTGTAGGGGTTATCTGATCTGAGAAGCTTCCGCCCTTCCTCAGTAGGGTATTCGATCTCTATATCAACGTTCCCCTTATCCCTGAAGATCCTAACGATGGTGTTCATATTCTCGGACATGATCCCGTATTTTTCATCCGGCGCAGCAAGAACCACCTGGAGATGAATATCCTTGAGAAAGCTCAAGCAATTATGGCAGTTCTCCAAATCAAGCTTGTTAAACGCCTCGTCAAACAGTGCCAGCGACATCCCGCCCCGGCCAGCGCCAGAAGCAGTGCCGATCCGGTAAGCTGATGCCAACGACGCCCCGATTGCTACATAAAAAGGAGCTTGATTCTCTCCCCCTGATCCCTTTTGGATGCGTTGTTTGAGAGATGTTTTAACCTTGCCATCCGTTACGCCCTGCATGGTGAAGTCAAACACCAGGTAGTTTTTATAATCCTCAAGATGATTGGCACGGGTTTCATCCTTGAGCGCTTCCGCGATTTCTTCTATGGCTTCCCGGTGCGGGGAAGAAGGGTCATTGGCCAGGTCGAACAACCCGCCGACATTCGATTGAGTGTCGTTGTCAATGGATTCAATGTAATTCAGTATTTTCTCGTACTCCGGGTTATTCTTCCACTTGAACTGGTAGATTTCATCATGGAACGGGCGCTTCTTTAAGTGCCGGTTCAAGTCTATGATCATCGACTTGACCCTGCTGAGGCGTGTATTGAGATTAACTATGAACTTTGCCCTAAACGCAATCTCTGCTTCGTATAAAGCTTTTGAAGCCTTCTCTTGGTACTCAGCAAGACAGGTGTCCACAAGGTTCTTTTTTAGCACCAGCACACTGTGGGTCAGTTCCGTGAAAGTTCCTTCGTTTATTCTATTTATTTCTTCCTGACTTGGAGATTGCCCGGTATGCCTCCAGTGTTCCCGGAATGCACTGCGAGCTTTATGCTGTTGATCAATCCCTTTTTCAAGGTTCTTTTTTACCTCTTCCGTCGCAAAGCCGATGATGGAGCCATAGTTATAATCAAATTTTTCCCTCATCTTCTCCATGCATTCAGCGGCGTCGGGTGCGGAAAAATTGTAATTTGATTTGAATTCATCGCGACCATTACCGTAATGATCGAGCAGCCGCTCCATCTGTTCTAGGGAGCTTTCCTTATCAGCGATCTCCTTTTGCTGTTCAGTTTTCCGGAGTCCCATCTCCTTCAGCTTTTCTCCACCCTCAAAGATTTTTTTCTTGAGATCGGCGATGCAAGCCCGGAGGTTTTTGTCTTCATTGTCGGCGAGATCTGCTATCTCTATATTGATCCTGTCCAGCTCAATTTGGCACTTATTGCGAATATCCACCAGCTCGGAAAGTCTTGCAGTTTCCGTATCATCCGTATCCATGATCTTGTTCAGCGCTTTAAGAAGTTCACTGATTGCCTTGAGATCGTCAGTGGCCTTTACCCATTGCGCGGTATTGTCCCGTAATGCCTCTTCGATCTGTGCCAACAATTTTTCTATCGACTGGCGGCCAAGGATAGAGTCAACAGGTCTCATGGCAGTCACTGACCCGCCACTATAAAGCATGAGATCAGCTGTTGCCGCTCGATCATTTTTTATCAACTCTTCCTCGGTCTCTACTCTGATAATATTGCCAAGATGCCTGTTGATATAAGCCTTGGCGTGTGCATTGTCACTGGTTACCATTTCGGCCAGAGAACGTTCAGCTACCTTATTCTTCCACCGATCTGTCTTGAGCGTATCAACTACGCGCTGTCCTCGATTGTACTGCCGCCCTTCACGCCGATATATCCGGTACGCGTCCTTGACTTTGTCCGGATCTACCACCAGGGCCTCGCGGTGCATACCGAGGCAGCTTTCGATCGTTTTCCGCCACCGTTCGTCGGAAACATCAACGAGATCGCAGATCGGTGAGGTCTTGATGCCATGGTCAAGTAACAGATTGGCAAGCTTTTCCGTCTCATCGCTGATGGCTTTTCCGGCCCGGAGTTTAGTCGCGCGCTTTTGCAACTCAGTGCTTTGCCCACTTAACGACTTCACCTTCTCTTCGAGAATGTCTTTATGCTTATCCAGCTGCGGTATACTGGCCGTAATTGTGTCGCGCAGATGAATAATGGCAGTGTCAACTTCCGCCGGGTTATTCGGCCACAAAACTTCCATCAGCCCTTCACCTGCTCCCATCAACTTATGAGTGCTCTGAATTGCCCTCATGAGCGGAGCTGGTGCCATATCCAACACTTTTTGGCTCTCCGGAAGCCCCCTTAATTGCCGCCTAACCGCTGCAATCTGATTAGTTGCGTCACGTTCCAAGTTTTGTTCTTTTACTTTGTCTATTTCCAGGCTTTTACGTCTCAGTTGTGGTTCAGAGTTATTCAGCTCGGCTTCTTTGCGAGCATGATCGGCTATGTGCAGTTTCACCTCTGCATCCAGGCTTGCTTCCTCGGCTGATAGTTGTGTTAATGCATCCTCCAGTACATCTAGATTTTCCAACTCCGGTTCCCTGAGTTCTAGAAGTCGCTCAACCTGCGCAGCTTGCTCCATCCAACTGTAAAGAACATGTGCTTTCGCAGCCTTGGTAACACTCTCGCATATCCCTTCTATCTTGGTCAGATCCTCAATCCGACAGGCTACCTCTTCGGATTTTTTGCTCATATCACGGTAATTTTTAAGAGCGTTCCGAAGTTCACCCAGCCGTAATGTTTCGTCCTGCTCAAGGATAAACGTCCGGACAAACTCGGTAGTATCGGTTATCGGTTTAAATACGATGGCGTTGCGGAGATTTTTGAGTATTCCTTCGTCATCGTTCGGATATCCTTTGTCCTCGCTCAGCTCGGCAAAGAGTTCTTTGGTGAACCGCCCCGCCTGGGTTGGGAACGACACCTTCTCCGGAAAACGCCTGCTCCAATTTGATTTCACCTCAGCCCATGGAATGGTCTGGCGACCTTCGGAAGTTTCCCGCACAAAATCATTGATGCTAACAGCCAGTCCTGGGACTATGAAACGCCCGGTGAGGTATTCCTCAGATTCAGATAGTGACGCAGTGAAGGAGATACCGACACAGGTTTCTTCTCCGGTTATCTCGTCAATAAAGCCCAAGGCGAGATAGGTGGTGGCCTGATCACGAGGCCGGATGCCAACGGCGAGATTTGGGTCGTCAACTATTCCGAGACAGTATTCCCTGATGCTGCGATGGCTCTTTTCGCCCGCACCGGGGTTGAGTGTGATCCTGTTTTTGTTTGCTCCCGCCAACACAACTTGTATGGCGTCCAGAATAGATGACTTGCCGGAAGCGTTCGGGCCGATCAGGGCCATGTTGCCGCGAACCGGGATTTCAAGGGCCGAGAACAGGTACCATTGTATAAGGACAACCTTATTCAACTTCTTCATCGACAGCCTCCGTGCCAAGTGTTTCAGCTTCTGGTTGCGCTCTGCCCTGAAGAAAATCTTCCAGCTGCGCAATATAGGCTTCCGTGGTAACCAGCCGAACCGTTGGCCGTATCTGGATGGGAATTGTCCGATCATTTTCTGCTTCGACTTCGATCAATCCGAATCTCCCGAAAGACTTGAGTGTCTCGCGGAGCTTGCCCAGGATCGGTCGCTCCCGACGTGCAAGAGCCACGTATCTGTTGAGCAGAGTCTCGCTGTCAGTGAAGACAGAGCCCTGCTTCACATCAAATTTCTCAATGCCTTCTTCATAAATCAGTCGCAGGCAGAGCAAGAGGATCGCATCTTCATTCGGCAACTGCACGACTTTGGTTCCATCTTCCGGCATAGACCCGGCATAGCCGAATTCATGATCGTAAACGATACGCCTGTTGAGGGCTGCAAAGAGTTTAGAAAAGTAAGTAATGTGGTTAATGACCCGCTGATAATGCTTTTTGTCGCGGCTCTGATCGGCATAAAGAAACTGGCGTTCCAACAATACTGAAGCCGTTTGCTTCATATCCGCCAGCTCCACAGATTCCGTGTCTATGATCTTCTTCAGTTCGGAAAGCATCACTCTCTCCCTCTTTGGATTATGAATCCTCGACACTCTAGCCACCGGTTGGCGCAAAAGCCGCTGGTCTCAGAAATAACATAGCGCGAAGAACGGACCGATCTCCGTCCCAGCTTTGACAGCCGTTTGACGTGCGTGAAAGCGATGTAATCCTCTACGGTTTCAATAACCATGTCCTCGGCTGTGATCATCTCCTTGTCAACAAGGTTGCGCTCGATGTATTCCAGCACTTTATCCGGAGTGATCTGGCGCTTTGCGATGTAGTCAATTAGCGCCCGACTACGTGCCAAAACATCAGGTGACAGAGTGCTCTCTCTCAGAACCTGGGCGGTGACCGGTTGCCGTTTCTTGTAAAACACGCGGATACTCTTTGTTGAAAGCATGGGGTTCAATACCAAGCCAGGAGGAGACGGAAGGCCAACAAGTTTTTCAGGGGCATTTGTAGCCACCTCGCCAATCGCTTCAAGAATTGAGGCAAGCTTGGAGCGAATACCAGGTGTTGTCTTGTCCAGATAGCGAACGGTTTCAGATACCCGGTCTTCTAAGCGTTTGCGGAACTGGTCAATTCTATTGAGTCGCCTGTCTACCATCTCGAATGACCGGAGCAGATATTGATTATGATCCATCAGCTGGGTTCTCGCAGCCACTTCATTGATGCCATATCTCTCTTCATAATGTTTTGCTATGCGAATAGTAGTATCCCAGTCAGCTTGAAGTGACCGCAGGTGATGCAGGATTTTAGTGCGAAACCGGAATGGGTTATTCTCTGACTGAAGGGTTTTATAATCGGCAATCAGGATGTTAGTGACAAAATCATCGAAAAACGAAGAGAGGATGTCCTTAGGGGCTCGGCTTGATATAATCTGCGTTTCGATATCTTTGAGACCGTAGATGATGCTGGTCAGGTGGTTATTGAACTTCCTGGTATTGTCGTATGCTTCAATCAGCAATTGCCCCATGTCCGTAGGGTTATTGATGGCCGCTTCGATTTGAACCAAGATACCAAGCACCGTCCCGCCGTAGCTCTTTTTTTGGTTACGGGATATGTCGATTAACGCAGAGAGGAGTGCACTAACAATAGGGGGCATGACGACCATTTTGTTGTAACCGTCCTGGTCTTCCTCCAGCCACTTGGTCTTGACCAAGCGATTGTACACATAATCTGCACAGCGAGGAATACTTGGGTATGGTTCCATTTCTTCAGGATCGTCAGCATTTTCCGCAAACCACTGTAATCTTTCAAGCCGTGCAAGTGTTTCTTCAATTTCATCAATGACTGATTCTCTGCGTGGAAAGAATTCTTCTGCTTCATTTTCATCGAAGAAAATCGGGTACAGAGCAAGGAGGACATTCTGATATATATGCCTATTTGGACTTGCAAGTGGCTTGAATATGTCGTCAGGAAGTTTACTAAAGAGCATTCTATTTGGCCTCTAATTTGCCTACAATCTCCCGATCTATTTCAATTGGATCGTCACCCTCAAAAAATGGCCCGCCAAAATGATCAAACGATGCATCATTGATGCTATCGAGCGTTCCGTCCAACATTAGATTATGGTCTGCAGCAAGCTTTTCCAATTCTTCTCTCGCCCAAATAAGCTTGGAAGCAAGCATCCGCATAAACGCGGACGATTCAGGGTCGAGTCCGGCAATTGAAACATCTGAGGTGGTCAACTCTGAAACAGTTTCAGTTGGCTGCGCTGGTTCCTCTTCAGTAAAAATATTGTTGAGGATGGCAGATACGGCGACCGTTTCAGCAAGTTTCGCTGCGATGCTACTCATATCGAGTGAAATACCCTCGGTCAGTTTTACCGGAGACGATGGTATGGTATACCCCTGTGGTTTCATGAAGTCGGCAGTTTGGACGGTAACGGGTTCAACGGCGGCAGAATGGGCATGACTGTAAAGACTCTTTGTATCCAAACCGAGCAATTCATAAATTTTCGCAAGTATTTTCATCTCGGTCGGGTCAATATAGCCGTCGGCTTGCGCGACCCCGACCAGAAACCTTCCAAGCGACTCCCTCTGGTCTTGCTTGAGTAGCTCTATCCTTTTCTTAACACCATTCATGCCTGGGAAAGAAGAAAGTAGCCATTGAGTGTGTGCCCTCAGCCTTGTTTTCTCATCAGTTGCGAGATGCATCCATGCCTCAAGATGCTCTTCCAGATGTCGCTCCTCAGTAGAATCAACAGATCCGTCAGCGCCAGCAACGGCAGAAGCCAGGTGCAGTACAACAGTCGCAGCGGAATACTCAGCAGAAGGCGAATTCGGTGCATTATCGCTGATTCTGAAAAGAACTACGTCTTGCTCCGGTTTTGGGACTAAACTTCCAAAGCGTGGGTCCGGCTCGATTCCAATGTTCATCTTACCAAGAAGGTTGGCAATAGCCGTCGCCTCTTTCTTGCCGAAACCGTCCCGGTTGATTGATGGCACAAACTGCAAGACCGAAGAGAAGGACACCGACAAGGGAATATCTGATTTGACCTGACCATTCAACCAGCTGGCCAGTTCCTGGAACTCTTTTCCTGCATGTTCCTTCAAAAGTGGTTGTGGAAGATATGATGTGGCTTCAATAGAGTTCCTGCCATCAGGGTTCCGTCCAAGATAGCGACTGTACCCTTCGAGTTCATCTGTGCATCCACTTATAATGTCGATAATTTTCGAGGATGGTCCAGTAATCTGCGTTATGTCAGGGAGATCCGGCATCGATATTTCTACTTGCCCGCCAAAAGAGGAGCTTGCAGGGTAATACGTTGCCCGGATGCGAGCTTTGTTCGGTTTTAGCTTCAGCCCTTCACTATTTTTTTCGCTGTAACGCAACTTGAACAGTTCACGAAATTCTTGAGGGCAACGCTGAACGGGCATCCTTCGGGGCATTGACGGATCATGTTCCGCCCAAGCCAGCGCCCATTCAGCGGATAGTGGAACGCAGTCCATGGCCATCTGACCGAGAGCCATCTTGAGAATCAACGGAATTTCCCAAGAACAAGAGTCAATCTGCGGGGAAGAGCGATAGAGCGGTATGGTCGTTTGAGAAACCTGTAAAGCATCGAGAAACTTACCGGCGTATCCCTGGAAAGAACTGTTTTCCCCGTAGATGGAGAGGAGCCGCTTAGCTTCAATAATAATTGCTGGCACATCATTTCGTGCTAAAGCGGAATCTTTAACGTCAGCTAAGGCTCTTCTCTCCAATCCGTAAAAATAGATAAACACATAGCCTATATTGGCTTTTGGGTTCTTTCTGCCAGTGGAGAGCCATTCCAGATAGGCAGCACGCGATGTTGGGTGGATCTGTGAATAATTCGGCCAATACCCCATGTTGCTGCCACTATGGTCAGGATGTGCTTTGTCAACTGGTAGACTGGAATCTATTAAAGAGGGTTCTTCGCTCCAACTTTGAATAGATTTTAAGCCGCTACCAAAGTAGACGAGCCCACCAGGTATCATATAGCCCGCGTGCTGAATGGTCCTTTCACAAGGCACCCAAACGGAGTCTGGGGGAGTCGATTTGGGTTGTTGTGCGCCTGCCCCGAATATTGTTGAGTCGCTGTAATTGGGTTTGGATTGTGAATTACGACTGTCAGATTTGAATATAAAGAAGTTTTTCCCACAGTTAGAGCAATTACAATCTATCGTTTTTTCAGTAATCCGTAAAACACTGTGTAAGCCATCTACGTTGCAAAATGAACATCTTGCATGTTGATTTGCAGGTGTGCTGGCTGAGGAGTCCGATTGGTGAGGGATAGATCCAGAAATTACTGTTTCAATATGGTCTTGTCGGGCAGAGGGTTGCTGATTGGTGTTTTGTGTTTCAGATGATGACCAGCTTTTAGCTACTTTAGTAATCCCCCAGATTATTAAGGCGATGACACCTACAGAAACAAGTAGATACCAATACTTTGCAATCATGACTAAAACAATCAATCCGATTATGACAATCGCACCGCCACCAGAATTCTTTTTAGCCATATCACTTCTCCAATTTACAATATATCAAAAACAAGACAGGCTGATTTTCGGACAAAGTGGAACAATATATTGCGTTGCAGCAGCAAAAAGCTCACCTCACCCGATAACTGAAAATAATTCAAAACGGTAGCACTTACTTTGTTATATGCGGGCTGTATTGGGTCTGAATAATGTGACCATCAGTGATGCAGTTCTTCACTATAACTAAGCCCCTCCCACCCATTCCGTACATCATAGTATTTTATTGTGAGTACACCCTATAACACGACCTCCCCCATCTAGCGACCTACACGTAATATTTATTCACTGCATTCTTCATTTCCTGACCTACCTTTTCCTTCAACCATTCAGGCTCCAGCACCTCCACATGTGAACCATGCTTGAGGATCTCCATCATTATCTCTGTCTCGTGCGATGCTGGAATTGTACGAATCAGCGAACCGTCATCCTGGATCTCTTCGGTCTGTGCCTCATGCCACATTTCGCCCTTGATCCAGCGTGAACGTTCCGGTGTAAAGCGCAATACAACATTGAAACTCTTCCGGTTCTGGAAGATGCCAAAGGTGTTCTGGAGAAACGGCTGCCACTCGTCTTTTTCACGGATTTGAAAAGCGGTTCCCTCAACATTGCAGAGAGTCATCCTCCCCAGAACAAAATCACGCCAATCACCACGCAAGTGGCAAAAAGCTATCAAGTGCCAGTTACCCATGTAGTTGACCATATGGTGAGGCTCTACAGTGCGCATGGTACAGTTGCTTGCAGTAGGAGAGTAATAACAGAAGGTGAGTTGCTTACCTTGAATCAGTGCAGAGGTTACTACCTTGAAAGTCAGCGGGTCAGTTGGGCTAATGTTTTTCCAGCGAAAAGAGAAAGCATCTTCAGGCCGTGCCCTCCCAGGCAGGTTAGCAGACAGCAAAGAACCAAGTCTGGCAGAAACACTTCCCAATTCGTCTGCCAAAAATCCTGCTGAAGCTTCAGTAATCAGTTTACGGGAAATAAGGAGTGCCAGCAGCTCTTCTTCAGAGATTCGGAGAACAGGCAGCTGAAAAGTTGGATCAGTGTAGAAATAGCCCTTACGGGATTTGTCATATTCAAGAGGCGCAAGAAGACGGTCACGGAAATGATCTATCGACCGCTGAGCTGTTTTTTGAGCAATCTCAAAATGCTCTCCAAGCGTATTTGCATTTGGAAAACGTTCGCGACGAGCCTCATGGTCGAACCAGACAAAACGTTCAAGATAAAGCTGGTCTCCCACAATTACTCCAAATAACTTCCTCATTAAAATCAAAAAGTTGCAAGGCGAGGAGTATACACACTCCGGCTGATGGCGTCAAACGGGGAATGATCGTAAATCACATGAAAGCTTATTTTCCACGTTCAAACACGCGACTCACCAGACGATCCCCAAAGTCCGATTATTGATATCGATAAGAGTTACTATGAATAAATGGTTCCGCGTTGCCTTGAGGAACCTCAGAACCCCCCAACCGACTTAGACAGGTTATTTCATGATTTCATAGAATGTAAATCAAACTCCATTTACCAAATGGCCCGGATATCATTCCTTTCGGCGAGTACATTATCGATACGGCTTTTCGAACTACCTTGGATGAGGACAAAACACGACCAAGGAGCCCGTCTATGATATCACTTGAAAAGATGCGCGAGATATTCAGACGCGGCGACCACTGGGAAGTATACAACTCCTATGCTGAAATCCAGCCAGAGTTTAGCGTTCAAAACGGAATTTGTGTCGTCAAAAAGGCAGAACGATCAAGTATTACTTTTGAGGTGGTAGGCACAATGGAAACCGTTTGTTGTGACCTACCGGCAGCATCCGACGTAACTAAAACCGGTTACGGATTCCTGAAGTACCGCTTCGTTATCGCAGGTATAGATGAATTTGTGACGTTACGGAAAGTAATGGCGAACACAGCACTACTGCTCCCGTTGCATGAAACCGAGATAACGTCACGAGGACAGTTCATTCGCGCTTGCCAGAACAGTGACATCGCTACGCTGGATGATTTGCATTTGGCTGGAAAGCTGACAAATCTGACAACGGCGGAAGTAGGATATGCGTTCGACACAGCCGACAGCGACGGTTCATTCAGTGCAGCAAAGTGGATAATAACGAAATTCGGTGTCGTAGTTGATTTACAGAGTAGTGTGGATAAAAAATTGCGTGAGGTACTTAGGCGAGGTAACGTGGAAGCAGGAAAATGGTTGGTCGCTGAGGCATTGCCGCAGGCGAATATCTCGTTGGCACAGATCACGGCAGCACGAGAAGGTAATCTCGATTTTTTAAAATGGTTGTTGACTGAATCCAGGTTAGGAGTTGCAATAGATCCCGGCGCGATTGAAGCAGCAATAGCCGCGAAAAAGAAAGATGTTGCAGACTGGCTCCTGGACGTAGCACCTCGAATGCAGAAAGTTGCAGCATTCAAGTACGGTCTGAAGGTTGTTCAGCCTGAGATTGACCGTAGGGGGTTTCAGGATTATGCAAAACGGAAGTACGCCGCAAAGAAGAAGATCATAGAGCTTTAAACGCTGCACAGATTCCCGTAAACCGCAATCCCAGTACGAGCCGCAAGAGCTCGTGCAAATTCAACCGCATGAGCCTTGGTGTTGAAGTCACTAACGCAATCTATGCCTTTCCCGGTCATATAGTTTAACCATCTTCTAAAACAAAACACTTATATATGTGGTAGTTACAGCAAACAGTTCGGCATGCCGAAGATGTTTAAATCAACTGAGCCGTATGTGGTTTGGTCCAAATACCTGCATATCCTGATGTTGGTACAATAGCCAGGCGGTCTCCACATCATCTCGGTCAAGTGGATGAGCAGCAGCGATGATTTTTGCTTCGAGTGCTGGCACCCGTAGGTAATGGAACATTCCAGCTCGCAACTGGATCACGTCGCGCATCGGCGACACGGACGCTTTCGGTACGAATAGGTAATCAGGGCACCAAGTCACACTTGTAGTCCCGCCATCGAGAGCGTCTAACTGATCCGCTTTTACTCTCAGAGAATATGTAGTGAAGTCGATGATATTTCCGTATGCTTCGAGCCACGCGTGATAAGCAACGGCACCAGGTTGATGTGGCATACCAAGAGCAGGCGCGTGAAGGATGACATCAGAGTCACCATTGCCAACCCGAAAAGCAGCATGCCCTGCAATAATCTTGGCTTTCACCCCCAGTCGATCAAGTATTGCCTGGGCGATAGCGGCGTGGATATAACAATCAGACCCGCAGTTCCCGCTTGCAGCAATAGCAAGTCGGCGCAGTGCAGAGGAGATTCGTGGAAGATCTACGGCGTCTGGTAATTTATATGCTGGTGCGTGGCGTTTGAGTTTATAGGCAGTCATAGTGTTCCTTCAAATGGCTTAACTTCATAAAGCGTGCACCAATGCTGGCCGATTACGTATCCAACGTGAACGGCACCGCCGTCGATTTTATCACGGTACATCTTGCCGACGTGCTTACAGCCGAGTCGTTCCATCAAAGTTTTGCGCGGATGAGCGCCTAAATCGTGCTGTGTTTGGCCATGCTGGTCGATTGACATGAAATTTTTGCTCACAAGCAGCCCTCCCTTTTTTTCCTGAATCCATGACCGTTCGTTGGTGCGGTTGTTACCTTGTGATCAATCATCAGATCGACAAAATCGTTTGCCCGAGTTCCGTACTCTTGAATTGTTATGTCACTCATACTTTTTCCGCCCTGTTCATACATGCCGTGACGCTCATGGAGCAAATCGTCCAACTTGAAGATGTCCAGCTCCAACCGTCCAGTAATGCACATCAGCTGAGCATCCAGGTATGTGTGACCGTCTTTCAGATTAAATAGTTCATTCATTTCCCGTGCGAATGCTGGGATTGATTTAGGTCTCATAGCAACCCTCGCTGAACAAAAGAGCAGTGTTCATTGCGTCCAACGATAATATGATCCAGTAGATTGATGCCGAGAATCTCGCTACCTTCCTTCAACCGCCGAGTAATGGCGATATCTTCGTTGCTTGGATTTGAGTCGCCGGTGGGGTGATTATGTATCAGAATGATTCCGGCAGCTGACGAGAGCAGCGCGGTTTTGAAAAGATCACGTGGATGGACAATGGACTGGTTCAAGCTTCCTACAGACACCAGATCAATACAATTAATCCTGTTTTTGCCATCGAGGTGCAATGTGAAGAAAAATTCTTTAACCTCATCAACCAGAAAATTGAAAATTTCTGCAACCTGATCTGGTGAGGTATAGCGGCGATCTGGCGGAAGATATTGAGCGACTTCTTCACGTACAGTGAGTATTTCCATAACAGCACGTATCTGACGAAATTTGATTGGTTTGCGCGGAACAGTCAGTGTTTCAAGTCCAAAAAGTGTATCGATGGTTATGCTTTTCATTTTGTTGTCCTTAATAAATTGCAATTGCTGAAGTCAGATCGATAGCTTCAGGTAGAAGCGTGATTGAATCACCGGTGGGAAATTGAAAGTCAGCACAGAAAAGAGTTCTGAGCTGTCTAGGCGGAAGCGACGACAGCACGTCACTTCCACCCTGTAGGCATTCAAGAGCAACATTGGTCAGTTGATCTTTGTGGACGATGTACGCATAAATCGTCATACGGGTTTGCTGCTTGCAAGTATGTTTTCTTTGCTCGACGTGCGCTGGGACTTTTCCCGCCAGGCAACGTTCATTTCGGCGAGTACCGCAGTCAAGGCAGTCCACTCGCCAGCGGGGATCTTCTTTTTCGACGAAACGATTGAGTGCTTTTGGGTTGCGGTGTCAAAAAGTTGCAGGTGCAGAAGAACAAGATCTGGATCGTCACCGGTGATCTTCTTTGCAAAAACTACTTTTTCAGCGGTGCAGCCGAGAATACTAATCGGGATGGTCAGCGGCAGTGACGTAGTGACGTAGCCTGTCAAGCCTAGTCTCTTCTGGAGGATCGAAGACTCAGTAGGAGGTAGACTACTATCCTTTACTTTTTTGGGTGATTCCTGTGTAACCTGGGTTATCGGCTGTTCAACTTGGTTTGGCAGGTCAGCCAATTCTTGCGGAATAAGTTGTGCAGGCGATACTGTCGAATCATTTAGTTCAGCGGTTTCTGAATGTGTCTGGCCTCTTTTAGCGTCCCATGCTGCCAGTGCTGCAGCATGCTCAGGAGTATCGTTGTCATCCGGGTGGACGTTGAAACCGTTGATTGGTTTCAGAGCAAGTTCCTTGAACGGATGGCCGGGACACTGGTCATATCCGGCGTATTTCAGGAAATCTGTTTTTGTAGCAACTTCAATGTGCCCGCAGACGCAGGTGCCGCTCCAAAGGATTTTCTTGTTTGTGTCGCGCTCAAGTGTTGGTTCGTCGAGACGGATTGTACCGATGATCAGGTTGCTCAGGTTTTGCGGTTGAATTGCCATGGTTTGTTTTCCTTTTCTGGGTTGTTTGATAAGTTGATGCAATCGGTGCAACGCCGGTATCAGGTTGGTGGTTTATTACTTGACTGCTTTTCTAAGCCTGTTGGTATCGATATCAATGGTGTAGTGGTTCGATTCGAGAATCCTCCACAAAAGCCGCTTTGCCTGACTAAAACATTCTGCGTCTCCTTTCCCGATTTCATGCTCTTTCAAGCTGCCGGTAACGGTTTCAAGTGACATGATGGCGCTGGTAATTGCATGCAGTATCGGTCGGGCAATTTTGTCTTCAGGTGAATGAATTAAGCTCATTGGTTAATCCTCCTTTGCAGTCATAAAATCTCTTTAAATCAGCTAGTTAGCTAACCTAAAAACAGTATGAACCTCTCTCTCTGCATGTACACACATTTTTTCACTTTTTATTGATTTATTTTCAATCATTCCGAACAGTTACAACTGTTAACATTCTTGGCTGTATGCGCTATAAAACTACAGAGCGACGGTTGCAGATTGTGGGGACAAAATGGCAACGCTTGGGACCTGGTTCACGCGTTTTACAGACCTGACGGTTACGGATTTGAGGAACTATTACATGTGGGGGGTGAGAAGAACTTACGGCGGATATAGAGGATTAATGCGCCAGGATTTGGTGAAGTCGGCGGCTTTACAGCTATCGAGACTAATTTGTGAAGAAACGGCAGACAATATATATAACGCGCGGGAGTTTGCTATGAACCTTCAACACACTTACAAACCGGAAGCCAACAGCCTCATCAAGAATCAGGAAGAAGAGGAAACACGCTTGATCGGCGAACGCATGTCCAGAGAAGCTGGATACGATGTAACACGAGGAACTGGACGCAAGGAATCCAAGTCCGGGCTGATGCAAACCAGCGTAAGCGCGACGATCAGAAACAACATAGAAACCGAAAGGCATGAAAAAATATTGCGGGATACTGCACATGGAATAGAGGCAGGATACGGAAAGCCAACTGACACTGAGCTCACAAAAAGTCAGTATGCAGCATATTGCGAATTTGAAAATGGTTGCGAAGAAACCGGCCAAAAATCATTTGAGTATAACAAAGTAAAAGCTGTACTAAATGAAATCGGTTTTCAAGGTGCGGAACTTTACGAAACGATGACGAAAGTGGCAAAAGCGCCTGACGTTAAGAAGTACCTGGAGAGCGGCGTAATATCAACGAGGGAAGATCTTGAATCAGTTTTAACATCTGCCAGCAAGAGGCCATCAGCGACAAAAACCCGGCAACGGTAGCGGTTGTCGTTCTCTGGTTTTAGGTTCAGCTCAGGTCGTGAAAGCAATACTAGAAATTGCTCGTTTCGCGGCCTGAGCGGCTTTGATGCAGTTGCGTAAAGCAAAAGAAGGGGCTGCTGGAAATGTCGCCCTTTGCTGTATGCACAGAGTTCCGTGATTTGTGTACTGTGACTACAGAATTTGTGTAATGTGCTCCGCCGCGTTGTTCAAACAGTGATCCGGCCTAAGTTCATCATCACACTTACATATGAGCGTTTTACATGTTCTGTGTACTGTACCATCGCCCTCCACGGTTGATTGATACACCCACCCCGCGTTGAAATCGCCTGCCGGACCCCCACATCCATCATGAGGGGCACAGACCCAGACCCCATTAGCGGAGTACAAACCGCTTGACGTTTAACGTGTGGCGTTATATTGTATCCCATGATCAAAACTTTCCATTGCAAAAAGACCAGAGCTTTATTTGAATGCGAGTGTCCTCGACAGTTTAAAGCATTTGCTACGGTTGCTGAACGTAAACTGCAAATTCTGGATGATGCGTATGCAATTGAAGACCTTCGGTCACCACCGGGTAACCGCCTGGAAGCATTGCACGGAGATCGTAAAGGCCAATGGAGTATTCGCATCAATGACCAATGGCGTTTGTGTTTCCGCTTTGAAGACGGTAATGCATTTGATGTTGAAATAGTTGACTACCATTGAGGAGATTACTAATGAACCCGACCAATAAAATGCGCCCCATCCATCCAGGCGAAATATTACGTGAGGAATATCTGATTCCAATGGCAATGAGTGCTCATGCCCTGGCGTTGGCACTACGTGTTCCAGCCCCACGTATAAATGAAATCGTGAGGGAACGCCGTTCTATCACACCTGACACCGCTCTTCGACTGGCACGGTACTTCGGTTCCACACCGCAATTCTGGATGAACCTGCAAACCAGCTACGATCTGAAATTCGCGGAAATTAAAATCGGCAAAAAGATTGCGGATGAAGTACACATGCGACTGGCAGCGTGATAATACTCGTCCTCCCTCCGCGACCTTAGACAAGACAACATAATGATTGAAAACGTTTTAGAGCGAGCGGCTATGAACTTTTTGTCGTTTTGAGTCGAGAAAACGCACCAGAAGACGGAGGCGATCCCAGTGAGATGCGAGGGTTGTATTGAAGTGTTTCTATTGACGAGATCGTTCGACGGTCAATGAGAGAACCCAGTGAACTGAGTTTCCTTACTTGGAATATATTCAATATCCATTGACAACATTTATCTGTCGTGAAATAACACCGTTATTCATTGACAATGCTCTTGCACTCTGCGCAATGCTCCGTGATTGATCCTACCAGATCAAGCCTGATTAAAGGAGCAAAGCCATGCCGAAATGCCAAGCGAACAATTGCAGTCAATCCACGCTTATTCCATCCAAGTTTCTGTACGTCGTAAATCTTTCTAATTCTCCACCTGACATCCAAGACATCTTCGTTTTGCACAGTCGATGCGACACCAGCGGTGCATTTAGACTGCAACTTTCGGGCATCCTAACAAATGCCAAGGGTGTACTTGGATTCGCAATAACGGATGTTGATCCGCATGTAATGCTCAAGTTTTTAGGGCAGAGCTATGGAAATCCTAGCGGCTGGACGGCATACCATGTGTATAAAAGCATTCAAATGTCATCGTATGCTTTCCCGCCGATAGCTCCAGTAGCAGCACCAAGCTCGCAAATGCTACTGGCGTCGCTAACAGCTTTAGCTACTTTACCCTCAGGGCAATTGAAACCACCATTGCCATTAACACCCCAATTCAATCCGGCATTACTTCCTAATGACACCCCCGGATTCGCCGATGTAGTTATCAGCACGCACTTGCCACTAACAGCAAAGACACCTTTCGTAAGGCTTTTTTATACTACGTACACAATCTTCGATTCAACAGCGGAAGGTATGACCGATTTCGGGCAAGTGTTTATTAAAGTACTCGAAAAATTGTCTATACTTACCAACACGCCTAGGTGGATTAAAAACAACGGAAACAAGTCATGGCCTCTTGGCAATATCAGCACGTTCCTAAATGTAGCGTGTAACAACAAACAGGCTGCAATCAATGCGGGAGCCGCAGGGGTTGTTAATTTATCGGTGTTACTCAGACAATTAAGCACTAATCGAAGCAGACCAACGATTAACGGGATCAGAGTGTCGATGGGCACATTTAACGAGGTACAACTGCAAGCGCATATTTCAGCGGTTATTTAGGGGCGAGCAATGTCAGATAAGAATGTCATCATAACGAGAAGTTCACAAATTGAACAAGACAAAGAAATTAGAAGATTACAAAATCTGGGTGAGTTAGATACGCGCGTAGAAATTGAAGCATGGCTAAAAGTGATCAAGAAATTTATGGCAAACAATAAACATGATTATTTTGATGATCCAAGATTCCTAAGGTGGCCGTTTGAACAGATAGCGAGAGAAGAGCAAGCGAGTAAAAAAGGACGAAGCACAGAGTTTGTAAATGTTTATGTTGGACACGCAGAACCGTATCCTTACAAAGAGAACAATGCATCAAGATTCAACTGTCCAATACCAAAAGGCCAACGATTTCTAGTTTCACCACATCTTGTTTCGTTAACGGAAATGTTTGGAGTTCAAGTATTAGACGAGCTCATTCAATTGACAGACGATGACTATGATTTAGTGGAATCGTTAATTACACTATTTACCTCCATTAGCGCAAAAGGTGTTTTCGAAAAAATACACCGTAATCAAGTAGCAGCCAATAAATACCTACACAATGTTGTTTATGAAGAAATCCGATTAGGTACAGTAGCTGGTGTCTCAAAGTCCGCCGCTATACAAGCGAAACAACATATGCAAGCAAGCGCAGCGAGACCAAAGATACCATTATAGTCTACTACTATAGTGCGCACCAACTAAACACCAGTAATCGTCAGAGCTTTTGCTTATCATAAACAAAACCAATGAAACGACAGAGAAAGAGCTCATGAACTGTAAACCTGTAGTAAGTGAAGACATCATCGAAGCAGCCCGTAAGTTGTGTATAGAGCGGCAGTGTAATGATGCCACTGGACATAGCCACTATCATTCATTCCGAGTTCATGACACCACCGTTGCACTCCAAGCGAGTGAAGGTGGCAATCCGCTTAAGGTATGTATCGCGGCACTTTTACATGATGTCAACGATAAGAAGTTGCTGAAAAAAGGTGTTGAGCCAATCGATCTTGTTGTGTTTCTTTCAGACTGTGGTCTTGAAATCGAAATCGGCAACCATATAGTTGCAATTATTGATAACGTCAGTTTCAAAGGAGCCTCAGTCGAACAAATAGTCCCGGATATCGAAACAGCAATTGTTATGGACGCGGATAGGCTGGACGCGATCGGTGCCATCGGTATTGCAAGAGCTTTCGCGTACGGCGGAGCGACAGGCCATGACTTATACGAACCCGACGAGCGACCTGAAATGCACAGTGATGAAGAGAGTTATTTTGCAAACCGCCACTGTACTGTAAATCATTTCCATGAAAAACTTCTCCTGCTTAAAGACCGCATGAACACGGACACAGGCAAACAGATGGCGCAGAAACGACATAATTATATGATCAATTTTCTGAAACAATTTCATGCTGAGTGGACAGGAGAAATTTAATGCACACAAAAACGCCTGATGGAAGAGACACACAGATAGACGGCAGCACTACAATAGTTTGTTTGTGCGGATCTGCCTCGCAGAAAATTGATTTCGAAGCAGCTGGATATCGTGAAACAATGGCAGGTAAAATAGTTCTTCCGTTAATCGTGTATTCAACAAGTGATGGCATCTCGCTTACATCCGAACAGAAAATGCTGTTAGGTGTATTACATTACCAGAAAATGGATATGGCACACGAAATACTAGCTATTCTGAAACCAGATCCTACAGGCAAGCTGAAGCCCAAGAAACGTCTAGGAGACGGAGCACGCAATGAGCTTAAATACGCCAAAGAGCATAACAAAACCATAAACTACTTTGACCCAGACCTCCAACAATGAAAATCGGAACGAAGTCTTTACTCTTTGGAGCGCATCAATTCCTCATTCACCCTTTTTGGATTGCTGTAGCGTGGAATCGTCTTTACGGTTTTCCTAAAGATCCACGGCTGTGGATCGCTTTCATAGTGCATGATTGGGGCTAATAGAGCTTGAATAGTGGCCAACCGTTACAGTGTTTCGAAGTCTCGGTGAAAGCAAGCATTTACTAGAGACAATTCGTGCAACCCCAAGCGTGAAAGGTGTAATCCGTGACTAGCGTTAGTCAAAACAAGAAACCACGACTGCCGCGTTTGATATGCGCGCACTGTAGCAGAACCATTAAAGATGCAGAAGTCGAAATTGTGTATCGCTTACAAATAATGGGACAAAAAAAAGTAATGCAAGATATCGTGTACTGCCACGGTATGCAAACGCCAAAAGAATTACACGCTGGATCTCACCATCGGAACGCTCTGAATTATGTGGTGGTCACATGTGGTGAGCTACAGCAGCGTAAGCTGAGGTTAAGTCAACACCCAGGTAGCGTAGTCGAGACTCTAGACGGAGGAATAACGGAGTGTCTTGAAGAAGTGTTGAGGTTTTATAGAGACGTTGAGCTACCACGAAAAGTTGAGCAATATGTAGCAAAAATCCGCCAACAATTTATGAATAGCGAGAGCGCTACAGGAGCTCGCGTAGAATATGGATCAAATTACAATCTATTCGGAGTGGAGGAATTCAAGTCTAGTGCAGAGTTAGGATTAAGAGGTAGTTACGGTGTGTTGATGAGGAACCTAGTCCCATCATCACTATCATGGTCGAGAAAAGACGGACAATCAACGATGGCGCAACAGATAGACCCGTACCAGGCAGAGGAAAGTAGACTTTGCAGTATAGCCATAGTTGATTCCTCAACATTTGATAATCGGTGCCACATTAATAATGTACCTCGCCGATGCTGCCAGTACTTGCGAGCAGATAATTTGGTATTCTTCAAGATACTCCTGAGCTTAATACCGAACACCAAACCAGACAAATGGGTTTACGGCGACTATGACGATAAAATAAACGCGATGACTGAGTTTTTGATTTCACAGTTGGACCTAGTTGAGGAGCCCTTTGCTGTAATGGAGCAGGTTTTCGAAGCTCTGAAACTCGGGGTAATCAACGAGGATGCCTCATTTGAGCTAAAAACTAAGAAAATTGCAGAGCTTATAGCGTGTGTACCAGTAGCTTCAGCGGTGAGGACACTGAAGCTACTCTAAATCTACAGACCCCGCCGGAGTCAAGCTGTCACGGTCATCCGTATACCACATACAAATGCGGCGATGAAAAGAAGAGCGCGAAATGACCAATTTGCATAAGGGACAATATGCTCACAGATATCGAAAAAACCGCCAAACTACACACAGCCGCCGAATCTGATGATATCGAGTTGCTGAAAGAATGGAAAAAGAATGGTGGACGTGTGTCGGATGCAGATTTTGATTCGGTACTATACCAGGCACTGAGAAACGAGCGATTCAGTACGGTCAAGTGGCTAGTAAAAGAGAATATACAGATAATATCTGATCGGATTGCGGATGAAGATAGTTGGATGATCTGTATGCAGCAAAGTATTGTAGAATATGCTGATGAAGCAGCAGATCATAAACATTACGACATCGCAAAATGGTTGTTAAAGCAGCCGAAAGATTACTCAGAGCTTAATTTTGCTGGAATGCTTGAACGTACAGCTCGCGATTATGATTTTGAATTCTTTAAATGGTTTTGCTTGTTCGCGTCAAAGCGTACGGACATATCAAAAAAGCCAGAGCTCGGAGATAGTCTGTTTTCTAATATTATGCGATACGGCACGCTAGAGAAAATCAAGTGGTTATTCCAGACATTTGAACTTACAAGCGAGATCACAGCAAACAACAATGAATCAGTGATATTAACATCGACATCCTCAGAACGGACGGCAACTGATAACATTAAAACCATTGAGTTTTTAGTCGAAAAGTCTGACCAGATTGTAGATTTTCGTGGATGCGAAAATTGGTATCTTGATAATAACGCTTATGGCGAAGAATGCGAATCGGCGATAACTCATTTTGAAGAATGGTCTGATGAAGTCAAAGAATATTTGTTATCGGTAAAGCAGATGCAAGACAAATTCGGCTTACAGAAAGGAATCGTGATGACTGATACAAAGAAAAAAACATCCAGTAGCTCGAAAGATAAAAAACAAATCCCACCTAAAGCTGTAGAAACGGCTCCAAGCGCAATAGCTAAGCCAAAAGTTGAGACAAAAACCGCGAAAGCCCAAAAAACAGCTGCAAAGAAATCAAAAAGCGTCATACCAGGCATTAAACCAGAAGCGAAAGTTCCAGTGAAGTCGGAAAAAGTAGTACCAAAAGCAGCAGTTGTAATAAAAGCGAAAACAGTTCAAAAGGTAAAAGTAGTGTCTCCAGCTAAAGCAAAAAACGTAACACCAACTACTAAAATCGTAAAAACTGAAAAAGTGAAAACAGTCGTAACGCCAAAAGAAACTCCAGTCAAAGTAGCAGTGACACCACCAAAACCAGCTGTGAAATCAAAAAAATATACACCACGTACGCTGTATTCAATTGCAATCGATCTGTTACATCCAGACTCAAGCCAACCCCGAAAGAAAATTGACAGTATTGAGCTGGACGAACTGGTGGCGTCGATAAAAAGACACGGCATCTTGCAACCAATATTGTTTCAGGAAATTGACGGTAAGTTGATAATTGTAGCAGGGGAAAGGCGATATCAGGCTGCGAAACTCGCCATGCAAACGGATATACCAGCAATTTACATCGATAAAAACCCAGCGGAAATAGCATTAGTTGAAAACCTACTGCGCGTAAACCTCACGCCGATTGAAGAAGCAGAAGCGCTCAAAAGATTACAGAAAGAAGCAAATTATACGCAAGTCCAATTAGCCGAGATCATGGGTAAAGCTGAATCCACAGTTTCAGAAATCATGAGTCTCATGGAAATTCCGGAAAAGTTACGCGATAAATATCGGTCAGATAAAATATTTTCCAGAAGAAAGCTACTCGTAATAGCAAAACTTGGTGACAAAGATGAAATGAAAAAAGCATTTAAAAAACTGATTAAAGCAGAAACTAAAGGAGAATCCGGCGGTAAAAAAGAGTCATATCATCGCACAGTGCACGACGTTTTTATGTCGATGATCACCGCTCTAAGAAAAAAGATAGAAAGCACGAATTTCAACGACATTGTAATACCAGAAGCAGAACGGACAAGAATTGCGGATGAGTTGATGTTACTTACTGGAGTAATAGAAAATTCCGATTTAGTGATGAAGTTTGAAAAAGCGATTCAAGCTGAATTTAGCGATGTTTAAGTGAACATATTTTCGTTGCGTAGTCATAGATAGCTCTCATGGCAATCTTCGGCATGCCGAAGATTACAACGTAATATGCCGTTATTACAGCGCTGTTACATAAAATCAGGATTACGTCTCACCAAAACCAGTGGAAGAATTGAGATTTTGAATGTCACAAAAAGCGCCTACAAAACAGCAAAAGATTGAAAGACTTCATTTAGCTCTCGAAACTGGCGATTTAAAACAGCTTCAGAAATGGTTTGAATCCGGAGAGCTTTTCATAGGAACGCAGTACAATTACACAACTAAAAACAACAATGTACTCATACACGCTGCAAAATATGGCCATTTAAACGTTATCAAATGGCTAATAGAAGAATGTGAACAGAAGATTCGTGTAGTGGTAAATCCAAGAAACCCCAAGCCCTGTATTTGGGACGCACTTACATTCGCTGCGGATGATCGACATTACGAGGCAGTAAAGTGGATGCTACTGCATATTGATGATCCAGAATATGACGTTGCACGTTTGCTAAATACACCCTCAAAATATGGAGAATTAGATTTTATCAAATGGCTGGTAAACGATTCAGGGTACAAGGTCAACAAGTCAGAGGAATACGGTTGGGCTTTACAAGAAGCGGCAAAATATGGACGTTTCGAAACTCTTAAATGGTACTTAGACGAAAGCGAACTTACCTTAAACACAACAGTAAATTACAGCGAACTGCTTTTAAGCGCAATAGACGGCAAGCAATTTGAGATTGTCAAATATCTTCTTGAAGAATTCGAGCAACTGATAGACTTGGCGATATATAGTAACTCGGCAATAATAAATGCTGCGCACGATAATAGCGTGGAGATAGTTAAATATCTGATAGAAAAATCTAAGCAAGTAATCGATTGTCGAAACTGTGACCAATGGGAACTTACAGACAATAGAGCCCATAGAAGTTATCATTTCTACCAGTTTTTTGAGATAAATGGTTGGTCGGACGAATGCAAGAATTACCTATTGACAGTAAAACGAATACAAGAGGCTAATGGCATCGAAAACTGGCTCAGTGGTGGAATATTCGTTATGGAATCGCAGTGCAAAGAAAAGTGGAAGTTGTAAAAGACAGATGAAACGAATTATTGAGGTTTCCCTTGATCGAAATCACCAAACAGACACCGACGTAATGAATTCAACCGAGGCAGACATCACCGAAACGGATGCGGATTTAGATGAAGCCATTGAATCAGTTTCCGACGCAGTGACATCACTGGACCCCTCCGCTTCACCAACATCACCCGTTCCAGCATCTCCACAACCAAAGCTAGTCACCGAGCGGAAAGAAGTCGGCCAAGTCTGGGTAATGCAGTCAAAAGCTAACAAGGGTGCTCCTGGTGAATCCATCGAAGGTCACAGTGTACTTGGTGTTCTGCTCGAAAATGTCAGTTATTTGGGATTCCGGATAACTGGCGATCTAAGTGACGAGGCCGCAGATTACCGACTTTTTTGCGCAGATGAAAACGGAATACTGCAAGAAAAAGGGCTAGTTTGGAAAATCACGTCGAAGGTCGATAAAAAGAACGAGCAGCCAGTTACCACACTTTACATTAGAATAAATTCACACATTAAAGACACTGAAATCAGTGAGTCGGATGCCGATGAGGTGAATTCGGGCGATGCTGATGTCACTGCGACTGATGCCGGTGTCGATGGCAGTGACGTCACTAAATCGGGTGCCGATTACACGAATGCGGCTGAGGGCTCAAAAAACGCGGAGGGGAATGACGTTAAATTTGCTAAAACGCGCGTCGATGTTGGTACAGACGCCGATACGGTGAATTCGGGCGATTCAGATGTCACTGTAACAGACGCCGGTGCCGGTGGCAATGAAGTCACTGAATCTGGTTCCGGTTTCACTGATGACGCCGATGGCTCGGAGGACGCGGAGAATGATGACATTGAATTCACTGGAACGGACACTGATGCCGATGCAATGAAGTCAGGCGAAACCGAAGTCACTGCGTCGGATGCCGGAATGCTGATCCCTGTTGCATACTATATAGCGACCCAGAAAAAGGCCGTAGTAAGAGCAACGCCGGGCAAGGGGATGATGAACAGCAAGGTTCCGGCATTCGGCATATACCGGCGAGTTTTTGCATTGCCGAACGAATTAGCGGAGGGAGATACAGGTGCCGATGCAGATGCTGAAAACATACAGAGTGATGAGGTGAATGCAAACGGTGCAAGTGGTGCAGTGAAGTCAATGAGTCGGATTCCGGGGCCGCTGCCGCCACGGATACCACGGGTGCTGGTGGAAGAAGACGATGAAGTGGAGTCAGACGATATGGAAGGCTTCGGCACAGTGGAGTCAGGAAAGCAAAAAGCAGAAACGTTCGGGGTAGATGATGACAATGAAAGCCTGAATAGAATTACAAGCAAGTTTAAATGGCCATCAGACAACAATTAAATACGCCCTTAAAACCTCCTGTTTAATCTACAGAGGCTTTTTCTTTGCACAGTCCATAGCTTGACCTCATACAAATGTTTACAGTGCCTTAAAGAAACTGTTTTAGCCGTTTTAGCGTTTTGAGATGCCAGGCGCTATCGAATATACACTGCCTAGCAACCAGCTTGACAGCCTCGCGCGGGAGCGCGGGCATGTACGCCTGTTTTCCAATAATAGTGACTAAAAATATTGTAAGTAATTGAAGCATAATAATCGATATTACAGATAGTTATAGCTAAACTAATGCTGCGACCCTTTGAGTAAACGGACGCACAGAAAAACCATAATTTACAGAGGTCGAATGGCAGAGAAATCGGATCATCGTGAGAGAAAACCCTCACAAAAAAAATATGATTTGTTCAGAAGTATCGGAAACGCAATCAGGCGTATCAGGGAAGAAGATGAATTACTACCTCAACGTACAGGATCGCTTCTGGTGTATGTATTAGAGCACGTCACACCAACAGCAGTTAAATTAAACACATCATACCCAAAGCGAGTGCAGATAAAAGCATTTGAGAACATAGAAAAAGACTTTAGAAAAGTAGAAACTCTCCCCGACGACGATAAGCCGGCTTTCCAGCATTATCCGAATACCTACATCATTGGCTACGATATAGAGCTACAAGAATACAAAGACGAGCTGCACAAGGACTATCCGGCAAAATTATTATCGCATCAATTCTATTTTAATTTTGCAGGGCATCGTTTCGGCGTCATTATAATAACAAATGTTACGTTCCGATCCATAGATCTCATCCGTTTGATAAATACAATAGTACCAGAGAATGATAAATTATGGGTACCGCCTGGTAAAAGAACAGCAGTGCCGGTGTTATCACTTGTTCGGATATATGCACATTTTTCTGCAATAGAGAGCGGCTGGATGCAGCCATCAATGCGGCTAACATCTGAGTTTAAAGACTTTTTCGGATATATCCGCTCAGAATTTCAGCCGTTAATAACTGAACGTGAAAAAGAATGGTGCAACACATCCGTATTGCGCGTAGTAAAAATCCCCGATCCGCACTCACAAAAAAAGACACCAAAAATGCTTTCATGGAAAGTGAGGTTGATGTATTGCGATTCCAAAAACTTGTCCGGAGGCGGATCTCTGGAAGATCTTGGAAGTAAAATCGGTATCCATAAAGTAAAGTATGCACATATGAATATTGAGAAAATGGAAGACTTTTTACGCACAGATTTTGACGACTATTGTTATTACGGCATTATGGATAGCATCATTTCAGCAGAGACCCATCTTTGGTACAACAATGTCGGAAGATACCAGCTCGGTTTGATGGAGCAGAAAGAACGAGCAGCCGGTTTGAGTTCGCAGTTGTTTCAGAATATATTTGAGAAGCTGTACACGGCTAAAAATTGGAAGCGCTATTTAGGCTATGACGCAGAAAATCATATGACACTCGCGCACCGTGTTTTTGTGCAATATTATCATGGTGGGAGAAACGAAGTCCTGGCAGTTGGCCCAAAAAAAAGAGCGGTATATTACGATTTGCGGAGTGCATACCCAACATCGCTTATCATGTTGCCAGACTATGATTTTAGCTGTGCTAAGACGTTTCATGGTGAAGACGCAGAGCGCGCGGTTATAAGAATGGAAGCAGATGCAAAAGGTGATGGAATAGGAGACGGGCCGTTCCAAGTAGCAGGGATCGTAGTATCGTTCAAGTTTAGAAAAGGAGTTCCACCAATTTTTCCGGTGAGAATAGACGAACCATCGAATATGCCGGTAGCAAGACGCGGATATGACACCGATGGGCTTATTTTCCCGGTAACTGGCCATACGACTGTCACTTGGCCAGAATTATGGGTAGCTCGAAATACACCAACAAAAGATGGTGTGCACAAAGATCTTTTAGAAGAACTCACCATCCATACGGTTGCAACATTTCAGAATCTAGGCACCTATAAATTATCTGGCGAAGTTTATGATTTATTAAAGAAAAGAAACAAAGATAACAAGCCGATGGACAGTTATTATAAACAGTTAATGAATTATTTCTATGGAAAGACAGCCCAAGCAGTTGCGGATGCATCAACTTCCCTCAAATCACATGATCTTCAAAAAAACATGGATATTAGTGCGGTGACTTGCTACCCATTAGCAGCTTATATAACAGGGTTCTGTCGCGCAGCAGTTGCAGAATTACTGCAAAAATACGAATGTTTCGGAATAACAACAGACGGCTTTATATCTCCTTTAGAACATGGTGTTATAACGAAAGACCGAGATCCTGCTTTAGAGCCACCACACAGCGGTGAGGATCTGAATTTAGGAGAATTCTGTAAAAGAGTACATGACCGTGTCAAAGATCTGAATCCATTTATCGGCATTGATAGCCAAGGAGAAAAGTCGCTTTTTCTAAAAACGCGTGGCTATTTGCTGGTAACAGGAAATCTCCTACAAAAGATGGCACGAGTAGGTGCGCAGACACCGTATGCCGGAAATAAACCAAAATCGGAATTACAAGCCGATATAGACGCCCATGAACAGCAGCATATCAAGGCAATAGAAACATTTCTGAAAATAACAGAACGTGGGAAGTGCGACAAAGTCTCATGGAGAAGCCTACCAAATCAGCGTAAATATTGGCGCGCAGAGTTGGATGATTTATATGATTTTGATGAGGTGCTGACAAGAGCAAAGAGACTCCTGACATCAACAAGTGTCAAGGTCATTAGTACAGATAAAGGACAAATACAGTTCAAAGAGGCTGAAAAGCTCTTCGGAAGAATGATGGCGAATAAACAGCTAAAGCACACAAGAGACACGCTACCACTACAAGTAACGTTTAACGATGCAAAAGTAAATATTTCGTTCGACATGAAACGAATCCCTTTAGAACAGACAGTGGAGCCATTCAGATTTCATGGAAAAAAATACGATTTTGTAGCATTTGAAACGAAACCACTAAATTCCCTTACAGATTTTCATCTGCTGAGAGCCTTAGCAAAAAGGACAATCAGCCACAAAAAATTCATTACCTTGGTATCAGACAAAGAATCAAAAGATGTACTGATCGGGGTTCCATATAAAGAACTTGAAAAACTTAAATCATCTACTGGTTTTCCGGCAGTATCAAATTCCGAAATAACAGAATTAAAAACATTCTTCCCGGAAGTGGCAGAGCATATTCAAAACAAAGAAGTTCTCCGGCTAGCAACAGACGACAAAGCGGTCGTTGAAGCGGCCTTCAAAGCCTATGTTGAGCGAATTGAAGAGGAATTTGAAAACCTGATGAAAGGTGGAGAATGGCCGGATGAATTTGAGAAAGATGGCTCACGTGAAGCATTTGAGCGATATATAAAGAATGAGATTAAGCTAAAAAAGCAAAAAGCAAGCAATAGTGCACCGTACAAACCACCACACAAAAAAGAAGATTACCTGCGATCATTAAAAGGTACGGAATTCGGCGGAGATTATAAAAAAGCCATTGAATACTGGCTTAAAAAGAACAAAAAATTCAGAAAAAAGATAAATGATGCTTGTATCGTCTTCAGTAAACCGAAATCAAAGAAAGCAATTAAATTAGACATGTCTTTTGAAAAAGAAGAATTGATCAGTTTCATGTCACGGCACGGCGGTGGAAATCAAAACAGATCGACCGCTAAACGCGGTTTTGTTGATGAAGAACCAGTTCGGATGGAACTGGAAGATTACCAGCACATGATGAAGGAATTTGAAAAGGTAATCGAGCTAAGCATAGAACCGACTCCAGATGAACTCAAACTTTTTTCTGACGAGATTTTTATGCCTCCACCAGCACCTCCGTTAGCAAACAAGCTGTATGAGCTGCTAATAACCAGAAGAAAGCGACAGATATATGATGAATTTGCAATGGAAAGAAATTCGATAATTCCAGTACTTATGAAATCAAAAGAAGAGCTAAAAGATAACGCAGTAAAAATCATCGCTGAGTATAATGATCTTGAGATCGAGAAATATATTCAACAAACCGGAGCAGATGGAATTGAACTCCTACAGGAGCACCTTGCAGCAGGAGAAACTTTCGCAAAAGCACTTGAAACAATTAACTTCGATATTTCAATAAAAGATGTGGTTAAATTAAAAGATGCAGAAGCGAAGAAGACAACAAAAACTAAACTTTTCTGAAAATATGCGGATTGGCCTGCTACCAGAACATCCACCCGGAAAATGGATAAGGTTTCCTATATACCGCACAAACCTGTTTACCCTCAATGAATCCTCGAAACACGAGTAACTATCAAAACCACCCCACCAAAGAAGATTAATCCATTAAAAACAAAAAACTGTGAATATAAAGCCTGTAACCAGATGATATAAAAGATGAATCTCCGACAAACTTCGGTACACCGAAGATGAGATGCAGGCACACCCTCCCCAGCATTTTCTTCAATAGATTTCAACGAACGTCAAGCCATCACAGCTTCTGCGCGTATTTCCCTTATGGAATCAAATTTCGCGCGGAGGGGCTACTATGAGTTACAAAAAACCAGCCAACAAAAAACCCGAAACAAAATTCGATCTGTACGAGACCGTGACCAACCAGATCATCGAAAAACTCGAACAAGGAGTAATCCCCTGGCAAAAGCCTTGGAATAGTAAAGTCGGTGCCCCCTGCAACATAGTCTCAGGCAAGGAGTACAACGGCATAAATATTCTGCTCCTCGGAAACCAGAGTTACGATTCTAAATATTGGCTTACTTACAAGCAGTGCCAGGATAAAGGAGGGAACGTTAAAAAAGGTGAAAAAGGATCGATGGTCGTTTTCTGGCAATTTCTCGATAAATCCACCGGAAAAACTGTTGATACAGATTCAGAAACTACATCGAGGGGCAAAGACGGCGCAGTGCCGATGCTTCGCTACTATACTGTGTTCAATAGCAATCAGTGTGACGGCCTCGACTTGAAAAAGCTTCAGGAAGAACTTGAACAGCAGAAAACAGAAAAAGTTTCTGAAGAGATCGTTCCAGCAGCAATGATTGCCGAACATTATAAAGATGGACCAACCGTAAAGTATGGGTTTACACGGGCTTGCTATAAACCTTCAGCAGACGAAATCAACATGCCCAGGCGTGAGCACTTCAAAACCCCTGAAAAGTTCTTCGGCACACTTTACCATGAAATGGTGCATTCAACAGGGCATGAATCACGTTTGAATCGCCGAAACAGCTGCGAAGTCCGTACATTCGGCGATGAAGAGTACAGCAAGGAAGAACTCGTCGCAGAGATGGGCTCTTCTTTTTTATGCGCAAAAGCAGGAATTGAAAACACAATCGATAACAGTGCAGCGTACATTCAAAGCTGGATGAAAGCGTTGCAGAATGACAAAAAGTTGTTGGTGATTGCAGCAGGACAAGCGCAAAAAGCTGCTAACTTCATCACCAAAGATTTGGACGATATAAAATTGGCTCTGGAAATTGATGAGACAGTCGCTCCGGATGAGAAGACCATCAAATCATCCCAAGCGGCGACCATCTCACTCGTACCGATCTCACCTGTGCTGGATACTCCATCGAAAGAAAAAGCCGAGACAGAAAAAGAAGACCCAGTAAAAAGTAAGCTCCGAGAGTTTGGGTACGCCGATGAAGCTTTAGAGAAGGTTTACAGCCAATTGAAAGAAAGCACAAAATGCGGCCAGATTTCCGATTACATAAAAAGCGGTATCATCGCCACAAGTAGTGACCTGGAGGATATGCTGAGAGTTTCGAAAAATGTTGGAGCGACTGAAAAAAAGAAAAGTCGCTGTGTATAAAACATATGATTTAAGTCGTCTCTTTTCACTATCTTCCGGTAGATATCAAATCAATAGGATGTGAAGGAGAAAGACCATGTACGGTGAATTGAAATTGGAAACGAAGAAAAGCGGTCAGACGGTCGGATGTTGCTACGTTTTTGTAAACGGTGAGGAACGGATCGAGTGGCTCAAAACGTATGCCGAATCGCTCAATATCACAGAGAGTTTGGCTTGCCGGTCTCTACTGAACGCAATCATAACAGAGAAGATGGTGCAGCGATGATTGCACATCAACCCGATTTTGAAGAAATCAGCAGACTTGCTGCAATGTCCATAGATGAACGGTTTCGGATTTACCGTGATTCGGCAAGAGTGGCTGCTAATGGAATACCACCTGCCGCTCTAAATGTGGAATGCAGCAAAGCCGCTGAACAGCCAAAAGAATCATCACAAACACTGAACAGCGACACACCAGTGATCCAGCTTCCGATTAACAGAGTTGCGGTATTCCAGCAAGAAAATTTTATAACGGAAACAACGGCAATGAACGTCTACGGTGGAACACATATCAGTGAATATCGCGGCGGAGCCGTTGTTTCTGCCAAAGACGAGACAACGGAGATTCTATATCACCTGTTCGCCGCCGCTCGTACTCCGAATGTCGAATATCACTTAAAAGACCGATATATGCTGATTGCCAGCACAACAAGTGAAAAGGACTTTGACGGCGTGAAATTCGATGGCCGTCTCACCGAAGCAGAAGAGGATTTGGTTTATGTTCTGCTGACCGAAGGAGTTCGCGCCGGAGATCGTGTTGTGAAAGTGCCGATTACCGGGTATTTAAAGGCACGAGGTATCGATCCTTATCAAGCAAAAAACAGGGAAGCGTCGCGTCAGAGCCTGAAGAAACTATCAAGATCAACTATTTTCGTTGCCAATAAAAGAGCACAGAAAGAATCGCCGTTTAAGTTTTTTGATTGGAGAGGAACAGAGCGGAATGCCTTTCTGGAAGCCAAACTTTCCAATGAATTACTGTCACTCTTCGATGAACCGGCGTTCCCGGCGTTATTTGCAAAACGGAGCTTATTTCAAATCCGAGGCACCTTCAGGACGGTACTGCGCTTACAGTTTTCGTCTGAGTTCCGAGCTGGGCAGGTAGTACGAATTGATCGTGAGACATTGATACGTGAAGTCGGCTGGACACAGCTACAGAAAGTATGCCCCCGAAAGATCGTTGAACAAATAGCGGCAGATCTCGCCGAAGCAGACATTAAATGCGACCACTCAGTTGATTACAGCCATTTTGACTTTCAGAAAATAATGAAAACAGAAGCTGCGTAGTTGATGACAAATCCGTTGCCGAAAGGTCGGGAGATTTTCCGGCCTTTTTGGGGCACTTGTTACTTTTGTACCTTCCGCATTCGTGAACGTTGTTACTTCTATCCCAGATAGTTGTTACTTTTGTCCGTGAAAACTATTACTTCTATCCGTGTTTTTTCCGCGCGTGTGAATCAGCCTCCAGAATCCGGGGTCTCTATCAATCTGTGATTCACAGAAAGTAAAATTAAAAAGAAAAAGATAGCCGGGCCGACCGGCAGGCACTCGGAAAACGATACGTTACTGCCACGGCACGATGGTTGTGCTGCAAGTTTTGGGCTTGCCGCACCCCGTGTCCTTCAGGATTGCACACAGAAAACGTCGGAAGACATTTAAAATAAGGTGTCACCAACCATCTTGTTGTTTCACAGAATCGGTCAAGTTAATAACTTCGGCCAAATCCTAGATATAGTTGGCATCAATCAGAATCCCGCGCGGTCTCTTCCAGAATCTGGTTCCTATTCGGACCGGGCGGGAAGTTATTCCGCTATTAGTAATCCGCAAGACAACTGTTACGGATAGCAATAAGACTGAATTTGCTCTGTTCTCAAAAACGATCCAGGGTCATCTCGATTTTTCTGATAACAATATCATATTCGATTATGTTCCACTGAAGCTCTCAGACTATTCAGGAAGCTCAGAAATGCTGTCGATGCTATAACAGTCGTCATCGTTTTATAGACGGTAGATTTTTGGCTGGCAATCCAGCACTTCCAGCTGGTTTGTCAGACCGTCTGATAGCCTGGGCGAATATGACGCCGCCGAAATGGAACTGAGTGGAAGCGTGTTCAGCACAGGCCTTCGTGCAAAACATGCTGAAACGAAGTGGAATGGAGCGCGGCGTGATATGAGCTGACTCTGTCTGTTGGTTCAAGCTTTACAAGCCGTATCAACTTTTTCGTCAGGCATTTCACAATCTCTCTCTCCGATGGTGAAACGCTTGGGCGGAAAAGGAACCTATTCAAAAGATATTGGTTCATTCGTATTTTAGTTGAACGGGCATGGCTTTGCCCCCGCAGGTTTCATGGGCGGGTCGTAAGCCTTGTTGGAATCATCTTTTATAAGTTAGTTTGTTTTATCTCTTTTTTGTCATAAGTGCAGGTTTCTCATTCTCCGTGCGTTCCTTACAATGGCTTCCGCAAAGGATTTATGAAGTTGTTCGGGGAAATCGTGCCCCATACCTTCAATAGTCCAAAGCTCGGAACCTTTGATATTAGCAGCCGAATCCTCACCGCACTCTACAGGCACTAAGGGGTCAGACTTCCCATGGATCACCAAAGTTGGGGCAACGATGGAGTTCAGACACCCTCGAATATCGCCAGTAACGGCTATGGCTGCTATCTGCCTTCCAAAACTAGATGGGGTGTAGGAGCGTTGCAGTTCGGCGAGTGCCTGTTCTCGCAATACCGATTCCTCTGTTGGAAAATCGGGACTACCAATCACTTTCGAAAAATTGATGCAATGTTCGATATACCCATCCGTATCATCTGAAGGATTTGGAGGCCGCTTAGTCAATGTAGACATTGCCTCTGGGGTGGATGGAGGAAGAAGAGGATTTCCAGTACTTGACATTATTGATGTCAGTGAAAGTGTACGGTCTGGGTATCGGCTAGCGAACAATTGAGCTATCATTCCTCCCATTGATCTTCCAACAATATGAGCGTGTTTGATTCTAAGAAAATCCAGCAATCCCGCTAAATCTTCGACCATGTCAAGAAGTGTATATGGCACCACTGGCTGAGCCCCAATTGAGACAGACCGAGCAATGTCTTCTAGGTTTGGGACTCCTGAGTGTGCAAAAGAAGTAGAATATCCAATATCTCTGTTGTCAAACCTGATTACCAGATATCCTTTGGACGCTAAGTCTTCACAAAATGACACCGGCCATCGAGTCATTTGCACCCCAAGTCCAGAAATCAGAACCATTGCTTCGCAAGTTATCGACCCGAAACTTTCATACTCGATCTCTATCTCATTTGTTTGCGCTTTCGACATACCCACCTCGATGACCCTGATAATATCTTTTCCTAATGAGTTGTGTTTGCTCGAACCAAAATAGCGTAGGTTATACTTTTGTCAGTCAGTCAAGTTTGGCTTCACTCTTAGTTGTCAACAGCCCCATGTTGCGCTGAAATCCTTTAAGACTGTTGTATCCACGCTCTCCAAAAGGCTGCAATTTCTCCAGCCAATGCAGTTCCAGCGAGGAGAGCAGACGATCAATATTGTCTCCTGGTTCCAGATTGTCGAGAACGTCTAACACAGAAAACTCGAAACAGTCCGCACCAAATTCATTTAGTTCCTTCTGTAGCTCTCTGTTGAAGACAATTTTTCCCATCTTGAGCTGGAACAACCGGCTGTTACGTGTCCCTTCCAGATTTTTGCTGCTGTCGATATAGATCTTGCCATTTACTTTGTTTTTGATCTGGTAAATTCCCATATCAGGAATGTTCTGTTTGTAGGTTCGCTTTATTTCCGCTCGTTTGCTCTCCTTCTTCATGATCCGTGGTCCTTTCGAAAAAGCCTGTTGTGGTGCTTTATCGCCCTTTTTTATCTCCAGCCAGTAAGTTGCCTCTTCCCGGTGGATTAGCTCCTCGTCCACCAGCAATCGGCGAATGGTACAGTAGTCGTCAAACAGTGGCTTTATGAGTTCAGTTACTTCCTGCTCAGTATAACGACGACTCGGCTCAAACATTCTTGCAAACTGCTCCAGCACGATGAGCCGTTTTTTATGCTGAGTCGGTAGCTTCACCAGAGTACCGTGTTGAAAAAAGACCTCCAGTACTTTACGTCGGTATTCATCCATTCGTACGTCTTGAAGTTCTTTTTCTACAGTTGGTGCAGAAACTATTTCCCTTAGAGTTGTATCGAATATTGAACTGTTTGCCTGGAAGACAACGTAATACTGCTCTTTGTGGCTACTGACAAGACCAGCCTGCTCCAGCTTACGCAGGTGAAACGAGACTGTCGATGTAGCAAGCGCATGGCGCTTTGCGATTTCCTCGACATACTGAGATTGCTCTAGAAGGGAGTTTATGATGGCTAGTCGCGATTTATCTGCTAGGGCCTTCATGATAGAGATGCTCTGCTCGGTATCCATGCCGACCTCCTGATTCGATGTATATCGAATCAAAATAAGCAAAGCCATACTGAATGTCAATCTGTTTTTGCATGTATCGAATCATTATTTTGTTCAACGGGCATGACTTTGACCTGCCGGTTTTTAGGGCTGGCCGTAAGCCTTGTTGAATCGTCTTCTTTTCGGTTGGTTACGGTTCGGATATATTTAATAGCAACATAGCAAGCAGCGTCCCCTCAGCCTCATGGCGATGAATCGGTGAGTTGTCCCGCGCAAACTTCCCTAACACACCCGCGTAGCCAGCAATGCGTTGGATCGGCATCCATTCGCGGGTGCCAGAGCAATGAAACCGTGAACTCCGGCGTGGGGAACGGAATGGAAAAACTATGCATTCCTGCGCGCAAGATACCGGTGTGTCGATCGGGAACAGTGGCGATCAGATCAGAGGCCCTGGCTAAAGCCAGCGCAGTTGAAAAGCCATCGACGATCGTGACAATCTGTCGTTCCAGTCCTAAGGTTTTCAAGACGTCATCAATTGACACCTGGTAGTCCCCTTGCCGCGAGATGCATATGTGTCTGCCAGTAATATAACGTGAGAGAGTGATCTCCTCTTGACTGAGCGGGTGGCCAATTCGCACAGCGCCAATGAAACGGTCCCGGAACAATGCCTGCGCACGCACTTCTGGACCAGTCGTTTGCTCCACAACGCCTGTTTCAAGATCGACGGTTCCATCGCGAAGTGAGGTGCTGTCTTTGTTTGGCTTCTGCAAGAAGCGCAGCCGCACACCCGGGGCTTCATCGCTAATGCGAGCAATGAGGCCCGGTCCAAAGTTATCTACAAAACCTTCGCTGGTCCGAAGCGTGAACGTTTGGACAAGTTTTTTGAGGTTGAGTTTCTCTGCAGGACGTAAAACCGCTTTTCCGTCCTGCACGAGTTGACTGACCCGCTCGCGGAGTTCGAGCGCTCGCGGTGTGGGAACAAGTCCGCGACCGGCCCTGACCAGCAGTGGATCGCCTGTCGTCTCACGCAATCGCGCCAGCGCCCGGCTCATCGCAGACGGACTAAGGCGCAACCGCCTTGCTGCGCTTGCAACGCTGCCCTCCTCAAGCAGGACATCAAGAGTAACAAGCAGGTTGAAATCTGGATTTGACATGCTCCAACCATAGCACAGTTTAATCAAGATGTGGCGTTAAACGCATGAATAAAGTGCAAATGGTGCGCCTTCCGCTGTGTCTCGTAAAGGGCTATATTATATTTATGACAGCTCCCGTTCGGGAGCAGCCTGAAGAGAAGTCCTGAATACGTAAATTACCAAGGAGAATATTTGTTATGGAAAAATCATTTTGGCATCAAAAATGGGAAAGAAATGAAATCGCTTTTCACGAAACTGAAGCAAATCCACTACTGGTCAAATATTTCAACAAACTTTCCCTTGAGAATGGCGCTCGTGTGTTTCTACCGTTATGCGGCAAATCCCTGGATATTTCCTGGATGCTTGCCAATGGCCTTCGCGTTGCCGGAGCTGAACTGAGCAAAATGGCCGTTGCACAACTATTTATGGAGCTTGGAATAGAACCGGACATATCTCGGGTTGGAGCTGTCGAACTTTACTGTGCGAAAGACATCGACATTTTTGTCGGGGACATCTTTAATTTGTCCAGAGAGATACTTGGGCAGGTCGATGCTGTTTATGACAGGGCTGCTTTAGTGGCCTTTCCGGCAGAGATGCGCAATAGATACTCTGCACACTTAACGGATATTACGGATAAAGCGCCGCAGTTGCTGATTTGCTATGAGTACGACCAAAACCTTATGGCAGGCCCTCCATTTTCAATTTACGGCGAGGAAGTCAAGCAACACTATGGGGACAGTTATCGTATAAATCTCGTGGCAACCAAAAAAGTACCCGGCGGATTGAAGGGAACATATGGCGTAAATGAGGCTGTTTGGCTGCTAAAAAATCAAGTGTGCATGTGCAACTGTTCCATTAAAGGACGAGGTGAGGATGCCGCTGAAAATCCGGAACGGACAGCTCAGTTTCGGGTGTTACCGACAGAGGGTGGGCATGATGAAAACACTCATTGCAGAACAAACTGAAATTGTCGCTGGAAGTGCGGAACTGACTCCTGCGGCACGGTGGGCGCTCACCAGCCTGTCACTATCCATGCTGTTGTCCTCGCTCGACACCAGTATCGCCAATGTTGCCTTGCCGACTCTGGCACAGGCGTTCAGCGCGAACTTTCAGGAAGTCCAATGGGTTGTCATCGCTTATCTGCTTGCCATCACCACCATGATCGTCGGTGTAGGACGGCTAGGTGACATCATTGGTCGCCGCCGATTGCTGCTGGCCGGAATCTTCTTGTTCACGGCAGCCTCGGTTCTGAGCGGCGTTGCCCCCACACTCTGGCTGCTTATTGCCGCCAGGGCGTTGCAGGGCCTGGGAGGAGCCGTTATGATGGCCCTCACCATGGCGGTCGTCGGCGAGACAGTTCCAAAGGCAAAGACCGGCACCGCCATGGGGCTGCTCGGAACGATGTCTGCTATCGGCACTGCGCTAGGACCATCGCTCGGCGGTGTTCTGATCGCAGGTTTCGGTTGGCGGGCAATCTTCATCATCAACATACCACTGGGCGTCTTGACTTTTCTTCTCGCGCAGCACTACCTGCCTATTGATCATCAGGAACCGAAAAGTGAACGGACCGGATTCGACAATGTGGGGACGCTGCTGCTTGCTTTGACGCTCGCGGCATATGCACTGGCCGTGACGATCGGGCGCGGCAGTTTCGGTTCGCTCAACATGGCCCTGTTGTTGGCCGCTGCATTGGGTTTCGGTCTCTTCGTGCTTGCCGAAGCAAGAGCAACATCGCCTCTGATCCGACTGGCAATCTTCCGCGAGCCACTTCTGAGTGCGAGCCTCGCCATGAGCACACTCGTGGCGACTGTGGTAACAACGACGCTGGTGGTCGGGCCGTTTTATCTTTCCCTTGCACTGGGGCTGGATACGGCAATGGTTGGCTTTGTCTTGTCGGCCGGCCCGCTTGCCGCCGCCCTGACTGCTGTGCCCGCCGGTCGCTTTGCGGACCGTTTTGGTGCACAACGCATGACCATCGTTGGGCTCATAATAATGGCGGGCGGTTCCTTTATTTTAGCCATGCTTCCGACGACGCTCGGCATCTCCGGCTTCATAACCCCCATCGTTATCATCACCGGCGGTTATTCGTTGTTCCAGACGGCCAACAACACAGCCGTCATGACAGATATTCGCCCGGACCAGCGGGGGGTCATTTCCGGCATGCTTAATCTGTCGCGTAATCTTGGGCGCCTCACCGGTGCATCCGTTATGGGCTCTGTGTTTGCGTTTGCGTCGGAAGCAAGTGATATCACAAAGGCACGTCCTGAGGCAGTTGCCACAGGTATGCAGATTACATTCGCAGTTGCAGCGATTCTGATAGTGGTCGCGCTCACCATCGCAGTCGGAAGCCAAGCTCTCACAAAACGCTCTTCAAACGCTGGTGACGTGTCGTGACCCAACTCGACGTGATGTGCGTCAACGTCGAGAACGTCAGTTTGTCAGAAGCTTATTTGTCTGAACAGTTTTGGAGAGTTCAACTCGTTATTCATAAGATCCGGCCAACATCCCAAATGTCATGTTGGCCGGAGAATCAACTGTAGGTAACTACTTTTAAACTCGATCAATAATCTACAGAAGCAGCCACCCACCACCTTTTTGATTCCGAGACATTTTACTTCGGAAAAAGCCATGTCGCATGTGTCATGTCACATGGCGTGCTGGGTGTTGAGTGCTGGAGAAGGGATGTTACAGGAAGCAGCGGGTTTTGCGTCAAGGTCGGTGCCAATTATGCTATTTCAAGATATACTATACTTGTTCTTCACATAATTTATGAAGTAACTTATATATCCGCAACAATAGTGCCGTTGCATATAGATTATATTGCACTCAACCTGCACACTATCTGGTTTTCCCGCGTTGTCCCAGAATACCTTCAAGCGATGTCGATAATGATTCCTATTAACCGAACTACCAGAGTCAACCCAGTATGACCCTCGTGGTAGCACTATGATGAATTATTCTCTACTGGAATATTTCATTTTGATTGTGACTTGCTGCAGCTCTTCAATTTCCCGCAATTGTGCTTTTGTCCGCAGCTTCTCCTTGTCGAGAGCAGCCTTGTATTCATCGCGATGATACACAGCCTCGGCAAGTTGGACAAAAATATCCTCGTCAATTGATACCACATCAGTTTCGGCTACCTGACATTTTCTGCGTTCCTGAATCAAATCACTTTCGACCACTTTGTACATTGCCCGAAGCAGATGGAGTTCCCCACGCAGAGCGGTAATTTCGTCGTTCTGAGTTTGATCTATGTGAGCAGTTCGCGAAGCAACAGGAGCTGTTATCTGTAGCAGCGGTCGAATGTACCGGGACACTGCTTCAATGAGGAAAATCGCGACAGCATCAGTATCACTGGCAGTCCGGAGTCTCGGTCTCTGGGCTTTCATAGCAGAGAGCCGTTCGGCTATAGCGACCGGAAACCAGAAGCCCGCAACGATTGTTTTCCGAGGTATAAAGTGACGCATCGGTGGAATGATTGATGATTCGCCTATAAATTCTGCCAGAGGCAAATTCAACGCTACAGCTTCAAGCAGTCGCGCTGCAATCCGTGTCTCTTGTGGTTGTGACCACATGGAAGAAGTATTTCTAAGAAAAATACGGATTTCATCGGCATCATAAACGTCAATCGGCACGGTCAAAGTCCGATAGCGCAAATCATCCGGATGAACACGGAATGATTTGTCCACGATACGTTTCTGGACGTCTTTTTTCCTCATGCAACGCAGCGGCTTTGCTTTTATTTCCATCGTCAGATCCCCCTTTGCAGGATATTTCATACTGATGAAATATCACGACACGTTGTGCTGATGATGCCAACCAACTTTTTCGTAGGCTGGCGAACACCGACAGCAACGAAAAGCATGACTTCGTTGGCATAGCCCCTTGGCATCATTTCATTTACCGCCGCAGAGGCTTTTACCCGAAGTACGTTCACGTACTTCGGATGGTTAGGTGCCATGTGACTATTTTCCGACTTTCCGACTCCCGATGCATACTCACGATACTTCTTCTGTGAGTACATTTTTCGACATTGCGGCCACCAGCAGAGACGAAAATTGTTCGATTCAAAAACGCGCAAAACTTCAACGAGCAATATTCTCAAGATCAAATCGCTCAACAGGAGGCAGAAGATGAAAATTATGCGTTGTTCTTCAGCAACCGGAAACGCCTCCTGGGCCGTTGGATATCTGCTGAGAAAAGAGGAAACCGGAATTATTGAGACAACGGAAATCATGCATGACTCGGCTTTCAGGGAGGCAATACAACTGCTATTAGAGGAGCATCAACAGCAATTTGAGGCGACGGAAGCGACTCATTATCAGAACATGGCGGCGTCTGATTTTCAGCCGAGTGGGTCAAAAAAGGTGCAGCAAAACCGCGACAGAATTAAACGCCACCACGATCTTCTGGAACAACGTTCAGGTAACTTCAAATGGGGCGGCAGGGATGAAATTCGAGACCTTGCAAAACTTATCCACGATGCTGATTTGACAATGCAATATAAGACTGAGGGCAAACATTTTAAAATGATCATGGAGCCGATTCCACTGCCCGAAGCAGACGATCCAGACGCTGTTGAAAAAGTCATGAATGCGCTAAAAGCAGTGCGTGACATCTTCCCCACGACACTCCCCGCTGTCTTCACAATTCATACGAAAGGCGACCGTACACCGGTCTCTATTGAAGACGCAGTACGACTCAGAAAAAATATCCACATCCAAGGGTTGATCAGCACTAAGACGTTTGAAGACCGCAAATGGAGCAGCCCATACGAACCAGTAGCGCCAAAAAAAGGCGATGATCACCGCATTTCAGATCTTGCAGAACAAGTGGAGAATGCTGTCACTGAGGCAATCGGCAAGAGCTTTACAAAACATTCACAGGTAATAATTGACGATACAGGGACACGCACCCGAGTGCCAATAGACCCGGACAGGCCGAAACGCGACCAATTCACAAAAGCCGCCGCAGCAATCATCGGCAGGCATACCAACGCCCAGCTCAGAAATCTCCCGCTTGAGTCTATTGCAGATGCTTTTGTCCGCAACGAAATCCGCCAGGTTCTGGCAATTGACAGATATGACCAAGACAAGGCGGCAGAAACAATCAGGCCGAGACCGGCCAATTCGTTCGATAAGATGCTGTCAGAATATGAATCACATACAGGAGTTTTCTCAATAGCAGTATCAAAACCAGTACCAACATCAACGGACAAGTTCTCAGTGCTGATCGATGAATATGAGCAACGCCGTGATTATGCCGCAGCCGTCAGGCAGCAGATATTGCTCCTGTCACAACAAGCAAAAAGCGGCGTGCCCCCGGAACAAAGTGAAACAAAACCGCAAAGAGATGTAACCCGAAATCAGTCAATTACCGGAAAACATCGACAAATTGAAACCGCAAAACCACAAAAAGCGATGGAGTTAGTGCCGGATCGTCGTTCAAAAGAAGGCCGAGACGCCGAGATACTAAAATTAGCAATGAAGCAGGCGGAATCACAAAGCAGTCAAAGAAAGTCAAAAATATCATTTTTACGTTAACCAGAGGCAGAACCTCCAAAGGAGCCCATATCATGTCGTTATCAGCACTTCAGTATAATCCGATGCACCTCAGAGTTGGCCGCTATCAAACCGTCGAAGAAGTAGTAACCCTGACCGATCTTCAAGCAGGCGGCATGGAAGTGGAGAAGCGGAAAAATCTGGCCGATTTACTGACAGAGACGGAGATAAACATATTCACTCAGATGTATGATAGCAGCGCTGATAAAACCATCGTAGTGAAAGCAAAAGTCTGTGAGCTTGTTACCAGGAAGCTTGCACGTGACGAAAGCTTTTCAATGGAACGTTCAGAAGAGTGGGTTCAGCTAGGACATAACCGAGATTATTACCGAACATTTGCACAGCTCGCAGAAGAATACCTCGATCCAAATGATTTGCCTTCACCACAGGAAACCACATCATCACCAATTTCTGAAGTGCTGGAAACAGCAAGCCACTTCCATTTCGCGCTTTACCGATTCATCTACACAACTGCGATGAAGCTGAATCAGTTGGATTTTGAGCGCCTGTTTGCAGAAAGATCCTGCGTACATGACAGTGACCTGGTTTATGAACTCGCGAAAGACCCTTCGTTCCGCCCAACGGATGATCAGAGGAAGCAACATTTTGTGGACAACCGTGAGATGTCTTTCGGCATCATGATGAGTTTCGCGGGATTCATGGTCTATGAGCAGACCACAAACCCGGATATGCGCGTCATCTCAATGGCGACGGCTTATAACGTCCTAAAAGGCGTGTTCAACCCGGAACCAGGAGCAGCACCTGCGACGACAAAAGCAGATAGCAAAAGCAACAACCGGACGAAATAAAAGTGCACAGTTCTCTGAACAGATGCTCGTTGTTTCACATGACTAAGCTATCGCTTCTATTTTCATTCAAGGAAGATATCGACATGTACTAAAGGAGAAAAAAGATGGACATTTTCCAGTTTAAACGTACCGCCCAGCTCGAACGTGACATCAAAATCTTACACAATTTAGCAACCGAACTCACTGTAGAAAATGAGGAATTTCAAGCATTCATCGAGAAAATAATTGATTTTGTAACTGATTGCCGGGTGCTCGTGTCAAGAGCCTCGGAGTGTTTAGAGGAGGAGAGTCGCACAATTATCATATCTGAAAACCTTTATACTAGGCTGTTGCAGTATCTGTATTCTATCGAAATGGATCTGGGGTGCCAGAGGGCCAGTATGGTCAGCGGACTCGCCGAGCTTGAAGCGGAAATGGGCAGGCTTGTTGAAGACGAGGGATCGGGTTCTGCGGTTCACATACGACGAACAATAAAACTGTAACACAGAATCAGACATCACAAACAAAAACGGAGCTCCCTGAAGGACAGAAGGGAACTCCGGTTTTGAGCAGCCTGTTGCATCTTCCGACGCATCTTTATCGTTCTACCCCCCCCCCCCGGATTGATTCTGAGAGACCCGCTCCAGTTTCAAATAGTAACCATGAGACCAGATGATCAGGAGAGTGTTCAGGAGATCAGATAGCGTCGCTTAATTCTCAGGGTTAGCCTCAACCGCGATCTTCAATTTCAGCGCGGCTGCAGGAGCGTGTGAGTCTTTACCCCGTTCTTTAAAGTTTGCGATACGCTTAATCGGCAGCGCCTTGGAATTCCAAGGAACTACATTCCCAAGCACATCATCGAAATTGAGATTACATATCGCTCGGTGTAGAGAGTTTACGTTGAATCTCATTTTGCCGTATGTGTCGTAAGTGACGTCGTTTTTAAGAACCGCTTTTGATAGTCCTTCTGCATGCCCGACAAGTGCTTTAATTACACGCTCATCGACTTCTTTGTCGATGAGTGCAAAAACAACCGTATGCCGGAAGCTGTGAAAATCTTTTCCACGTTGATATAGTCCGATCGCTTTCCGAAACCGCCCGTACCACGCTGACGCATTCGGTGATCGTCTACCCGTACTTTCGTCAAGTCGAAGCCCATCGAAAAGCAAATGTTGCCCTTTTCGTGACTTAACATATTCACCGAATCCGAGTTCCATCAACTTCGGATGGACTGGAACACGCCGCACGCCAGCCTCCGATTTAGCTTTAGTCTCGTCATCATCAGTGACGTTGAGCACCAAAATCCCGTTTTCTTCAGTAATATCTGAGAGCCGTAATTGCGCTAACTCATTTAAGCGGGTGCCGCTTAGCAACGCGGCAAGTGGGAAAAAGAAGTGGTATGCATAATTAAATTCATGATCCGTGAAAACTGGATGACTGAAAATTAGAGTTAGCTCTTCATCAGAGTATCGACAGCGTCCCTTAGATTTATCGGATGATCGTAGCCCAGCAAAGTAGTCGGTTCCAGCTAGCTTCCGAAGTACCAACCACTCAAACAGCGATGACGCGTTTGCCATTGTTGCGTTCACCGTACGTTTCGAACGTGCTTCGACGCCTTCGACGACTTCCTCGCAAAGTTCCTCAACTGTCTTATCCGGAAAGCGTCGTTTAAAATTTGCAGGTAGTTTTAGAAGTTGTGAGTATACTTTAACGGCTTTATCACGGTCTATTTCCTCAATCGGCAAATCTCCGATGAGTTCGACAAGCATACCGAGGTCGTTCGTCACGGTGGTTTTGTACGATTCGGTTACATCCGGTGATAAGATGAATTTTTCGTTTATGTACTTCTTGATTGCTTGCGAGAAAAGCAGGCTGGTATTAGTTGGTTTGACCGTAACTTCAGCAGAAGGTTGCGCGACAACAATTGGAGCAGGTAATGGTGATGCAGGTTCTGGTGGCTGAATTAACGTGTACTTTTGTTTCAGTTCCTGCTTAAAATACTCAAACATCTCTTTTTCAGCTTCTGGATAACGTGGATCAGTTTTTATGCTACTGAAGGTAAGCGTGCCATCCGGCTTGACTTCAGGGTTGTTTAACTCTATTTTAGAAAACAGCGGTTTCGACATCGGTTTGCCTCTAAGTTGGTCAAAATACTGCTGATACTGATATGCGAGCATAGCTGATATCCTAGAAGCTTGCAAGCGATTCAGGGTGTGAAGAGGTTGCTTAACTTCGCGTTTTTTCATAGTAGCTTGAAGACTTATCGGCACGTGCATACGAAAATAATAGCAGTTAGGGCAGAGCAATAGGTAGGACATAACCAGCTTCCAGTCGATTGAGCTCAACTGATGAAGTTGGTACTAAGCGTGGAGCCAAGTGTAGAACCAAGCGTGGTACTAAGCGTGGTACTAAAAGTTGGAAATCAGAATAACTTTAGCATGTTACACAGACGATAATCGTAATAGTATTATGTAGTTACGTTTTTGTCTTACTCTGTTGATTTGGTGGCCTATGAGGATAATTTGTTGGCGTATCAGAATAATTTTGATTTAGTATAAATTCGGATTGGAGCGAACGGAAAATTTATGAAACATCTTGCCGTTTGAAAGGAGGACACAACATGGTTTCAAATGAAAAGTGCAGCATGAATCGCAGGACTTTCATCAAGGCTGGAATAGCAGGAACCGCAGCCGCCCTGATCGCGCCACCTGTATTTGCAGAGACCCTTCAGCAAATGACCGCTTCCGACGCAACCACCGTAACCAAACCGGTCTATCGGACGCTGGGGCGTACCGGCCTGAAGATCACAGTAGTCAGCTTCGGTGCCATGTTGACACCGGAACCGGAAGTGATTCGAGTCGCAATTGACCAGGGAATCAACTATATCAACACGGCTCGCAAGTACATGGGAGGCAAGAACGAGGAAACCGTCGGAAAGGCCGTTAAAGGGCTGCGTGACAAAATTTACATTGCTACCAAGGTGTTGTCCGAATCAAGAACGAAAGTTGAAATCATTAGAGACGTAGAAACCAGTCTGAAGGCGCTGGGTACCGACTACATAGATGTCATCCAGCTGCACGACCTCACTGGCGTGGAAAAACTGAATGTCGTCGAGACTAAGGAAGCTCTGACCCAACTGAAAAAACAGGGCAAAGTGCGTTTTTGCGGTGTAACCACCCACCAGAACGAAACAGCGGTGCTGAACGCCCTGGCGGACGATCCGGACCGCTTCTTCGACACCTGCCTGGTAAAATACAACTTCAAGTCCGATAAGGCAGTTTCAATTGCCATCGACCGGGCAGCTGCGGCCGGAGTCGGAATCATTGCAATGAAGACCCAGATTGGCGGTTATGATGTCAAGGGATTGGGCAAGATCAGCCCTCACCAGGCGGCCCTCAAATGGGTACTACAGAATCCGAACGTTACGGCAGCCATACCGGGTATGAAGGACTTAACTGAGCTCAGGGAGGACATCGCCGTCATGGGGATGCCCTTCAAATATGCCGACCTGCGCCGTCTCGACCGTTACTCTGCGGCTATTACACCCTTCTACTGCAGTTTCTGCGGTACCTGTGAGGCGGGATGCCCCCGAGGTGTCGAAATCTCAACCATCAACCGCGCTCTCATGTACGCCGAAGGGGGATATCGCGACATCTCTCTGGCTCGCGCCACTTATGCAGAATTACCACCGCAATCAACGGCGGCGGCCTGTGTTGAGTGTGAGGGATGCACAGCCCGTTGCGCCAACGGTCTGAACATCGCCTCCCGAATAGAACGTGCCAGAAAAGTGCTGACATGCAAAGACGAGCGCCTGCAAGGAGATGCCCCTACTGTGTTATAAATGGTGGTGCGGTAAACCAGCGCCGCTGAAACCAGAAGGCAACATGTACCAGTCCTATCATAACCGGCACTTCAACCAATGGGCCTATTACTGCGGCAAAAGCAGCGCCGGAATTGAGGCCGAAGACCGCCACCGCCACGGCAATGGCAAGTTCAAAATTATTGCTGGCGGCTGTAAATGCCAATGTGGTGGTTCTGCTGTAATCTGCACCCATTTTTTTGCCCATCCAGAATGACACTGCAAACATGAGAACGAAGTAGATGCCAAGAGGGATTGCGATACGCACGACATCCATCGGCAGCTGCACGATCAGGTTGCCTTTCAGGCTGAACATGACAACAATGGTGAAGAGGAGAGCTATCAGAGTCATCGGAGCGATCTTCGGCACGAACTCAAGGTGATAGCGCACTTTTCCCATGGTTTTGACGCCGATGAAGCGGGTAAGCGCACCGGCAATACAGGGGATGCCCAGGTAGATGAATACACTTTCGGCAATCTGGCGAATGCTGACATCAACGACCACCCCTTTAAGCCCGACCAGCGGCGGCAACACGGTGATGAAGAACCAGGCATAGAGGCTGTAGAACAGCACCTGAAAAATACTGTTAAAGGCCACCAGACCAGCAGCATACTCGGTGTTGCCCTTAGCCAGTTCATTCCAGACAATCACCATGGCGATGCAACGCGCCAGGCCTATCATGATCAAACCAACCATGTACTCCGGTTTGTCCGGCAGCAGCACTCCCGCCAGTACGAACATAAGCACCGGACCGATCAACCAGTTCTGCACCAGTGAGACGCCCAGGATTTTCCTGTTCTGAAAGACCTCCGGCATATCCTCGTACTTTACCTTGGCAAAAGGGGGAAACATCATGACAATAAGCCCGATAGCAATTGGTATGTTGGTGGTACCGACCTGAAAGGAATTGATAAAGGCCTCAGTGCCGGGGACGAAATAGCCGAGACCAACACCCAGTGCCATGGCTGCAAAGATCCAGAGAGTCAGCCATCGGTCGAGGAAGGAAAGCTTGCGGGTAAGATGTTCACTCATGATGCACCTCCATCTGGGAGCGGCAGGAATTGTGGGTACAGAGAAAGAGTATCTATTTTTCCATGCGGATAATTATATCCGCTTTTACGGATATATCAAGAAGTAAAATATGGGGAGAATCTTATGAAAGGCTGAAAACAACCTTGAGCGCGTTGTTCAAAGATACTTGTAGCCGGTCGGAAAGCCTGCCGGTTTTTCGGATCAGGCGCTCTTCTGCCACGCATCGTACCTGAAACAGATCTGCCACCGACGGTTTTGTCAGACTGTTTTCCGCATCCGGTTCGATAACAACCATCCACGGAACTGAACGATAGCGCTCTTTTAAATCGGTTAACGGGGCAATCACCTTGAGCGGCAGTACACCTACCGCATCATTACTGACGATAACACAAGGTCGGGTTTTGCGGATTTCTGCTCCAAGAGTGGGATCAAGATTGACCAGCCAGATATCATTCCGTTTCATACAAAATCCTCACCATCAAGCTCTGTAAGGGCAGTCAGTACTCTGTTGCTCTTATACTCCTCAACCATTTCCGCAGCTATAGAGGCAAGTCGAGAGTTGTTCCGCTCCTGAATAAAACGCTCCATGGCTAATCGAAACAGTTCAGAGCGGGAAATTTTCAGCTCACTGCGAATGGTTTCTGACTGTAGTGCAAGTGCATGAGGAATTGAAATGGTAACCCTGTCAAGATCATTACTTGTTTGCATAAAAACCTCCACTAAGCAATCATACAAAAAATAATACTTAATTGCATACCACTGTCAACCCTTTTACGTCGACACCCTTTTTCATAGATATCAGGAGCAGACGGAAGGTTTGTCTTTCAGGAAGAAGGCCAACGCAATGCGGTCGGAAGCAGCTTCGGGAAGGCAACTGGCGTGCTGCTTCAGGGTCAGGAGCAACTCCTTGCAGATGTCGCAACTCTCTTGACTGAGAGTGTAGTGCATCCATACCCCCTTTCGGCGTATATCAACCCAGCAGCTGCGTTTCAGATAGGCAAGGTGGCGCGACACAGTGGACTGTGGCAGTTTGAGCACTGCCATTAAATCGCAGACGCACAGTTCACCTTCAGCTTGAAGCAACAGGACGATGCGCAAGCGAATCGGGTCGGAGAGGGCTTTGAAAGTTTGAGCAAGATGTTTCAAGGCTCGGCTACCTGTCTGCTAAATATTAAATTTCTGCAATTGCTTTCCAAGCGGAACGCTCATCGGTCATAATGGTTTTTCTTTCAAGAGTACAACTTCCTCTAAAGCCTTTATCAACTCCTCTTCATCTTTTATGGATAAGGAGGAGCGCAACAATTTTCCGTTGAATTTTTTCAGCTCATCCACAACACTTTCAGAAATGGATTTATGAACACGGAAAAAAATGGCCGAACTGCCAGGTTCTAACACATCTGCAACTCCTTTAACAAAATCATCAGTAATTCCGATATGTTTTAATATCTTAACCGTCTCTCCGACCGCTGCGCCAATCACTCCGCCAACAAGAAGACCGGCCGGACCACCAAGCACCATTCCAAAAAGACTGCCCATGGCCGCGTCGCTCATGACCAGAAGATTGCTGTGCTTGATTTTTATGGTTCCATCAGCTTTTCTGATCGCAACAACTGCATCATCAAGGTTGATCTTATGTATCTGCTGCATTTTTTCCAAATCAAGAAGAACCTCATCCGCACTGAATTCTCCCTTAAATCCTACCGTAATTAATTCGCTCATCATCTCACCCCTTGCTTTGGAATTGATTATCTTGGTTTCATTGTCAGGCGTTTTCCTATGCAGGTCAACTATTTTTCACGTATTTTTCACGTAATTTCTTTCGTGGTCATTGAGCGGGCCTCCTTGCGGGCGCTCCTGGCTTTTTCGTAGAATCAACAGATGCCAGCAGCGATTGCATATAGCGATATGTGCAATATTGCTTTAAATATCTTAAAATATGGAGTATTTGTGAAATTCACTAAACATCAAATGTGAAACGGGAGAACCAAAGATGAACAACCCATCTTTCAAAACACGCCTAATCTTCATTTACCCCAAGGTTCTCATTCAATGAAGCTCGTAACGTTCGTATTCTGCGTCCTAATATAGATTCTTGCAGGCTATGCAACTGCCGCCGATAAACCGGTTATCGCAATGTCTCTGATTTTGAGATGTCGCTCCGGTCTGTAAATGTTCTTAAAACCGCCGGAATTAGTATTATTGGTGAGTTGGTAATGAAATCGGAATCTGAAATGTTGAAGACAAAGAACTTTGGTAGAAATTCCCTGACCGAAATGAAGGATTTTGGAGCCGCTAGATGTCCACCTCTGATTCCCAAGTACTTAAAGACATAACCACGTCCACCCCTGGTGTTATCTACCAATTTCTTGTAGATCCTGACGGCAATTGGTCGTTTATATACGTGAGCAAAGGAATCGAAGATCTGTTTGAGGTTACTCCGGAAGATGCCTGCCGCGAAGCAGATATAATGACAAATTGCATCATTGAAGAAGACAGACCCAGCCATCGGCAATCGGTAGAATACGCCGTAAAAAACGTTACCCCATGGCATCATGAGCACCGGATTCTAACTCGCAGCGGAGTGACCAAGTGGATACTCGCAACCGCTTTGCCAAGACCACTGGAGGACGGCGGTGTACTATGGAATGGCATTCTTACTGACGTAACAGCAGCAAAGGAAATGAAACTTGCAATTGCCGATTTCAATAATATCAATCTGCAGCAAATGCAGAATATAGCACTCATGGAGGCCAAATTGAGGGAGCACCAAATGATCATCTCGCGCAACAGATCAGTGATTCTCCATTATTCAGGACCGGTAGGCTCAAAATATTGATTGTTGAGGATGAAAGCCAAAACCCGAGCTTGCTCAAATCAGGAGAAACTTCACCCGAAGTTTACGAAGAATTGTGGACGTCAATTTCATCCGGCAATGTTTGGGAGGGTGAACTCCTGAACAGGGGTAAACATGGCAAACTGTTCTGGGAACATACAACTATTTCTCCACTGCGAGACACGACCGGAAAAGTAACCAATTATCTGGCAATTAAGGAAGATATCACTGAAAAGAAAAGTATGTTTGATCAGCTTGTGCAAGCTCAGAAAGTCGAATCCATAGGGCAACTTGCGGGAGGAATCGCCCATGATTTCAACAACATTCTCAGTGTTATCAGCGGCTATGCGTACATCATGAAACTTGAGATCGTGAAGGATTCGGATCAATTGCCTCATCTCGAACAGATTTTGTCGGCAACAGCCAAGGCGGGCGAGCTTACCCAGGGTCTGTTGGCGTACAGTAGAAAACAGGTTATGAATCCGGTGAATCAAAACCTGAATTCTCTGATTACAACAGTAGGGTCATTCATTACCCGCCTGATCGGCGAACATATCACGTTTACCGTCACCACCCTGGGTACTCCGCTCATGGTTCATATCGATACCCTGCAAATAGAGCAGGTACTGATGAATCTGGCGACCAATGCCCGCGACGCAATGCAAAATGGCGGCACATTTAGCATCACTACTACAGCGGGAAGCATCGATGAAAAGTTTATTGCAACCAAAGATTATGATGTCGAGTTTGGTCGCTACGCGATAATAACGGTTACCGATACCGGTTGCGGAATGTCTGCTGACATCACCAAGCGCATTTTTGATCCGTTTTATACTACCAAGGAGGTTGGCAAAGGTACGGTATTCACTATCTACCTGCCGCTCGTCGATGCGGCAGGTAATAAAAGAGCGGTGAATTCCAGTCTTCAGACAGAACTCGGTCAAGGAACAATTCTTGTCGCTGAAGACGAGTCCGGTGTTCGAGACTTAATAGATAAACTTCTGAGCAAGTACGGTTACACGGTCATTCTTGCGGTAGATGGCCAGGAAGCGGTGGACAAATATGCCGTTCATAAAGATGACATTGATCTGGTGATTCTGGATATGGTTATGCCTCGAAAAAGCGGTAAGGCAGCGTACGATGAAATCAGGCTGATGAACAGCTCAATCGATTGTCTGTTTGTCAGCGGTTATGCGAGAGACTTTGTTGAAAAGCAGGGGGAACTTGGTGAGAATTCTGTTTTGCTGCCAAAGCCGATTCAGCCGAATGTGTTGTTGGACAAGATTGCGGAAATACTAAAAAAATGATGGGGGTGTTATGAAGCTGAAAATGAAGCTGTTGGCAGGGTTAGCGCATACGGCCTTCGCCCTCGAACAGGTAACAAATGGACGCATCAGTTCCAGTTCGCCGGCTATTATGCCACCAAGTACGTGGTACGGCACATCTTTGGTTGTTCAGGTGGCGCTGCTATAAAATAAAACACAACTTGTTGATGATACAGTCGCGTTTAAAAACATTGCGGAATCTGAAGGGACAATAAAACGTTTTCAAGGTGTTGGACGAGCACATTCTGCCATTTGTGCTCCTTTCATGGCCGGAGGGAGATGCAACCTCCGACCAACCCGTAGTAATCTATTTTAGAACTTGGAGAGAATACCGTGAGTGACATATCCCATGAAATACTTCTGGAGAACTTGTATGACGGCGTCTACTATGTTGATCTCAATAAGAAGATTACCATCTGGAATAAAGCAGCCGAACGGATCACCGGATTTTCCAAGGCTGAGGTGACCGGTGCCAGTTGCTCCGACAATATCCTCAGACACATCAACGACCAGGGGCGGGAGCTTTGTATAGATGGTTGTCCGCTTTCAGCCTCAATGCTGGATGGCAAGGTGCGAGAAGCCAACGTCTATCTGCACCATAAACAGGGGCACAGAGTGCCGGTAACGGTCAGGGTTTCGCCGGTACGGGATACCACAGGGGACATTGTCGGCGGAATCGAGGTGTTTAGTGACAACTCTTCTGCCAGACAGATCATCAGCGAACTTGAGAGCCTGAAAAAGGAGGTCTATATCGACCGACTGACCAGTGTCGGCAACCGGCGATATGGCGAGATGATACTGGACACCAGACATTTTGAGTGGCAGTCCCACGGTGTACCCTATGGAGTCGTCTTTCTGGATATCGACCATTTCAAGCATTTCAATGATTCTTATGGTCACAAAACAGGTGACGAGGTGCTGATCATGGTCAGCAGAACTATCACCAACATGCTGCGGAGGCTTGATACTGTTATCCGCTGGGGCGGTGAAGAGTTTGTGATTGTCCTGCAGAATATAACCGATGAGGTTCTTGTCAGTGCCGCAGAGCGGATACGGCGATTCATCGAGAATAGTTTCATGATGGCCGGAGATGAACAACTGGCAGTTACTGCCTCCCTCGGAGGCACGCTTGTGAAGCCGGACGATACATTGGAGAAGATCGTGGAACGAGCAGACAGCCTTATGTACGTCAGCAAGACATCAGGCCGCAACAAAGTTACATGCGGCTGATTTCACACGATCAACCACCGCCGCATTACTAAGACAGTCAAAAACCGGTGGAAAAATAGCACTGGCTGAAGTGCGGGAAAAGTGGCTGAAAGCGGGTTAGCAGGCGCAAAATACTTGTCTTGATTCACAAAACTGAAAGGGGACTCATGATGTCATTTACTGCACGATCGTTGCCGGAAACGCTCTGGGAATCATTTTAACAAAGCCATGCGGCAGTTTTTTTCCGTGGCCGACACAGTGCGCGACTCGGTCGTACTGGTGCGCTCCACCACCGACGCCATGCTTCAGCACAACTCTGTTTCCTTCCTTTCTTTGTACTTTCTTTCGTTGCACTGATCAAATTCATTGTCAATTCTGTAGCGAACCATGATATTAACAGGATGTTATTGCTTCGTGAAATGAGAGAGAGGAGATACTTTTGAACAGGTTGCAGATTATTCTGCTTATTTCCTTGGCCGTTGGTTTTCCGCTGTCTGCTTCAGGTGCAGTCAAATCTTATGATAGTTATGGGCGGGTTGTTATCGGGAACTATTCTCCCAAGTCGGGTATGGCGAAGGTAGTATTCGACCATTGGCTTCATCGGGCGCAATTCACCTGCAGGGTTTGCCATGTTGACATAGGCTTCCTCATGGAGGGGGGTGGAACCCGCATGAAGGCTGCCGACAACATGAAAGGGTATTACTGCGGCGCCTGTCATAACGGGAAAATGCAGACTTACGAGGGACCCATCTTTAAAGCATGCTCTACTCCACCAAACCCTGATGATGTATCTCGCTGTGACAGATGTCACTCTTTCGGTAAGAATGTTCAAAAAAAATACGATTTTGCCAAATTTACTGCAAAAATGCCCAAAGCCAGCCTTGGCAACGGTGTAGACTGGGAAAAGGCGGAATCGTCCGGTCTGATAAACCCGAAGGACAATGTTCAGGGAGTATCCATAATTAAACCGGCAATGCCTGTCCAGAAAGATTTCTCCCTTGACACAAAATCGTCATGGATGGGAGATATTCTGTTTTCTCACAAGAAGCATTCGAAATGGAATGGCTGTGAGTTGTGCCACCCCGACATATTTCTGGGAGTAAGCAGAGGTGCAACGAAATACAATATGATGCAGATATATGGCGGTGAATACTGTGGCGTATGCCACCTTAATGTAGCATTTCCTCTCCAGGACTGCTCGAGATGCCATCTAAAGCCGGTGAAATAATGAACTGTACGGAGAAAGGGGAACTTTGATGAGATCCTTTATGTTTGCCTGGGCTGCACTCATAATCGTCGCTGGTCTGGCATGTGCCGAGGGAGGGGTGAAAAAGCGCAAGCCTCTCCCCTACGAGTTTGGCAGCGTGGTTATTGGAAACTTTTCCCAAAGCGCAGGCCTTTCACCTGTTATATTCGACCACTGGCTGCACAGGAGCAAATATACCTGCAGGGTTTGCCACGTCGACATCGGATTTGGCATGACAGCCGGGTCTACCAAGATAAGAGCAGCCGATAACAGGAAGGGATATTATTGCGGAGCCTGCCATAATGGTAAATCCAGGTTCGACAAGAAAACCATTTTTGAAGCGTGCTCAGGTGAAGATTCAAAGAAATGTGGAATTTGTCACTTCACGGGACGAAACCCGCTGCGCGAGCAGGATTTCTATAAATTCGCAGAAAAAATGCCCAAAGAACGCTTTGGTAACGGGATCAACTGGGAACAGGCTGAGGGAAAAGGACTGATCAATCCCATAGACCAACTGGAAGGCATTTCCATTCCGAGGAATGCCCTGGCTGTGCAGAAGGATTTTTCACTGCCTGTCAAAACCGAAGGAATGCCCGAAATCATTTTTTCACACAAAAAACATACGATCTGGAATGGCTGCGAACTCTGCCATCCCGATATATTTCTCGGCGTAAAAAAGGGCGCCACAAAATATTCCATGGTAGAACTGTTCCAGGGGAAATACTGCGGAGTCTGCCATGACAAAGTCGCCTTTCCCCAGACTGACTGTCAGCGATGCCATGCAGGCTCCCTGCAGAAATAATGAGAAAGCACGAGGTCGAACGTGAAAAAGGGTAAATTACATCAAGTGGTATATCAGGGTGGAGCCATCATATCAGCTGTTTTTGTATTCACTGCTCTATCTCTGGTTCATACTGCAGGCACATCTCGCTTCCGCCCGGCAGGGATTGCTCAAGCCGCTGATGAAACATGGAAGCAGGAGTTCAACGATGTATGTGCTAAAACAAACGATTCAATGTCGCTTGGCAAAGAAGAATTGAAGGCTCTCATCGTCAGGTGCGAAAAGCTGAAGCCCGTTATCGAAGGGCAGGAAGAATCCACGCGCAAAGTCTACCGCAAGAGGCTGGAGATGTGCAAGAATCTCCTGGTCTTTGTTCTTGAGTCAAAGAAGTAACTGGCTATACTCACAAATGTACGTAACTCAAAACCTCAAAGACAATCAGACCGACATCATATAGAGTTGACACATGACCGGTTTTCTTGATCACTTTGGTGACAAGCCGATAATCCTCGACGAGCTCCAGTATGCGCCCGAACTGCTCCCTCTCAATCTTCGTATTTCAAAGAACGTCAGCGCAACAGCCACTTGATACTGATCAGCTCACAGCTATTTGGCATGACGCTGAAGCACCTTCCGGCCGGTGAGAATTTATCCTGATAGCGTGTGAATGGAGGAAGAAATGAAAAAAAAGGCTGTTTTTCCCGGTCAATATCATCAGGGGCAAGGCGTACTGCATGAACTACCCGAATTAGCCGGATTGTTCGGTCGCAACGTCCTCATATTAGCTTCGCCGTCGGTAAAAGAGAATATTCTGCCTGCTTTTGGCACAGCGGCCATCGCAGAGAACGTACCTGTTGAACTTTTCCGGGGCGAATGTTGTGAAGATGAATTGAGCCGTCTGGCTCACATTATCCGGCGTGACAGGATTGATGTCATTGTAGGCATGGGAGGAGGTAAAACGATAGACACAGCCAAAATTGCCGCCGACCGCGCAGGAATCGCGGTGATTATTGTGCCTACCATTGCTTCGACAGATGCCCCGTGCAGCGGTTGTGCCGTGACCTACACCCCGGACGGCATTTTTGAGACAGTGCACTACCAAAAAATGAATCCTTCGATTGTCCTGGTAGATATGAATATCATAGCTCATGCTCCTCCCCGCTTTCTTGTGGCTGGAATGGGTGATGCGCTGGCAACCTGGTTTGAGGCGAGCTCATGCGAACGCACGCAATCCATGAACGAATGCGGCGGTTTGAGCCTGATGACGGGACTGCATCTCGCACGACTTTGCTACGATACGTTATTGAAGTATGGTGTTTCCGCCAAACGTGCAAATGAAGCACAGATCGTTACGCCGGCATTGCATTCTATTGCCGAAGCCAACATATTGCTTAGCGGCATTGGCTTTGAGAGCAGCGGCCTGGCGGCAGCTCATTCAATTCATAACGGACTCACTGCTCTTAAAGAGACTCACTCATACTATCATGGCGAAAAAGTTGCGTATGGGGTTTTATCAGGACTCCACCTCACCGCAGCGCTGCCTGAAGAGGTTGAACGTGTGTACTCCTTTTGCGAGAGCGTAGGTTTGCCTACAACCTTCGCTGATATCGGACTTCAGCAAGCCGACAGGGTCATGTTGATGAAGGCCGCAGAGAAAGCGTGTGCTCCAGGACAGCCTGTTCACCACGAAGCCGGCGATATTACCCCGGAAAAGGTTCTTCATGCGATGATAATGGCAGACGCCTTGGGCCGGGCAAGAAAATGATTCCACAAGGAGACGGTATGAAAATTAACACACACACTTCTTTTATTACTCTCTCGATCAACTAATGAAACAGGGGATTCTGGGCTGATATGCGCTACTCGCCACTTTTGACAGATCTCTATGAATTGACCATGCTGGCCGGTTATCTGGAAGAAGGCATGATGGAACAGCCGGCCGTCTTCGATCTCTATTTCCGTACCAATCCTTTTGAAGGTGCGTATGCTGTCTTCGCCGGTCTGGAGCCGGCGCTGGATTTTCTGGAGCAGGTGCGTTTTTCGGAACAGGAGCTTACGTACCTTACGGGATTGGGACTGTTCAAGGCGCATTTTATTGACTATCTCCGCGGATTTACTTTTCGTGGCACGGTTACGGCACCGGCAGAAGGTTCGGCGGTATTTGCTAACGAGCCGCTGCTGACTGTGCAAGGAACACTGGCTGAGGCACAATTCGTAGAGACTGCACTTCTGAATATAATCAATTTCCAGACCCTGGCTGCTACCAAGGCGGCCCGAATTTGCCATGCTGCCGATGGCGCCGAGGTAGCGGAATTCGGACTTCGTCGGGCTCATGGACCGGATGGCGGTCTTTCGGCTTCGCGTGCAGCTGCAGTGGGAGGCTGCAAGGGTACCAGCAATATGCTGGCGGGCAAGTTGTTCGGGCTGCCTGTGCGGGGAACCCAGGCACACAGCTGGATACAGGCATTCCCGGATGAATTGTCGGCTTTTCGTGCTTATGCTGGTGCGTTTCCCGAAAGCACCATTTTGCTGGTGGATACCTATGATGTATTGAGAAGCGGTATTCCGAACGCAATTATCATCGCCAGGGAACTGCGCGATCAAGGGCACGAACTGCGCGGCATTCGCATTGATTCGGGAGACCTGGCATATTTCTCGCGTGAAGCAAGGCGAATGCTTGATAATGCCGGCTTCAACAGTGTAAAGATTGTCGTTTCCAATGATATGGATGAATTCGTAATTGAATCGGTGCGCAGCGAAGGTGGGCGAGTGGATATCTACGGTGTCGGCACCAGTCTGGTAACCGGTGCCGGTATCGGAGGCGGCGCGTTGGGGGGTGTCTATAAGCTGGTGGAAATTGAAGGGAAACCCACATTGAAGATTACCGGCGACATCGCCAAATCCACCCTGCCGGGTAAAAAGCGGGTTCTCAGATTGCTGGAACCGGGAGGCGGTTTCATTCAGGACGTTATCTGTCTGGAGGATGAGCTGATACAGGCAGGAGACACCGTCTACGACCCGACCAATCATCTTCGTACTACCACGCTTCCGCCGGATGCCGGAATGATGGAATTGCGCAGGCTGGTTATGTCGGGCGGCAGCCGTACTCAACCCGGGGAATCGCTCTCTTCAATGGCTGAACGCAGCAGAGAAGAGCTTGATAAACTGCCGAGCGGTTGCCTACGGCTGGTAAAACCCCATCGTTACAAGGTGTCAATATCGGAACAGTTGAAATGTCTCCGGAGTGACCTGATCGATAAAATCGGGAAAGGGATGGCGTGACATGAAGAAAGATGCAGCTCTGTTAATTGTGGATGTTCAGAACGACTTCTGTCCTGACGGCGCGCTGGCGATTCCTGGCGGCGACCGGGTGGTCGAGCCGCTGAACCGGATTGCCGAACGTTTTGCAGCGGCCGGTTTACCGGTAATTGCAACGCGGGACTGGCATCCTGCGGTTACCGGACACTTCAGAGAGTTTGGCGGTACATGGCCTCCTCATTGTGTGCAGGGCAGCCCTGGGGCCGGCTTCCATCCATCCCTCAGACTGCCGGAAAAAACAATTGTAGTTTCAAAGGGTCATGATCCTGACAAGGATTCATATTCAGCATTCGACGGAGAGAGCGCAGACGGAGTCTCACTCGGGGAAATTCTGGTAACGCTGCACGTCAGGCATCTTTATGTTGGCGGCCTGGCCACCGACTTTTGCATACGCTCATCAGCGGTGGATGCACGAAAGACAGGCCTTGAAGTCACGGTGTTGACCGATGCAATAGCCGGAGTGGATCTGACGGAAGGCGACTCAGATAGAGCGCTGGATGAAATGGGAAATGCCGGCGTTAACTTCAATACAGCTGACGAATCTATTCTTCTCGTTACGTAGCTTCAGGAGTCACTATGGAGAGCCGGAAAATCATTATCGGCTGCAGTGTCTTGATTCTGCTTTACCTGAATGGCTGCTCGGTCATGCAGGCACCTGTAACTGATCATGGGGTGTCGGGGAGCAGATCTGCCGGATATTTGGAGAATGAGATCCGCTCCCGCACAGTCGGCTTGAAAGAGCACATTGCGGAATACCGCTCTCCGGAAGGGTTCTTCGGTATGGCCTTGGCTGTGCCGACGGCGATCGAAGAGCAGATGCGCCTGAAAAAGAGCTGGAAGGAAGGGTGTCCGGTGCCGTTATCCGATCTGAGCTACCTGGTGCTGACCCACTGGGGATTCGACTACCAACCCAGAATCGGAGAACTGGTGGTGCATCATGAGCTTGCGACTCCAGTACTCAAGGCCCTCGCCGTTCTCTTCGCCAACAGATATCCCATCGAAAAAATGGAGCTGATCGATACATACGATGCCGACGACAACCGCTCCATGGAGGCTAACAATACTTCGGCATTCAACTGCCGCGATGTGACCGGAAAACCGGGGGTGTTCTCCAAACACAGTTACGGAGGCGCCATTGACATCAATCCTGTCCGGAATCCCTACATCACCCCCAGAAATGGGCCGCTCAAGGCACTTGGGTGGGACGGTTCAGAAGACAAAGGGGCCTTTCTGCTGCGCACCGGATATGATGTCAAATCACCTGTATTCACCTTCTGCTCAGAGCGGCCGGCCGACTGCCTGGTGCTGCCGCCTGGTGCTGCCGCATATGTTGACAGAACCATAAATGTTCCAGGATACCTTCTCCCTGATTCAGTGGCAGTAAAAGCTTTCACCGACAATGGGTTCGACTGGGGCGGGACCTGGCTGCGGCTGCTTGATTACCAGCATTTTGAGTACGACAGCACCAGGCTGCTGAAAAAATGAACTTGAAGAAGCAGGCCGTATCCGTGAAATAGTACCGGGAAAGCGGAGGTTCTTGAGCGTGAAGCAGAAAACCGTTTTTACCTGTCAGAAATGCGGCAGCCAGTCTCCGAAATGGTTGGGAAAATGTCCCGATTGCGGTGCCTGGAACAGTATGGCTGAAGAGAATGTTGTCAGGACATCCCATGGCGGTGTTCCGGCAGGGCAGTCCCGGCCTGTGCCGATCTGTGATGTGCCGCCCCAGTCAGAAACACGCATTGCCACCGGCATCGGAGAACTTGACCGGGTTCTGGGAGGCGGCATAGTACCCGGCTCAATGGTGCTGATCGGTGGAGATCCCGGTATCGGAAAATCCACGCTTCTGTTGCAGGCAATGAACACATTGGCGACAGCGGCCGGTCAGGTGCTGTATGTCTCCGGCGAAGAATCCGCTTCGCAGACACGTCTGCGGGGCGAACGCCTGGGCGCATCCAGCAGAAACCTGCTGGTACTTGCTGAAAATTCACTGGAGTCGATTCTTGCTCAGGCAGCCAGTCTCAGGCCGGCCGCCATGGTGGTGGATTCAATCCAGACGGTCTGGACGTCAACTCTCGAATCGGCCCCCGGCAGTGTCAGCCAGGTCAGGGAGTCGGCCGGCAAACTGATGCTCCTGGCCAAAGGGAGCAATATCCCGGTTTTCATCGTCGGTCACGTTACCAAGGATGGCTCGATTGCCGGTCCGCGCGTACTGGAACATATGGTGGACACGGTACTCTACTTCGAGGGCGATGGCAGCCATCCATTCCGAATCCTGCGTGCGGTCAAGAACCGCTTCGGTTCGACCAACGAAATAGGGGTCTTTGAGATGAAACAGGAAGGATTGTGCGGTGTTGCCAATCCCTCGGAGCTGTTTCTGTCCGAACGGCCTCTGGGAGTGTCCGGCTCGGTAGTTACCACGTCGCTGGAGGGGAGCAGACCTCTGCTGGTTGAACTGCAAGCACTGGTTACCCATTCATCCTACGGTGTTCCGCGCCGGACGACAATCGGCGTCGATCATAATCGACTGGCGCTTCTGGTGGCCGTCCTGGAGAAGAAAGTCGGCCTGCACATGACCGGCCAGGACATATTCCTCAATGCCGCCGGCGGGGCGCGGCTCAATGAGCCGGCAGCTGATCTGGCAATGATCATGGCTGTAGCCTCAAGTCATCTGGACAAGGCTATACCGCCACAGACCGTGGTGTTCGGCGAAGTCGGCCTGGCCGGGGAGGTACGGGCCGTTACCCAACCTGAATTGCGCATTGCCGAGGCAGAAAAACTTGGTTTCAAGCGGTGCATCATCCCTGTCGGCAGTCTGAAGCGTATTAAAAAGCGGAGTATCCGGCTTGAGGGAGCCGCAACGGTGCAGGAAGCAATGAATCTGATCTTCGAGTAATGACCGGCATGGTTTTTTTTCTGGACTTGTGGAGCAACTCTCACTACAATCCGGCAGTTTAATTGAATCAGGAGCAGGTCATGGAAGCGGACAAGCTGGAATATTTTAAAAACGTATTGAACGATGAGCTGAAAACTCTTTTAGGAGAAGCGGATAAAACAGTTACGGAGATGACTTCTGATGCCTCCAGCTTTCCGGATCCGACGGACCGCGCCACACAGGAGTCAGACCGGAGCTTCGAGTTACGTATCCGTGATCGGGAACGCAGGTTGATTAACAAGATTAAAGACGCTCTTGATCGTATTGAAGCCGGTGATTTTGGCGTCTGCGAAGATTGTGGAGAAGAGATCGGTGAGGCACGTCTCAAGGTCAGGCCGGTAACGACTCAATGTATCAATTGCAAGATGGAAGCGGAAGAAAAGGAACGTAGACTTTAACAGACTACGGTTATTATCACAAAGAGGCAGCCAGGAAAATCCTATGACAGCCTGCAATAACTCCCTTCAGCCGCCGGTTTCCGAAAGTCGCTTTACAGCACTGACGCTTCTGTACCAGTTCAGCAATACCATGCTTTCCACCATTCGTCTCAACAAGCTGACGCACCTTATTCTTACTGCCCTCACGACCTCATCCTCACATCTGTTTGAACGCGCCTTTCTGCTTTTACGCAGTGAAAAATCTGAAGTTCTGCAAGGTATGCTGGGTGTTACGCGCCAAACGGCTGAAGGGTTACAGATAGTCGGCAGTCCGGAGGCTCTGGGAAGTCGCTGGGATATCAGCGAAGACGCGATCTCGCTGCAGCGTTCTTCACAATTCTGCGCAAAAGTCCGTTTGACGCGCATTGACATAGCTGAAGGTTGTCCGCTGATAAGGCGGCTTATTGCTGAACGCAACCTTTGCCATATCGATAACACGACCTGTCATGAATGCTCTACCTGTGTTTTTATCAGGCATCTGTGCTACGGCTCATTCGCTGCTGCGCCCTTGATTGCGCGAGATACGGCCATAGGCATAATCATAGTGGACAATCCCGAATCCGGTCAGGAAATTACACAGGATAAGCTGCAATTTCTGCAGCTTTTTGCCAACCAGGCTGGCATGGCAGTGGAAAACTCCATGCTCTATAACCGCATTGAAGACGCCCACAGAAATTTGCGGGATGCCCGGGAACGCCTGTCGCATGGCGAACGTTTGGCAGCAATCGGCGAGATGGCGACCAATCTGGCCCACGAGCTTAAAAACCCGATAATCACTATCGGCGGTTTTGCCGGGAGGCTGCTCAAGGGCTTGCCGGGAGATAGTAAAGAGCATCAGTATGCCGATACCATTGTCAAAGAGGTTGGCCGCCTTGAAAAGATGCTGGCTGACATCCTGGCCTTCTCCAGTAAGCCGACCATCTGTTTCTGTGCCTGCGAACTGGGAGCAATCCTGCGGGACTGCATGGAAAGCTGTGCTACAACATTGGAAGATCACGGAATAAGGTTGTACGCCAACATCGGCAGCGACTCATGGCCAATTCTTGGAGATGCACACCAGCTCAAACAGGTTTTTCTCAACCTGATATTAAATGCTTGCGATACCATGTCAGAGGGTGGCCAGCTCACTATTGCGGTCAGCAATATACCGCCGGAAAATAACTCCGTAATGATCAGCATTGAAGACACTGGTGGAGGGATTGCGCCGGAGATCCTATCCCAGATTTTCAGCCCGTTTTTCACAACCAAGCGTCACGGCACCGGTTTGGGGTTGGCAATCGCCAACCGTATAGTTTTGAACCATTTTGGTTCTATAAGAGCGGATAATGCAAAACTTGGCGCGGTGTTCAGCGTCATACTGCCGCTTGCCTCGCATCTCGAATAAACAGATATTTGGGGCTGTAGCTCAGCTGGGAGAGCGATGCGTTCGCAACGCATAGGTCGAGGGTTCGAATCCCTTCAGCTCCACCAATAAAAACAATGGCTTACAGTTAAAGTTCATAGTTACCCCGTATTTATTCGGTCACCCCCGTTATCCCTTCATGATGTCAGAATCCTCCTGAAGTCTTTGCGCAAGGGGTA
>JBAXVG010000059.1:0-29895 GCA_037129255.1 Desulfuromonadales bacterium | reverse complement strand
CATCCAGCCTGAAAAAGGGAGGGAAAACAACCCTGGATCAGTGCGGGACGTAACACTGTTGAGACAGCTTTCTCGTTCAAGGCTGAAGAATCCATGCCGACGCCAAATGTTTTTTCGGCTACTGACAAGGATACAACATTTTTTTTGACGGTATTGATCGTGGAATCTATTCTGTTTCGGGTTGTTCGCGAGTTGCTGATGTCATACACATCCAGCAACGTCTGCCTGACTGTCGTTAGATATGAATTGCCGACTTGTTCTTTTTTGGCAAAATGGATGGTAATTAGCTGCTCGCTGGCCATTGAATAGGCCAGATATGCCACTGTCACCAGATCAAGAACATAAATCAACAGCAGCTTATGAGAAACACGAATCTTGGACAGCATATAGTTATAATACTATGAGGTATAACCAAAAGCATGGGCTTCAACCGGTTCAAATGTAAAGCAGCCTTTCGGGCAATTCTGGCCACAGGCCTTGCAGCCGATACAGTTTCCGTCATTGGCAATCTTCATATACGCCTTGACTGTTTCCTCGGTATCCACCTCTTCGTAAGCCAGCACGTCTTTTGTACATGACTTGTAGCAACGTCCACAACCGATACAAAAGTCTTTCTCAAGAGCCTTGATAAATTCCGGTGTCCACTCCCGCCCGTTTTTTGTAAATCCAGTGATTAATGACATTCTCTTTCTCCTTTTGTTTCGACCCATAATGAAAAAGCCCGGCACACCTTAAAGGTATGCTGAGCTTCATTGCTTGGCCGTTGAATTTATCTTCGTACTATATGACAGATCTGCATGCATAATTTAAGATTGAAAAGCAGGATATTCAGTACCTGCATTGTCGGTTGCATGACCAGCTTTGGTTACCGGGTGAATCATATGATTATTGTCGATTTTTACTGATATCGACTCAGACGATCATACAGTAATGCCACATCCTCATCTGTTGGTACAAAAAAACCTATTCCTTTGAGCCAGAACTGATCAAAAACATGGTGGTCTTTGGTTGATACCTCTAACTCGGTTGGGAAAAGTGAACAAAAACTGAATATATTCATGATACTGCTGAGAAAGCCGATATAGTCTTTACCCATTATTTCGACATATATACTTCCTCCGTGTCTTTTTGAGCGCTTCATGATCAATTTGGATATTTTTGCAGAGAATTCAACAACCTTCTGATCTGAAGCGCCATTAAATGCTTTCGTTGGATTGAAGCCAGTCCCGTTCTCAATCGGTCGAGAGCCCTTTTCAATTTCAAAAAGGCCATCCCAGCATATCAAACCGCATTTACATGCTGTCCCTTTCACAATATTAATTTTTTCCTGAGACATGTACGAGGAAAGTTGGCCAAGCCAACCTGGCTTCAGGTTTCCAGAAAGCTTCACAATGCTTGTGCCATGATCATTGGGCACTATCTCCCACGAAATTCCGGAAGAAGTAGTTTCGTTTGTTCGCATGTAATATTCAGATTTATTCACAAATTCCCCTGTACCAAATCTTCTATTACCGCTCGTATTGAGACATTACAAAATGCCATACTTTACCTTTTACCAAAACTTCAGAGGAGAGTTATACAAAGTATATGCCAATTGAGAATAGTATTATTATGGTATTATTTCAGCATGTTAACAGCACCATTCATCCCGATGGCATGAAAAATGCCAGAAATTTGTGCAGTTGAGCGATGATTTTTAAAAAAATATTTTAATTTTTATCCCTCTAAAATAAAGTCCAAACGGAGGAGACGTAATAAAATTTGACCTTCTGCCTGCGGTAAAACGGTTGACGGTCGCGATCCAAAGAATCCGGCTTGCCGGGAATGTGGCTTGCGAATCTGTACCTGTGGATCCTGCGGTTGTTTGAAGACAGAATGCCAAATTGTTAAATGTTAGACTGCCTGCATATAGCCTTGGAGTGATCATAAATATTTTGTGTTAAAAATATCATATTGATCAACTAGCGTATTATAATATCTTTTAAGCAGTTTCGTGTTTCCCTGGGAGGTGAGCATGGAATATGAACATGCAATACATATAGAACCAGACGAATTCCGCACGATGATTACTACCTCATTAGACGGGTTTCTGATAGTCGCTGTAACTGGTCACATTCTGGAAGCCAATGAAAGCTACTGTCGTTTGGTGGGGTACTCCAGAGAGGAACTTATCAACATGCACATCTCTGAGGTTGATGCGATTGAAAGTCCCGAGGATGTTTCCAAACGTATAGAAGAGATTGTCCAAAAGGGGGCATTACGATTTGAGACACACCGACATAAAAACGGTTCAATCATTGATGTAGAAGTCTGCTCCAACTATTCATCTGCGCATGGCGGCACATTCTTTTCCACTTTCCGGGATATTACCGGACACAAGCGCACCCGAGAGATTATAGACGCACGGCTACGTTTGATAGAATACTCCATAAATCATTCAATAGATGAACTGCTGCATGAAACACTTAATGAAGCCGAGTTGTTCCTGAAAAACACCTATAAAATCAGCTTGGTTGTCACTGACATCGGTATTCCGGTTATGGACGGTTATAAATTGTTCGGAGAACATAAAAATCTGCGTCCAAAACTCCCGATAATTATTTCCAGTGGCTTTGGAGATACTGATGTTACCTCAAGATTGGGAAGTGACAACGTGGCGGGGATAATCAGTAAGCCATATAACGCAAATCAGTTGAGGGATGTGCTGAAGAGGGCAGTGGGGGGAACAAATAGCGACAGATTGATGGTAGCTGCTGGGGAATTCATTCCCCGGAAATGAGGGGCAGATTTCACCTCGTCATGTACGTGACAAATGAATAATTTTTGCAAACCAGACCAGCAGCGGTGTCATAATTCCCCAGCCAATCGTCAGCAGCAGCATCCCGGTCGTTGTCGGCAATGTCTCCGTCGCTCCCAGTTTGGCTCCACTGCAATAGGCCAACGGCCCACCGACTGCGCCGAAGACCGCTGCCAGGACATATCGCCCACGCAGCCAGGCCATGGAGACATTCAGGGTGGCGGCAAAGTTTACCCAGAGACAGATCATCCAGGGGGGGCTGATGGGGCGGGGAAAAAGATGCTGCAGCGGTGTAAAGACGCCACCCGCCACCAATGCGGTGTCGAAGATCAGTCCGAGCAGGCCCGCCGCCAGCAGCAGCTTTACTTCACCGCGCCGATTCTCCTGTAGTGCCAGATGGATCGCCAGGGTCGGTACCATGGCCAGCGGACCGAGCCAGAGCATCCCCCGTGCCGCTCCCAGCACCGCAGCAAACCAGGCTGCCTGGAACAGTGCTACATTGATCACCTTGCGGGTCAGATCATTCACGGACTGTTTCCATCATTCGGCCATCGCTGGGGTGTCTTGCGCAGCTTGGAAACATCATAACCCTGTCCTTCCAGCTCTTTCACCAGCCTCTGGTAGTCACCCTCCGGTATCTGCGGGGTGCGTGCCATGATCCAGACGTAGTCGCGCTTGTTGCGGCCGATGACCGTCTGACTGTAATCCTCATTTAAGTGCGTGATCAGGAATTCGGACTTGAACGGCCAGATGAACTGCATCCCCCAGGTAGAGTTGTTGATAGTATCGACGATGAAACCACGCGGGTTGTAGCGTTTGGGAGAGCCGTCGAAGCTGCCTTTATTGAAGGTGAAGACGGTGTCAATGCTGCCGTCCGTTTCGAGCCGATAGGTTTCGATGCCGTTGTAGGAATCTGTTTCGATAAAGGTCGGGATGCAGGCGATGACGTACCACGGGCCCATAAAGCGCTTGATATCCACCTTATCTACCGTTTTGATCGGCGGAAAAGAGGCACTGCACCCTGTCATAATCAGCAGGGCAATCGTCAAAAACGTATGTTTCATAGCTATGCGCTCCTTTCCAACCGATGTAGTAATGGCTCTCCGTGATAGCCCGGTTTGGTGAACAGAAGCTGTGCGACTCCGGTAAAGCGCTCCGCAAATCCGCCCTCGCAGTAGCAGAGATAATACTCCCACATCCTGATAAAGCGATCGTCAAATCCCATCTGTTTGACCTTATTCAGATTGGAATGAAAGGCATTCCGCCATTCCCGCAGGGTACGGGCATAGTGCGGGGAGATGTCTTCGAGATTATTCAGGCGCAGATCGGTGGAGCGCGCCACGGCGTCGGAGATGGCATGCAGTGACGGGCAGCAGCTACCGGGGAAGATGTAACGGTTGATAAAGTCGGGGGCGTCCAGGTAACGGTCATAAAGGTGGTCCGGCATGGTGATGGCCTGGATCAGGCCCGCCCCGTCAGGTTTCAGGCGTTCGGCGCAGGCACGGAAATAGGTCGGCAGATGACGGTGGCCGACCGCTTCAATCATCTCTATCGAAACCAGCCGGTCGAACTGCCCGGTCAGGTCGCGGTAGTCCTGCTGCAGCAGGGTGATCTGATTGCCAAGACCTTCTGCTGCAATTCGCTCCGCTGAATGATCATGCTGCTGCCGGGAGATGGTGGTCGTGGTAACGTGGCAACCGTAATGCCGTGCCGCGTAGATGGCAAAGCCGCCCCATCCGGTGCCGATCTCCAGCAGCTGCATAGCGGGAGTCAGCCCCAGTTTACGGCAGATCCTATCAAACTTGGCCGTGGAGGCATCTTCCAGCGTACTGTCATCCCGTTCAAAAATGCCGCAGGAATAGGCCATGGTCGGGTCGAGAAACAGCCTGTAAAAATCGTTACCCAGGTCGTAGTGAGCGGCAATATTCCTGCGGCTTCCGCTGCGGGTATTGTCGTTGAGACGGTGCAGAATGCGCTGCAGCGGAGCGGTCAATCTTACCAGGCCGCCCTCCAACTGCTGCTGGGCACTCTGATTGAGTACCATGATCCGCACAAGTGCCGTCAGGTCGCTGCAGCTCCAGAGACCATCCATGTAGCTTTCCCCTGCGGCAATGGTTCCGCCAAAGGCCACACGCCGGTAAAAATCAGCGTTCTGGACGCGCAGCGTGGCGGCCAGCCCGGAACTGTGGCGACCGAACTCCCGGCGTTCGCTGCCGTCGATCAGGGTGATGTGCCCCTGCTCAATAGTTGCCAGGCTCTTCAGCACCAGATTCCGTGACAGTTGATTGATAATGCCGGTCGCCGTTGACTCGGTTTGTGGACATGATGAACAGGTCTGTTCGTTTTGGCTCATCTACTGTAGCGTCCTTTCTTGATGTCAAGTTGTTCCGGGTGGGGGCAGAAGGGCACCCCTTTCCATTTCAGGCGCAGCGCCTGCCAGTAGATGGCGGCAATGACTTTGGCAGTCATGAACGGCCAGCGCAGCAGAACCCCGGCCAGATTGCCGCTGGTCAACGGCTGTTGATTCAGATTCAGGGAGGCGCTGAAAATTTCTGTGGCTTGTCGCAGGCTGGTCATGTGCACCTTTAACTCTTCCGCTGGAGCGGTGAAGCGCCAGTCATATTCCATGTCCATCGGCATGAAGGGTGATACGTGAAACTCCTTGTCCAGGTGGTACATGTGCCATTCCCCGTCACGTTGGCTGGCACCGGCATCAAAGGCCCGCAGGTATTCCTCACCCCAGGGGGTGTTGTGGATTTCGATCAGGTATGCCTCAAGGGTAAAGCCGTCTTCGGCGAAACAGTAGTATATGCTGATCGGATTAAAACAGTACCCCAGGTAGCGCAGGTGGGTCAATAGCCGGATCGGACCGGCGGGGCGGAAACCGAGCTGTCTTTTTGCCTCATCCCGTACGGCCTGATCAAGCGGCAGTGATGACGCATGAAAGTAGTCCGAACGCTGGAAACTGGCCCAGTTCGGCCGTTCCAGCGACCAGAGCCAACGCTTCGCAAAGACGGTTTCAAGTTCTGCCAGGTCAAGATACAGGAAGAAGAGGCTGTAGCAGAACACATTACCGACCGGAGTCAGGCGCTGGTGTCCGACATGTCCTGTGTAGATCCGGCTGTGCATTCCTAGAGTCCCTTCCCGAATTGATTGCAGACCGCCAGAGCGCTCTTGACACCATCCTCGTGAAAGCCCCAGCTCCAGTAGGCGCCGCAATATGAGGTGCGGTTAACGCCGCTGATCTCATCCCGGCGTTTTTGTGCTTCGAAGGCCGCTGTCGAATAAACCGGATGGTGATAGGTCAGGCGACGGATGACCTTTGCCGGGTCGATGGCCTCCGGGCTGTTGAGCGTCACGCAGAAATCAACCGGCGCCATGATGTTCTGCAGCAGGTTCATCCAGTAGGTCAGTACCACACTATCCTGCTGCTTGCGCGGGAGCAGGCAGTTCCAGCTGGCGCGGGCTTTAGTGATTGAGGGCAGCAGTCGACTGTCGGTGTGCAGCACCGTATCGTTTTTTTGATAGGGGATGGCGCCCAGTAGCTCGCGTTCCGTATCTGACGGGTCGGCCAGCATCGCCAGCGCCTGGTCGCTGTGGCAAGCCAACACCACATGGTCGAACACCTCAGGTTCACCGCCGCGCGGGGTGACCGTCACCCGCTCGCCGCAGCGCTGCACCCGTTCGACCGGAGTTGACAGGCGTATCCGTTCGCGGAATGGATCTGTCAGTGGCGCAACATACTGGCGGGAACCACCGGTGACGACTCGCCAGGTGGGCTGGTCGAAAACATTGAGCATGCCGTGATTGGTGAAGAACTGGACGAAGGCCGCCGCCGGGAATGAAAGAAATTGAGCCGGATCGGCTGACCAGACCGCCGCACCCATGGGGATCAGGAACTTTTCGATGAACATTTGTGAATAGCCGCGGGTCTGGAGGTAATTACCCAGCGTCAGACTCAGATCGCTGCTGCCGTACAACTCCGCCGAGGCGCGATTGAAGCGCAGGATCTCCAACAACATCCGCCAGAACGGAAGACTCAGCAGGTTCTTTCGCTGGGCAAAGAGCGTATCCAGGTTGGTAGCGCAGTATTGCAGGCCGCTGGTTTCACAGACGGCCGAAAAGCTCATCACGCTTGGCTGCGACGCAACACGGAGGCGATCCAGCAGCTTGATGAAGTTGGGATAGGTGCGCTCGTTGAAGACGATGAAACCGGTATCTACCGCATAGCTGGTACCGTCATGGGGCACATCCAGCGTGTTGGTGTGTCCCCCCGGATAGTCGTTCGCCTCGAACAGGGTGATTTCATGTTCGCCGCACAGCAGGTATGCCGTCGTCAATCCGGATATGCCGCCGCCGATGATTGCTATCTTCATATATCACCTTTCGTGTCACCGGTTGACAACTTAATCATTCCCCGAAGATCAGCCTCGATCTTTTCCGGCGTGTCGCTCGGTGCGTAGCGCTTCAGTACCTGTCCTTCCCGATTGACAAGAAACTTGGTAAAATTCCACTTGATCGCCTCGCTACCAAAAAGTCCCGGTTGTACCTTCTTGAGGTGTGCGTAGAGCGGATGCGTCCCACTGCCGTTGACCTCTATCTTGGCAAAAAGGGGAAAGGTGACATCATAGGTGAGCGAGCAGAAGCTTTGTATCTCCGCCTCATTACCCGGTTCCTGATGGCCGAACTGGTCGCAGGGGAAACCGAGAATGGCAAAGCCCTTGTCCCGGTAGCGGCGATAGAGCGCTTCCAGACCCGCATACTGGGATGTGAAGCCGCACTTGCTGGCGACGTTGACGATGAGTAGTACCTTACCGCAGTAGGTCTCCAGTGGCTCGGTCCGGCCATCGATGGTTGTGACGCTTAATGCGTAGAGATTCATGACGCTCCTTATATACGGGTCATTTGATTTGTGCCGGGAATTTTCTGAAGAGTCCTCATCTTTATTTGCAAGCATCTGCTTCAAATCAATGACCGTACCTCAACAACTCGAAACCAGGCGGCATGGGTGACAGCAGCACCGGCTCCCGGTCCAACAATTTCATCGGTGTTTTTCTTGATGGTCTCCAGCAATTCTCCCTCTTCCTCGGTCCTGAACAGCTCCAGCACAAGGCGTACCCCGCTGAAGCCGGGCGAGCCGGTCTTGAACAGAAAGGCGGCATGGCGGTTGCGGGTTAGGTTCTGGTAGGTGCGCTTGTCGGTCATGCCCCAGACCAGAGTCGTCTCATCGATGACATGTGGCCGGGCATAGACGGCGCTGTTGACTTTGCCATCCGAGGAGGATGTGGACATTACCCCGAGTCCGGGATGGGTAAACAGTTCGGAAAGATTCATGGTTGAAGCTCCTTTTGTGAGTAGTGCGTTTACTGCAGCCAGCGCAACACCAGCGCGGCAAAAAGTGTTGTCACCCCGCACAGGAAACAGCCCCAGCAGATATCGACCCAGACCATCCTGATCGGCCAGCGCTCCAGCGTGGCCATGTTGGTCATGTCATAGACGCCGTACATCACCAGTCCGAACAGAGCGCCCCATCCAAGAGATGAAGCAGCAATATTAGCCGGATCGACCCGAGGTAGCGAGAACAGTACAACCCCCAGAGGGATCAGCAGGTACACCAACCCTGCAGCCCAGTAGACCGGGATGATGGTGGTACCCCGGACCCGGGCATAGGAACCGAGTTCTTTGATATAAAAGCCCTGCATCAGCTTGGCCAGCCAGATATAGTCCAGCAGCAGGGTGAACGGCAGGCAGAGCAGGTAGACCTTGAATGTGTGCAGCATTTCAGATTCCTCCCTTGGGTGGCAGCGGGAAAAAGGCACTGGTATGGCGCTTGTATTCCTGAAAATCGGCCCGTTCCTCATACGGTTTTTCCAGCATGGGGATGCCGGAGACCTTCAGGATCAGGAAAGTGATGGTCAATGGGCCGATAATTGTCAACCAGCCGCCCGGCAGAGCCAGAGTCATCAGCCAGATCCCCCACCAGAGAGTCACCTCGCCGAAGTAGTTGGGGTGACGGGTGTAGTGCCACAGACCGCCCGTCATCAGTTTACCCCTGTTATCCGGATTACGGATGAACATCAGCAGCTGCCAGTCACCGAGCGCCTCGAAACCGAAACCGTACAGCCAGACCGCCAGGCCGAGCATATCCAGCCACCCAAGGGGCGCGGCCGCTGACGTGTTGGCGCAGACGATTGGTATCGCCACCAAGAACAGCAAAAATCCCTGTAGCATGAAGATCTGCAGAAAGGAGCGCAGCACGAACCACTTGCCCCACTCCTCACGCCACTTCCGGTAGCGTGGGTCTTCACCCTTGCCCCGGTTGCGGCTGTGGATGTGCAGTGCCAGGCGGATGCCCCAGATCAGCACCAGGGCAGATATCAGCAGGCCGCGCGGTGAATGTACCTGGCCGGCGATCATTGAGACCGCAGCCGCCAGGACGAATCCCAGTCCCCAGGCCACATCGGCGATATCGTTGCGCCCCCGGATCTGGGCGGCGATGAACCAGCCGGTCATGTACACGCTTATACTGACGGCGGTAATCAGGAAAACATATAGCATTCCCTACCCCTTTTTCAATAGCTGTGCCTGGCGATATATTTTACCACATCAAACTTTCACAGGTATCCTTTGTAGTTCATGGGGATACCTTTCGGGAAAACAGTCTGCCAAGATTTTCACCGTTACGGATATGCCGCAACTGCACCAGCAGGTAAAAAGCCATGGCAATATTGCCCAGTGTCATGGTCAGGACAAACCAGATGGCGCCCCTTGCTGCTGACTGTTCACGCCAGGCCACCCAGAGCCAGAAGAAGAGGAAGCCGCAGTAGGCGTCGGCCAGGGTGGCCCGGAACCAGGGATCGGGCCAGAGCTGGCGGGTTGCGCTGACGATGTCCAGGTGCAGCGAGGCGCTGATCGTGACGTAGAGCATGATGGCCAGCACAGCCAGACAGATGGTGGTCAGGAATGTTTTCATCTCAGCGTCCTTTCAGCAGATCACGCTTCAGCTTTTCATCAATCGGTTCGCGCCCAAGCCAGATACCGAAATAGGTGGCGGCGAAGTCGGCACCTTCGATGACCGTCAGTGGCGTGCCGTTCAGGGCCAGTTCTGTGCCCCGGCCGGGCAGGTAAGTCAGTGCATAGCGGTCACCCGGCTTTACATCCTGGTAGATTGCATTGATCCGGTCGATGCGGCTGCGCAGTTTTGCCAGTTCGGCCGGTGTCTGGTTGAGTTTCAGGGTTGGTTCAGCTCCTTTGCCGAAATCAGGGCCCTTGATCGAGACGAGGTAATGGAGTTCCAGTCGTTTGGGGACATCGGTCAGCACCTGATCCGGGTTGACCCCCTCAGGCATGTAGAGCGCTGCCACATAGGCCTTGATGAATTTCAGGTAGCGCAGCAGGGCGGCATTATGTAGCGGTAGCGGGCTGCCGCCGATGGTGATTCTATCCTCAAAAGTAACGTTTTCTACGGTCAGGGCATGGGCGGTCAGAGGCATTATTGTGAGTGCCAGCAGGATTGAGATTGCGCAGATGCAGGGTCGGGATGTTAAACGAGAGAACACGGTGCCTCCTCGGAAAAACTCATGACAGTATTACCAGACTACGCTATAAATGCAACTATGGCTACATTGTTTCAGTGGAAAACAGACGTAAGGGAATCAGGATGGAAACTATGCTTACAACAATCAGGAGAACCATCGTTATGACCATCGGTCTTTTGGAGATGGCGGGATGTGCCGGAGAGCGGCCACAGAATCTGGGTACAAAGGATGGCCTGCTGGTTGCCTGTCCCTCTTCACCCAACTGCGTTTCCAGCCAGGCAGATGATGGTCATCGCATTACAGCGTTGACGTTCTCTGGCGACCCCGATGCCGCCTTTGCACGAATGAAGCTGGTTCTCGGCCGACGGGGCGACACGACCATCATCGAAGAGAAGCCGGGTTATCTGCGTGTGGAGTTTCGCACGACCCTGTTTGTTGATGACGGCGAGTTTCTGCTGGACCGGTTACGTTCAGTCATTCAGGTCCGCTCCGCATCGCGTCTCGGTTACTCTGATCTGGGCAAGAACCGCAGTCGAATGGAAGAGATTCGCAGCCAATTCAGCGCAGCGGAGAGAAAACCATGAGTGTAATGATTGATCTGATGGAAAAAAGTCTGCTGCCGGATGCGGTCATCAGGCGCGGAATCAGACGGTTGCTGCGGAAGCGCCTGCAGGATGAGTATCACGGAGATACGGAGGTCGAACGACAGCGGCAGCGCAATCTTTTTGAACTCATGAGGAAGAGTCCTCTGGCTGTTGCGACGGACGCAGCCAATGACCAGCACTACGAGCTGCCTCCTGCGTTCTTTTCTCAGGTGCTGGGACCACGCCGGAAGTACAGCAGTTGTTTCTACCCGATCGGAGTGACCGGAATTGCCGCTGCCGAGGAGGCAATGCTGGCCGAAACCTGCCGTAGGGCCGGTCTTTCCGATGGTATGGACATCCTGGAGCTTGGCTGCGGTTGGGGGTCCCTGACGATATGGATGGCTGAACAGTATCCAGAAGCGCGTATCACGGCACTCTCCAATTCAGCCCCGCAACGGGAGTATATTCAATCGCTCTGCCGCGAAAAGGGTTTCACCAACGTGCGGGTCATAACCGCCGACATGAACGATTTCTCCATCAAGGAGACCTTCGATCGGGTGGTCTCGGTGGAGATGTTCGAGCACATGCGCAACTACACCGAATTGCTGAAGCGGATCTCAGGTTGGCTGAAGCCGGACGGGCGACTGTTCGTGCACATATTCTGCCATCGCGAACTGGCCTATTTCTTCGAGCCCGAGGGAGAGGATAACTGGATGGGACGGTATTTCTTCACCGGCGGTATCATGCCGTCTGACCATCTCTTGTTTTACTTCAATGATCATCTGCTGGTGGAGAATCACTGGCGCGTAAATGGTCGTCATTACCAGCAGACCAGTGAAGATTGGCTCCGGTTGCAGGATGCCAGACGTGACGAGATCATGCCGATCCTGCAGGAAGTTTACGGTAGCGAAGCAAATATCTGGTTCCAGCGCTGGAGGGTTTTTTTCATGGCCTGCGCCGAACTGTTCGGCTATAACAACGGCAATGAGTGGTTCGTCGGGCATTATCTGCTCAGGAAGGTTTCATGTTGACCGGATCTTCTGAGATACCGACCCTGCTCAGCAAAATGACTGCGGGATTTCAGCGTACCATTACCATGTTGATGCTGCAGAACGTAAGGCACTTGAAGTGCAGGGCGAAGGGGGGCGCTCGTACAAATCCAGTCATCCCGACCATAAAAATCAAGGGGTCACATATATTAGCTGTAACCCCTTTTTTTTACCGTATCAAATACCGTATCAATTAAGCTACTTCACAATCACCCAATCCTTCTTCTTGACCTCTACCAGCACGAAGGCATCCTTGCCGAGTCCGGCATGATCCTGAGCCGAATAATTGAAGGTTCCGCCGATACCGGCGAAGCCCCTGATCTTTTCAAGCTGGTCACGGATAGCGGCAGGAGTGTCGGCGCCTTTTTCAACGGCATTTCTGATCAGCATGACCGCATCCCAGGCGTGGCCACCGAAATGGTCTCCCTCTGCCTTGTAGTGATTCTGGTAATCCTTGACAAATGCCATCAGCGATTTTTTCTGCGAATCCGAGTTGGGAAGCAGATCGGCAACTACTACCTTGCCGGAGGGAAGTTTGATCCCTTCAGAGGAGTCGCCGGCCAGTTCGATGAACTTCTTGGAAGATACGCCGTGACTCATGAACAGGGGAGCTTTGATACCGAGTTGATGAGCATTTTTGGCAATGACGGCCGGTCCCGGATTAGTGCCCCAGCAGATGACGGCCTGGGCCTGGGTACCACGGATCTTGGTCAGCTGTGCGGTCATATCGGTGTCCTTGGGACCATAGGTGTCATCGGACATGATCGTAATGCCATATTTGGCAGCCTGGCTCTTGAGCTGTTCTCGTCCCGATGACCCGAAACCGTCGGAAACCGTCAGAATGGCAACGTTGGTCTGCTTACTCTTCTGCAGATATTCATAGATCCTGCCGACGGCCAGAGAATCATTCTGGGCGGTCTTGAACACCCATTTTTTTACCGGGTCGGTGATCTTGCTGCCGGCAGAACATGATATCAGCGGGATCTGTTCCTTTTCTGCCACCGGGATAACCGCCATGGTTTCACCGGTCGTACTGGGGCCGATGATGGCCACAACCTTGTCATCCTTGATCAGCCTGGTGGCAAGCTGCACAGCCTTGGTAGCATCACCGGCCGTGTCGTACACTACCAATTCCAGCTTGCGGCCTTTGACACCTCCGGCTTTGTTGATTTCATCCACCACCATTTTCGCACTGTTGCGCTCCGGTTCGCCCAGAAAGGCAGCCGGACCGGTCACGGCAAACAGGGCCCCGATCTTGATCGGACCGTCAGCGAAGACATTCGATGTTAACAGCAGCGTTCCGACCACAACCAATACATTGATAAAACGGAAATTCATCATGTACCTCCATAGAAATTTGAATGGCAGCCACAGTACTATATTGCCGGTGCTATTTCAATCGCCAACTCACCCCCGGGACACATCAAAATAGCGCCCATCGGGGTGATGAAAAACCAGGGCCGAAACGCTGGCCTCCGGATCCATCATATCCCCCTCGGTAAGCTGCACCCCGATCTTTTCAGGCTCTAGAAGCTGAAACAGCTTTTCCTGATCGGATAGCTCCGGACAAGCTGGATAGCCGAAGGAAACCCTGATACCCCTGTACTCGGCGTTAAAAAGCTGCTTCATCGTCAGAGACGGATCATCTACTATTCCCCATGAGGTGCGAATCCGCGCGTGCAAAAACTCGGCAGTGGCTTCGGCCAGTTCCAGGGCCAATGCCTGCAACAGGTGAGAATTCAGGTAATCGCCATTTATTTTCATCATCTCGGACTTTTCCCGGATACCCTGGCCACAACTTACCACCAGCAGAGCTACATTGTCGCTTTCGCCGCTTCCAAGCGGGCGGACAAAATCGGCCACGCAGAGTCGCTCGTTCCCGGACTGACGCGGAAAACTGAAACGCATAACCTCCGCCCCCGTGCCAGCCGGGTCGAACAGGATCAGATCATCTCCATCAGAATTGGCCGGATAAAAACGATACAGGGCCTGGGGCATGAGCAGACCATCCCGTTCGGCCTGTTCCAGCATGGCATTTACCGTTTCATGCAGTTTGAGCGCCTTGGCATCCCCGGCTGCCAGCAGTTTTTCAACCGATCCGCTCAATCCCAGATGTTTGGTATAGAGCATCTGGCGGTTCAGGTAAGGCACAATGTGGGCAAGCGGAATATCCCTGAGCAGATGGGTTTCGTAATCCGGTACGGCCGGGATTTCCGCATCGCAGCGCAGAGCTGACCGTCCGGCGGAGTCCACAATGACAACAGGAGCCGCCGCTCTGGCTTCCCTGGCTGCAACTGCACCCTTTTGGCGCAGTACCAGCTCCTCCAGCAAAGCACCCCGCTCGGCCGGGTTAGACAACTGATTGGCCAGTTCAAGACCGGACATGGCCTCCTTGGCGTACAACACCGGGCCGCCATACTCCGGGGCAATGCGTGTGTCCGCAAACATGCGCGACAGAGCCGCACCTCCCACCAACAGCGGTACGTTGATACCGGCCGCCCTCAGATCTGCAGCGGTGATCACCATCTGCAGGGCGCTCTTGACCAGCAGGCCCGACAGTCCAATAAAATCGGGCTGTTCCCGCTTGACCGCCTCGATCAACAGCTCCGGCCCAACTTTGATCCCCAGGTTGACAACCTTGAAACCGTTGTTGGAAAGGATAATCTCCACCAGATTTTTGCCGATGTCGTGCACATCGCCCTTGACCGTGGCCAGCAGCAGCTTCCCCTTGCATGAAGTTTCATTCTTCTCCAGATGCGGTTCCAGATATGCCACTGCCGCTTTCATCGCTTCGGCCGATTGAAGCACTTCCGCAACTATCAACTGATTGTCGTTGAACAGCCGCCCCACCTCGGCCATTCCGGCCATCAGAGGCCCGTTGATGATTTCAAGCGGCTTGTCACCCCGCGCCAGAACAGTGTCCAGATCGGCAGTCAGACCGTTCTTCGTCCCTTCGATGATGTAAAGCGGCAAGCGTTCATCTATTGGCAGTTCCGCTGCCGGAGCGTGGGAAACCGGCTTCTTGTCCCTGAAGGCTGCCGCGAAAGCCGCCACCGGGTCTGCCCCCCGCCAGAAGATCAGATCCTCTGCCAGGGTGTGCTCCGCCTCCGGGATGGAGGCGTAGCGCTCCAGTTTTTCGGTATTGACGATGGCGTAGGTCAGGCCGGCTTTGACGCAGTGGTGCAGGAACACCGCATTCAGCACTTCTCGTCCCGCCTGCGGCAGACCGAAGGAAACATTGGAAATCCCCAGAATCGTACTGCATTGGGGGAAAGCCTCTGTTATCAACCGCACCCCTTCGATGGTTTCCAGAGCGGATCCGATATAATGTGCATCGCCGCTCCCCACCGGAAATACAAGCGGGTCGAAGATCAGGTCTTCAGGGCGCAGACCGTATGTGCTTGTCAGCAGATCATAGGAGCGTCTGGCTACCGCCAGCTTGCGCTCACGGGTAACCGCCATGCCGTTCAGCGTATCTTCATCAATGCAGCCGACTACCACGGCGCCGCCGTACCGTTTCAGCAAGGTTGCCACACGTGCAAAGCGCCCCTCGCCATCCTCAAGATTGATCGAGTTCAGCAGACATTTCCCCTGTAACCGCTGAAGCGCCAGTTCCATGACCCGGACGTCGGTGGAGTCAATCATCACCGGAGCCCGTACTTTACGAGGCAGAAAAGAGAGCAGCTGCGTCATGTCGGCCGCCTCGTCACGGTCCGGATTGGACACACAGACGTCTATCACCTGCGCCCCGCACTTGACCTGATCCCGGGCGATCTCGGAACCCTCCTCGAATTTTTCGGCAACAATCAGATTCTTGAACTTGCGCGAACCGATCACATTGATGCGCTCTCCCACAAGCACCGGCCGGGCGTCATTTTCGATGCAAAGCGCTTCGATCCCGGCCACGACCCGGCGATGTACGGTCACAGGGCGGCGGGGCGGCTTGCCGGCTACCATCCGTGCAATGGCTGCGATATGGGCCGGGGTGGTTCCGCAGCAACCGCCGACGATATTGAGCCACCCCTCGTCCACGAAGCGGGAGAGTTTGCCGGCCAGTGAATCGGGTGTTTCGGCATAGTGGCCATTCTCATCAGGTAAACCGGCATTGGGATAAACCGAGACATGGCAACAGGCCAGCTCCGACAGTGTGCGCAGGTGGTCGGTCATGAATTCCGGTCCGGTTGCGCAGTTCAGGCCGATGCTGATCAAACCGAGATTATCCTCCAGATGAGCCAGGCTTGTATAAAGTGCCTCCACCCCCTGCCCTGCCAGCATGGTGCCGGTAGGTTCGATGGTACCGGAGATCATCAAAGGAACCCGCCGGTGGCTCTCCTCAAATGCCAACCGGATTCCCTCGGTTGCCGCCTTCAGATTCAAGGTGTCCTGGGCCGTCTCCAGAAGCAGCAGATCGACGCCACCTGCCAGAAGTCCCAGAGTCTGTCCGCGAAAGGCCTGTACCAGTTGTGCAAAGGTGACGCCGCCGGTAACGGAGATGGTGCGTGTGGTGGGCCCCATGGAACCGGCAGCCCAGCGCGGCTTGTCTGAGGTGCTGAAAGCGTCGCAGGCCCGGCGGGCAATTAAGGCGGCCTGGCGGTTCAGCTCAAATACCTGATCCTGCAATCCGTATTCAGCCAACACGATGTCGGTTGCTCCGAACGAATTTGTCTCTACGATATCTGCCCCGGCGGACAGATAGGCCCGATGGACATCTTCAATCACATCCGGTCGGGTCATAACAAGATTTTCGTTGCACCCCTCGTATTCCGGCCCGCCAAAATCATCGACAGTCAGGTGACGTTCCTGCAGTTGAGTGCCCATAGCACCGTCAATCACCAGAATGCGCTCCGAGAGAGCATCAAATATGGCCTGATTCATTGATAAATCTCCTCATCCTGTCTTATTGAAAATAACTGCTGATGCGCGTTCCCAGCTTTCCGTGCTGCAATGCCTCATCGTCGTTGCATATCTCAGCGTGCAGGTCTGCGGCATTATCCAGAAAGAGCTGTGTGATATCCGGATCAAAGTGGGTTCCTTTCGAGTCGCGCAGAATTCCCACCGAGACATCAAAGCTGAAAGGCTCTTTATACGGGCGTTTGGAGGTCAGAGCGTCAAACACATCCGCAACTGCAAATATGCGGGCGTTGATCGGAATATCTTTCCCTCTCAGTCCAGCCGGATAGCCGCTGCCGTCATATTTTTCATGGTGGCATCGAACCACGTCAAGCGCATCCTTCAGCCAGTCGTAACCGCGAACAATATCCTCGCCGTGTCGGACGTGAGTCTTCATTATCTCAAACTCTGCATCAGTCAGCTTGCCTGATTTGTGCAATATCGCGTCGCTGATGGCTATTTTACCAAGATCATGCAGAAAAGCCCCCTTGATCAGCCCCTGCATGGCGGAGTGGGGAAGCCCCAGTCTCTCGCCGATCTGTACCGAGTAGAGCGTAACCCGATAGTTATGGATATTGGTGTCGCTATCGCGTTTGGCGATGGCGCTCCCCAGTACCTTCAACATGCCGATGTTGGTCAGCGCCAGGTTGTTGGAGTAATCAACAAGCTTCTTGTTGAGGCGGATTATAAGCGGATACAGTGCCAGGCTGGTGACAAAAACAACCAGCACAACCAGGATCAGCGTCCAGAAGGTATGACTTTTGATGTCGTTGATAATCTCGACCGGTGCATGGTAGATCCCCTCCAGATAGCCGATCTTGGTTCCGGCGCTGTTAAAGAGCGGGACAAACACCCGCATATAAGTGTCGTTTCCCAGCATCAGTTTTTTGCATATAATGCCATCTTTATCGGCAAACTCGCTGCCATGCTTGGGAAGTTTTTCCTCGATCTCTCTGGCGAGCGTTTCGACCGCTTCGGTAATCCTATGGGATTCGGCATCGTAGAATTCTACGGCAATCAGGTTGTCTCGTTCAATCTGAGCCTGAATCTTGCGGTTCAGCTCGGAAAGGGCCAGCTCTGAAGGTGATTTCAGGTAGGTAACCACCGCCTCCGTGTAGTTTGTTGTTTCAGTTTTAGCCATGTTCACGACATGGTTGTCCATATTGACATTACCGAGATAATTAACCAGACCGCCGATCACAGCGGACAGAACAAGCCAGATCAGCAACAATCTTAACAGCAGCCATATATGGAGGTTGTCTATCATGGGCGCTTAATCCCCTTATCCGGGTGGAAACAATCCTACAACGATGCCGCCCGGCGTTTTTTTGCCGTAATAATCCGCACCTGTCGTTCCTGAAACCAGTATGCGTATGTCCAGTTCATCATGACGACCAGACGGTTTCTGAACCCTATCAGATAATACAGATGCAGAATCAGCCAGGCCAGCCAGGCAATATAGCCACGGAATTTAAAGCCTGCGGCGACAGCCACGGCTGAGCTCCTGCCGATAGTGGCCATCGAACCTTTGTCCATATAGTGGAAGGGAGGAAGAGAGCACCCCTGTTCACGGGCAAGAATCGTCCTGGCTGCGTAATCCCCCTGCTGGCTCGCAACCGGAGCCATCATCGGCAGCGGTTTACCAGCCTGTAAAGAACAGGCCATATCGCCGACAACAAAAACGTCCGGATAGCCTTTGACACTCAAATCCGGCTGCACAACAACCCTGCCGGCAGCCGCAAGTTCAACTCCCGAAAGCTTGCCAGCCAGTTCAGCAGCCGCCACCCCGGCTGACCAGAACAGGGTATGTGAAGCAATAACATCACCTCCATAGAGCTCAACCGTTTCAGCCGTAGCACCAATTACTCTGGTTTCCAGCAGGACTTCGACTCCCATGCTGCAGAGTTTATTACGGGCATACTCCCTCAGATCGGGAGGCATCGCCGCCAGGAGTGTACCGGCAGCTTCAATCAGCATAATCCGGGTGTCATCAGCTGAAATGCCGGCATGATCCTGGGAGAGTACATAGACGATCAACTCTCGAAGCGCGCCGGCAAATTCGACCCCGGTCGGCCCTCCCCCCACGATTACAAACGTCAGCATGGCAGCGCGGCGCTTGATGTCCTTTTCCTGCGACGCCAGTTCGAACATCAACAGAATCTGGTTTCTCAGATCTTCAGCCTGATCGAGCTGTTTGAGATCAAAGGCATAACGGGCAACACTTTCGATGCCAAAAAAGTTTGTGCGGCTTCCGGTCGCAATGATTAGGTAATCAAAATCTATTTTTCTGTTATCGATCAAGAGCCATTTATTCCCTAGGTCAACTTCTCTGATATCGGCCAGCAGAAAGGAGGCATTCTCCCAACTTCGCGACAAACCGCGCACCGGATATGCAATGGCCTCTTCTTCGAGACCGGCCGTTGCAACCTGGTACAGAAGCGGCTGAAAGAGGTGATAATTGTTGCGATCTACCATGACCAATTCCACATCGCTTCCTGCCAGGGCCTTCGCCGCACGTAACCCGCCAAACCCCATACCGGCTATAACAACCCGTTTTTTTGTCATCAGGATCACCCTCTCTTGTTCCTGTTACATCCCGCCAAAGCCATCCCTTTCGTCATCTGAAAACATCCTGTCAATATCCATGATTATCAGCAGGCGCTCAACGTGGTTAAAAACACCGGTGATGAACTCCTGTCCTATGCCTCCCGACATTACCATTGACGGCGGCGGCTGAATTTCACTGCTGTGGATGCGGATGACTTCCGAGACGGCATCGACGATAAAACCGGTCAGGCTGCCGGCCACATCCATGATAATGATTCGGGTCTGGCTGCTATTTTCATTCTCCAAAAGACAGAAGCGCCTGCGCATTGAGATAATTGGTATGACCTTGCCGCGCAGGTTGATAATCCCTTCGATGTGTTGCGGTGTGTTGGGCATTCTGGTAATAGTCGGCATACGTATGATCTCACGCACTTTCAAAACTTCAACCCCGTATTCCTCATCAGCCAGCATGAAGCTGACCAACTGGATCAGTTCATCATGCTTTACTGCATCATCTACTTTTACCAGTGTGTGTGTAGCCATAATATCTCCTTTTGATGTTGTGCCGGCTATTTTCCCTTGACGGCATAGATGCCGGGCGCGTTACGCCAATACCCCTTGTAATCCAGGCCATAGCCGAACAGAAAACGGTCGCCAACCTCTATCCCGCTGAAATCCGCCCGCATGCCGGGTGTCACCTTGCGCAGATGCAGTTTTTCTATCAATACCGCCATAAAAACTTCGGTGGCCCCCTGAGAGCGGCAGTAATCGGCAATAGCCGCCAGTGTCAGACCCTCATCAAGAATATCATCGAGCAGCAGTACGGTTCTGTTTCGCAGATCAAGTTGAGGTCTGACCGTCCACTGCAGTTTGGAACCATTCGTCTTATAGCCGTACCTTGTAGCATGAAGATAGTCCACCTCTAATGGGAACATCAGTTTGGGCAGTAGATGTCCGGTAAAGATTAGTCCACCATTCATAACGCATAGCAGTATCGGATTTGACTCCTTCAACTGAAAGGAAATCTCTTCTGCGATGCGACCGATTGCTGTTGCCACTTCGGATTCTGTGACCAACAGGTCGGCTTCAGCCAGCAGCATGTTCGCTTCTCCAATATTCATGCAGTATCCTTTCGTTGAGCGCCAATCACTCGTTCAATACCGCCAGGGTCGAGAGCCGAGAATGATTCACTGTACGTGCAGGCTTCCAGAAACAGCTGTGAAACATCATGTGCCTGACCGATACCGACTTCGACCAGCAGCCAGCCACCGGGGTGCAAATACTTTGATGCAGTCTGAACCAGGGACCGATAGACGTGCAAACCGTCCAGGCCACCATCCAATGCGCCTCGTGGCTCGAAATCACGTACTTCCGGAGCAAGGCCGGCAATATCCGCCGTTGGAATGTAAGGTGGATTAGAAACAACCAAATCGAAGCTGCGACCGATGAGTGGAGAAAAGAGCGAGCCAACCAGGAACTCGATACTTGCGGCATGCCGCTTTGCGTTACGGCGTGCCACCGCAAGAGCAGCTTCGGAAATATCCGTAGCCGTAACCGCAGCAGTTGAAAGTTGCCGAGCCAAAACCACGGAGATACAGCCACTGCCGGTCCCGATATCAAGCACTGTGCGAGCCTCCGGCTTTCTGGCAATCGCTTCTGCAACCAACAGCTCAGTATCGTGACGCGGAATCAGTACATCCGGCGTTACTTCGAAATCCAGTCCATAAAACTCCTGTGTTCCAAGTATGTGCTGCAGCGGCTCCCGTTTAGCCCGGCGGGCAACCATTATGCGGAATGCAGACAGCTCGGCATCGTTTAAAGGTTGCTCAAAATTGAGGTACAAACCTACCCGGTCGAGCCCGGTAGCGGCGCTAAGAAGCCATTCAGCCTCAAGACGAGCGTTTTCAACCCCTTTTGCTGACAGGAATTCTTTCGTCCAAGCCAGAACCTTAAGCGTCGTCCAGATTTCGTTCAATATCATGATGGTTCCCCGCTGAGTCCGATTCTATCCCATTATTCGAACCCACTCCAGAAAAAACAGATCGGGTAGGAGGCGGAATTACTTCCGCCGTCCTCCCAGTCGAGTAGCGCAGGGGAATCTCACCGCCCACGCTCTCACAGAACCGGACGTGAATCTCTCAATTCATCCGGCTCTTATCGTCCAGCACCTGCATGAAGATATTGCCAGTGAGTAAACAGCCCAGGCTGGTGCGATTGTATCCGCTTCAGCCATTGACATGCTCTCCGCTGGTGCTTCTTCAGCTTCTTGTATTTCCTCATCGCCCATCTCACCAGAATACGGTCAAGGTGGGCAAGTGTCGGGCGTATTGCTGACTTGCTGTAGCTCTTGAAGTAGTTAATCCAGCCTCGCATCACCGGATTGCACATACGCGCCAAGTCATCAAGACTCTTGTCGCTGCGCTGGTGCAGGCACCACTCCCGAATGACTCCTCGCATCGATTGCTGGGCTTTGTCGCTCACTGCCGGACTAAAATTGGCGAACAGCTTTCCACGACGGTTTCTCGACGAACGGGTTCTAAAGGTAAATCCCAGAAAGTCAAACTGTTCATTCGGATAACTTCCGCAGCGGTCTTCATCCTTGCAGTAGACTATCTTCGTCTTCTGGGGATGCAATTCCAGTTGGCATTGCGCAAATCGGCTTTCAATCTCTGTTCGCAGCCTTTGGGACTGTGCTTCACTTCTGCAATGGCAAACTACATCGTCGGCAAATCGCTCAAATGGTGTCTGCGGATGATTCCTCTGCATCCACATGTCGAACGCATAGTGCTGAAAGAGATTGGCAAGCAAGGGGCTGATTACTCCTCTTTGTGGCATCCCTTTCTCCCGACTGCACAGGGTGCCATCTACCATCTGATCCGGCGCTTTCAAACACCGTTCAATGTAGAGGACTACCCAGTTACATTCGGTATGTTTCCGCACCGCTCGCATCAAGAGCTCATGGTCAATATTATCGAAAAAGCCCTTAATGTCGAGGTCAAGCACCCAGTTGAATCGCCAGCACCGCTGCCTTGCAACACCGACAGCTTCTTGTGCTGATTTCTCAGGTCGGTATCCATAGGAGTCGGGATGGAAGTGTTTTTCCAATTCCGGTTCCAGGATCTGCTTGACTACCGTCTGAGCGATCCGGTCAGCAACGGTTGGAATGCCCAACGGTCGTGTTCCGCCATCGCTCTTCGGTATTTCGACACAACGCACCGGCTGTGGAAAGTAGCTGCCTGACGACATCCGATTCCAGAGTTTGAAAAGATTATTTTCTAGATCCTTGTCAAAGTCCTCGATTGTTTGCCCATCAACACCAGCAGTCCCATCGTTAGCCTTTACCACCTTGTACGCCTCCCATATGAGACGCTTGGAAATATTGAACGGCTTTGCTTCACTCAAAAGAATCCTCCCATTTCTGGTTGTACTTCATTGTAAAGCCTGACGATGCGGCCCCTTTGCTCCAGTTCCGTTAGAAACCTTCATCGCTACTACAGGCTGCTCCGCCCCTGTGCTCCGCATTGGTACTCTCACGCTTATGGGTACCTCCCACTTACGTTTCTCCCTTAACATCGGGGCGACAGGTTCCCACGTTCCACACAAAAGCCTGAATCAAGTTCACGCCACCTTAATGCCGGACGCCGTCTGGACAGTAAACAGGTTTCCTCCAGACTTATCCCAGGTCAACGACTCTCCCTGGTTTCGACGTCATCCCTACACTTTCGACACGTCATTGAGCGGTTCACTCTCGTTCGTCTCCTTGATTCTTACCTGACAGGTCTAACCCTGCCTTTTCCTCAACGCTCACTACAAGGGCTCTTTACCAATGCAGCTTGAGGTGGTTTGAAGCCTGCTCCTGCAAGCCGGCTCCGAGGGGCCCACCCTCATCTTTCATGCAGCACCGCACCTCCGGACTTGCGTCCATCGGTGCGCTCGTGGCGCACAATCATCAGCATAGCGGACAAACTTGTGACCGCGTGTCTCAAGCTCTTTGTCCAGTGTGTCGAGCAGGATGTTGGCGAGAAGCGGTGAAAGCGGCCCACCTTATCTGAAGTAACTCGTTATCCGAAGTAACGGTTGTAACTTTACGTATTTTCACTAATTGTTTCCGATATACTTCGGATAATACGGCGACCAAAAATATGCATGGGAGATTGGAAAGTTATCTCACTACCATATTTTGGAGGAACGCCGATGAATGATTTGCCCTTGTACGAGTTAATCGCCCTGCTGGAAAAAGAACTACACCGCCTTCATTACACCGACCAGTCATTAAAGTACTATCGCTTAATGTGGAGACATATTGTCACGTTTTGCGAAAGCAATGGAGTCGACCACTATACAGAAGATCTGGGAATGCATTTTCTGGACAAGCGGTACAATTTCTCCGAATTGGAAAAATCCGGAAAACTTACGCAATCAATCATAAACGTCCTCCGAGTTGTTCGAATGCTTGGGGACTTCCAACAACATCGAAGCATTCTGCGTCGATACTACAAGCAGAAAGATCTGTTGCAAAATATCGCATTCAGGGAAATGTTACAACGCTTTGCGGAGCACTGCCGGCAGAAGGAATACTCCAAAGTAACGCAAAATCACTACAGGAACATTAGCGAAAAGTTTCTGAGCTATTTGGAGTCACAAGAGATCGAGCATATCCCTGATATCGCTGCCACTCATGTTGCCGGTTATATCAACACGTTGTTGGGGTACGCATACAAGACCGTAGAATTGCATCTTTGTGCGATGCGCTCTTTTTTAGGGTACCTCTGCGTCAACGAATTTCATCCGCAAAACCTCACGATAAATATACCGGCCATCAAGGCCAGAAAGCAAAACCGAATCCCATCAGTATGGACTCCCGATCATGTCACCAAATTGCTCGATATAATTGACAGAGGTAATCCCGCCGGGAAAAGGGATTATGCCATGATTCTTCTGGCGGCACACCTGGGCCTCAGGACAATAGATATCAAGCATCTGAAACTGGACAACTTGAAGTGGCAAGATAATCGTATCGAATTAATTCAATCCAAAACGTCCAAACCACTCACTCTGCCCCTTCTTCCTGATATCGGCTGGGCGATCATAGATTATCTCAAAAACGGGCGACCAAAGGTTGAATCACCATATGTATTCTTACGGCAGCTTGCCCCGCTGGAACCCTTCTCGGATGAAGACCATCTTCATCAAATCGTGGTCAAATACATGAAATTGGCCAAAATCCCAATTTCCCCTCGGAAGAAGAAAGGCATGCATTCCCTCCGGCACACGCTGGCAAGTAGATTGCTTGAGGAAAACACGCCCTTGTCTGTCATTTCAGACATACTGGGACACGTCAGCTCTGATTCAACGGCCGTCTATCTCAAAGTAAACATAGACATGCTGCGTGAATGTGCGCTGAATCCAGAGGAGGTGTTCCAGTCATGACCGAATTCACATATAGCAGTCCACTCAAGGAGTTTATCCAGGGAATGATTCTCCAAAAATATTCCCTCGGTTATAAATATGACCGTAGCCCGCGAGTACTTTACCAATTCGACCAGTTCTGTCTGGCATATGGCTGTATAGAACCGGTTTTGTCCAAAGAGCTGGTACAGATATGGAGTCAGAAACGGCCAAATGAAGCACATGCCTCTATGCGGCACAGGGTCGGCATCATACGGCAACTGGCGCTATATATGACCCAGATCGGAGTTCATGCGTATGTAGTGCCCAAAAATATTTTCCCAAAAGGTCCCGCATACATTCCCTACATTTACAGTAATAATGAACTTGCTGCGTTTTTTAATCAGATCGATTCTTGCCGCTACTGCGCCGAAGTTCCGTACAGGCATTGGATTATGCCGTTGTTGTTCCGCATCTTGTATTGCTGTGGGCTGCGTGTTTCTGAAGCACTGCATCTCAAAGTCCGGGATGTCGATTTACTCACCGGCGTATTGACTATTTGGGACGGCAAACTCAACAAGGACAGATTGGTTCCTCTATCCACGGAACTTCTCGATCGATGCCATGCCTATGTAAAGCATATCCATATGTTCTCGGATCCTGACGATTATTTTTTCCCATCACCCAATAAGCAGCCGATAACCATTGGAAACATCTATAAAAACTTTAGAAAATTCCTTTGGAAAGCCCGTATATCTCATGGCGGATGGGGAAAAGGACCCCGAGTACATGACTTTCGCCACACGTTTTGTGTTCATTGTCTCAAGAACTGGGTTCTGGAAGGGAAGGATTTAACAGCTTACCTCCCAGTTCTCAAAACATACCTGGGGCACCATTCATTTCGTGACACCTCGCAATACCTGAGACTAACCGCCGAACTCTATCCTGATATAACAGCGAAGGTGGAATATGCCTTCGGTCATGTCATTCCCGCAATGGGGGGTGACGGCTATGAAACCAACTGACTTTGCAAAGGCATTGTCTCAATATTTATCCGCATATCTACCAGGGCAGCGCAATGTAAGCCCCAATACGATCAAATCTTATCGGGAGACTTTCAAGCTGTTTCTCAAATACTGCAAGCATAGCTGCGGTTTGTCTGTTGAACGTCTCTGTCTGCAACGTATCGATGGACCGCTCGTCGTTGGCTTTCTCACATGGCTCGAACAGGATAGAAAAAACAGTATTACTACACGCAATCAAAGGCTGGCGTGTATTCATGGTTTTTTCCGATATATACAGATCGAGGATCCGACTGGCATATTGTCGTACCAAAAAGTTCTTTCTATTCCGATGAAAAAGGCACCAGCGCCAGCGGTAAATTACCTTACTCCGGACGCATTAAAACTCATTCTTGCTCAGCCGGATCTATCGAAAGCCAGTGGGCGGCGCAACTTAATAATGCTTTCGGTACTGTATGACACTGGGGCCAGAGTGCAAGAACTGGCCGATCTAACGGTTCGTGATGTCAGGTTGGATCCTCCACCAATCATCACTCTTACCGGCAAGGGTCGTAAATCACGGCAGGTTCCCCTCATGTCCAAGACTGAATCACTACTGAAGCAATATATGGCCGAGACTCATTTACTCCAAAACGGTACTCAGGATTACCCGCTATTTTTTAACAGTCAGCGTTGCAAACTGACTCCCAAAGGCATTTCGTTCATTCTGAATAAATATGTCTCTCGTGCAAGGACAATATCTTCAATAATTCCGGATAAGGTTTGCCCTCACAGTTTCAGGCACACGAAGGCAATGCATTTACTACAAGCAGGTGTCAGCCTGATTTACATCCGCGATATTTTGGGACATGTTGATATATCAACAACAGAAATTTATGCCCGTACAGATACTGAATTTAAACGTAAAGCCTTGGAAAAAGCCTATCCGGACATGATCTCACCCCAATTACCTCATTGGACCAAAGACGAAGATTTACTTGCTTGGCTAACCAAATTTTGAAAATATTATCCGAAGTAAATATAGAATACATGCACTAATAATAGGCTCCTACTGTATTTACTTCGGATAACGAGTTACTTCAGATAAGGAGGGCCGTTATCTCCCCTGTTGTCCAATATCCTTCTCGACGAACTGGACAAGGAATTGGAAAGACGGGGTCATACCTTCTGCCGCTATGCTGATGATTGTGCGCCACGAGCGCACCGATGGACGCAAGTCCGGAGGTGCGGTGCTGCATGAAAGATGAGGGTGGGCCCCTCGGAGCCGGCTTGCAGGAGCAGGCTTCAAACCACCTCAAGCTGCATTGGTAAAGAGCCCTTGTAGTGAGCGTTGAGGAAAAGGCAGGGTTAGACCTGTCAGGTAAGAATCAAGGAGACGAACGAGAGTGAACCGCTCAATGACGTGTCGAAAGTGTAGGGATGACGTCGAAACCAGGGAGAGTCGTTGACCTGGGATAAGTCTGGAGGAAACCTGTTTACTGTCCAGACGGCGTCCGGCATTAAGGTGGCGTGAACTTGATTCAGGCTTTTGTGTGGAACGTGGGAACCTGTCGCCCCGATGTTAAGGGAGAAACGTAAGTGGGAGGTCCCCATAAGCGTGAGAGTACCAATGCGGAGCACAGGGGCGGAGCAGTGTATATCCACACCGTACTTTCCGCTCGGATCGACAGCACCCACAGGATCACCTTGGACATAGGTATATTGATTTAAGCTTTGTGGCTTCTCCATACCACCTAAAACCGCATCCAAACTCATAAACCGCGCTATCTCCGGCTTATAGTACCGCGCCCGCATATAGTTCAGCCCATTCCCATCATCCATAACCCCATGCCTACCGCTGTAACGGAAGGGGTTCCAGGTCGTCCCCTGCACGGTAGCTTCACCATAAGGAGCATAGGCATAACTATCCGTGACATTCAAAACCACCGGTCAGATCTACGGCATGCAGACCAACGGCTCATCCGTCACCCCCTGTGTCACCAACGCGCGATGATGTACACTGAACCGAACACCAACTGGGAGATAATCAGCGTCGGAAACTACACCGCAGACAGCAAAGCCGACATCCTCTGGTGGAACCAGCAGACTGGTCAACTCTACCTGATGCCGATGAACGGACTATCGGTTGCATCGGGAGGGACTTTGCTCTACACTGAACCTGACACGACCTGGCGTATCCAGGGGGAGACGGAGTGGCGGGATAATCTGTATGGCAGGGGGATCACTACGACGACGAAGTAAGTTTCTCTGGCAGATGCTGATCACAGAATACTGCACACTATTTGAATAAGGAGAATTTCATGGCACACCGGTTATCGCGAATAGTACAACTATTGATCATGCTTGTTACCCTTGCGCATGCCGGTTTGGCACTTGCGATGCCCGCGTTGCGTGAAATCGGCACGTTGAAACAACCGGATGGCTTACAGTTCAATGCCCGTATGTGGGGCGACGAACACAATCATGGCTGGGAGACAGAGTCCGGTCATAGTATTATTCATGACCCTGTCACAGATGTCTGGTATTACGCCGATCTTGACGGATCGGGGAAGATGCAGCCTACCCGTCTTGCCGTAGGGCGCGATAATGCCCCTCCCAAGGCTCTGGGTTTGAAGCCGGCACTACGCCAGAACGCGCCGAAAAATAACAGTTTCAGCCAAAAAAGAGTTATTCCATCTCGTGTTCGAGAGTCAGGAGCTGCCCGTGTTCCGAGTTCCACACAGGGACTTCCTGTCATTCTGGTAAACTTCAATAATACCACTTTTACCTATTCCCGGAACGCATTCGACTCTCTCTTGTTCGGTACCGGTACCAAGAGCCTGAAAGATTACTACTATGAAGTGTCATATGGCAAATTTACCGTAACCGGGGCTGTGGCGGGACCATACAATGCGTCACATCCGCATGATTACTATGGCACGAACGATTCGAACGGCGATGACATGTATCCTGCCACACTGGTAATTGAGGCCGTGACTGCGGCCGATAATGCAGGATTTGATTTTTCTCTTTACGATACATCGGGCACCTGCTACGTGGATGCGATTTCCATCGTCCACCAGGGAACCGGAGAAGAATCCGGTACATACGGCAAGGCAACCGACATCTGGTCGCATAGTTGGGATCTTGCCAGTGCAAAAGGTTATGGCGACGGTTCGGGCGAATACACAACAAAATCCATCTGCAAGGCAAATCCTTCTCAGAAAGTGAAGGTAAACAATTATGTAATTCAGCCGGAACAACTTAAGGCAGGAACAATGGTCACCATCGGCGTATTTACTCACGAATTCGGACATGCCCTCGGGTTGCCTGATCTCTATGACACGACGGATAAATCGGAAGGCGCCGGCGATTGGACGTTGATGGCGGGCGGAAGTTGGCTGGGGGTTACAAATGCAGGAGATACCCCGCCTCACCTCGACCCATGGAGTAAGCTCTATCTCGGGTGGATAACCCCCACTGTCGTGGCTGGTACATTGTCAAACGAGACGATTCAGCAGGTCTCTTCTCTGGGGGATGTCTATCAGCTCGGAAGCGGTACTTCCACTTCAGGTGAGTACTGGCTCGTTGAAAATCGTCAAAAGAGCGGATTCGACGCCGGCCTCCCCGGGAGCGGTCTTCTTGTATGGCACATTGATGGCAATGCTGTAAACGACAGGTTGAGCACAAACAGCGTCAACAACTACCGTTGCTGGCCAGGCAGTACTCCCGCCTGTTCCACTCAACATCAGGGAGTCGGCGTGGTTCAGGCTGATGGTTTGTATGAGCTGGAGAAGAACTTGAACCGCGGGAATAGCAGTGATCCTTTCCCTGGCTCGAAAAATAATACTTCTTTAACAGATACCACCGTGCCGGATATGAAATTATACAGTGGTACTAGTAGCGGGTTCAGTATTACCTCCATAAGCGTTTCCGCTGCAATCATGACCGCAAACCTCTCCACGTCGGGAGTTTCAGCGTCATATTCTGTAACAATTTCCAAATCCGGTACCGGCAGCGGTACGGTCACCAGCAGCCCAACGGGTATCAGTTGCGGGGCCACCTGTTCAGCCAGCTACAACAGCGGCACATCAGTCACGC
>JBAXVG010000058.1:0-31046 GCA_037129255.1 Desulfuromonadales bacterium | reverse complement strand
GGCGGCCGTACCGTTGGCGCAGGTGTAGTAAGCAGCATTATACAATAAATAATCCAGAATCAACTTCAATTAACATGTGCGGACATGGCTGTTAGCTTCAACCGCAGACTCCTATAAAGGATGCACACATGAGAGACATCATCACACTTGGCTGCACTGCGTGCAAACAGAGAAATTACACAACAACCAAAAATAAGAAAACAAAGCCTGCAAAGCTGGAGTTCAGCAAATACTGCCGTTTCTGCCGCAAACATACTCCTCACAAGGAAACCAAGTAACTGGCTGTATCACTTATACAGGCCAGTAGCTCTAACTGGTAGAGCGCCGGTCTCCAAAACCGGATGTTGGGGGTTCGAATCCCTCCTGGCCTGCCATAATTCAAGTTTGCTTATAACAACCGGTTATAATTGACCTTTTCTGAATTTTACAGTGGCTTACCATAGTCTGTCAGGAGATATACGTGCAAAGAGTCACGATGTTTTTCGAATCTGTAAAGCTGGAACTCAACAAGGTTACGTGGCCGACACGCAAAGAAACCGTTGCAACAACAGGTGTTGTTGTAACCATTGTCCTGCTTATTTCTCTCTATCTTGGTACCTGTGATATTGTCCTGGCTAAACTGATGCGTCTGATACTGGGATAAAGGAACTGTTATGTCCATGAAGTGGTATGGTGTCCATACATATTCAAGCTTTGAAAACAAAGTCAGACTTAATCTGCTTGAGCGAATCAAGAATGAGGGAATGGAGAGCTTTTTTGAAGAGATTCTTATTCCTTCCGAGACAGTAGTCGAACTAAAAAAAGGTGAAAAGAAGACGTCTTCGCGGAAATTTTTTCCCGGCTATATTCTTGTAAAGATGGAATTAACTGATGAGACTTGGCATATTGTCAAAGAGACGGCCAAAGTAACAGGTTTTGTCGGTGGCAACACCCCGTTTCCTATTCCGGACGAAGAGGTAATCAAGATTGCTCGTCGAATGGAAGAGGGAGCTGAAAAACCTCGTCCAAAAGTGCTGTTTGAAGTTGGTGAGACTGTGCGTGTCGTTGACGGTCCGTTCCTGAATTTTTCGGGGATTGTCGAGGATGTCAAACCGGATAAGGGCAAATTGCGTGTCACTGTTACAATTTTTGGTCGGGCAACACCGGTTGAGCTTGAGTTTATGCAGGTAGAAAAAAATTAATTGACATCTGAGCCACCCGGGACGGGCTGGCAGGCATACGGCACACAAAGGAGCGCAATAATGGCAAAAAAAATCACCGGATACATCAAATTGCAAGTTCCAGCTGGTAAAGCCAATCCTTCACCTCCTATCGGTCCTGCTCTCGGTCAGCATGGCGTTAATATCATGGAGTTCTGCAAGGCTTTTAACGCCAAGACACAGGCCGATGAAGGAACGATCACACCTGTTGTGATTACGGTGTATGCTGATCGTTCTTTCACATTCATTACCAAAACTCCGCCTGTGCCGGTGCTGATCAAGAAAGCTCTTGATCTGAAGAGCGGATCAGCAGTTCCCAACAAGACCAAAGTCGGTAAACTCACAAAAGCTCAAGTAGAAGAAATAGCAAAAAAGAAGATGCCTGACCTTAATGCTGCTTCTCTGGAGGCAGCCATGAGGACTGTCGAAGGTACTGCCCGTTCCATGGGCGTTGATGTCGTCTAATCATGCACGTTGCATTCAAATAGAATCAAATAGAGAGGTTGAGTCATGTCTAAAATCGCGAAAAAACATTCTGAAGCGATGTCTAAAATCGACAGAGCCAAGGTATATCAGCTCGGAGCTGCGGTTGATGTTGTGAAGCAGACCGCCTATGCAAAATTTGACGAGACAGTGGATGTCGCCGTTAAATTGGGTGTCGATCCCCGTCATGCCGATCAGATGGTTCGCGGGGCTGTCGTGCTCCCCAACGGTCTTGGTAAGAACGTTCGGGTACTTGTTTTTGCAAAAGGCGAAAAAGAGAAAGAAGCCCTTGACGCCGGCGCTGATTATGTGGGAGCTGATGATCTGGTTGCCAGAATCCAGGGAGGATGGTTTGATTTTGATACAGCCATAGCCACTCCGGATATGATGGGTGTTGTCGGTAAAATTGGTAAGTTGCTCGGCCCGCGCGGACTGATGCCGAATCCCAAAGTCGGAACGGTCACCTTTGAGGTCAGCAGGGCTGTTAAGGAATCAAAGGCCGGCAAGGTTGAGTTCCGTGTTGAAAAGGCCGGTATCGTTCACGCGCCACTCGGCAAGGTTTCGTTTGATCCAGACAAACTCAAAGGTAACTTGCTTGCACTGGTCGAAGCACTTGTGAAAGCAAAACCGTCAGCCGCCAAAGGTACCTATATCAAGAAGATTTCGCTTTCATCCACGATGGGTGCCGGCATCAATATCGACATTAATGATGTGACCTCACAAATCTGATTTTCCATGTGCCAAAGTCAAAGATAGCAGGCGCACTTTATAGCGCTTAATCCGGGTTTCTCCGAGCCTGCCGAGACTTGGGTATCGCAAGGTTTACTTGCGCTTCCTGGCTTTGGCCGGGGCATTGCCCCAGATACCAAAAGAAAGGAGGAAGTCGCTTGAATAAAAACAGAAAGCAGGAACTCGTCACTGAGATGCACGAGCGGCTCACACGTGCCAAGGCGGTTTTTTTAGCCGATTTCAGAGGCATGAGTGTGGGCAAGGCCACCACACTTCGCAATGAGCTTCGCGCTGCATCCGTAGAGTACAAAGTCTTCAAGAACACTCTGTTTGATCTGGCTGCCAAAGACACTGACATTGAGTGTATCAGCCCGTTTCTTGCCGGGCCGACCGCCGTAGCAATCAGCTATAATGATCCAGCCAGCGCCGCCAAGGTGCTGAGCAAGTTCGCAAAAGACCCGCAAGGCAAGTTTGTGCTAAAAGCCGGTGTGCTTAGCGGTAAACTGCTGGATCCCAGACAGATCCAGGCATTGGCGGAACTCCCCTCGCGTGAGGTCCTCATTGCCAAAATGCTTGGGTCCATGCAGGCCCCCGCCACCAATTTTGTTGGTGTACTGGCTGCGCTACCCGGATCGCTTGTGCGTGTGCTGGATGCTATTCGCGCCCAAAAGGCCGGGAATTAGAATTGCGTCACAAACCCAAACCTTATTAACCCAAATCATAATATTCGGAGGAAACAACCAATGGCTATCACCAAAGAGGATGTAATCGGTTTTATCGAAAAAATGACGGTCCTTGATCTTGCTGAGCTTGTAAAAGAACTGGAAGAGAAATTCGGAGTTTCCGCAGCGGCTCCGGTTGCCGTAGCAGCTGCAGCCGGCCCAGCCGCAGCTGCTGAGCCTGTTGAGGAGCAGACTGAATTCGACGTTATCCTTAAAGCGTTCGGAGCCAACAAGATTAACGTCATTAAAGTTGTTCGTGCACTTACAAGCCTTGGCCTCAAAGAAGCCAAAGACTTGGTAGATGGCGCTCCGGGAGTTGTAAAAAACGGCGTTTCCAAACAGGAGGCCGAAGAGGCCAAGAAACAGCTGATTGAAGCCGGCGCTGAAGTCGAGATCAAATAACATCCTGACGTGCTGTTTATATGAGAGCCAAGGTCGCCCTGAGCGGCCTTGGCTTGTGCCGTTTCGGCAATTGCATTTTGCCGGAACATTCTGATGATTCCAGAGCGCTAGCACCACAAAGCTGGATGTCGGTTACCGATACTCGCCAAAGGAGAAGCCATGGCTTATTCTATCGCCAATAATCACCTCTTGCGTAAAAATTTTGCCAAGATAAAGAACATCATTGATATCCCCAATCTGATCGATATTCAGAAAAATTCGTATCGCCGTTTCCTGCAGCAGGAAGTCCCTTCTGATTCCAGAAAAAATATTGGGCTTGAAGCCGTTTTCAGGAGCGTATTCCCGATAAAGGATTTTAGTGAGAGTGCATCCCTTGAATACGTATCTTATCTGCTTAACAAGCCTAAGTATGACGTCGAGGAATGCCATCAGCGAGGCATGACCTATGCTGCCCCGATGAAAGTCAAGGTGCGACTGGTGATTTGGGACTCGGGCAAGGACTCAGGCGTAAAAGCGATCAAGGACATCAAAGAGCAAGAAGTATACTTTGGCGAGATCCCATTGATGACCAACAACGGAACTTTTATCATCAACGGGACTGAACGGGTCATCGTCAGCCAGCTGCACCGTTCCCCGGGCGTTTTTTTCGACCACGACAAGGGTAAGACCCACTCCAGCGGCAAAGTGCTCTATTCTGCCCGCGTGATCCCTTACCGCGGTTCCTGGCTGGATTTCGAGTTTGATCACAAGGATATTCTTTATGTGAGAATTGACAGGCGCAGAAAGATGCCTGCAACCGTGCTTCTGAAAGCACTTGGTTACTCTGTTGAGAAACTGCTCAATTATTACTACAAGAGCGAAGAAATCTATTTAAACGGCGACAACATCAATAAGAGCATTGAGCCGGAGCTCCTGACCTTGCAGAAAGCCATAGTTGACGTTGCCGCTCCCAAAAGCGGAGAAATCCTTGTAAAAGCCAATCGTAAATATACCAAATCATCGATCAAGAAGATGCAGGAACATGGTATAAAAGAGGTTCCGGCAAATATTGAAGATGTAATCGGGCGTTTTGCATCATCTGACATTGTAGATCCGACAACCGGTGAAATTATTGTTGAATGCAATGACGAGATCACGGCAGATAAATTTGATGAAGTGAAGGCGCGTGGCGTCTCCAGCTTTAAAGTTCTTTTTGTCGACAATCTTCATATTACCTCATCGTTTCGGGACACCCTGCTGGTTGATAAAATCAGCTCTAAAGACGAGGCATTGATTGAGATTTACCGGCGTCTGCGCCCCGGTGATCCACCGACACTGAAAAGTTCACTGGCTCTGTTCGACAACCTTTTTTTCAACCCCGAGCGATACGATCTTTCCGCAGTTGGTCGTCTTAAACTGAACTACAAGCTAGGGCTCAAGGTCTGGCAAGACTGTATGGTGCTGAATGCCCCCAGTATGTTGAGTATTGAAGATGTTGCCAGCTTTGAGACACTCATCTCCCGCTTGAAACAGCCGGATGACCAGTTCTCCCAATATCTGATGATGAAACTTCCTGCTGACCTTTCCAAAACTATTAAGAAGATCGAATCAGGCCAATCGATTTCCGACAAGCTTAGAGATCAGCTCCTCAATGAATTGAACAATCTTATACGGGACAATGATTTCTTCCAGAAAGAGATTTTCGCCCATCTGGATCTCTCAAAGGCGGTCATAAAACTGACGGAACTGATTGATCAGGGAGGATATGATGAAAATCGGCGAACCATCGAGATGTTGCGCCGCAACCGGATGGTTTTTGAAGACCTGTATCAAGGCACTATAGACAGGGCTACCAGGAATGACATCCTTGAGATTGTGCGATATCTGATCGAACTTAAAAATGGGCGGGGCTCTATTGACGACATCGACCATCTGGGTAATCGCCGTGTACGGGCTGTTGGCGAACTACTGGAAAACCAGTACCGCATCGGCCTGGTCCGTATGGAGCGTGCCATCAAGGAGCGAATGAGCCTCCAGGAGGTTGAAAACCTCATGCCGCACGACCTGATCAACTCCAAACCGGTCTCTGCCGTTGTCAAGGAGTTTTTCGGCTCATCACAGCTTTCTCAGTTCATGGATCAGACCAATCCGCTTTCCGAGGTCACTCATAAAAGACGTCTTTCGGCCCTGGGGCCAGGGGGACTGACTCGTGAGAGAGCCGGTTTCGAGGTTCGCGACGTTCACCCGACCCACTACGGTCGTGTCTGCCCGATCGAAACACCGGAAGGCCCAAACATCGGCCTGATTGCGTCGCTTTCCACCTATGCTCGCATCAACGAGCATGGATTCGTGGAAACGCCTTACCGGATTGTTCAGGAAGGCAGACTTACCAACGAAGTGCGCTTCTTTTCGGCGCTTGAAGAAGAAGGGCATGCCATAGCTCAGGCGAATGCCGAGGTGGATAAGAATGGCCGGTTTGTCAACGACTACGTTTCAGCTCGTAAGAGCGGCGATTTCATCCTTGTTCATCGTGATGAAATCGCTCTGATGGATGTCGCACCGATACAGCTGGTATCCGTGGCGGCCGCGTTGATCCCGTTCCTTGAGAACGACGACGCCAACCGCGCATTGATGGGTTCCAACATGCAACGTCAGGCAGTGCCTCTTCTGCGTGCCGATTCCCCATTGATCGGAACCGGTATGGAACGCATCGTTGCAAGAGATTCCGGCGTGTCGGTCATTGCCCGTCACAATGGTGAGGTTGAATCCGTAGATGCCGGCAGGATCGTTGTCAAGATTGATGAAGATGAACATGATGAGACCGGTACCGGTGTCGACATCTATAACCTGATCAAATTTGCCCGCTCAAACCAGAACACCTGTATTAACAACAAACCGGTAGTAAAGGTAGGAGACAAGGTCAAGCGTGGCGCTGTGATTGCAGACGGGCCCTCCACTGATATGGGTGAGCTGGCATTAGGTCAAAATGTTGTGGTGGCCTTTATGCCCTGGGGCGGCTACAACTTCGAGGATTCCATTCTGATCTCGGAAAAACTGGTCAAGGATGATCGCTATACTTCCATCCATATTGAGGAATTCGAATGCGTTTCTCGTGATACCAAACTGGGCAAGGAAGAGATCACAGCTGATATTCCGAACCTCGGCGAAGAGACTCTGAAAGATCTCGACGAGTCCGGCATTATTCGAATCGGTGCCGAAGTCAAACCGGGCGACATCCTCGTGGGTAAGATCACGCCGAAAGGGGAGACGCAACTCTCTCCTGAAGAAAAGTTGCTTCGCGCTATTTTTGGAGAAAAGGCAGGTGATGTTCGGGACACATCTCTGACTGTTCCGCCCGGCGTGGAGGGTACCGTAATTGGCGCCAAGATTTTCTCCCGCAAAGGAAACGACAAGGACTCCCGCACCGAGTTGATCGAAAAGGTCGAAGAAGAAAAACTGCGCAAAGATGAGCAGGATGAGATTCGTATCATCCGTGACTCGGCAATCGGAAAACTTAAGCGGCTATTGATCGGCAAAACTCTGGCTGTCAAGCTTGAAGACGCCAAGGGCAATATGATCCTCCCCAAAGGCAAAAAGATCACCGAGGAATCTCTCCTGACTCTGCCAGGCACTGTCTGGAGCACTATTTCCGTCAGCGACGATGGTGAGACAGATGATAAAGTTCATCAGGTTATGGAGACCCTCAATCGTCAGATAGACCTGATTCGCAGCGTTTTTGAAGACAAGATTCAGAAGTTGAAGCGCGGTGATGACCTTCCTCCGGGTGTTATCAAAATGGTCAAAGTCTATATCGCAATAAAACGGAAACTGCAGGTTGGAGACAAAATGGCCGGACGCCACGGCAACAAGGGTGTTGTCTCCCGCATTATGCCTGAAGAGGATATGCCTTATATGGAGGATGGCCGGCCGGTTGAGATCGTCCTTAATCCTCTGGGCGTGCCTTCACGTATGAACGTAGGTCAAATCCTTGAGACTCACCTGGGGTGGGCCGCAAAAGGCATTGGGTGGAAAATTGAAGAGATGCTTGAAAAGCAGACATCCTCTGATACTTTGAAAAAGTACCTGAAAGACATATATGGCGACAAAGAGGTCGGAGCCTTTATTGATGGACTTGACAATGACGAATTGCTCAAGGTCAGTCGTCGCCTTCAACGCGGAGTTGCTATGGCCTCACCGGTTTTTGAAGGCGCCTCGGAAGACAAAATCAAGGCGATGCTGGCTAAAGCAGGTTTCCACTCTTCGGGTCAGGTCACACTGTTTGACGGACGAACTGGAGACCGCTTCAACAATAAGGTTACCGTCGGTGTGATGTATGTTCTCAAGCTTCATCACCTGGTTGATGACAAGATCCATGCACGTTCCATAGGGCCATACAGTCTGGTTACCCAGCAACCGTTGGGCGGGAAGGCTCAGTTCGGCGGACAGAGGCTTGGGGAGATGGAGGTCTGGGCAATGGAGGCTTACGGTGCTGCTCACGCCCTTCAGGAATTTCTGACGGTAAAGTCGGATGATGTTTCCGGGCGCACACGAATGTATGAGGCTATTGTCAAGGGCAAGCACACACTTGAACCGGGCCTGCCGGAATCATTCAACGTTCTTATCAAGGAGCTTCAGTCACTGTGCCTGGATATTGAATTGCTTGAAGGTGATGAGGAGTAACGAAGACTTCTTTGCCGGTGTCTGCAATCATAGAGCAGGCACCAGGCTTCAGACTAACGGAGGAGAGCATCGTGGAAGATTATTTCAGCTTTTTTGATAAACCAAAAGATCCACTCCACTTTTCAGCCATACGCATTTCCATTTCATCTCCTGACAAAATAAGGGAGCGATCTCACGGTGAGGTAAAGAAACCTGAGACTATCAATTATCGAACCTTCAAACCGGAGCGTGACGGTCTTTTCTGTGCCAAGATCTTTGGTCCAACCAAGGATTATGAGTGTAACTGCGGCAAGTACAAACGGATGAAGCATCGCGGCATCATCTGCGAGAAGTGCGGCGTTGAGGTCATTCCATCCAAGGTTCGCCGCGAGCGGCTTGGACACATAGATCTGGCTACCCCGGTTGCTCATATCTGGTTTTTGAAATCGCTCCCTTCGCGGATCGGCAACCTGCTTGACATCACACTCAAAGACCTGGAGAAAGTCCTTTATTTTGAAGGGTTTGTGATCAGTGACCCCAAGAACACTCCGCTGCAGTTTTGCGAAGTAATGTCTGAAGAGAAATACATCAAGACTCAGCAGGAGTACGGTCCGGCCGCTTTCTCGGGCGGAATGGGGGCGGAAGCGATTCGAGAATGCCTGAGGGCATTGAACCTTGATGAACTGAGCGTATCACTGCGCGCCGAAATGATGGAGTCGACCAGCGAGGCCAAACGAAAAAAAACGGCCAAACGCCTTAAGGTTGTGGAGGCGTTCAAAAATTCCGGTAATAAGCCGGAATGGATGATCCTTGAATGCATTCCGGTTCTTCCACCCGAATTACGCCCGCTGGTACCTCTTGATGGCGGTCGCTTCGCTACATCCGACTTAAATGATCTTTACCGGCGAGTTATCAACCGTAATAACCGCCTGAAACGCCTATGCGAACTGCAGGCTCCTGAAGTAATCATCCGTAATGAGAAGCGGATGCTGCAGGAGGCGGTTGATGCTCTGTTCGACAATGGCCGTCGTGGACGTGCCATCGCAGGCCCCAACAAACGTCCACTTAAATCACTTTCCGATATGCTTAAAGGCAAATCCGGACGTTTTCGACAGAACCTGCTCGGTAAGCGTGTTGATTACTCCGGCCGCTCGGTTATTGTCGTCGGACCCGAGTTGAAACTGCATCAGTGCGGATTGCCGAAGAAAATGGCCCTTGAGCTCTTCAAGCCTTTCATATACAACAAACTTGAGGAACGCGGGTACGTCACAACCATTAAGAGCGCCAAAAAAATGGTTGAAAAAGAACGTCCGGAAGTTTGGGACGTGCTCGAAGAGGTCATCAAGGAACACCCGGTCATGCTGAACCGTGCTCCGACACTGCACCGTCTTGGTATTCAGGCCTTTGAACCGGTTTTGATCGAGGGTAAGGCCATCCAGCTGCACCCACTGGTCTGTACCGCCTTTAACGCCGATTTTGACGGTGACCAGATGGCGGTCCACCTTCCGCTCTCCATAGAGAGCCAGGTTGAGGCGCGTGTTCTGATGATGTCGACCAACAATATCCTGTCACCGGCAAATGGGAAGCCCATTATAGTACCATCACAGGATATGGTTCTAGGCGCCTACTATATGACCCGCGATCGTATCAACGTTAAAGGCGAGTTCTATAAGCCTTCTGAAAAAGATCTTGAGGCAGGAAAAAATGCTTCAGGAATATTTTCATCGCCGGATGAGTTGCGCATAGCTTTCGATGCCGGAGAGGTAGATCTGCAGGCAAAAGTCAGAGTGCGTATGAAAAACCTGGCAACCGATGAAAAAACACAGCTTATTGATACTACAACCGGGCGTATTCTTCTGCGCGAAGTGCTTCCCGCATCAGTTCCTTTCTCAGCGGTAAACAAGGTCATGACCAAAAAAGAGCTCTCAAACCTTGTGGATACCTGCTACCGTCTGGCTGATAGCAAGGAAACAGTCATACTTGCTGACAGGTTGAAAGATATCGGCTTCAAGTACGCAAATCTGGCCGGTATCTCCATATGCCTTGATGATATGGTAATTCCGGAGGGTAAGCCGGCTATCATCGAAAAAGCCAACGAAGATGTAATGGAGATACAGAATCAGTACACTGAAGGTCTCATAACTGATGGTGAGCGGTACAACAAAGTCATAGATATCTGGGCCAAGGCCACAGAAGATATCGCAACCGAGATGCTTGGCAATCTCTCGAAGGAAATTGTTATCGGTCGGGATGGCAAAGAGATTGAGTCACCTTCGTTTAACGCCATCCATATGATGGCGGACTCCGGTGCCCGTGGTTCTGCCCAGCAGATCCGGCAACTTGCCGGCATGCGTGGTCTTATGGCCAAGCCTTCGGGCGAGATCATCGAAACTCCGATTACAGCCAACTTCCGTGAAGGTCTCACGGTGCTCCAATACTTCATCTCTACCCATGGTGCCCGGAAAGGTCTGGCCGATACTGCGCTTAAAACAGCAAACTCCGGCTACCTGACTCGTCGTCTGGTTGACGTTGCCCAAGATGCAATCATCACCGAAATAGATTGCGGAACGCTGGATGGCCTGATTGTCTCTTCTCTGACGGAGGGAGGCGAAATTATTGAGCATATCGGCGACCGTATTCTTGGGCGCGTTGCCCTTGATGACATCCATGACCCGATCACCGACGAGATTCTGGTAGAGGCGAATCAGGAGATGGATGAGAATCTGGTCAAGCGCGTCGAAGACGCCGGACTTGAAAAAGTAAAGATACGTTCCGTACTCACCTGTCAGAGCAAGCGGGGTATCTGTGCCAAATGTTATGGGCGTGATCTTTCACGTGGCCATAGTGTTAACATGGGCGAAGCAGTTGGTGTTATCGCGGCCCAGTCCATCGGTGAACCGGGTACCCAGTTGACCATGCGTACCTTCCACATCGGAGGTACCGCGTCAAGACGCGCAGAGCAGACTTCTCTTGAAGCCCGCAACGACGGTACCATCAAATATATCAACCTAAATACTGTTGTGAATAACGAAGGACACCATGTTGTCATGAATCGTAACGGTGAGGTTGCTGTCGTTGATGATACGGGCCGTGAACGGGAGAAATATACCGTCGTCTACGGAGCTAAAATAAAAATTGTTCCCGGTGGGGTGGTCAAACAGGGAGCGGTGCTCTCCGAATGGGATCCCTACGCAATGCCGATTCTTACGGAATTTCCCGGCAGAGTAAAATTCGGTGATATTATTGAAGGTATTACGATGGAGGAGCAACTTGACGATGTGACCGGTCTCTCCCGCAAGGTCATTATTGAAACCAAGGACTCCGACAAACGGCCGCGCATAGCGATCAAGGACATAAGAGGAGAGGGTGGTGGCACTATCGGACGCTACTTCCTGCCGGTGGGTGCCAATATATACATAGTTGATGATGCCATCGTCAGCGCTGGCGATATTATTGCCAAAATCCCCCGTGAGACGACCAAAACCAAAGACATTACCGGTGGTCTGCCGCGAGTTGCCGAACTGTTTGAAGCGCGCAAACCTAAAGACTTTGCCGTTATTACAGAAATTGATGGACGTGTTTCCTTCGGAAAAGATGCCAAAGGAAAGCGTAAGGTAATTGTGGCTCCCGAACAGGGACAGGGTGAATCTAAGGAATATTTGATTCCCAAAGGAAAGCACATCAGCGTTCACGAGGGTGACCATGTCCGCGCCGGTGAACCGCTGATGGATGGTTCTTCTAATCCTCATGATATCTTGAGGGTGCTTGGCGTCAAGGAACTGGCTAAATACCTGGTCGATGAGGTACAGGAAGTGTATCGTCTGCAGGGTGTAAAGATCAATGACAAGCATATCGAGGTGATTGTTCGTCAGATGCTGCGCCGTGTCCGCATCAAGGACATCGGGGACACATGTCTGCTGGTTGATGATCAGGTAGAGCGCTGGATTTTTGAACGTGAAAACGAGAAGGCCTTTGCGGATGATAAGCGCCCGGCTATTGCCGAGCCTCTTTTGCTTGGCATCACCAAGGCCTCACTCTCGACCGAGTCATTCATTTCGGCAGCCTCTTTCCAGGAAACGACCAAGGTTCTGACCCAGGCTGCCATCGAGGGGAAGGTAGACCACCTTCGCGGTCTCAAGGAGAATGTTATCATGGGGCGCCTGATTCCTGCCGGAACCGGCATTGCACGATATCGTGGCATGCGCTTGCAGACGGAAGCTGCGGCAGATTCTAAGACTCCTGCCATAGTAGCCGATGAACCGACAGAAGCTGTTGCTGAGGACGTTCAGGAAGCAGCATGAAACTTGAAACAATTTGATGGCGCATTACCGGCCGGGAAGCTGCTCTTCCCGGCCGGTTTTCGTTGATTTGACTTGTACAGAACAGCGATGTCGAATACCATACAAGATGACAACAATCCTTCTCTGGCTGATATTCCTTGACAGTTACGATGAAGTTTGGCAATTTTTTCAACGTCATTTCAGAATGTCCGATTCAATTTCAGGAGGTTATTTATGGCAATGATCCAGTTGACAAAAAATTATCACGACCATTCAAACAATCAGGGGTTTCAGTTTGAGTTTCTCTGCGACAAATGCGGTAACGGCTACATGTCTCGTTTTGCGACCAACAAGATGGGAGTTGCAACCGGTCTGCTGCATGCGGCCGGCAGCTTCTTCGGCGGCGCCTTCGGTCAGGCGGCGAATGCCGGAGATCAGCTTAAAGACATGATGCGCGGAAGCGCCAGAGATGATGCCTTTGCCAGTGCTGTAGAGGAGGCGCGCGGGCACTTTAAACAATGTACCCGCTGCGGCAAATGGGTTTGCCCGCAGGTTTGCTGGAACGAGACAAAAGCGCTGTGCGAGGAATGTGCCCCCGATCTTGCGGCAGAGGCTGCCGCCGCTCAGGCCCAGGCAGCTGTGGAGCAGGTTCAGCAGCGGGCGCGCCAGGTTAATCATGTAGCGGACATTGATATGAGGAATGATCTTGTTGCCCAGTGCCCCCACTGTAACGCACGAGTGCAGGCGGGCAAGTTCTGTCCGGAGTGTGGAAAGCCGCTTAGCAGTAAAGTTGCCTGCGGAAGGTGCGGCGCCACGTTCACCGGCAAATTCTGCCCCGAATGCGGCACCAAGGCGCCATGAGCTCCATACAGCCTTTCACTGCGGAATACAGTCTCAGGATGTCCGGAGAAATCGGGACGGAAACCGGTTTCTGTTCGGTGGTTATTGCCGGCCCCGGGCTTGAGGTGACACCCCGTGATGGAGTATCCATTCCGGTGCGATTCGCTGAGATTACCTTATGGAAGGCAGAGGATTACAGCTTCAGCATGACCCTGGCCGGTTCCACTGAGCTCGTCATCATGAAGCTTGCCCGCCGTTTTGATGAGTTTACAAATAATTTCCGGAACTTCAGGCGGGAGTATTTTCTGCAGGCGCTGCTGCTTGAGGAGGAGAAGAGTTCCGCCATTGAAGGCGGGCACTACGAACAGCGGAATACCTCCGGCGAACTGCTGGCATCCGGCCCATGCAGTGTCCATCTGCAACGCACCTCTCTGGCCTGTTTCCCGGATGTCAGACTTCCCTTTCTGATTTCCTACGGCGCAATGACAGCTATGAACAGAGACCCCGAAAACTATGGAGTCAGTATCCCGTGCGACGATGGTGAACATTTGCTTCTCAACCGTTTTGCAAAACGTACTGACGAATTGATGGCCGGATTGAATCACAAATATGCTGAACTGGCAAGACGGCAAAGTGCTGCAATTGCTGCGCTTGCACCCGGTCTGGGGGCAATGGAACTCAGGCGTGGTGCCGCGCTGCTCCGTGATGGAGTGCCTGCCGGACGTGAACAGCTGCAAGCCGGTGCGCCTGGTGTGTGGGAATCTTTGTGGCAGAGCGGTTTTTGCGAGGATCGCCGCTCGTATGCGGAGTGGTTGCTGGGCACATCGAGCAGAGCGTTTGTAGTGATAAAGGAGACCGGTCCCTGGGGCGCCGGCGAAGGCACCCCGGCAGCCCTTGCCGACCGGCGGCTCCTCTACCTGTTCCGTGTCGGCGACGCGATGGTGCTTGAGGCGCCTTCTACCGATGATGCAGCAACATATATTTTCAGGATCACCGGGGATGCTGACATTTTTGCTCGCAATCTCTGCCGTGCATGTGCCGCAGTGCAGTTTCGGCGTGAACCGATGTATCTCCCCCTGGCTGCACTGAATACTCCCCCGTATGACCGTTACGCCGAAGCGGCACGGATCCTCCCTGCTCTTGTTGCTCTCCGCAGGGCATTTATCGGTCGTGCCATTCACCATTCCCTCTCCTCCTGGCAAAAGGAAATTGGCGATTTACTACGCTCAGTCTGATACACGAGGGACACCATGAAGACAACAGTCCGATACGGGTCAGAACAGAACAACGCACGTATTTTAGTTGTTGAAGACGATACTTGTATTCTCCCCTTGCTTGAGAAAATGCTGGTAAAATTCGGTTTTACCGTACTCCTGTTCACTAATGGTGCAGAAGCTCTCGCAGCAGTCCGGAAAGAAATGCCTGATCTGATCCTGCTGGATATTACCATGCCGGGGATGGACGGATATCAGGTCTGTGAGCGGCTCAAGCAGGACCCTGATCTCAAGGATATTCCGGTCATCTTTATGAGTGGCATGAGCACAATGGAAGATAAAATTAAAGGCTTCAAGGTCGGTGGAGTCGATTACATCACCAAACCGTATCACCCCGAAGAGGTACTCGCCAGAGTCAAAACTCACCTCAATCTGAGTACGCTCCGCAACAGACTGGAATATCAGAAGCTGGTCGAAATGAAGATTCGCGAAGTTTCAGAAGCACAGCAGGCCACTATTTTTGCCCTGGCAAAACTGGCAGAACAGCGGGACGATGATACCGGAGCCCATTTGGAGCGGGTGCGTGAATATTGCTGCCTGCTGGCGCAGCAACTCGCCAAGGATTCTCCCTATGCAGACCACATTTCCGAAGATTTTATCGAATGTATTCAACACTCATCTCCTCTGCATGATATCGGCAAGGTTGCTATTCCGGACAGCGTTCTGATGAAGCCGGGCAAGTTGACTCCGGATGAATTTGAGATTATGAAGACCCATACTGTTATCGGCGCAGAAAACATGCAGACCGTCTTCAATAAATATTCCGACAACCCTTTCATCGGTATGGGAATCGAGATTGCACTGTATCATCATGAACGTTGGGACGGCGCCGGATATCCCGACGGACTGGTCGGCAGGAACATACCGCTTTCCGCCAGAATAATGGCGGTGGCTGACTGTTACGATGCCCTCCGTTCAAATCGTTGCTACCGGAAGGGCTTTGAGCATCAAAAGGTTAAAGAGATGCTTCTCGAAGAAAACGGAACTCACTTCGACCCGGAGGTTATCAAAGCTTTTTTGGCTCTTGAAGGCAGGTTCAGTCATATCATGGAAACGCAGGAATAAATAAGACCGATCAGCAACTATAAACCTACTTTCAGCTCTGCGGAGGAATGATATGTTTGCCACACTTGCAGGAAAAGCCCTGGTTCCGGTCGGTCTTGCCGTAACCGGATTCATGGTCGTCTGCTGTCTGATTCTCTACTCCGTTATCCGGGATGATCTTCATCGCGCCGAAATAGTTCATGCCACCAATCTGGCCGACACTATTCTGAAGTCCGCCCGTTATGCAATGCACAAATCCGACCGTGAAACCCTTGCTACAATTATCCGGAATGTGGGTGAACAGCGGGGCGTCGATCATGTCAGAATATTTAACAAGAAGGGGATTGTGACATTTTCCGCCAAGTCCGGTGAGCTGAACCGTCAGGTTGACAAGAACGCAGAGGGGTGCATCGTTTGTCACAAAGGCTCCGTTCCCGTCACCAATCTGGGGACGATGCAGCAGGCCAGAACCTTCAGAAATGCGGATGGTTTTGACGTAATGGCGATTACCGCACCCATCTACAATGAACCTGACTGTTCGTCTGCGGCATGTCATGTTCATCTTCCCGGCCATAAGGTTCTGGGTACACTGGATATTGGACTGTCAAGGACTGAACTGGAAAAATCGCTTACCATGCTTCGCATTCAGATGATTCTGTTTACATTGATGAGCCTCGTTCTTACCGTTGGCGGAGTTACTGCCTTGTTGTGGAGAAATGTATTTCTTCCTCTCAGGAGATTGCGGAATTATGTAGAATGTCCGGAAATAAGGAACGAGATCCCGGAACCTCCACCCCATCTGCCTCATGACCTTGACATAATAGCCACAAGTCATTACAACGCATTAGTGCGTGGATTTGGCAATAAACAGAATTCCGAAGAATCCCGGTGAATGACCTGGACGAAAAAATTGGCTTAATGCTATCGGGAATTGTATGACTGACATGCGTGAACATCACCTGCCGGCAGATATCAATGGAACCCGGGATAGCGTTGATGCGCTTCTACAGGACCTGATGAAGGAAATAACCCGCTTGAACCGTTTTTCCATCCGCGGTTTTCTGGCGCTTTCGTTGTTTCTAGTCGTCAGCATTCTTGCATGGTGGGGTTTTGTCTTTTTGCCAGCTCCTGATGCGGTTATTGTTTTTCTGGGTAAACCACCATCGGCCCGAATTATCAGCATAGTACTTCTGATCTACACGTTTTCAGCACTCATACTGAGCCTTGCCCGCATGACGTCAGGTATTGAACATCGCAGCAGTTTCAGCCACGTCGGTTTTCTGACGGCTTTTTTTCTCTTTTATCATTTCGGCAAATCGCTTGAAGAAAATTACTGGGCGGTATTCGGGGCGGGTATAACGATTCTGGGTGTTGAAAGCTATCGGATCTGGACCTTTTGCGCGGAAGGAATTTCCAAAAACAAGGAAGATATTGAGTATGTTACCAGAACCGGCAGACCGCCTCTCCGTGAGTGAAACACGGGCATGATCCCCGCTTTCCCGTTGTCATGCAAGCGTTTGAACTCCAACTACTGCAATCGCCAGACCCGTGACGATCATTGTCACCACAAATGCCACCCACACAACAAGGTTCTTCCTCCTGTCCTGCATCGAACCGGCACCCTGTATTTTCTCAATTAACAGTATCATCGCTGCGATGAACAGAGCGCAACAGATCGTGACACAGAGGGGGCACCAACTGCCGATAACGTATTTCTGTATCCAGAGCAGGCGGAATTCTGCGCCGATGCCGGCAAAAACCATTGCAGAAAATGCCCAATCCAGCCGGTAAACCGACTTGCGCAGCCAAAGCAAAATCAGGGCGAGGATGAAATAGGCTATACCAAGCCATCCCATATTGAACCCAAAGAAGGTAAAGCTCGCTGTATCTCTGCACGCAGTTGCCAGGCACAACTCTTCTATCAAGGTAAATATCGAGACCGCCAAACCGGTAGATACGGCAATCCACAACAAAATCGCCAGAACGCGATGGTAGCCGGCGCCAGACGGCATATCCTGCCTGTCATGTGTACTATGCATGAATACCCCCTTATTGTGACCCTGTTAAGTAAATGTTTGATCAATACTTGAAAGTTATATATACCAGAAACGTTGCTATTAAAATACGTTTTACAATGGAGATGAAACATGGACGTCAACAGCGATAGTAGAGGATTTATCTCTGAATTGAAGCGGCACTGTCCTTTCGATCGCATGGATGAGGTACACATCTCCTGGCTGGCAGAGCAGCTGGAGCCGGTCGAGATGCCGTGCGGTACGGTTGTCCTCAACCCTGGAGTTCCGTGCGATGCGCTCTATTTCATCTCCAGGGGTGTCATAAGGCTCGAAGCAATGGGCAACAGTAACAGTACCGATGATCAGAAAGTTCTGGCCGAGCTGGTTCAGGGAGAAGTATTTCCGCTTGAAGCACTGGAGGAACATCGTCCCGTTTTTTCGACCTTCCGGGCCGGAGAGGACACTTTCTGCTTCCGTCTGACAGCAGATAACTTTGACATCCTCAAGCAGAAGAGCACGATATTCTCTGATTTTTGCAGATACCGTGCGGCAAGCTTTCTGGAACAGTCCCGCAGGGTCTACCGTCTTCATTTTTCACATCAGAGCGTTGAGCAGCAGCGTCTTAACACCCCGCTTTCCTTACTCATGAAACCCCACCCGCTCACGGTCGAAACAGGCAAGCCGGTACGCGAGGTAGTTGCCGCCATGTACGAGCGCGATCTGGATTATATCGTAGTTATCGACTGTGAGCTACAGCCGCGTGGGATATTCACCGTGCGCGACCTGCTCCGTAAAGTGGTGGTGCCGTGCGGCGACCTGAACATGTCCGTTGAGGATGTTATGAGCTCATCCCTCCAGACCCTGCCGATATCCGCCCTGGGTTACGAGGCAGCCCTCCTCATGGCCGAACAGGGATTTCACCACGTGGTACTGGTAGATAACGGCAAGCTTGCCGGCGTGGTCACCGAACGTGAACTCTTCAACCTCCAGCGCGTGAGCTTAAGCCAGATCAACGCTGAAATACAGACCGCCCGGGATCTGGACAAGCTTCGCAGCATTGCGGGAGACATTCGAATCCTCTGCGAAAATATGGTCATCGAAGGGGTCACCTCCGACCAGCTCACTCAGATAATCTCCACTCTCAACGACCATCTTGTCTCTCGTGTCCTTGAGCTCATCCTGACCGGCTCCGACCTGAAGGGGATACGGGTCGCATGGACAGTTTTCGGCAGTGAAGGGCGCATGGAGCAAACCTTCTCCACAGACCAGGACAACGGCATCATATTCGAGACGCCGGAAGATATGGACGCAGATGCCGCTCGCGAAATCCTGCTGCCTGTGGCTCGCCGCTTCAACCAGATTCTCGACGGACTTGGTTTTACCTTGTGCAAGGGAAACATCATGGCGGGTAATCCCGACTGTTGCCTCAGTTTTGAGGAGTGGCAGCGCAGGTTTGCCGACTGGATTCAGACACCCACTCCGGAGGCGCTTCTCAACGCCAACGTGTTTTTCGATTTTCGCCATCTGTACGGCGACGCAACTATTTCCGACCGTTTGCGGCTCTGGCTTGTGGAGGCGGTGAAAATGCAGCCGCGCTTCTTCCTGCTGATGATGGAAAACGCACTGGAGCGGACTCCCCCCATCGGTTTTTTCCGCGACTTCGTGGTGGACGATCACAAAGAGCATCCCAACACCATCGACATCAAACAGAACGGTGTAACACTCTTTGTTGATGCGGCCAGGGTTTACGCTCTTGCGTGCGGTGTCACGAGGGGCAACACCAGGCAGCGGCTCCTTGCAGTGGGTGATTTGAAGAAATGGCCACAGAGCGAAGTGAACGCCTGGGCCGAGGCTTTCTTGTTCCTGCAGTCGCTCCGGATTCGCAACCAGCTTGAAAGCAGACGAAACGGCGGGCTCATGCACAACCGGCTGAATCCCTACGAGCTGAACAATCTGGACCGCAAGTTTTTTCTGGAGTCACTGCGACAGGCCGGTGCCCTCCAGAAGCGGCTTTCATCCGATTTCAGCCAGAGAATGATGTAAGTGAGGCGAAGGCCAGGATAAAATTGTCCCGCATGGAAGAAAAAGGGAAGATGTTGACTTCGACAGCACGAAACAACACGAAAAAGAAGCAGAATATTGGGATTACACGAGAGAGGCTGCAAAACTCTGATGCGTATACCCGTTCACTACTATCTCAAGATGACCGTCATTAGGGCAAAAGAGCAGTCCGTGTATTGGAACGTCTTTGGGAATCAGAGGATTATGGCGAATAATTTTAACGACGCGTTCTATGTTTTCAACCGGGTGGGAAAAGATTCCGAGCCACTGTTTGAGGTCGGGCACATGGATATCAATCACATCGGGGGAAATACCACGGCTTATCATATCCCGTTTCACTGAATCAGCATCAATCTCGGCCATGCCGCAGTCGCGGTGACCGATGACAAATACCTCTTCCACACCAAGCATGAAGATCCCCGCGACCAGACTGCGGATTACGGCGCCCGACATCGGGTCGACAATCGTATTACCGGCGTTTTTTATGACCTTGGCTTCCCCTCGCGACAGTCCCATGGCCGGTTCGAGAAAATCGACCAGGCGTGTATCCATGCAGGTAAAAAGAGCGATCTGCTTTTTTGGCGCCTTGGGAAGCGGTGGAAAGGCGTTCGGTCTGACAAAGTTCCTGTTTGCCGCAATGATAGAGTCGAGCTGTTTCATGTTACGGATTCCTTCAGGGGTAAAGTATAAGGATATTTTTATATCGTAACTTTAGCACCCTGAACGCATCTCAGTCAAAACAATTTTAGACTGCTTCCAACTGTCATTCAATATCCTGTTTTATTAAAGAATATTATTGACAGCTCAACTATTTTATCTTAGATTCTGCCCAGCCAATGACTCTTACATCCCCCGTGAATAGGATACCCGGAGCTAACCAATGAAAAACAGACTTGTCAGATTTGACTGGGCAATGAAGAAGCTGCTCCGCGCCTGAGCCGTGAAGAGATTGAAGCTGTCTGAACCGGGATTTTCAGGATTCAAGGATTTACACGATTTAAAACTTTATGAACAAGATTGATGATCCGCTTACGCATGCCATTATCGGCTGTGCCATGAAGGTGCATTCCGCGTTAGGCAATGGTTTTCAGGAAGTTATTTATCAGCGTGCCAATTTTAATCACGTAAATCCTTGAATCCGACGAATCCTGGTTCAGACATTACAGAAGAGAGTGGTAACAGAATTATGTCGGCCAGGAGAGGTAGGGTTTGCAAACGGCCACATCGTTTGCGAAAGCGGTTAGCGGATGATGCAATTTCGGAACGGTTCGCACGATGAACCTGTGCAAACCCTAACAGTGTATTGTCCCTTCTCCCTCAGGGGAAAAATTGGGAATTGAAATGTCATGGCACAATGATGCGCGAAATAAGGCGGGCGGAGTGGGCGATGGTGACGATGATGATCTGTTCGCTATCCTTGTCGATACGGTATATGACCCGGTAGGCGCCGCAGATTATTTCACGATATGGCAGATTGGGAAACTCGGGCAAGATGCGACCTGAGAGTGGATGATTGGCAAGCCGTTCCACAGAGCCCGCAATGCGCTCAACCTGAAGGGACGCATAAAATTGGGAATCAATAGAAATGTAATCGTAAATTTCATCCAGATCAGATGCGGATTTTTCGCTCCAGATCAGTTTGCGCATCGGGTCGCCAGCCGTGCGCACAAATCCGTATGAGAGAGTGTTTTCCCCTGGCGTATATCACGTTCACCCGCTTCAATTTTCTGCATCAGGTAGAGACGGTACATGACCTCGTCGCTATCGACCGGATCTGGCAGGTCGTGAACAAACTGCTCCAGTTGTGCTTTGTGAAGTTGCATGATGATCTCCTTGTATAGGTTTGAAATGAGCATAACACGTCTTTATGGCTATTGAGAATATTGAATTGCAGTACTTCCAGGGGAGTTGCAGATGATTACAAAATTACGAAGAAAATTCAACCAGTTGCTGTTTACTCTTGTTATTCTCAATTCAACATTCTTCATTCTCAATTTCAGCACCGCCGCGAGCGCTGCGGTGCTGACTGACAATGGCAACAAAACGGTGACTGACGGCAAAACCGGGCTTGTCTGGCAACAGGAGGAACCGGGCGCAATGACTTGGGGCAACGCCCTCACCTACTGTGAGGGGCTGACTTTGGCGGGGCAGAGTGATTGGCGGCTGCCGAATATAAAAGAGCTGGAAGCACTGACCGATGATGCAAAATATAGCCCCGCTATTGACAAAACATACTTTCCCTATGCGAATGCGTCCTACTATTGGTCGTCTACCACATACGCTTCCATTACGAACGCGCGTGGTACGTGAACTTCGGCGATGGCTACTTCTCCAACTATAAGGGCGATACCTACTATGTCCGGTGCGTGCGTGGCGGACAGTCTGGGTCATTGGGTTCTTTGGTTATTTCTGTAACTCCCACCACCGGCCCACAAGGCACCACCTTCAGCGAACCAGGCAGCGGTTTTACCCCCAACAAACCGGTTACGCTGCATTTCCGCAAACCGGATGGAACTGAGACCACAACCGTTTCAAAAGTTGCCGATGCGACCGGCAGCTATAAACATTCGTGGACATGAAGAAGAAATTATCACCTTCATCCATAACTCCGTATTTCCCCACAAACGTAAACGGATTTTTCGTTGTTCCGCTTTTGGTTACTCCAAAAGCAAATGGATCGGCATCGTAGGAATATTGGTCGCTTGCGTTCAACTGGCCAGGTTTATCTGATGGAACTGAACGGCCTTACGGTAAGCAAAGGAACAATGCTCTACACAGAATCGAACACCACCTGGCACATCCAGGCTGAGACCGAATGGAGAAACAGAGTGTATGGGGCAGGGGTAACGACGACGAGATGATGAGGGGGCCAGACCCTGCTACGAGCCTTTTTCTTAAGAGCCTCGGATGGCGGATATATTTTTATGTACCCAGATATTTGATCGCTCGATCAATGCCATCCATATTCAGCGGAAACATCTGTCCGGTCATCAACTGCTGCGTGATCTGGATTGAATGTGTGTATTTCCACTGTTCATGCGGCTCGGGATTGAGCCAGACCGCCCGGCGGTAGTGATCAGTCAGGCGCTTGAGCCAGACGGAACCCGGCTCGGGATTGAAGTGTTCGACACTGCCGCCACGCATATGTATCTCATACGGACTCATGCTGGCATCACCGACAATGACAAGCTTGTAGTCGGGACCGAACTGGTTTATCACGGTTGTGGTTTCGATGTGTTCATTCCAGCGCCGCCGGTTTTCGCGCCATACCCGTTCATATACAAAATTATGAAAGTAAAAGTATTCGAGGTGTTTAAACTCGCTGCTGGCTGCGGAAAAGAGTTGCTGGCACACCTCGACATGCGGGTCCATCGAGCCGCCCACATCAAGAAACAGCAGCACCTTCACCTTGTTGTGCCGCTCAGGCACCATCCTGATATCCAGATATCCGGCATTGCCGGCCGTTGCACGGATCGTGCCGGGCAGGTCCAGTTCCAGCGCTTCCCCTTCTCGGGCAAAGGTGCGCAGTTTGCGCAGGGCCACCTTCATGTTGCGTGTCCCCAACTCGACCGAATCATCAAGATCCCTGAATTCGCGTTTCTCCCAGACCTTGACGGCCCGCCGGTGGCGTGATTCGCTCTGCCCGATACGGATCCCTTCGGGATTATAGCCGTAGGCACCAAAGGGGGATGTGCCGCCAGTACCGATCCATTTGCTGCCACCCTGGTGCCACTCTTTCTGCTCTTCAAGACGTTTTTTCAGGGTTTCCATCAATTTGTCCAGACCACCCATGGCCTGAATCTGCTGTTTTTCCTCTTCGGTAAGAAAACGCTCTGTCAGTTTGCGCAGCCATTCCTCGGGGATCTCCTGATTCAGCTCTTCAACTGAAAGGCTGATGCCTTTGAAATACTCCATGAAGACCCGGTCAAATTTGTCAAAATGGGTTTCATCCTTCACCATGCAGAGACGCGCCAGATAGTAGAAATCCTCGGCACTGCCGAAGGCAAGATGCTTGTGCATGGCCTCGAGCAGGGAGAGGAATTCCATAATGCTGACCGGAATTCCGGTTTTTCTCAACTGCAGAAAAAAATCTGTCAGCATCGGCAGCGATCAGTAACCTGACGCCGAGCGCCTTGATGATCCGAAGAGCAGCAGGTCCAGCTCATTTTTGAGCAGGGCGCCGTGCAGAGGAGGGAGCAGCCGTTCTTTCCGGCTGCTTTTCAGATGTTCCGGCCCGATTTTTTCAGCCAGCAATATTTTCAGCCAGTCGAGCAGTTCGGATGTTGAAGGCTTTTTTTTCAGGCCCGGGATTTCCCGTACTCCATAGAAGACTTCCAGGGCCTCTTTGACCAGTGATGACTGGATGTCGGGATAGTGCACAGCTACGATCTGTTCGAGAGTTTCCCGATCCGGAAAGCGAATGAAGTGAAAGAAACAGCGCCGCAAAAAGGCGTCCGGCAGCTCTTTCTCATTGTTGCTGGTGATAATGATGACGGGGCGATGCCTGGCCTGCACCACCTGCTGTGTTTCATAAACGTAGAATTCCATCCGGTCAAGTTCACGCAGCAGATCGTTGGGAAACTCGATATCGGCCTTGTCGACCTCATCAATCAGTACGACAGCCTGTCGTTCCGACTCGAAAGCCTCCCACAACTTTCCCTTGACGATATAGTTCGAGATGGCATGAACCCTGGGATCACCCAGTTGGGAGTCACGAAGACGTGAAACTGCGTCATATTCGTACAGTCCCTGCTGCGCCTTGGTAGAGGATTTGATATGCCACTGATAGAGCGGTTTGCCAAGCGCCCGCGCCACTTCTTCGGCCAGCATTGTTTTTCCTGTGCCCGGCTCTCCCTTGATCAGCAAGGGGCGTTCGAGAACGATAGCAGAATTGACCGCCAGCATCAGGTCATCAGTCGCAATATATGAATCGGTTCCGGTAAATTTCATGATAGAGTCCTGTCTGCATTGAAGGAATACAAGGGGAGATTGAGTCAGGAGCCGGTTGCTGAAAGAGCCGCCATCATCCCGAGCCGTCTTTGGGTGTTTTTCAGGACGGTTGCCAGGGTAATGGTATCCAGAACCGCCTTTGTCAGTTCGTCAATCTCGTTTGTGATGCTCTGAAGCTCGGAGATGATCTGATTGCTGTTCCGATTCAACTGGTTGGGCATATCCAGTTCTGATTCCAGCGTCTCAAAAAGCTGAATGACATCCAGCAATGTCGTACGTTTGACATTTCCGGAAAAACGATACCCGCCACCCGCGCCGCGTACCGCTTGCACCAATCCTTCATGAACAAGATTTCGCATGACTTTTGCGAGATGATGAGTAGAGATGCCGTGTCGTTCTGCAATGTCGGTGGTCGAAAGCTGTTGTTCGGTATCGCTTGCCAGTTCCAATACGGCAATGAGGGCAAACAGGCTGGCCTTATTCAGTTTCATATTGAGATCTCATTTCGGTCAGTCGATCTGTTTTTCAAGTTCGATATACTTGCCGGTGCATAAACCAAGACTGCGAAAAAACGACAACGCCAGTTTATGGTCGCGGTTCACCATGGTGCGTACGGTTGTAACGCCTACCTGTTTCAGTCGCTTCGATATTTCATCAAACATCTGCTGTCCGATGCCCATCTGGCGGGCATCGGGGGAGACAGCCAGAGCAAATACCCACCCGCAGGGGGGCGAGCCAAACTCCCAGGCGCGTACCTCTCCGATGATGAAACCTACGACACTGTGATCGGATTCGGCGACCAGAAAAAGCCTGTTTTTGTCGCGATGAACGTAGTGATCAAAGACGCCGCTCCAATAGGCCGGTTTTTCTTCATTGGGGCCCACTTGATCCAGGGAGATTACGGCATCCAGATCAGATGCAATGGCGTCGCGTATGGAAATCTGCTCTTTCATATCACTGTCCAGGTATGGATTATTTTAAAGCAGCAATGTCGAATTATCCCGTCAAGAAGCGCGTGCGTGCCGACTTTTTTGAGAGAGAATGCTCTGATACATAATTTGGTACCACAATACCATTATTTGTTATTTGTTTCAAGCACTATAAAATGAGACAATGGCCTACCGACCTTGAAGAATATCCTGCACTACTGTAGAATAGTACACAATCTTCCGCTTCACTCGTGTTATACTCTAATGATGTCAAATCGTTATAAGTTGGCATGGCATCTGCTGTTAATGGCACGAGTCGCCGGAAAACAAAATTGATAAGGAGATTAAAATGGGAATGAATCGCATGAAGCAGGTTGTATGGGCTGTAATTCTATCAGTGACGCTCTTGGCTGGCGCAGTCAATGTATTCGCCTTCTCGCTGGGAAAATATGAAAATGTAAGGATAAATGGCGATGTCGTCACGATTTCTGCCGCCAGGCTTGCAGACGGCAAAGCTCACTTCTATAAATTGGAAGATGGTGGCAAGGAGATCAACTTTTTCGCGGTCAAGGCGCCGGACGGCAGCTATAAGACTGCCTTCGACGCCTGCGATGCCTGTTATAAATCAAAAAAGGGCTATGAACAGATGGCTGATAAAATGAACTGCAAAAACTGCAACCAGAAGTTTGCCATCAACCGCCTCGGCCCCAACGCCACCGGCGGCTGTAACCCCGGTTATCTTCCGCATCAGCAGAGCGGTGCCAACATCACTATCAAAGCAAGTGACCTGAAGGTCGGAGCGAGATATTTCTGATGAAACTGCACACCATCTCCATAAACAACCTGAAGCGTCGCAAAGCCAAAATGGCATTCCTGACCATCGGTCTGATGGTGGGAATTGCCACTATTGTCACTCTGGTGACTCTGACCCGCTCCATGTCCAACGATATTGAACGGAAGATGGATGAGTTTGGAGCCAATATCCTTGTCACCCCCCAACATAACGGCCTTGCCATGAACTACGGCGGCATCAGTCTCGGTGGTGTGACCTTTGATCAGCGTGAGATACGTGAAGAGGATCTGGCAAAGATAAAAACCATTACCAATCATAAGAACATCTCTGCAGTGAGCCCCAAAGTATTGGGCGGAATCAAAATCAACGGCCACGATGTGCTGCTGGTTGGTGTCAACTTCGAGAGCGAACTGAAGATGAAGCAATGGTGGAAGGTTTTTGGAAATGAACCTAAAGCAGAACACGACATACTACTCGGTTCCGATGCTTCCAGGGTGCTGAACGTCTCTCCGGGAGAGAGTCTGAATATCATGGGAGAAACCTTCAAGGTCTCGGGTGTGCTTGACCAGACCGGCTCACAGGACGACGCCCTTGTTTTTGCCAGTTTGTCCAAAGTACAGAAACTATTGGGCAAAGAGGGAAAAATCTCCATGGCCGAGGTGGCGGCACTCTGCTCCGGTTGCCCGATTGGCGACATGGTGACCCAGATTGCCGAAAAAATACCGGACGCCAAGGTTTCGGCTATTCAACAGGTGGTTGAAGGACGTCTCAAGGCCCTGGACCAGTTCAAACGATTTTCTTACGCAATGGCCGGGGTCGTGGTATTCATAGGCTCACTGATCGTCTTCGTCACCATGATGGGGAGTGTCAACGAGCGAACAACAGAAATCGGGGTTTTCCGCGCCATCGGATTCAGGAAGAGTCATATCATGCGGATTATTCTTTTTGAGGCAGCCATTGTCAGTCTCCTGGCCGGTATTCTTGGATATGCCGCAGGAATGGGCGGGGCGAAACTGGCCCTGCCATTTATGGCGGAGAGCAGGGATGCGCATCTGGTCTGGGACACGACCGTGGCTTTCGGTTCGATCGGTCTTGCGCTGACGCTGGGGCTCCTGGCGAGCCTTTATCCGGCGCTGCATGCCAGCAGGATGGATCCGACCGAAGCGCTGCGGGCGCTCTAAATCGAGGACAGTATGGCACTTATCGAGATAAAGAATGTGAAGAAACAGTACACCAGCGGTGATGATGTCGTCGAAGCACTGCGAGGAGTTGATATCAGTATAGATGCCGGTGAATTCATCACCATCATGGGACAGTCCGGCTCCGGCAAGAGCACTCTGCTTTCCGTAATGGGGGGGATGAATCATCCCACTTCGGGCGAGGTCGAGATGGCTGGTGTACAGCTGTATCACCTGCCCGGAGAAAAACTGGCCGATTTCAGAGCACAGAATCTGGGGTTTGTATTCCAGTCATTCCATCTGATTTCTTATCTGACCGCTCTCGAGAATGTCATGCTGCCGCTGGCCATTGTCAAGATGGGAACACCGGCCAAAAGGAGTGCTGCGCGGCAGGCACTCGAACGTGTCGGCCTCGGCGGCAAGCTGGACCGTCTGCCCAACCAGCTCTCCGGTGGAGAACAGGAGCGGGTTGCAATCGCCCGGGCAATTGTCAACAATCCGCACATACTTCTGGCTGACGAACCGACCGGCAACCTGGATTCAAAGACCAGTGAAGAGGTCATGACGCTCTTCCGCGAACTGAACGATGCCGGCCAGACGGTTGTGATGGTGACGCACAACCCTGAAAACGGCTCCTACTCGGACCGGACAATTTCGCTGAAGGACGGGATAATTCTATGAGGTATCCCGTGAAAGCGCATATTCTTGTAATTGATGACGACACCTCGCTCAGGCGGGTGCTCGAATATAACCTCCAGGAAGAGGGGTATCAGGTTCAGGCTGCATCATCGGGTGAGGAAGGCCTGCAACTGTTTGGACAGTTCCGGCCCGATCTGGTCATTACCGACATGAAGATGTCCGGCATGGATGGGCTGATGGTCCTCAATTTGATCAAGGAGCGTTCTCCTGAGACACTGGTGATCATAATAACCGCGTTCGGGACTGTTGATGCAGCTGTGGAGGCCATGAAAGCCGGAGCCTACGACTATATCACCAAGCCCTTCAACCGCAACGAGTTGCGGCTGACCGTCTCCAAAGCGCTGCAGTTCAGCGGGCTGGCTACGGAGAACAGGCGGCTTAAGAGTGAACTGGCCGAGCGCAGTGATTTCCGTACCACCATCGGCAGATCTCCCCAAATGGAAAATGTCTTCGAAACCGTCCGGAAGGTGGCCGATACTGAGGCCTCGGTACTTATTACCGGCGAATCCGGCACCGGAAAGGAGCTGATAGCACGCTCGATCCATGCCGGCAGCGGTCGCGCTGCCAGGCCGTTTGTGGCAATCAATTGTGCCGCCATCCCCCGTGACCTTCTGGAGAGCGAACTGTTCGGTCATGTCAAGGGAGCCTTTACCGGCGCTATCAAGGACAAGACCGGCAAGTTTCAGCTGGCCGAGGGTGGTACCCTCTTTCTGGACGAGGTGGGCGAACTGCCGCTGGAGCTGCAGCCCAAGCTGTTGCGCGCTCTGCAGGAAAGGGTGATCGAACCGGTGGGTGGCACTAAAGAGCAACGGCTGGATGTGCGGGTTGTTGCCGCTACCAATCTGGACATCGAAAAGGCCATCGCTGATGGAGTGTTCCGTGAAGATCTCTACTATCGTCTCTCTGTAATCCCGATCCACCTGCCGCCGCTCAGGCAGCGCCGCGATGATATCCCGCTCCTGCTGCGCCATTTCTGCGCCAAGCACGGAGCACCGCAGGTGACCTTCGACAAGCTGAGTCAGACAACGTTGAGTGACTACGGCTGGCCGGGCAACGTGCGCGAACTGGAGAACCTGGTGGAACGCCTGCTGATCATGCGCAACAGCGATACCATTACCTGCGACGACCTGCCGGACAAGATCCGCTGCGGAGGTGCTGCAACAGGATCATCGACACGTTCGAACAGTGTCATCAACCTGCCGGACGAAGGCTATTCCCTGGAACAACTGGAGCGTGAGGTCGTGGTACAGGCCCTGGAGCGTAACCAGTGGAACCAGACCGCGGCGTCGCGTTTCCTGCGCATTCCGAGGCATACTCTCATCTACCGCATGGAGAAGTATGAAATCGCGTCGCCTGAGAAGGGGTAACGCATCCCAACAGTCAATCCCGATCAGAGGTATACCAATGAAAACCATCATCGGCCTGTTGGCCCTGATTATCATATCCACCCTGGCGCCGGTTCCTGGCCAGGCCGGCGGGAAAGCGGCGCCGGAGAGCCTCCCGGCACTTGTCGCCTCTGCTCTTGCCAGCAATCCGGAGCTCAAGTCATCCGAGGCCCGCTGGCGGATGTTTGCCAATAAGGCGAAACAGGCCTCAGCCCTGGAAGACCCGATGTTCATGTTCAAGCTGCAGAACCTGCTGGCGCGCGATCCATTCTCATTTGGAGGGAGAGACCCGCAGACAGCCAAGGTGATCGGCATATCCCAGCAACTCCCTTTCTGGGGGAAGCGTGCCATCAGGGAGGAAGTGGCCCGCTATGAGGCCGAGTCCTACAAATGGGCCATTGAAGAGCGAAAACTGGAACTGGCCCGCATGGTAAAGGAAACGTTTTTTCAGATATGGGCCGTGGACAAAGAGCTGGAGATTGTCGAAAAGAATCTGAGGATCCTGGCTGACTTCATTACCATCGCCGAGTCGAAATACTCTGTCGGCCAGGGCGTACAACAGGATATCTTCAAAGCCGGACTGGAAAAATCCAAGACGCTTGACATGCAGATTACCCTTACGCAGAAACGTAAAAGCCTGGAGGCAAACCTCAATTATCTCCTCTGCCGCCCCGGGAATACACCGGTCGGTACGGTTGCAGATTTCATCCTGCCGCAGCTGACGTTTTCTGAAGAACAATTGAACCGGACCGCCCTTGAAAAGCGCCCTCAGATAAAAAGTCTGATCAGTCTGGCCAACAAAGGTCAGGCTTCCCACCGTCTGGCGCAGAAGGAGTTCTACCCCGATTTCAATCTCTCCTTTGAGTATATGTTCAAAGAAGCCACTTCGGCCGACATGGCCAGTGACCCCGGCTATAACATGTTCACTCTGGGCGTTGCCTTCAATCTGCCGTTTCAGCAGGAAAAGAGGCGGGCAATGCTGGCCGAATCAACGTCGGAGACGAGCATGGCGACAGAGGAGTTGAACGGTTTGAAGAACACAATCTCATATACCATCAGTGACACCCTGGCCCAGATGGACCGCCGCAGGAAACTGGTCGAACTCTACCAGGGGGGGATTATTCCCCAGGCGGAACAGTCCCTCGAATCGGCGGTTATCAGTTACAGGGTCAGCAAAGTGGACTTTCTGACACTTCTTGATGGCAGGCTGAGCCTGTTCAACTACGAACGGGAGTTGTACGAGTCGCAGGCGGAGTACATGATGAAGTGGGCGCAACTCGAAGCGGCAGTGGGAGCTGACCTGGTTGAACGTCCAGGGCAATAGAACCGAAATCTAACCCCCCTCATTCCCCCCTTACCTAAGGGGGGAATGGAGTTTGGACATTTTCAAGGTTATAAAAAGTCCCCCCGCCCCTTGCGGGAGGG
>JBAXVG010000057.1:0-31420 GCA_037129255.1 Desulfuromonadales bacterium | reverse complement strand
CAAGAATATGCCATAGAATTGAGACATAACGTTACTGATGTTGAACGCATACTCTCGCGTAGATTGCGAAACAGCCAGCTTGAAGATGTCAAATTCCGCAAGCAGCAACCGATTGAAGCATACATCGCAGACTTCGTATCCTTTGACAAGAAGATCGTATTTGAGCTTGATGGAGGTCAATATTCTGAAAACAGTGACTACGACATGCAGAGAGACGCCTGTTTGAATGCCAACGGATTTACCGTATTACGATTTTGGAACAACGATGTAATTGAGAATATTGAGGGAGTGCTTGAAGTTATCAGGGTGCATTGCCTGTAAGTGACTTCCCCCACCCCCCAGCCCCCTCCCGCAAGGGGCGGGGGAGCAAAAGTCCAAACTCCAGGTTCCCACGGTCTCCGTGGGAATGCATCACAGGACGCTCCGGCGTCCCGTCTGACGTGACGCCGGAGCGTCAAAGGCGCGTTCCAATATCCGTTCCAGCGCATGTCGACGCAATTCAATAGTAATTGCAAATATTGTCACTTAGTGGTTATTATCGGAGGCGTTGGAGCAACGCACAAAAAGAGGAGCCTATGATATGAAGTTCATTCCTGCCGGAGAGATTGAATAGATGTTCACTCAAAGCCATCTTAGACAGGCAACCACAGCAGAATGTTCCTTCTACGAGGAGAAGCTCTATCCATTGCAGAATCAGGTGCTTTCCCTGCTGCAGACCGACAGATTCTACCTGAGCGGCGGCACCGCCCTGTCGCGTTGGCACTATGATCACCGCTATTCCGATGATCTGGATTTCTTCTTTCGTGGCGATGCTTTCCCGAAAGAAGAATTTCCGGTTTATTACAGAGAGGTTATAGCCCGACTGGCAGCGCGTTTTCAGGTACAAGCCGTAATTGATGGTGAATATTTTAAGCGAATCTTCATCTCGCAGAACGACACTTCGTTAAAAATTGAATTCATCTATGAAAATTATTCTCACTGTGGCGATTATCTGAAATCACGTGACTGCCTGATCGATTCGTCGGAAAATATCGCTGTAAACAAGATAACGGCTGTTCAGGACAGAAAAACCGCCAAAGATTTTGTAGATCTCTATTTCCTGCTGAATGATTTTGAGCTTGATCTGTTACTGCAGGATGCTGCGAAGAAAATTGTGCCTCTGGATTATGAGGGGACCGTCATGGCTTTTGCCGATTCCTTTCCGGAAGGCGTTGCGCTTTTAAAGCGGCCAGTGACAGCTGATGAACTGAATCAGTTTTCCCGTACACTCATCAAGAGGTTGATGGAAAATGCCCGCACATCAAAATAAATATTTCTGGGATGGCTCTGAAAACATCTCCACCCGATTCAAGGTGCAAAGAATTATTGAATACGCATCATTTCCGGATATGATAAATTTTCCTTTCAAGGAGTTTCAGGAGGGAATTGAAGAAATTGATCCTGAAAAACTCAGGACATCAGAGAAACGGAAACGATTCATAATAATGGCAAAGCCACATTTCTCCGGGGCTCTAAGCTGGGAAGAGGTCGTGGAAAAGATGATCGCATAGAACATATCCGGTTCCATCACATATTTTGTAAAGACTCAAGCCGTAAGCGCCTCCATCAGCTTTCTTCTGAATACATAGACCGCCGCATCCAGCTCGGGCGGCAGAACCAGCCCGCTTAAACGCGTGTCTTCTTCAAAGTCAAAGGCGGTCTGAAGCGTATACTCTTCCCAGTTCCCCGTGGCAAAGCGGTGGCGGCTGCCGATGACGATATACATCTGCACGCTCTTTGTTCTGAACACCTGCCGTTCAAAACTGTTGCCGGCCGGCGGCCAGGAGCAGAGCACCACTTCGGGGGCATGTTCACGCAAGGCATCCCCTGCATCCCGCCTGATAACATGTTCGGGGTAGCGCACCTCGTGGTTCCAGCTGTAATCATCCGTTGCAGTTATTGTGACACCCCGGTCGGCCAGGAATCGCGACAATGTGCCGTCTCCGGCGGCGATTTCAAGGCATGGCCGGGAATCTATCAGCAGTGCCAGAGATTCGATCAACGGACGTGAATAAAAACAATAAATTCCCTCCGGTTGAACCAGCGGCATCAGCAGCCTTTTCTGCCATATCAAAGGCCAGAGCAGGCCGAACCGGAACATAGAAACCGGCTTGCGCTCCAGGCCATCCCTGAACAGCAGTTTCTGGGCAATAAAGGCATTCAGCCGATTAAACCTGACTTTCCCTTTTTCGATGCCGGTGGCTTCGGAAACGAGATGTTGCCTGATCGCGAGATGAGTCATCCGGTTTCTCACAAGTTGCAGCAGCGTTGCCTCTACTACGTTCTTATCTCCACGGCTCTTCTGAAGCTTTTTGGCAAGCAGCCCCGCGTCCGAAGTCGAGCGCTTCAGGTAAGCCTGCAACCCAGCTACCGTCCCGCCGGCAACAACTTCGGCGATCTCGCGCTGCACAACCTTCCACACTTCCGGATACTCTGCCCGGAGTTCATCAAGGGTTGGCATGGAGTGCAACCATTCCATGTTTTTTTCAGGAGGTGTTTTTTTCACATGTTGACCGGTGTGTCCTCCCGACGCAACGAGCGGTCAAGAAGATGGCGGGGATGTACATTTGACAGCGCTTTCAGCAGACTGCTCTTCACATTGGGAATATCCGCCTGCAGATCTTTCAGCAGCCGCTTCATCCGCTTGCGCTGCAGATCGGCTGTGCCGCAGACCGGACAGCAGCAGCAGACCACCGGCAGTGAAGCCTGCTGCGAGAAGCTGACAATATCCTCTTCGGCAACGTACACCAGCGGCCGTATAACGGTTGTAACGCCGTTGTCCGCCAGCATCGAAGCGGCCATCGACTTGAGCGAGCCGACAAAGAACTGGTTAAGCAGCAGGGTTTCAATAAAGTCATCCTGATGATGTCCGAGAGCCAGCTTGTTGCACCCCAGTGTTCCGGCTGCCTCGTAGAGAGAGCCTCGCTTCAGCCGGGCGCAGATTGAACAGAACGAAGAACCGGGTCTCCGTTTTTCCTGAATGATTGTAAAATGTTCTGTGGGAACCATTCGATAGGTAAAACCGTTGTCCCGCAGAAAGCCTTCTATGACATCCGTCCGGTAACCGGGATAACCGGAATCGATATTGACCGCAACCAGCTCGAATGAAACAGGCGCCCTGTTCCGCAACTCTTCCAGCAACAGAAGCAGTGTGTACGAATCCTTTCCTCCCGACACGGCGACTGCGATGCGGTCCCCCTTTTCGATCAGGCTGAAGTCGGCGACGGCCCTGCCGATCTGATGACGGAGTTTTCTGAAAAGGGGGGCGGTCTTCCATTCAGCACCCTGCGTCTGTACGCCGGGTCTGCTCACAAACCTTGTACTCTTGATATGAATCTTCTTACCAAAGGTGCAAAGGTTTCATGCTCCAGAAGGAAGGCGTCGTGGCCGTAGGCTGAGTGTATCAGGTGATATTCGACATCTTTTCCCAGCTCTTTGAGGCAGTTTGCCATCTCTTCGGTCTGATAGGGGGGGTAGAGCCAATCCGAAGAAAAGGCATAGAGCTGAACAGGCGCCTTAATCTGACTGAATGCCTCTGTCAGAGACTCATAGCCCCAGGCTGCATCGTAGAGATCAAGAGACTTGGCCAGATAGAGAAACGAGTTTGCATCAAAACGATCAACAAAGTTGTAACCGTTGTAGTTCAAATAACGCTCGACCTCGAACTGCCCGAAAAAATCAAACTGCCCGTCCTTGGCTGAAAATCTGCGTCCAAACTTGGCGTTCATCGATTCATCCGAGAGGAATGTGATATGGCCGATGCCACGGGCCAGCGCCAATCCATCCTTGGGATTGTGCTTGTATTCTCCCTTGCGCCAGGTGGGATCGTTGAAAATAGCCCAGCGGGCAACTGCGTTCAACGAAATTGCCTGAGGTGAAGGGCGCGCTGTAGACGCAAGCACAATAGCCGAGGCGATGCTGTCCGGATACTGGGTTGCCCACTCAAGAGCCTGCATGCCCCCCATGCTGCCCCCCATGACAGTCAGCAATCTGTCAATGTTAAGTGTATCGATCAGGAGTTTCTGGGCGCGCACCATGTCACGAACCGTGATTACCGGAAACGACAGGTTGTAGCGCTTGCCTGTTTTAGGGTTAATCGAGGTGGGGCCGGTGGAACCGTAGCAGGAGCCAATAACATTTGAGCAGATTACAAAGTAACGATTAGTGTCCAGTAGCCGGCCCGGGCCGACGATGGCATCCCACCAGCCTGTTTTTGATTCCGTCTCGCTTCGTTTCCCCGCGAGATGGGCATCACCGGTCCAGGCATGCTCAACCAGGATGGCGTTGTTCCTCAGCTCATTCAAGGTGCCGTATGTTTCATAGGCGAGAGTGATGGGGGCGAGAATGCGGCCGCTGTCCAGGCGGATGCCTGATTCAAAGGTTATGGATTGTTCCTTGACCATGCCGACTGACATGAAAAAACCCCTTCGCATTGCATGAGAAGGGGCTGGGATTTCGCAGCACACCTCTCATCTTTGCCTTTCGGCAGGAATTAGCACCTGACGCCGTATGGCCGGTTGCTGTGGTTTCGCAGGGCCTTTCCCTCCACCACTCTCGATAAGCAGGTTTTGTTGAGTAAACCATACCTAAAAAACGGCATGGTTGTCAATCGATTATCAGCATTGTCCGGTCAGGGGAAAACGCTATTCGCCAATACGTTCAAAATATGTGGAAAAGGTCCCCTTCATCTGTTATAAACGGCATCAATACAATTCGGCATATCAAGCCGTCTTGAGGAGGTTCCATGCAAAAGATACTCGTAGCGGTTCTGCTGATTTCCGGTATGATGACCGGCTGTGCACAAAATCATTTCAACATTCCAGCCGACAACTTCGCTGAAAAGGTCAAGGTGCTCGGTATAATTCCTATCATCGTGGATACTGATTCCGACATCAGGCACCCCCAGAAGGAACAGCTGCTGCAAATCGTAACAGACATGAACCGCGCGTACGAGCAGCAATTTGTCCGCAAGGTTAAACGCACCGGAAACTTCTATACGGTGGCACTGATGGAAGGTGATTCTCAAAAAATATTCGATCACCTGCTGTTTCGCCGTGAAAAACGTGATGACGCTACCATACAATACAATAAATACTTCTTTAAAAACGTAGAATTACGGGATTATATCCAGAAAAACAACCTTGATGCAGTCATGCTGATTGTTGTCAGCGGCCTGACAAAAACCGACAAGGTATATTCCGGCAGCATGTTTTCCTCTCTGACAAGCGACTTCAATTTTCTGACGATGACAGCCCAGATACTTGACCCGAATGGTGCCATACTTTGGGAATATCCCAATTTCCGGCAACGCATCCTGACATATAATCCGATGATCAATCTGCAGTATCCCGATTTCAGCGAAGCTGAAGCCAACCTGTCGAGCAGGCCAAATCTGAAATTCAAGACTCTGGAAGGTATCCAGCGGTCGTTTGATCAGAAACGCAAGGATCTGCTGCAACGAGAAACCCAGGAAACCGAAATTTACGGCAAGCAATTCGATGAAATGCTGGACCTGCTGAAATACGATCCTGACGCCGACAGGAAGGCCTCTGTGCCTGCCCGACCACCAACTCAGCAACCACTGCCGGCAGAGCCGGTCGCTGCTCCAGGCAGGATAAAGCCGGCCATGGCGCCTGAAGTTGTCCCCGCAGTCGAGCTATACAAGCCTGCCATTCAACCCGTTGAGACACCAAAGCCGCCTGTGGTTGAAGCTCCAAAGCCGCCGGTAATTGAGGCTCCGAAACCACCTGTAGTCGAGGTTCCTAAACCGCCGGAAAGTGTTATTGTCCCTGCTGCCGGAAGTACGCAGTAACTGCCGGAGGCGATACCTGACCAGCTACAAACGCTGTAAATCATCCTGGAGGATTCATGAAAAAATTTGTAATCATTTGTGCTGCGATGCTGGCCCCGCTTCTTGCTTCGCCGGCAGGTGCGGGACCGTTGAGAGTATTCGTCGCTGACATGAATGCTGTTGGCATGGCTAACAAAGACGAGATGAAAACAACTCTGCAGACACTTCTTGCTTCCCGCCTTAACAGTGATCAGATTGTGTCTGTTGCAAGTGCCCCGGAAGCGGATGTCCTTGTGACCGGCACATATGTGGCAATTGGAGCGGTTTTCAGCGTGGATGCCCTGGCCAGAACCACGGGAGGCAAATCTCTGACCCGTGCCTTCGTTCAGGGTAATCACCAGGACGAGTTGATCCCTTCGATCGGCAAACTGGCTGACAAGCTTTCAGCAGAACTGTTAAAGCAGCTTGCAACTATCCCGACAACAGCTTCTGCTCCTGCATCCGGGCCGCCTCCGGCCGTTTCCTCCCCGAACAGGGATATTATCAGAAGTGAGCAGGTTCGCAAAACGGAGTCAACAGAATTTATCAAGCCCCGTGAATACGAGCAGGGGAGCCGTGGCGGCTGGATCAGCAAACGCCTGACCGGCGCCGCCAACCTCATGGCCATTGGCAAAACACTGTCAGATGGCAACCGTGAAATTTTTCTGGCTGAAGACCGTCGAGTTTCATATTTCCGCCAGGCCGACGACATGAAGCTGGTGACCGATATTGAATTCAAGAACATTGAGAAAATCATTTCCATAGATACCATCGAAGTCGGCAACACTCTTGAACTCTATGTCAGTGTCATGCGTAACGATGAAATAGCCTCGCAGGTCTGGCAGGTGCAGGGTGACAAACTGGTCAAACTGGCCGAGAACATCCCCTATTTCTTCCGTGCTCTCAGCCTGGCCGGATCGCCCAAAAAACTCTATGCTCAGGGGATGGGGCGTGGCAGCACTGATTTTTATGGAGATGTTTCCGAAGCTTCCCGCGCCGGGAACGAAATCACTCTGAAAAATACGGTTAAAATGCCGCGCTATGGAAACATCTACACCTTCAACCAGTTCCGCGACAATGCCGGTGAGGTATTCACTATTGTCATTAATCCGGATAACTATTTGATTATTTTTGACAAACAGCAAAAAGAACTATGGCGCAGCAACGACAAATTTGGCGGATCGGAACTGTACTTTCAGAAAGAAGATCCGGATAATGTCCGCATTACCGGTGAAAAAATGCGCTGGATATTCATGAACCAGCACATCCGGGTGACATCAACAGGCGATGTGATTGTGGGCAAAAATGACGGTTTCTGGGTACTGGGGAACGCCAGGAGATACAAGAAGGGGGCAGTCTATTGCCTGGCCTGGAACGGCTCCAGCCTGGAAGAAAAATGGCGTACCCGCGAAACGCAGAATTACATGCCGGACTATTTCTATGACGAAGGGCGCAACGAGCTCATGATCCTCCAGACTGTTCAGAGGCCCGGAATTTCGGACCGTGGAGCAGCGTCACTGGCCATCAAGAAGGTTGAATGACGCTCTTCAACCGTGACATTTCCCTGCCTCGCGGCGTCAGCGACTTCCTTCCCGACACAGCTGCAAAAATCGGGTATATCGAAAGCCGGTTGCGTCGGGTATTTGAACTCTGGGGGTTTCGACGCATCATTACTCCCAAGCTCGAATACGAGGATGTTCTGGCTATTGGAATGGGTGAAGAGCTCAAGGGGAGGACCTATCGCTTTGACGACCGTCAGACGGGACGGCTCCTTGCTTTCCCGCCCGATATAACTCCGCAGGTCGCACGGATCGTAGCTACCCGCCTGGCTGACTGGCCCCTGCCGCACCGTATCTGTTACAGCGGCCGCGTTCTGCGACAGACAGAGATGCAGACCGGTCGGAGCCGTGAAACCTTCCAGTCCGGTGTTGAATTGATCGGGCTGGATTCCCCCGAAGCAGATGCCGAGATGGTTGCCATGGCGATTGAAGCGATGCAGGGGTTGGGGCTTGACAACTTCAAGATCGATCTGGGGCAGGTTGAATTCTGTCAGGGTGTCATGCAGGCTTCCGGTCTGGGAGGAGCAGCGCTCCTCAATCTTCGTGAAGCGGTTGCGCACAAGGATACTTCGGCTGTGGCTGACATACTGGATAAAAACTCCGTATCCCCGGAATCTGCTCGGGAGATAAGCGCCCTGCCGCGACTGTTCGGAGGAATCGAGGTCGTGGACGAGGCCATGAAGGTCGCGTCGAACCGGCGCTCCCTGGCGGCTTTGGAAAACATGCGGCAGATTCTGAACATCCTCGACATTCACGGTGTCAGTAATTATCTGACCATCGATCTGGGCGAGACCAGAGGGTTGGATTACCACACCGGGATTACGTTTGAGGGGTTTGTTGCCGGACTTGGAGAACCGGTCTGCAGCGGAGGGCGCTACGATACACTGACGGCTCGTTACGGATTCGATGCACCCGCCACCGGTCTCACGTTTAACGTTCTGAATCTGCTGCAGGCTCTTCAGCACAGACCAGAGCTGGAAGCCAGCACGTCCCGTGACTTCCTGCTTTTCAACACCCGCGATGACCGGCGTGAAGCGTTGGAGATCGCGATGCTGCTCAGGTCTCATGGATACACCACGGCCCGTGACATTATCCGGCGCGATTATGACAAATCTCTGGAATATGCCAGACGCATGAATATCCGCTTCATGCTTGTCATCGGTGAAGACAGCGGGCGTTACAGCGCTGTACAGGTATCAAGCGGAATCGCAGTTCCGCTGGACAGAAGCATGATTGCACAACCAGGACTTATTACATTCATCGAAGAATACCGGGGAGAGAGCTGATATGGCAAACGTAGTCGTAGTGGGAGCCCAGTGGGGTGATGAGGGCAAAGGCAAAGTAGTTGATATCTACACTGAACACGCCGATGATATTGTGCGGTATCAGGGCGGCAACAACGCCGGTCACACGCTGGTGGTAGGCAACGAGAAGATCGTGCTGCACCTGATTCCTTCCGGGATTTTACATGAAGGCAAGCGTTGCATCATCGGAAACGGAGTTGTTCTTGACCCGGAAGTTTTCATACGGGAGATAACCAAGCTGAAGGAGTCAGGTCGCATCAAGGACGATTCCTGCCTGCTGCTCTCCGAATCACTGCATATCATCATGCCGTATCACAAGCGCATCGACATCGCACGGGAAGCCAGGAGCGGCGACAAAAAGATCGGCACCACCGGTCGCGGTATCGGCCCCTGCTATGAGGATAAAATCGGCCGTCGCGGCATTCGTCTGATGGATCTGCTGGATCCCGACACGTTTGGCCGCAAGCTCAGGGAATTTCTCGTAGAGAAAAATTTTATCCTTGAAAAGTTTCTTGGGGAGGTTCCCTGTAATTTTGACGAGATTTTTGCAGAATACCAGGGCTACGCAGACACGCTGAGAACGTACGTGGCCGACACGGCGCTTATTCTGAACAATGACCTGAAAGAGGGAAAGAATGCCCTTTTTGAAGGGGCGCAAGGCACACTGCTGGATGTTGATCACGGTACCTACCCCTTTGTCACCTCCTCTTCCACCTGTGCCGGCGGAGCCTGCACAGGCGCGGGAGTCAGTCCGCGGGAAATCCATGAAATCATCGGAATATCAAAAGCGTATGTCACCCGCGTCGGCAGTGGCCCCTTCCCTACAGAGCTGCTGGACGATGTCGGTGAACTGATACGCCAGACCGGTGCGGAATTCGGCGCCACCACGGGGCGCCCCCGCCGCTGCGGTTGGTTTGATACCATGGTCATCCGTTTTGCCGTACGTGTTAACGGCTTGACCGGAATCGCCCTGACCAAACTGGACGTCCTGTCTGAATTTGATACCATCAAGGTCTGCACCGGATATACATACGAAGGAAAAGCTCTTGAAACTCTGCCTGCTGCGCTGGAGATTTTTGAGAAATGTCAGCCGGTTTACGAGGAATTACCCGGCTGGAAGCAGGATATCACCGGAATCCGCACCTTTGAGGAGTTGCCGTCTGCGGCTCAATCCTACGTCCGCCGACTGGAAGAGCTGGCTGGCTGCCCGATCGCACTGGTATCAGTCGGTCCGCGCCGCGACCAGACAATCATCCTGCGGAACCCTTTTGTATCATTATGAACCTGCTTCGCCCCGACATTGCCGCCATGAAAGGCTACGTCCCCGGTTTTCAGCCGGAGGATGCAGCCTCATGGATCAAGCTTAACACCAACGAAAATCCCTACCCCCCTTCTCCTCGCGTTGTGGCGGCGATTCTGTCCGAACTCGGCAGCGACGGGGCATCCCTGCGCACCTATCCCAGCGCTTCCAGCCGCAAGCTGCGCGAAGTGGCCGGGGAACTGTACGGCTTTGATCCATCGTGGGTCATCATGGCCAACGGTTCGGACGAGGTGCTCAACAATCTGATACGGGCCTGTGCCTCCGAGGGGCAGGAAGTTGGTTACGTACATCCTTCCTACTCATACTACTCCACGTTGGCGGAGATTCAGGGGACAGCCGTCCGCACCTACGGACTGACCGGCGATTTCCGGATCGCAGAGTTTCCCGCTCACTATCACGGCCGGATATTTTTCCTTACCACCCCAAACTCGCCGCTCGGTTTTGCCTTTCCGTTGGCGTACATTGAGGAGCTTGCCACGCATTGTGGCGGGATACTTGTGGTAGACGAAGCTTACGCTGATTTTTGCGACTGGAATGCGCTGGAGCTGGTGCGAAAATACGATAATGTGGTAGTGACCCGCTCACTTTCCAAGAGCTATGCCCTGGCCGGGATGCGTCTGGGCCTGGCCATCGCCCGTCCGGAAATCATCGACGCGCTGGACAAAATCCGTGACCACTATAACCTTGATCGGTTGGCCCAGGCCGCCTGTGTGGCAGCCTTGCAGGATCAGACCTATTTCCGGGAATCCTGTCGCAGGATCGTTGAGACACGTGAATGGTTCTCGAAAGGACTGACCACTATCGGCTACACGGTCATACCGTCACAGGGGAACTTCGTCTTTGCGTCACCTTCCGACATGAACGGCAGGCGGGTCTATGACAGCCTGTTTGCCCGCAGGATCCTGGTGCGTCTGATCTCCGATCCGTCCCTGGCCCACGGTCTGAGGATATCCATCGGAACGCCGGAAGAGATGGAAGCCACACTGAGCGCACTGAAAGAGATCGGATAACCCAGGGGAGGAACTCATGGCAAGGAGTGCAGCGATCGAACGTGTTACGAAGGAAACCAGGATCAGATTATCTCTGCTGCTGGACGGTACAGGCGATGCAAGGATCTGTACCTCTGTGCCGTTTCTGGATCATATGCTCAACCTGTTTGCGCGCCACGGTCTTTTCGATCTTGAGATCGAGGCCAGTGGTGACATCGATATTGATTTTCACCACACGGTGGAGGATATCGGCATCGTGCTGGGTGACGCTTTCAAACAGGCGCTGGGTGATAAAAAAGGAATCCGCAGATATGGTCAGGCTTCAGTGCCGATGGACGAAACATTGGCCAGCGTTGCTGTGGATATCTCCGGCAGGCCCTTCCTGGTCTACCATGTCAACCTGCCCAAGGTGAAGATCGGTGAATTTGACGTGGAACTGGCGCGAGAGTTCTTTCAGGGCTTTGTCAGTCACTGCGGTCTGAATCTGCATATCAATGTGATGTACGGCGAGAATGTTCACCACATCATTGAGGCATGCTTCAAGGCATTTGCCCGGGCCATGGATGTCGCCGTGTCGCTCGATCCCCGTGTTGAAGGGGTCATGTCGACCAAAGGGATTTTGTAGCACTACTGAGCCTCTTGCAAAAGTGCAAAAAGTCCCCTCCCCCCTGGCGGGGGAGGGTTAGGGTGGGGGGGAGGTAGCCATGAAATCAGCATGTTGCAGCTTCCCCCACCCCCTAACCCCCTCCCGCAAGGGGCGGGTGGACTAATTCATAATACTTTTGCACTCCTGAAAAGTATTCTAAAGAAAGGTGGACGATCTGTTGTGGCAACAATTGACATCAAATCCGTAGGCGACCTCCTCATACTGTCAGTTTCAGGTGAACTGTCTGCTGAGGAAGTGATAGCAGTGGTGAATGAATACTATCCAAACGGAATCGTTAAGGATGTTATCTGGGACTTGACGAACGGGTCATTGCAGAAGATGTCTCAGGAGGACTTCAAGGCTATAGCCAGGGCTGCCAAAGAGTCTGTGGCACAAGGTTTTCGTCAGGGGGGTAATACGGTGTATGTCGGGAATTCAGCGGTTGAATACAGTTTACTGAGCATGTACACTGCTATTGCAGAGCTGACGGGAGTCCCTATCACATATCATGTATTTAAAACCATCGAAGAAGTCAGAACCTGGTTGGGACAGGATTGAAATAACAGGGTGTTCGATTCACAGGCGCATTATGGATTGCAATTTTGGCCGTATTTGAGTACAATGCGGCCACTTTTATAACTATGTAAGGAGATATCCGATGAAACAGACGATTGCGGCTTGTGTTACATGTGCCCTGGTAGCCCTGATGGTGGTTGCTGCTCAGGCAGAAGTCAAGGGTGAGCAGATATTCAAACAGAAATGCGCGATGTGTCATCTTGTCAAGGGCAAGGGGGGTTCCATTGGTCCCGAGCTGACCAAAGTTGCCGCCAGAATGAAAGAAAGCGACCTCACGGCCAAGCTTGAAAACCCGAAAAAATCAAACCCCTCCACCTCTATGCCCTCGTTCAAATCTCTGCCCAAGGCCGACATGGATGCTCTGCTGGGATATCTGAAAACCCTGAAATAATACCCGTTGAACGAGACCAGGCCTGCCGCAAGGCAGGCCTTTTTATTGAGGCATGTATGAAGCTCAGGCAGGAGCAGGTTCAGCGACTTGCTGGAAAAGTATATAATGACCTTTCCGCACATGGTCTGATCGTCCCTCGCGGAGAGCGACAAGCTGTTGTGGACGCTATTTCGAACGTCATTTCGCAGAACTTTGCCAATGAGCAGTGTCTGGAGCGTGATGCCGAGCGGCTGTTGGATGAGACCATCGCAGCAATGGGGCGTGGCGCGGCTGATATCGACCGGCGAAAGATGCTGAAAATGGTCAAGGATAAACTGGCCAGGGAACGAAAGATAGTACTGTGAGGTGCCGGCATGTCGTTATCGGAAGAGCGCGTATCAACAATTGCCCATGAGATTACAGAGCGCATCTGGCGGGATGACCTGGCCGATGTGACTGATGAGAGAAGGGCGCTCAGTTGCGTAAAGCACTCTCTGGAGTCGTTCTTTGGTGCGGTGGAGCAGATAGAAGAAGCGGTCCGGGCAAAACTGCGCAACAAGGCGCCCGGTAGCCGTGACTGGGAGGCATTATATCAGAAGTTTTACCAGGAAGAAATGGCCAGAAGAAAGCTGTGATGCCCTGAATTACAAGAAATCCCTGTTGTCAGGGACTTTTTTTACGAAAGAGACGTGCATGTCATATTGCTTCAGGTCGCTTCTGATCCTTCTGGTCGGAGCAATTTTCCTTTCCTTTTCTCTCCACACATCCAATGCAGAAGAGCTGCTTTCTCAGGCTGCAGCCCTGTTTCGCCTTAAAGATTTTGGAGAGGCGTATCTGCTTGCCAAAAAGTCAGCAGAATCACCTCAGCGCTCTTTTTTACTGGGGGTTTCTGCTCTGCGGCTCGGCAAAACCGAAGAAGCCCTTGCATTATTGACCGAGGCTGAGCAGAAGCTGCCGCTTGCGGCTGATTATGCCGCTTTGCACCAGGTAGAGGCGCTGCTGAAAATGAAGAAATACCCGGATGCTGCTGCAAAGGCGGCTTTGTTTGCCAAATCGTATCCGGCCTCGCTGCTGATTCGCCGCATGGAAAAACTGCAGGCTGATATCTTATTTGAGACCGCTGACTTCAAGGGGGCTCTGAAGGGATTTCTGGCTTTTGTCGAGAGATATCCGTCCGGCTCCGATTCGGTTGATTCTTTATTCCATTCGGCCCGCTGCCGTGAAGAGCTTGGCGATAAAGCCGGGGCCCTTCAGACGTATCGAAATATATGGATTAATAATCCGGTATCAACTCAGGCGAAAAAGTCTCATGAGCGCCTTGATCTGCTTGAAGAGAATGGCTTCAAGAATGGTCCGTATTCATCTGAAGAGCTGCTCAAGCGTGCATCATATCTCTACTCGCAGAGCGAGTTCTCTGAATCTCTGAAAACCCTCGAAATGCTCGCAGGCAACGCCCAGTCGCCTGCCGTTGCCAGCCGGGTGGAGCTCCGGACCGGCATGGCCCACTACCGGCTGCGGCAATACAAGCCGGCTGAACATGTTCTTTCCAGAGCCGTCGGCAGTCCTGTGACGGGTATCAGTTCCGAAGCGCGTTTCTGGCTGGCCAAGTCTTTGGAGCGGCAGAATCAGAATGAGCGGGCGCTGGCTATCTATATGGAGCTGGCGGCAGAAGGTAAAAAACAGGAGTTTGCCGATGATGCCCTGATGGAAGCGGCTGGACTGCGCCGCAGCCTGGGATTGTATGCCGAGTCCGCCCTCCTTTTCGAGCAGGTCGCCAAAATGCGCCCGGAGTCAAAGTTCATGTCCAGAGCAGTGTGGGAAGCAGCGTGGTGCCGTTATCTGACAGGAGAATATCCTGCCGCTGTCAGCCTGTTCAAAGGCCTCCTGAAGGACGGAGCCCAGCGGGAAAAGGTGCTGTACTGGACGGCAAGATCACTTGAAAATTCCGGAAATCCCGATGCGGGATCATTCTACCGTATGCTTCTTGATGAATACCCGGCCGGTTTCTATGCAACCTGGCATCGTGAGCAGAAGGGGGTGAAGGATACCCGGGAAGCGCTTGGACAGCGGAATGCGCTGGCCGAGCTGCCAATGGCTCCCGGTTTTGAGAAACCGCGCTTGCTGGCCTCACTGGGGATGCTTGAAGATGCGCGCAGTGAAATGTCGGCAATACGCAAAAAAAACGGTGAAAAGAAGGAGTTTTTCCCGGCACTGTCGAGAATTTATATGGAAATGGGTGATTACGTTTCTGCCATTTCCCTGTTTGCACAAAATCGTCCACCAATCTGGGATAAAGGGACTCTGCCGCTCTGGACGGTCGGATATCCGCTGGCCTATACCGGGTTGGTGAGTCAGAATGCGGCCGCCAACACTCTTTCGGAAGGGCTGATCTATGCCCTGATCCGCGCAGAGAGCGGTTTTTCTCCGACAACAAAATCCCATGCCGGAGCTATCGGACTGATGCAGATGATGCCGGCCACGGCCAGGCAGACCGCCCGTGAAAAAGGGACCTTCAATCCGCAGCGCCTCACAGTTCCCGAGTACAATATCAGGTTGGGTACGCGGCATCTGCGCGATCTTATGAAAACGTACGATGGTGATGTGCTCTTCGTGGCTGCGGCCTACAATGCCGGGTCAACGGCACTTGAGCGCTGGAGGAAGAGTTTCAGGGGACTCAAAAAAGACGAGTTCATCGAGAGTATCCCCTATCAGGAAACCCGCGATTACGTCAAGAAAGTATATGCCTCGGCCGCGACCTACCGGCAGTTATACGGTTTGAAATAGTTTGCCATCGCTCTAATGGAAGGAGTACTCCAGTGTTATTAATAATCGGATATGCTTTGTTATTGCCGTTTTGGGTTATCAGTGTGCAACTCTGTTTCTACGCGCTTAATCTGAAGGCTGAGCAGAAACAGCAGAACTGTCAGGCAATTGGCATCATATTTACGACACTCGGTGTCGTCAGTCTGGTTTCGCACGATATTGCATTTACAACATCAGGCCTTGTTCTGATTATGCTCGGCTTGCGGATGATGGCTATTGGCCTTGACCGGATTGATAAGAGTACGTTTATTGACCGATACAAGAACGATTAGCAGAAACGTGCCATCCGGATTATTCTTCCCACCACCATACCTGCCATTCATATCGGATCGCCGATGGAACTGCCAACAGGACAGATGTTGTCATGTCAACCAAGGTACTTTCTTTGTAATAGACCGATATTGTGTATGTTTATTGTAACTCACTCGTTGCTGACAACAAACGTCGCTTGAGTTGCAAACGTCACGCTACCGAGGTACACGTTAACTACCATTGAAATTATTGAACTATTTTATAATTTTGAAATCGGCACATTAGTTGAATTGCTTCAGACATAACTACGTCGCATCATGGAGCCTGTATGAATTTGACCGTGCCGGGCGGCAGATCTGCTTTTCTGCCCGAACAGACCGCAATAAGGGACGTTTCTGACATCTGTTCGCCAATCGTAACCCAGGACAGAAAGATGCAGACAATTTTCCGGTACATTGAGGCAATTGCACCTACATCCCAGACGGTAATGATTACCGGTGAAACCGGAACCGGGAAGGAGCTGATCGCCCGGGCGCTTCATGATGTCAGCGGACGTTCCGGTGACTTCGTTTCCGTCAATATCGCCGGTCTCGATGACTTTATGTTCTCGGACACTCTCTTCGGTCACAGCCGTGGAGCATTTACCGGTGCCGACCGGGAACGCAAGGGGATGATTGAAACGGCAGCCGGGGGGACTCTCCTTCTGGATGAAATCGGAGATTTGAACAATGCCTCCCAGGTAAAGCTGCTTCGCTTACTGCAGGAGGACGAATATTACTCGCTCGGATCGGACAGGAAAATGAGCTCGACGGCCCGAATACTCGTGGCTACCAATTCCAGTCTGGAAAAAATGATAACGTGCGGCAGCTTTCGCACTGACCTCTACTACCGGCTCTGTTCTCATCATATACACTTGCCTGCCTTGTGTGAGCGCAGAAATGATATTCCACTGCTGGTCGAGTATTTTGCAATCAGAGCGGCAAAAGAGCTTGGGCGCCCGATTCCGAAGATTTCACAGGATACGCTTGACATGCTGCTTCTCAGAGACTTTCCCGGTAATGTGCGGCAACTGAAAGGGATGGTCATCAATGCGGTAGCGATTTCAAAACCGGGCACACTCTTTTTTCCGCGATCGAATCAGTCCGATTCAACGTATGTCCCGCTCCCATCTGAAGCGGACTTCAGCACTCTGTCCCGGCCGTGCGGTCGAATGCCGACACTCGGCGAGGCAGAGAACTACCTTATCAGAGAAGCACTGAGGGTTTCAGACGGCAACCGGCGTGCAGCGGCGCTCCTCCTTGGAATTTCACGTCAGGCCCTGAACAAGCGGCTGCAACGTGATTCACGCTATCTGGAAAAGCAGTCCGCGTCCGGCGACCGCTCCTAGGGGCCATGCCATGAGCGACCATAAAAAAATATTCTTTGGCGGCACCTGTATCACCGGCATACTGCTCCTCTGGATTTTTCTCTGGTTTCAGTACACCTACGACAGCAGGCAGGCCACCATCGCAGCCGAAACCACCGTTTCAAACCTTTCCAAGGCTTTCGAGGAAAATATTCTGGGGACAATCCGGCATCTTGACGAATTTCTCGTAACCCTTCGCAGAGACTACCCGCAGCACCAGGAGCAGATTGCCGATCTTATTACCTCCTATAACCGGCACTCCGTCAGGGAGCTTATCATTCAGCTCAGCATCACGGACGCTCGTGGAGTAATGGTGTACAACACGAAGGGGATGCCGGACAAAGCTCTGGATTTAAGCGACCGTGAACATATCCGTGTCCAGATGAACAGCAGGGAGGATCATCTGTTCATCAGCAAGCCGGTCATGGGGCGGGTTTCCAAAAAGTGGAGTATCCAGTTCACCAGAAAGATGATGAATCGGGACGGAGCCTTCGCCGGTGTTGTGGTGCTTTCCGTTGATCCTGACTATTTCACGAGCTTCTACCGGAGCATTGATGTCGGCAGCCGGGGGGTCATCACTCTGCTCGGCATGGACGGGGTCATACGGGCACGCTCTTCAGTGGCGTCCGGTGGGAAAGATCCTATCGGCTCATCAATTTCCGGCACCAACATCCTGATAAACCCTGCCGATCCTCCGGTCGGCATCTACCATGCTCCCAGCATTATTGATGGCGTTCCACGCATTGTCTCCTATCGCCGCCTGAAAAACTATCCTCTGGTGGTGCGGGTCGCTTTCGCCGAAGATGAAGCGTTAAGCGCCCTGCACTGGCACCGGTTAAACATCATCCTGCAAGGTATGCTTGCCACCGGCGGGCTCCTTCTTATTTTCTGGCTTGCTCTTCGCCTTAACACCCGACAGCAGCAGTACACGCTGGAGCTGGAAACCATCAACACCTCCCTGCAGCAGCGCATAAACGAGACCGTCGCCGAGTTGCGCCAGAAGGATCAGGTAATGATCTCCCAGAGCAGGCAGGCCGCCATGGGGGAAATGATCGGCAACATCGCCCACCAGTGGCGGCAGCCGCTTAACGCCCTTGCCATGGTTCTCGGCAATATCCAGCAGGCGCATCAGTACAATGAACTGACCGACGGATACCTCCGCAGTACCGTCGAAAGCGGGAACCGTCTGATCCAGAAGATGTCAACCACCATCAATGATTTCAGGAATTTTTTCCAGCCGGACAAAGAGATGGTCACCTTTTCGGCGCGTGAGCAGATCAATCAGGCCGTTTCACTCGTGGGTGCCAGCTTTTCAAGCCAGAACATCCATATCCACCTTGAAGCCGAACAGGATCTGATGCTGCCCGGGTTTCAGAACGAATACTCACAGGTACTTCTCAACCTGTTATCCAATTCACGGGATGCCATCAAAGGTTCCGGCGTTCCGGAAGGTCACATCACGATGCGCCTTTTTGAGCGCGACGGGCAGGGGTGTGTCGCGATCGGCGACAATGGCGGCGGTATCCCGGAGGATGTTATCAGCAGGATTTTCGAACCCTACTTTTCGACCAAAAGCATGGGTACCGGCATTGGGTTGTACATGTCGAAAATGATCATTGAACGCAGTATGAATGGAACAATAGAGGCACATAACATTGACGGCGGCGCCGAATTTGTTGTTGTAACTCCACTTGCCGAGACAGGGGCATCATCATGCTGACTGCCATAATGAACAAACTCGGTATCAATCGGACAGATTCAGTATCTACCGCCCGTCTGACGGCATATGTCGCCCCGGCTTACATGCTGCTGGGAGCATTTGGCCTCATGCTGGCCAGCGGCCCCGGTTACGCCAGTCCGGTATTCCCGGCCTCCGGCCTTGCGCTGGCGGTAGTTCTCTGCTTTGGCCGCAGGGCGCTGACAGGTGTCTGGACTGGTTCGTTCGTGTTGAACATGGCAACGGCCATACTGCATGGCTCTCTGACTCCTGCCGCTACGGCCCTGGCGCTGCTGATCGCCAGCGGTTCAACGGCACAGGCGTGGGCAGGATACCGGCTGCTGAATCGCTGGCAGGGGACGGTCTGGTACAACCTCGAACGTGAACGGGATGCCCTGATCTTTATGCTGCTGGGGGGAGTACTGTCATGCCTGATTTCCGCTTCCACAGGTGTGACCGGACTGTATGCCGCCAATTTCATCCACCGCCCTGACTTTTTTTACTCCTGGTGGAACTGGTACGTCGGCGATACTCTGGGCGTGCTGATTTTTGCGCCGCTCTCACTGCGGCTGCTCAACAGATCGGCAGACAAATGGGGTGACCGTTATCGCGAAATATTCATGCCGATGCTGTTGATGGTGGGGCTTTTGTGGCTGGCCTTTTACGGCACAGCCCATCTGATAAGAAATGAGCAGAAATACCACTTGAAAAACGATTGCGAAGCTGTCACCAAACGCATCGCCGACCGCCTGATCACGCACCGCGAAGTGCTCGCATCGCTGCGTAATTTCATCGAAGCCTCACCTGACTTCAGCTTCAGGCAGTTTGAACTTTTTACTAAAATCACCTTAAATGACAATCCGGATATTTTTGCGTTGAGCTACAACGATCTGGTCTCCAATGACAGGCGCCCGGCTTTTGAGAGTAAAATAAGCGGTCTGTCGCCGTTGGGACAGTTTCAGATTACAGAGCGGGACAGCCAGCGGCGACTGATTCGTGCGAATGAACGGGCCGAATACGTTGCCGTTCGTTATATCGTACCGCTGGCCGGCAATATCCCGGCGATCGGTTTCGACATCAATTCCGAGCCGATACGCCGCGATGCCATCAATCGTGCCAGGACATCGCACAACATGGCCGTGACTGCGCCGATCCAACTGGTACAGGAGCAGAAGAAACGGGTCGGCGTTCTGGAACTTATGCCTGTCAAAGAAGTTGATGAAACCGGCAGCGGGGAGCAGAAGAGCGGCCGCCTGCCCGGTTTCGCCGTGTCTGTGATCAAGATTGACGAGTTGGTGGATATTGCCATCCGCAACAATCTGCCGGAGGGGCTGATGTTCCGGATAACCGACCCCAATGCGCCCAAAGGCAAAGAGCTGCTCTACCGCTCTGACGCTGCCAGCGCTGTCAAAATCCCGTCCGGCAGCGGTGGCGACTGGAAAACAGGATTGCGGATGGGTGACCGTGACTGGCAGTTCACCGCCTTTGTCACTGACGGCTACATTCAGCAGCAGCGCCCTTTCATTGCCTGGGGGATCGGCATAATCGCGATTGGCATTACCGGGTTGCTGCAGCTCCTGATAATCGGCATGGCCGGCCGGACCAATGAGATCAGGCGCCCGAATGATTCGGTGAACGCCTATCTCGACAATCTTTTCATCTACGCCAATATTCCTATCATTGTCTGGGACAGCAACTTCAAAATCACCCGCTTCAGCAAGGCTTTCGAGTTACTTACCGGGCGGAGCGCAGATGAGTTGATTACACAGGACATCTCCACCATTTTTTCGATCAGCGAAGTTGACTATTCCATGAAACTTCTCAATAAGACAACTGCCGGTGAACAGTGGGAGACGGTTGAGCTGCCTGTTTTTCATGCTGACGGCACCGTCAGCACTATTCTCTGGAATTCGTTCTCAGTATATGGGGAGGACGGAACGACTCCGGTGGCAACTATTGCCCAGGGGCATGACATCACAGCGCGGAAGCAGCTGGAATATGAATTGCAGCAGAGTACATTCGAGCTGGGCGATTCAAACATGCAACTGGAGCAGGAGATAGCTGAACGCCAGATAGCCCAGGAAGCACTTGCGGTGAAACAGTCACAGCTTGAAGCAGTCAACAGCTCACTGCAGGAACGCATCACCATGGCTATTGCGGAGCTCCGGCAGAAGGATCAGCTCATGATCTCCCAGAGCAGGCAGGCCGCAATGGGAGAGATGATCGGCAACATTGCCCACCAGTGGCGGCAGCCGATCAATGCTCTTGCCATGATTCTTGGCAATATCCAGCAGGCATATCACTACAATGAGCTGACACCCGAATATCTCGATGAAACGGTCGAAAACGGCAATCGCCTGATCCAGAAGATGTCTGCTACGATCAATGATTTCCGTAATTTTTTCCTGCCTGATAAACAGGTGGTTACCTTCTCGGCCCGTGATCAGGTCAGCCATGCCGTTTCTCTTGTGGAAGCGGGTCTGACAAGCCAGAACATCCTCATACAACGGGAATCCGACCAGGACATGACGCTGACCGGTTTTCCGAACGAATATTCACAGGTGCTTATCAATCTGCTCTCCAATGCACGGGAGGCCATCAAGGATACCGGCATCCAGGCAGGCCGCATCACGATTCGCCTGTTCGAGCGTGACGGGCAGGGGTGCGTATCAGTCAGCGACAATGGTGGCGGCATCCCTTCAGATGTAATTGACAAGATCTTCGAGCCATATTTTTCAACCAAAAAGATGGGTACCGGCATTGGACTCTACATGTCGAAAATGATCATAGAACGCAGCATGAATGGAAATATAGAGGCACATAACATTGAAGGCGGCGCCGAATTTGTCGTTGTGACTCCACTTGAAAGGAGACTACCATGAAGATTAATAACAGGCTGGATCAGCATTATCTCAAAACACTCACCATTTTATATGTCGAGGATGATGACGATACCAGAAAGCAGTTCAGCGAGTTCCTGAAACGTCCGGTCGGCACACTGATAACGGCCTCCAATGGCGTTGAGGGACTTGAGGCGTTTAAAAAACATGCGCCGGATATTGTCCTCACCGATATCCTGATGCCTAAAATGGATGGATTGACAATGGCCCATGAAATCAGAGGCATTTCACCCACAGTTCCCATTATCGTCATAACCGCCTTTGAACAGACCGACTATATGATGCGGGCCATCAATATAGGTATCGATAAATATGTCACCAAGCCTGTCAACAGTTATCTGCTGTTCGAATGCCTGCTGGAGTGTGCGCACAGTCTGAGAGCGGAGCAGCAGCTCAAACTTCAGCATCAGCGGGAGATCCAGGAAGCCTGGTCGAAACATAACGAGACCGTCGCCATACTGGCCGGCGGTATGGCTCATGACTATAATAATCTGATGCAGGCAATTCTTGGATATGTATCTCTGGCCAAAATGAAACTTGAGCCTGACAGCGAGAGCAGCAGATACCTTGAGCAGGTCGAAAAATCCTCCGGCGAAGCGTGTCAACTGGGTCATATGCTGGCCATTCTGGGTAATTCCTACACTGAAAACATGAAGAGGGGAGCGGTGATGCCCTGCATTTCTGCTGCAATCCTGAATGCCCTGTCAGGCACATCCGTCGAGTTACATCCTGATTACCCTGAAGATCTGCCGGACATCAGTTTTTCTGAACAGCAGATCCAGCTCGTGTTTTCAGGTCTGGCGATCAACGCGGCGGAGGCCATGCCGAGTGGTGGGGCGCTGCGGCTCGCCGCGGAGGTGGTTGAGATAACCGACGAAGACTTTGTGCCAATGGAGACCGGTACGTATATCCATATTTCTGTGATCGATTCCGGGTCCGGAATTTCTTCCGAAGTCCTGCCCAGGATTTTCGCCCCCTATTTCAGTACCAAACAGAGATCAAGCAAAAGAGGGATGGGGCTGAACCTCGCTCTCTGCCGCACCGTCATTATGAAGCACGGAGGCACCATCGCAGCCGAATCCGTACCGGGAGAGGGCACCACATTCCAAATCTGGCTGCCGGCTATATTGTAAACGGTATAACTTTCTACCAGAATTTGAAGATTATGCAGGCCGGATGAAGCGGAGCGCATCCGGCGACTATGCTGGCAATGGCAGCGATGCCGGATCCGCTTCGCTTGATCCGGCCTACGAGAAACATGTGCTACGTCGTCTTCCTGGTGGTCAAAACACCCTGCCCACCCTACCAGAATCTGGTGCCCAAGGTGACAACAATGTTAGATGATAATGGTATTATTCCGCCTGATGCATCGCCGCACTTTGACGGTATTAACGTCGAGCGACCCGGTTACAGTCTGTATCTGCAGATACCGGACAATTATCCGGAGTGCCGCTGCAGCTACCTCCCGCATAAGCAGGGCGACATGCTGACCCGTAGCGAACTGGATGAAATCCTGAATCAGCATGGCGTCCTTGAGGGGATCGACCGGCAGGCCTTCGAGGAATTTCTTGTCAACGCCGCTGCCGGCCGGCAGCAGGTACATGTGCTGCTTGCGTCAGGAACTCCGCCGGTGGACGGTTCCGATGGATATTTCGCCCTGTCGGAGACCCCTTCAACAGAAATACTGAGCGGAGAGGACGACGAAACCAACGTAGATATGTACATCGTCCAGAAATTTGTCAACGTATCGATCGGCGAGGAGATCGGCCGCATTATGCCTGCCACCCCCGGTGTTGCCGGGCGGAATATCTCGGGGCTTCCGATACCGCCGCAACCTGGCCGGCCATTGGTATTCAAACTCGGCAAGAATATTCATGCAGAGGAAGAGGGCACTCTGCTGATTGCCGATTCAACTGGCCGTTTCTGCCAGTTGGCGGGGGAGTTCTCGGTCGAGGAAGAATATATCGTCAAGGGGGATGTCAATTTCAGGACCGGCATAATCAACTTCAAAGGGTTTGTGGAAGTGCGCGGAGATGTGCTGGACAATTTCAACATAACGGCGACAAAAGGGGTGACGGTGGCCGGTAATATCGGCGCGTGCAACATCGTCAGTGATGGCGATATCACCTTCTGCGGCATGAATGGTGAAAACAGGGGGAGTGTCGTCTGCGGCGGGACGCTGCATGCTCATTATATTCACGACACGGTCATAGAGTGCTCCGGAGACGTAATTGTTGATGTCGAGATTCATAATTGCACCATCAGGACACTCGGGCGTATCGTTGTAAACAGGGATACCATCTCCGGAGGCTCATGCATTGCGCTGGGGGGCATAGAGGCCAACAAGCTCGGTTCGCCGTCATCGAAATACACCAGCTTGCTTGTCGGAGTCGATTATCGTTATGTCGAAGAGCTGAAACGGCTGCTGGCGGATCTTGCCGAAACACAATCCATGATCAGGGAGGCCCGCTCGCTGGAGGAAATGACAGAATTGCGAAAATCTGCCGCCCGGCTGAGCGAACGCATAGCGATCATCCGGGGTAAAACCGTGGCGGCGGCAAATGCCAAGATCAACGTAAAGGCGAGGCTGCATGAAAATGTACGCATGGCGGTTGGCGATGTGCCTCAAACGGTGTGGGAGATGAAAGACGGCCCGCTCACTATAATCGAAAACATCGTCGAAGGTGGCCTCCGCTTTATTCCGATGACCAGCCTGGATATCAAGGCCACTGATAGTGAAAAGGCGTTTGCGCGGGGGCAGAAAATGGGGTTGCAGAAGTCGGGACGTTGAAGAAAAAAAATGACTGACTGAACAGGGAGAAACTTTATGGCGCGCATTCTGGTAATCGACGACGATTCTGACATTCGAAACATCATACAGAAGTTTCTCTCGATTGAGGGGCATGAAGTTGACACGGCCGGGAATGGCACGGTCGGATTAAAGATGGTTGGACTTACTTCGTATGATCTTCTGATCACCGATATTATCATGCCGGAACAGGATGGTCTTGAGGTCATCACCGCGATCAGAAAAAACTATCCTCTGCTCAGGACTATTGTCATGACAGGCGGTGGGGCCAGGCTCGACATCAATAATCTTCTGACGACGGCCAGAATTATGGGGGCAGACAAAATGCTTTCGAAACCGCTCGATTTCGTGAAGCTGCAAGCTGTTGTGAAGGAAGTGCTGGCGGTGTAGGTGGAGGTAGAATAAATCCCAGATAGTTGGAGATAAAACCATGACAATAACTGCCGCCGAATCAGCCGGTAAACTCCGCCGGCAAGCGGAAGAACAGTATCAGAGTGGTGAGGCGATGCCGTCACAACCGCTCTCACCCGAGCAAACAGCACGAGTTCTCCGCGAACTGCAGGTGCATCAGATCGAACTGGAGATGCAGAAAGAAGAGCTGTCCCGCTCACAGGCTGAACTTGAAGTGGCTGCAGCCAAGTTGCGCCAGCTGTCACGCGCCGTCGAGCAGAGTCCTGTCACAACCATGATTACCAATAAACAAGGGGTGATTGAATTTGTCAATGTCAAGTTTACGGAGCTTACCGGCTATAGCGCTGAAGAGGCTGTCGGCCAGAATCCCCGTGTCCTGAAATCGGGTCAGACTCCACCGGAAACATATCAGAAACTGTGGTCTACGATAACAGCGGGCAAGACGTGGGAAGGGGAATTTGTCAACAAGCGCAAGGACGGCAGCCTGTTCTATGAGCATGCCAAAATATCTGCGCTTCGTGATGATAAGGGTGTCATAACGCATTATCTGGCGGTCAAGGAAGATATCACCGAGAAGAGAAGTATCTCGGAACAGTTGATTCATGCTCAAAAGATGGAATCAATCGGTCAGATGGCCGGCGGTCTGGCCCATGATCTTAACAACATCCTTACGGTAATTAACGGCTATGCCAGTCTGATTCAGCTTGAGGTGAAGCAGAATCCGGAACAGTCTCAATATATCACAACGATCCTGTCAGCATCGTCAAAGGCCGCCTCTCTTACCCGTAGTCTCTTGGCCTACAGCCGCAAGCAGGAGATGCACCAGGAGAATCAGGACCTGAATCAGCTGATTGAATCCGTTGGAGCCTTTGTCAAGCGGATAATCCATGACAACATCGAGTTTGCTTTTTCGTTAGCAGCTGAACCGCTCGTCGCTTATGTTGATACGGTGCAGATCGAGCAGGTATTGCTGAATCTTGCCACCAACGCACGAGACGCGATGCCGAATGGCGGTACGTTCAGAATCACAACCGCTGTCGGAAGTATCGATGAAAGCTTCATTGCCGGACACGGCTGTGGACTTTCAGGCCGCTGCGCCATCATATCGGTCAGCGACACCGGCCACGGCATGAATGCGCAGACAAAACTCCGTGTCTTTGACCCGTTCTTTACCACCAAGGAGGTTGGCAGGGGAACCGGTCTCGGTCTGGCAATGGTGGCCGGCATCATAAAACAGCATGGCGGCTTCGTCGAACTGGAAAGCGCATTGGGCGAAGGTTCGGTTTTCCATCTGTATCTGCCTCTCATACCTGCCAAAGCTGCCGTATCGGCGCCTGTAACAGCAGAAGTCCACAGGGAGAAGGCTTCCGGGACAGTCATGATAATCGAAGACGACGAGTTGACCCGCACCATGCTGGAGGAGCTTCTGACAAGAACCGGCTACACAGTAATTGCGGCGGTAGATGGACAGGATGCTGTGGAAAAATTTGCCGTTCATAAGGACGAGATTCAGCTGGTCATTTCGGATGTAGTCATGCCAAGAAAAAGCGGTAAGGAAGCGTGTGACGAAATAAGGCGGATATCCGGCACTATGAAATTCATATTCGTCAGCGGTCATGCCAATAATGTCATTGAGCGTGAGGGGGATCTCGGCACTGATGCAGAACTTTTCATAAAGCCGGTCCTGCCGTTTGTGCTGTTGAAGCGAATCAGGGAGCTCATTTGAATTTCAGCTCCGGTACTATTATCAAAACAAATTGACAAATAAGGTGCTTTTCACCATTGTGTGCTTCGCACGGTTAATAACTGCTGATTTCTCCCCCCTCCCAGCCTCCCCCCGCTGGGGTGAGGGGCTTTTAGGAGCTGTAAAACAATAAGTGGCTTTTTTAGTCCCTCCCCCTTCGAGGGGAAGGTTAGGATGGGGATGGGGTTGTTTCTGACAACTTTCTGAAATCATAAAATCTCCCCCATCCCCTCCCCGACCCTCCCCTTTAAGGGGAGCGGGAGTTTTATATACCGTTTGCGTTTGTAGGTAAGGAGAATAAACCATGTCAATCAATCAGGCAGTTATCGAGCACCTTAACATGACGGAAGATGCTTTGGTCGAATGTATGGTCAGCAATATGGGGGAGATTTTTTACCGCATGGCCAGAATAGAAAACGTCGCACAAAAACCGAGGATTATTGATCCGATTAACGTTTTCACCGGGTGTATTACCGCTCTGGTAGGGCTGGCCGGAGAATTCAGCGGCCTTCTCAGCCTGCACCTGCCTGATGTTCTGGCAAAGGATTTTACATCCGGAATGCTGGGCTCTCCCGTCACCGAGATAAACCGTGACGTGCATGACGCCATTGGCGAACTGGCGCTCATGATTGCCGGGTCATGCAAATATCACCTGGGAAACCATGGCAACAACATCCATTTGTCAACTCCTTCCACATTTACCGGAGGGGAATATTACTTCAACAACAGCGCCCCAGACGATTCACTTGCCATTCTCTGTGACGTCGGCGATCAGTGGTTCATGCTCAGCCTGACACTGAAACAGACGTAGACCCGCTTTACCTGCGGGACGTGGTTTCACATGCGCCTTTTTCTGATAGCCTTTCAATTCCTTACCATCATCCCGCTCCCTTTCGATGTCTGTTGCGAAAAAGAGGATCTCGGTCGTTCGACCGCATTTTTCCCGCTGTCAGGTTTGACAATCGGAGCCCTGCTGGCCGGGCTGAACTGGCTGATTTCACCCTGGCTGGCACGTCCGCTCTGTGACGCCCTGTTGATTGCCGCTCTGGCTGTTATGACCGGCTGTCTGCATCTGGATGGTCTGGCAGATGTCTGTGACGGAGTGGCGGCACGTGGTGGTCGGGAACGTTTTCTGGCGGTCATGAAGGATTCACAGGTGGGTGCGGTCGGTGCGGCCGGGCTTGTGCTGGGTCTGCTGCTGAAATGGCAGGCGCTGGCGGCGGTGCCGGTCGAAATCAAATGGCAGGCGTTGCTGCTCTTCCCGACCCTGGCCCGCTTTGGACAGGTGCTGACGCTGACCGGAGCCCGTCATGCGCGTCAGGATGGCCTGGGAGCGGCGTTCGTCCAGGGGATGGGTCGTGCTGCGCTGATTATTGCATTTTTCACGGCGATATTCGCCGGTTTCGGTCTGCTGGGAATCAGGGGAGTGATTGCCCTGGCCGCCGTCTGCACGTTTACCTGTGCCGGACGACTGTTTTTCCAGCGCCGGTTGGGGGGATTGACCGGTGATACGGTCGGCTGCATCAGTGAACTCAATGAAATTCTGGCTCTACTGATCATTTCATCGCTGCCGCAGTGCTAGTGTCTTCCGCCGCCGTCGCTTTTCGTGGCCGTACCCGGCCCAGCAGAAGATCCATATAGTAATAGACCACCGGAGTAATATAGAGGGTCAACAGCTGCGACGTCAGTAATCCCTCCACAACCGCAAGGCCGAGCGGTTGCCTCGATTCCCCGCCGGCACCCAGTCCCATGGCAATCGGCAGGGTTCCCATCAGGGCCGCCATGGTGGTCATCATAATCGGTCTGAATCGTACAATCGCCCCCTCATAAATGGCGTCCAGCGGCCGCTTGCCCTCCTCCCGTTCAGCTTCCAGCGCAAAGTCGATCATCATGATGGCGTTCTTTTTTACAATGCCGATCAACACGACAACCGTGGAAAGCGGCAGGGTAGGGGAGCTGAGCGCCAGATAGAGGACCGGTTGATCGGCCGGATTCACCTTGCGAAACGCCGGCGGGGTCGGCATGTTTTTCGGCAGAAAACGGATAGCAAGTGATATGGCCGCTTGAACATCCTGGGCAGCCGCATCGATATCGCGATCCAGGGTGAACTGAAGGGTGATTCTGGTTGTGCCGACACCGTTGGTCGAGGTCATGGAATCAACGCCGGCAATGGTAGACAGCTGGTTCTCCAGCGGGGTTGCCACTGCCGATGCCATGGTATCCGGATTGGCGCCGGGCAGATTGGCGGCCGCCGGATGAAGATATCTGCAATGTTCATCGTTTCATTACCCTCTACTTCAAGCTTTTCAGGTTCAGAATCAGGTCGTTCAGATTGCAGAATGAGTACGTCACGCAGGCATAGTTGCATATGGTTACACAAATGCAAAAGCATTTTCGTATTCCTGATTCGTCAACAATTCCAACTGCCGCTCCGGTAATAGCGACTTCAGTCAGTATCGCTACGACAAAACTCCGTTCCGAGATGTGGTAAATTTTGATTACGCTTACGCTATGTGTCGCCGGCACCATCAATTTACATTTTGATAGGAATTGTAGTTGTAGTACTTTTTTGTATTTATAAAATTGTACTTATATGATAAAGGTAAATCATGTTTTTGAATGGGATGAAAACAAGAACCGGATCAATAAAAAACGTCATGGCGTCAGCTTCGATGCTGCCAAGTTGGTTTTTTTCGATCCTTGTTCTCTTACTACATTTGATCGGGTTGAAAACGGTGAAGACCGATGGCATACCATAGGCCGGATTAATGGAGTGCTTTTGCTTTTAGTTGTCCATACCATACAAGACGAAGATTATAATGAAATAATTCGTATTATATCAGCAAGGCGACCAACAAGCCGCGAAAGGAAATGTTATGAAAACGGATAAAAAAGAACGGCAACATATAAAAAGAGTGAAATCAGATGACACTATCACACCTGAAATTGAGGCAGAACTTAAAAACATTGCTGCCATGTCAGATGATGATATTGATACCTCAGACATACCGGAAATATCCGATTGGAGCAATGCCGTAATTGGTAAGTTTTACCGGCCTGTCAAGGAAGCGGTCACCGTCCGGCTTGATGCTGATCTGCTGCACTGGCTGAAACAGGGGGGTAAAGGCTATCAAAGCAGATTAAATGCTATTCTTCGTAAGGAGATGACTAGACAATCGGCTGGAATGCGTAAGGCGGCATGATTATCCGGATTTATCCTCGTCACGCAGCTCCTGCTGCGTAACGGGATGGTATGACAAGCTCCAGCTTGGCGCTTTTGATTCGGCAGGCGGGAGCTTGCAAGGACAGTGCATTACCAAGCTGGAGCTTGGTAACGAGAATATAAGTACTCTGCATCGCTGAGGCATTGGCACAGCAGGGTCTTGCCCGCCCGGATTGCCCATTGAAACAACGGAGTAAAATCATGCCCATGCAGATACTGGTAAATTATCCGGAGAATTTTCCTGATGTACTTGCCGAGACTCGACAGGAATTCGAGTTCGAGGCAAAGCTGGCCATGGCCGCCAAGCTGTTCGAGATGAAGCGGCTGTCATCGGGACAGGCAGCTCAAATGTTGGGAATGAACAGGGTTGAGTTCCTGCTTGCTCTGCACCGCGTAGGAACTCCAGCCATCAACCTCACGGAAGAAGAGCTGTTGTCGGACATTCGCAATGCCTGAACGGAAAGAGATTGTCATCAACATGGAATTTCAAACACCTTGCCAACATCAAAAAACAACTGTCCGTAAAGGTGGTTAACGAGCGGGAAGGGTATTATTATCCTATGTTCAGACTTCCTGATCCGGTAGGAAAACAACTCGGCACATATTATTAGTAGGCCGGATCAAGCGAAGCGGATCCGGCATCGCTGCCATTGCCAGCATTGTCGCCGGTTGCGCTCCGCTTCATCCGGCCTACATAATTCTACTTTGTTACATTAGCAAAGCCTGTAACTTCCTGTTTTGTTTTGCATAAGCGAAATCGATGCTTGCCTTGCGTTGTCTATGCCGGACGTCCATTTGCCTGAAGACCTCTTCGATGTCCGTATCCCTTCGCGGAAGGAATTTAGCAAGCAAGGTCGCGACGTCAGGACAACTCAGCAACGGAGTGGTTTTTTTCTCATCAAGGCGCGTCTTCAGCATGAAGAGCATCGACATCATCACCAGTGCCATATGGTGATGCCAAGACTGCCAACTGCGAATCTGGTAGTGATCCATACCGGCAGTACTTTTGGCATCCTGGAAAGCACGCTCTACAAAATAGCGTTGACCTTGCATGAAGGCCAGTCGTTCTGCTGAAGTATCTTCCGGCGCATTGGATAAACTGTACTTGATGGTCTCTCTGGAATCTACTTCACGTCGGACAATAAGAGACCAATAACGGGCACTGGACTCTTCCTTGTTCCAGATCCATACTCGCTTGACAAGGACATCAACCTGAAGGATTCCCTTGGTTGAATTTCGAGTGGTTATGCGTTGCCAGGCTTCTTCCGGTTGAGTTGCTGCCCACGCCTGTACCTCGGTCGCTGAACTGTTTGCCTTGCGTCGTGTTGGTGTTCGTCCCTTGCAAGATGTACGCTCCGGAATGTACGGGGCAGGGTCTTCCAGGTAGATCGACTGGTCTTTGTGCACATCGGCAACAAAAAGTTCACCACGATCATCAAGCGTGCTTAAAAAGTGAGGTTCTTTGCCGTAACCACCGTCAATACCGACCCAAGAGAAACGAA
>JBAXVG010000056.1:0-31754 GCA_037129255.1 Desulfuromonadales bacterium | reverse complement strand
ACTTATACACAAACACTCTCCCGGTGTCCAGCATTATTTGTGGGACATGGACAGCCCGTCAAGGGAGGGGGAATTGATTCGTAATACTTTTGCAAGAGGCTCATGCAATTACATTCATTGTGATTGGGCCGTCGCCAAAAGCACCGGGAAGCTACGAGCTCCTTTTTCAATCCTCGAAACAGTAGAAATGGAAATGGAAGAAAAACCGGCTTTTTCGAGCATACCCTGAAACTCTTCAGCGCTGAAGCCGTTATGAAATACTCCGGTCTGTTCGTCATGAAAGCTGCCGTCCTCCCGCTCAAGGTCAGCCAGAGCTATCCAGCCGCCTGGATGCAACAGACTCCGCAGTGACTGGAGCACAGGGACAATCTCCGGAATGTGATGGAGAGTCATGGCGCTGGTTATGAGGTGGAATCTTCCCGGCGGCAACTCTCCTTTTTCGAGATTACAAAGGGTTGTATGTACGTTCTTACACCCCAAAGCCTGTATCTTGTTCCGGAGACGATCGAGCATACCATCTGAACTGTCCAGACCAACCATGCTCCCGAGATGTTGAGATAACGGCAGCGTGACAAGACCGGTTCCGCAGCCGAAATCGAGAGCATCCCATTCCGCCGATAGCGGTACATTAGCTGCTATGCCGGCGGCAATTTCGCCCGCCAGCTTAACCCGGCGCGGCTCTTCATCCCAGGCGGCGGCAGCAGCATCAAAATCTCTTCGTTGTGTCATGCTAACTCCTTGATGGGTTGTGGGAATGTGGTATAGCAATTCAGATAAATATTCTGGTCACGGCTACTATCTCCCCCTCCCTAACCCTCCCGCTGGGGGAGGGGACTAAAGGCTAACCATTTTGCAGGTTGTTTAAGCTCCTCCCCCCAGCGGGGGGAGGTTGGGAGGGGGGAGAAAAGCCAGGGTATTCCTAAAATCATTATCTTAAAAACTATAGTTGACACCGGACCGGTGTCAGGATGGCATCCTTCAACCGCCCGGACTGCATCCGGCGGCTGATGTGGAAACTCCCACAGAAGAAAAGGTCGAAAACTCTTTTTTTGTCTCCCAGGAACCGCACTCCGGGCAGATGGGCTTGAGCTCGGTCCCAGATTTTTGCAGTTTTTCAAAATGGCAGCTGCACTTCGTGCAACTATACTCGAATAGTGGCATTGACAACCTCATGTGTGTGATGTCGAGTGAATGACACTCATTTTACTTGATGACTCATGTCTCTAAAAATCCGGTATGCCAGCAGTACAAATGGCCATGAGTGCCAAAACAGGTCGAAGATATCGATTGGCCTTTTCAGAGTGCCGGCCATTAGCATTCTGATTTTTTCAACAATATGTGGCTGCGGATAAAACGGTGCAAACCCAAGCAGCAACACAACCGGGATGAGGAACTTGTAGTCGAGCAGATTTTTCATGATTTCGTGTCATTCTCGCTGGTGATATACTCCGGAGGTAAATCGCACTCTGAAGGAATCTGAAATGGGATCGGGTATCGAATGCCCGCCTTATGAGTAGCAGCAAGCCCCTCGGCTGTGCGTTCAAGCCATGCATAGGGAATACCTACTATCATTTCGTGATCCTGCGTCATGGCAAAGCGCCGGTCACCCATACAGGGAATTTCAATTGCTGGTTCGCCGGTCAGAGCAACCTGGGCAACAGCCCTGGAGCAGACACCTGCATCTCCGGATGTCTTCATGACGAACTCTCCTCCATGATGGTAAAGGAAGGCTTGTACAAAGCGCATAGCCTGGGCAGAGTTGACATAGAGAACTACCAGGTCGGGAGTGATTTCTTTAAATGGACGTGCCAGCGGGTACGTCAACACCCCGACAACACCAGGCTCAACACGCGGCATCAGCTGTTGCATGGCGGCAGCAGCCTGCCGGGTTTCCTGATAAACTCCTGTATTGACCGAACCATCAATAATTCGCTGAGGAGGCAGTATCATACCTGTGCAGGCAGTTCCTATTGCACAGTGACCGGTCTCAGCATCTGTCCAGGTTGACCAGGAGTACATCCGGCTATAAGCAATCTGCTGGCAAATTGCCAGTCGCTTACCGCGCATCTTGATTTTCAGCCCTTCAATCTGCCTGATATCCCGAATCAGATTGACGCCTACAGGCTGAGTTGCGGGGTTGACAGTTTCCTTTACTGTTGACAGAAAATGCTCCATACGGGTCTCCTTTTAACTGTTTTGTTATCCATTCAGACAGACGTGATTTCAAACTCCGGTGTATCAATTCCACCATATAAATATTCTGGTTATTGTATATTCAAAATACAGTATGTCAATGTAAAAAATCCAGGGGATATATTTTCTGGAGGGTGCCGTCATTCTCCATCAAGAGCAGGAGCAGGAACAATCGAGTCCACTGGCTTTTTGCATTGCTTCTCTTCCTTCCCGAATTGAAAGAGCAGCTATAACCAGAGAGCCGATGGCGTCCAGGTGTCCAATACCTGTCAGTGCATAACCACCACTTGCCAGCAGCAGGGCAACGGAAAGCTGAAGACAGGTTCGGGTGCAGGCTGCATCCGCCAGGATTGCAGGCGAGTTGAGTGCGGTTCCTACCTTCATCTTGTAATGCATCAGCATCTGCATGCTGACTATAGACACTACGGAGACAACGATACCCCAGAAAGTCGTAACAGGTTGATGTCTCTGAACGATAGAAACGATTGCAGTAATCATCATGCCACCGGCAAGCAGATAGAAAGCCCCGCCGGTTACCCGCAGAGCCTTTCTTTCAAAGGGGTCGCGATCCGCGAGTTCTGCCTTGCCAAGACGGCGAACCATGTGCCAGATGCCGACGCCGGAAATTACTTCTACGAAGGAGTCAAGGCCGAAACCAAAGAGCGAGATCGCTTCGTCTTCAGCACCAAACCATACCGAGATAACGCCTTCGGCAATATTGTAGAAAATGGTGATCAGTGCCAGTAAATTTGCTGTTTTGTAGAGCTGCTTCAACCTGAGCATTTTGTCGCAATACATGCTTATTTTTTCTCCCATAGCAGATCGTCGGCAAATTGCATCCAGATCCGCTCTTCCGGATTCTGCTCGTAAAACTCATCCTCTGCAAAAGAAAAACGGTACTCAGCAATATAGTCGAGCAGAATCTTATGGGCGACGTTCACCTGCCGGATCATCTCCGTATCACCGGCATTTCCGGTATCCGGATGGTGGAGTTTTACCAGCTCCCTGTACCGGGCCCTGATTTCCTTGAGGGTAGCGCGCTTGCCAAGACCCAGAACCTGAAGCGCTTCCTGTAAAGCTGCATAGGTCATTGTTTCTCCATGGTTAACGCTCCTTAGTGGTTTCTGCTTTTATTTGAAAAATCAGTGTTGATGGGCGCACGCCTGTCGCTCAGCATGGTTCAGTTCTTTTATCAGCGGTCCACCATTGCAGCTGGCACAATCAAACTGAATGGTTGTATGGGTGATATTGAACTCGTGCGCCAGCTTATGCTCAATCCGGTGGAGCAGACCTGCTCGCTCTCCGCCATATTCAGGTTGAATTTCAATATGAGCTGACAGCGCAAAAATGTGTGAACAGACCGCCCAGATATTGAGGTGATGGACATCTGCCACGCCTTCAATCCTGCGCATGCAATCCGCAACCTGATCTACAGACATTCCACGCGGCACACCTTCCATCAGAATATGGACAGCTTCTCGCAGCACCCTGCCGGCACCCACCAATATCAGCAGGCCGATGGCAATGGAGATAATCGGGTCGGCCTGATACCAGCCGGTGTAATGCATCAGAATTGCACCGGCGATTACCCCGACCGAAGCAGCCGCATCTCCCAATACGTGCAGGAAGGCACTGCGCACATTCAGGTCATCGTGGGAATGGCCGTGCAATCCCTTGGCCGCCAGCAGGTTGGCTATCAATCCCAGAATGGCAATAACCAGCATCGGAGTGGTTTGCACCGCTTCAGGAGCAATCAGCCGCTTACTTCCCTCATAGAGAATGCCGACCGCCATCAGAAAAACCGTCAGACCATTGATAAGTGATGCCAGCACCTCAGCCCGATGCCATCCGTATGAGTGAAGCTCGTTGGGTGGCTGAGCCGCCAGCTTGATCGCTGCCAGAGACAGCACCAGCGCAAACAGGTCCAGAAAGACATGCCCTGCGTCTGACAGGAGCGCCAGGGAATTGGACCAGATGCCGCCTATGACCTCCGCCATCAGGGTAATGGCTGTCAGGGTGATAGCGAAGATCAGTCGCCTGGATATGGATTGATCTACGTTAGGCATATATCTCTCAGAGAATCGCGTTAAACAGATAACCGACGCAAACAATCGCCAGCGCGACTATCCCGAAGAATACAGCCAAAAGCCTGTTTTTCAGTACGTTCTTCAGAATAATCGCTTCCGGCAGAGACAGTGCCGTCACCGCCATCATGAAGGCCAGAACGGTGCCGATCGCCATACCTTTTTCCATCAGGGCGTGGACGATCGGGATCACCCCTGCAGCGTTGGAGTAGAGTGGAACTCCCAGCGCAACTGCTATAGGAACGGCGAAGGGATTGTCGCGACCGGCCCATCGCACAAGAAAGTCAGCGGGAACATACCCATGAATAAATGCCCCCAGGCCGACACCGACAACAACGTACGGCCAGATTTTATTCAACAGTTCGATAGTGTATCCACGAGCGTAGTCAAGCTTTTCGCGGAAGGTTAATACCATGACCTCAGCGGTGCCTACTTGCATCTCCCAGACATAGTCCTGAACATATTTCTCCATCTTCAGCCTGCCGATGATAATGCCGGCTACAATGGCCACCAACAGCCCGGATCCGATGTATATGGTGGCAATTTTCCAGCCAAACAGGCCCCAGAGCATTATCAGCGCCACTTCGTTGACCATGGGCGAAGATATCAGGAACGAAAAGGTCACTCCCAGAGGTACACCTGACTCGACAAAACCAATGAAGAGCGGCACAGCTGAGCAGGAACAGAAAGGGGTTACGATTCCCAGCAGGGCTGCCAAGACGTTTCCAACGTATTCCCGTTTGTGAGAGAGCATGCGCTTGGTCTTTTCCGGAGGAAAGGAGGTGCGAATAACTGCTACCACAAAAATAATGGTGGTCAGCAGCAGAAAGATCTTGAGTGTATCATATACGAAAAAGTTGAGAGACTCGCCTGCACGGGAACCGGGGACGAGGCCAATGATGGTGAAGGCTATGTAATCGGCAGTGCTTTTCAGCATGACATACTCCATGAGTTACTGATTGTTTACTCACATAAAGAGACAAAAAAAACCGGATTTTACTTCCCTTTCAGCAGTTTGTGACGACCTGCAATGTCCTGCTTGACTATATCGGTTACGATATCGATAACATCAAATATCTCCGGGTGTTTAATTGCATAATAGATCTTGAGACCATCTTTGTGGCGTGAGAGTACGCCGGCTGTCAGCATCATGTTGAGGTGGCGGGATGTATTGGACTGTTCCTCGCCAATTGCGGGAAAAATTTCGCACACGCATCGCTCACCATCACGTAGAAAATCAATGATTTTCAGACGGGTTGGCTGGGCCAATGCCTTCAGAATTTCTGCTCGGTACTCAACAAGGTCCTTCATATGCTTCCCTCACAATCCATGACTACATAATCATATAATACTGGATGTGCAGCTTGTCAAGTGAATTGTAAAGATTTTCATACCTGACTTTACAAAACTTTACCTATTCCGTCATCATCTTAACAGTACTTTACGATTCACAAGTTTATTATGTAACTAACCGGAGCGCGCACTGAATGTGTTTCTTCCGGAATCCAAATACCAAAGGAGAACCGTCATGAAATGGAAGAAGTCAGCAGTCATTTTGTTCATCTTGTTGGCAATATTCACTCTCCAGGCATGGGGAGTCGTCCCGCCGCCACCCCTGCCACCTCCCCCCCCTCCACCGCCACTTCCGGTAGCGGCGTTTACGGCCACCCCTACCGCCCCGTTCGTGAACCAGCCTGTGCAATTTACCGATACGTCTACGGCCAACCCCACAAAATGGGCCTGGAATTTTGGTGACGGAGGCACAAGCACCATCAGGAACCCGACGCATGTCTACGCTGTCGCCGGTACTTATAATGTAACACACAAGGCCGGCAATACCAGCGGATCAGGCACTGTAAGCAAAAGCATCACCGTCAAGTCGCTGGCCCCGATCGCCGATTTCAGCTTCACACCCGTCTCTCTGAACGCCGGGCAGACTGTGACCTTCAGTGACGCATCGACGAACAGTCCGACCTCCTGGTCATGGACGTTTGGGGATGGTGGCACAAGCACTCTCAGGAATCCGACCCATAACTATATGATCGCGGGTACGTTCAGTATCACCCTCAAAGCGGTCAATGCCGGAGGATCCGGTACCGTGAACAAAAGCATCACCGTCAAATCGTTGGCCCCGGTCGCTGGTTTCAGTTTCACTCCGATCGCCCCGAGCACTGGCCAGAGCGTGAGCTTTACGGACACTTCCACGGGAAGCCCTACCTCCTGGGATTGGAACTTCGGTGACGGCACGACCAGTACTCTCCGGAACCCAGGCCACTCTTATTCAACAGCAGGCCCATTTAATGTCAGCCTCAAAGCCGGAAATGCGGGGGGCTACAGCTCTGTGAGCAAGGCTCTGAACGTAACAGGCGGCGGTGGGGGTGGCGGAGGTGGCGGCGGGATGAATACCGCCAACACTATATCCGACCAGGCTCAGTCAATGACCATAGCCTTTGACGGGCTGGCGTTCGTAACGGGCAATTTCTGCGCCCAGACATTCTATCCGCCGGGAAAGGTCGCCGACTTCTTCGGCTTTCAGTATCTGCGTGACAACGACCCGTCCGGGATGGGACACAATACCGACTTTACAACTCTGACCGCCAACCCTGTGCTTGTCATGCTGAGTGACTCCCAGCTCAAGACTCTCTCAGACCTCGGCACTGCGGAAGCTACCTTGAACGATACATACGGATACGCCCGTTTTCCCCTTGCCAAGGCTTTCCGGCGCCTGAATGACGGCGACGTGCCCACAGGGAAAACCGGTCTGAGCCGCGATGCCGTGAAGGCATATTCAGCGTCTCTGTTCAGCATCGACGGCGAGATGAGCTATATGCGCGCCCAGGCTTATGCCAGTGTTCTCGGCTCCATGGACACAATACAGAAGGCAAAGCTGGCAGCCATGAAGGGTAAAGGGGCGCTCGAATGGACCCAGCCGACATCAGCCCAGGTCGATGCGGTCCTTGCCAGATACCCGGGCCAGATGATGCGAACCTATGCCGGCGAGATGCTCGCCTGGTACCTTGGGAACGTTGACGCGGACGTCTACTTCTGCCCGGAGCGTCAAGGGACATACTTTGGATCATTCTTCATGAAGGACATCAAGGCGATGAACAATCCCAGCTACACGATTGACTCGAACATGACCGCCGACATGGGTGACGCGTTCCTGGCAACCCTTGACACCACACAGAAAGCACAGGTTGCCGGTCTTGTGACGGAACAGAAAACGGACCTGCAGTCCATTGTATCGAAGCGGGATGAGATAGCAACGGCGCTGCGGAATTTCCTCAGCACGGCTGGGACGGCTGATAAGGATACAGTCATCAATCTTTCCAGGCAATACGGTGAGTTGGACGGGGAAATCTCCTACCTCTACGCGACCCGCTTCTCGTCTGTCGGGTCGTCACTGACCAGCAGCCAGAAAAGCACACTCACAGCGCTCAGGAAGACGGCCACGGCAGAGGCCGGCGGCACACCTGACTACGACAACATGTGCGGGAACGGCTACTTGTACTCTGCCCCGCTTAATACTCTGCCGACGGTTATAAACACGGACTTCATGTTCGGTGTGTGCGGGACAACGGGCAGCACATGCAGCACCGATTGGGATTGCTGCTCGTTCTCGTGCGGCGGCAATGTGTGCGGTTCTGCCTTAACCCTCACGAGTTCAGCCTTTGTGGACGGAGGCACCCTGCCTGGCCAGTATACCTGCGACGGGACCGGTGGCATGCTGAGTTCCAGCCCGCCGCTAGCGTGGGGCGGTGCACCCGGTGGCACGGTGGAATATGCGCTGACGGTCACCACAATTGCGCTTGACGGCAAGAAATACAATTGGGTTCTTTTTCACATTCCGGGCAACGTGACGTCGCTTGCTGAAGGTACTGGCGTCGGCACCGCCGGCGTGAGCACTGACGGCACCGAACTGAGATACTACCCACCCTGCTCTTCGGGTCCCGGCCTGAAGACATACACGTTCACGCTGTATGCCCTCTCTGGCAGTCCGACGTTCTCAGTGCCCGAGAGCCAGGTTACCGGTGATATCCTCACCAGCTCAATCAGCCCGCTGATTATCGGAAGCCGCCAGGTGAATGTCACCTATACGCGCACCGGGCCATGATCGCAGAATGAAATGACTTGAAAACAGAGTATCGCAGTTTACCATCCCTGCTCACTCCCGGTAGGGGAGGGCAGGGATGGTCAGTTTGTTGTGACCTGACAGTTACGCAAAAAGGGGTCTGCTCTGCGGGTATCTTGACGTATTCGGTTAATGCGGATTTCAGGAATGGTCGGACCGATTCATCGCCGTTTCGGATTTCGCTGGTTCGGTTCTTGATGAAATCAGCGAACGAACCGGCAATGTTGCCGCTCCACTTTATGGCTTCGTCGAAGTTCCTTCCGACTTCGAAAAAATCATTGTAACGTGATACAAGCTCGTTATCTCTTTGTACTACTTTTTGTACTGCTGGTATGGCAGAAATATACATTTGTCTGGAAGGTTTGTCTATTGTGGACAAAACCCGCAAGCCAAATTAGAGACAACCCACGGCTTAAAGTCTCTTCCATTGCAAAGATTGTAAAAAAAACTTATAGTTCCCAACTATTATCAGAAGTTCAATTCGTCACCCTCCTATAAGGAACCCCATGTTTGAACAAGCCTTCAAAAATATTGACGACGTCCTCTGGAAAGAGACCGGTTGCGGTAGTGAGCTGGATTATGCAGAGCAGACTTCATGGCTCTTGTTCCTGAAGTACCTTGACGGGCTGGAGCAGGACAAGTCAATGGAGGCCGAGCTGGAGGGCAAGGGGTATTCCTTCATCCTTGATGAGCCGTACCGCTGGGAGAGCTGGGCTGGTTGAATTCATCGAACTGCAAAAGTCCTTTGCCGACTCCCCCAAAAGTTGGAGCGTGGATGTTACCGGCATTGACACCAATTCCTATGACCTGTCAGTGAAGAACCCTGACGGTGGAGAAGTAATCTTTCACCGCACCCCACAAGAGATCATGGACGAGATAGCGGCACTGGATACAGAGAGTGCGGAAGTGCTGACAAATATTCGAGGGTTGTTGTCTAACGAGAAAGGAGCATAACTGATGACGGAAGATATCCGCTGGAAACAACGCTTCAACAATTATTGCCGCTCATATAGCCAGTTGAATAAGGCGGTCAAAGCTCATTCTGAACAGCCGGACAACGAACTGATTCAGATGGCGCTGGTCAAAGCCTTTGAGATGACCTTCGAGCTGGCCTGGAAAACCATGAAGGATTACCTCCGCTACAACGGCATTGATGTCAAACTGCCGAGAGAAGTCATTAAACAGGCCTTTGCCAACGACATTATTGTTGACGGGCAGCTATGGATTGACATGCTGGAAAATCGCAATGTCATGGCGCATGTGTACGATGAGGCCAGAGCCCATGAAACAGTAGACCTGATTTGTCAGTGCTATCTGCAATCTCTGGAGCATCTGTATCAATTCATGCAGGGGAAACTGGCATGATGTTTGGGCTGGACAGGCATACGCTGGATTGTATCATCGGATGTATCCGGCAGTTTCCCGAGATCATCTGGGTAAAAATCTATGGATCCCGAGCCAAGGGGGATTATCAGCGTGGGTCGGATATCGATCTGGCATTCAGCAGTCCGGAGGATTGTACGTCGGAGTTGCTTGAGGCGCTTGATGAACTGCCAACGCCATATCTGTTTGATGTGACCCATTATGAGACGTTGCGGCATGCAGAACTAAAGGAGCATATTGAGCGGGTCGGGGTGGTATTTTATGAGCGAAAGGCGGACTCACGCGGAGACGCGGAGGGCGAGGAAGTGTTGGCGAAGATTTGAGGGTTGTTGTGAATGATAACTCTGGGAAAAATGGGAATCATGAGAGTAATGGGAAATCGGTTTCCCCTAATTCCCATGCTTCCCATGATTCTCATAGCTCTCAAACTTTGATTTTAACCCCAAGGGGCGACTATCAAACTCTGCTTTCCTATCAGAAATCCGAGATTGTCTACCAGATAACCTATCGCTTTTGCGAGCGCTTTCTCAAAAGAGGCGACCGCACTATTGATCAGATGGTTCAGGCAGCGCGCTCCGGTAAGCAGAATATTGTTGAAGGGAGCAAGGCTGCGCCAACTTCAAAAGAGATGGAGATCAAGCTGACCAATGTGGCACGAGCCAGCCTTGAAGAGCTGTTGGAGGATTATCGAGATTTTCTAAAAGTTCGGGATTTGGTGGTTTGGGAGAAGGATTCACGGGAAGCCAGGTATGTTCGTCAGCTTGGTCGTGGGAAAGATGTGAATTATGAGACGTATAGAGCATTTGTGGATACGCGCCCTGCCGAGGTAATAGCCAATATCGCCATTTGTGTGATTCATCAGGCAAATTATCTGCTGGATCAGCAGTTAAAGGCGTTGGCAAAGAATTTTCTGAATGAGGGCGGCTTGCGTGAGCGGATGACAAAAGCCCGTTTGCAGGTGCGGGATCAGCAGCGGCTGGATGAGCGGAGGAAGAGATGAAGGTTGGGTGGGAGTATAGGAAGTTAGGGGGCATCCGGCGGGAATATCCGATTACTCTTGGCCGTATCGAAGGGCACGGCAAGCGTGGTAAGGCATCTGACGGCAGACCATGTGCTGGAGTACCGCAACACCAAACTGGCGGTAGTATAAACCCTGACGGAGGGTGTAGCCCAGGCCAAGGACTATGCAGGTAGGCTGGCGGTGCGCTTTGCCTACTTGTCGCAGAGAAAAGCGACCTGTTTAATGTGCTGGCGCATGTCGCTTACGCCATGCCACCCCTGACTAGAGAGGAACTGGCGGCAAAGGCAAGGGTCATTATTACCCAGTACTTCAGCAACAAGCTACAGGTTTTTCTGGACTTTGTGCTGGCGCATTATGTAACCATCGGGGTGGAGGAACTGGATCAGACGAAGCTGACACCACTGTTGCGCATCAAGTATCGTGATTCTATTCAGGATGCCGTGGCTGATCTGGGGCAGTCGCCCGGAGAGATCGGAAAGGTGTTTGCGGGGTTTCAGCAGTATTTGTATCCGGGTGAGGTTAGACAGTGATTCAAATTTCTTGTTTAATCGGGTGTTGTAGGATGGTGAAGGAGTGACCGCTCGCGTGAATGTGGTTGACGGTCCACAACCGCTTTAAAATCTGCACCCCTCTGCATATCCCCTGTGAGCTAATAGAAAAAGAGAAAAAGAGTTCGACAGCCGCGATGAAGTAATGGTCTGGATTGGGATATATTTTTCGTGTCGAAAAAGTAGGAAATCCCGCCTGTTCCTACCTATATCCTGCCTATGAAAAAATACAGTCGTTTTATTTAATAAATTCAGTATATTACAAGATAGTATTTAGTATAAAGATTATTTTATCAGCAGTGGCACTGGCGCAACTGCCACGGTTTTTTCACCTTTCAGCAATTGCAGTTCCAGCTCTACGCGAGATGAAGGAACCGGTGAGACCTTGATAACCATATCTACTTTACGATTAGCGTTCGCCAGAACTGAAATATTTTTGACCGGGCCAATCAGTTCAACTCTGAAACCTGCAACAGGGACAACCGAGATGGAAAATGTTGCAGGCGCAGTTGAACGATTTTCAATAAACACGGTATAAAAATTGATGACCGCGCCTTCCGGCAACAGCCTTACCTCGCCGTTTGCTGCTCGCTGAACCTTGATGGTTGCCTCTTTCCTGCTTATAACTCCGTATGCCAGTAACGCTGTAAGTAGAATGATAACGGCGCCAAGAAGCAGGGATTTTCGATTGAGCGGTCGTCCTCCACCATCAGCTTTTGATCCAAAAGTATAATGGATAAGCCCATCTTTGCTGATTCGCGACATTACGCCCCGACATGCATCAAGACATCTGCCACAGTTTATACATTCAATCTGAAGTCCGTCTTTAATATCTATTCCCATAGGGCAGATTCTTTCGCACGCACCGCAATGGATGCAGCTGCTTTTCAGAAGAGGATCAAACTCAAGCGTAAGTGTATTTCGATCCATGGTTAAAAGCTGGATCCGGCCGTAGGGGCAGACGGTCTTGCAAAAGATACGACGTACCAGCAGCAGATCAAGGTAAACGATAATAAATACGACTAACAGCGTGATTCCGGCAACTGTACCGATTTCACCCCGGACAAGCCGGGAGAAGAATTGATGTGGCTGGATAAAATACCAGATGAGGTTGGCGGCAAAAATAAAGGAAATCAGAATATAACTGAGCTGTTTCAAGCCGAGAGCAATGAATCTGCTCGTGATGAGCCGGTCCACCTTACACTCTATAAACTCTGCCAGATCGGATATGGTTGTCTGGGGACAAAACCAGCCGCACCAGACCCGACCGAACAGCATGGTGACAAAAAGAAAGCCGAACACAATGATGAGTACGACTATGAGAAAAAGATAAAATTCTTCGATGCGGATACTGGCGCCGAAAAAGAGGAGTGTGCGGGATGCGGCGTCAAGGCGGAGCAGTGATTCTCCGCCAAGCCGGATGCAGGGAAGTGCCAGAAGAAGGAGAGTGACTGCCCATTGAACAAAGGCTCGTTGTGGTGCTATCCGGTTACGCGGCATATATTATAGGCTCCTGTCAATAGAGATCATGATCTGACTGATAATCGCACGGTTTCGAAGTGACCTTCAGAATAGACTCAAGTTCGCTGAGTTCGTCACCTGAAAGACTTACAACTGGCCTCATTCGAGTCCAGGGTCGAGCTGCGCGGGGATTTTTCAACCAGGACTTGAGGTTTTGAAATGTCCAGGCATATTCGTTCCTGAATGTTTTCGGGTACCAGGTCGAGAGAAGTCCGGACAGGTTCGGGGCGATATTTCCTGTGCCGAGAGCTCCTCTGCGCTCACTGAGAACGCGATGACAGGTTCCACACGCACGCGAGAGTACATCCACGTTCCTGTTTTTTGCAACGCTGAAATGTACGGCAACCGGAGCGCCTGTCCCGGCTTTCTGCCTCTGCGATCCGGCAAGAATGGCATTGACGAGAAGAATCGTCTGTTGTGAGCCCAGTCCAAAATTCGGCATATTGTCCACCGGATTACGAATGGAGACTTCCAGCTCTTCGGCTGTTTTCCGGGCCGCTGCTGCATCAAGGTTTATGGCAAGACGATTCCCGCGGCCATTACTTATGTGGCAGCGTCGGCAGGAGTACAGGTCAACCAGGCGATTGACGCCATTGAGATAGGACGTATCACCTAGAGTGTACCGCGCATATTTTCCTGAAATAAACCCTGCATGAGCTATGTTCCTGCGTTCCGATGCCGGATTGCCCCGATGGCAGTCAGGGCATCGGCCGCGCTCACTGTGGTGAGAGGGGTGGCATGCAAGACACATCTGTCGGGTCTGCTCTCCCCATACAGGAGCTGAAAGCAGAAGCAGTAAAATGATTAGAATACCAGAGACCAATTGGCACCCCTGAAATACATTGCAATGAGTGTTAATCCCACGATAGCAGCGGCCAGTATGACGGTAATCACTGAAACAGTCCACTGCTCGCGCGGAAACCAGCTGGCCCGGAAGATATGGGCACCGGCGGACAGCCAGGGGAGCAGCAGAAATAAACAGACCATCAGCATGATCGGCCAGATCATGAGGCGGGACCAGCTGACCATTTCCTGAATCCAGAGCAGAAACCAGGCCGATTTGGCAGGATTTGGCGTACGGGAAGGGTCGGCCTGCTCCTGAAGCGGGGCCGGTATGAGCGCAGCAAGTAGCAGGAGCATGGCAACCAGTGCGTACATTGAACGGATTATGAGTCTGAAAAAATGCGGCGAACTTTTGACGAATCCGTTTTTCATAGATACGGCAGGACCCCCTTGTTTTTTCTGACCCGATAGAAGTGCAGGAATGACAAAGCCAGAACCGTCAGCGGGATAATGGTTATATGGAGGGCATAAAATCGAAGCAGGGACAATCCCTGTCCGACTCCGTCCGGCACCAGCAGCGTACGCAGGAAGTTGCCGAATGGTACTGTAAGCAGCAATTCCATGCCGGTCTGGGTCGCCCAGAAGGCCAGCTGATCGCGGGGCAGCAGATATCCGGTGTAGGCCTCAAATACTGCCAGAAAAAGCAACAGGCAGCCTATGACCCAGTTGAGTTGTCTGGGGCGCTGCCAGGCACCCGTGAGGATCACCCGCATGGTGTGTAATAGAATCAGAATAAGCAGAATATGAGATGTCAGCCGGTGCAGACTGCGCACGTATTTTCCACCCCACACCGATGATTCCAGAAATAATATCGAATTGAATGCACGTTCCGGAGTCGGCTGGTAATAGACCAGAAGCAGCATGCCACTGACCATCATGATAAGGAAAGCGGTAAAAGCGAGTCCTCCCAGACAGAACGTGTAGCTGACGCGGAGGTTTTTCTCCTGTACTACCCGCGGGAAGAGATGTTTGAGGAAATCCTGTATCATGAACCGTAGACCTGTAGCGTGCCGTTTTGCTCAACCAGCTCCAATCTCACCAGAGATCTATCTGCCGGCCCTTTGAGTATCTTTCCTTGCCTGTCAAATACACTCCCGTGGCAGGGACACGATAGAGCGTCTTCTGAGACAATTACCGTGCAGCCCAGATGGGTGCAGATCAGGCTGAGGGCGTAGAAACCTTTATCATCCCGCATCAGGGCCAGGCGTTCATTGCGGAAGATCAGCGCGCCGTTTATCGGGATATCGGTAATGGAGGCGCTGACCAGCACCTGACGATTGCCGGATGTGCGCGGCGTGAGATAACGCACCATCAGACTGCCTGAAGCGACCAGCAATGCCAGGGTTGCTATAAATGATCGCCGCGATTGAGGAACTGTTTCCATTTTTCGATGTACGCCTTTGTATAGGCCGGGCTTTTGCTGCTCATGCGCAGGTAGCGGGCAGCATCCATGAAACTGCCGTTACTTACCCGCTGCCCTGTCTGAGACCAGAACGACTCAAGGTTCATACCATCCTGCTTGAGATTGTATATCCGCCGTGATTCCGTTTCCAGTAGAAAGCGGGCCGGGTTGTCGTGACATCCCTCACAGGTGACGCAGCCCCGCTGGACGGTATGGGGAAACCAGGCGCGCCATTCGGCGGCCAGCAGGATGTTCTCAGGTCCGTTATTCCTCGCCGTCATGATGTCGGTGTAATACGAAATAAACATCGGGCGGATCGGGCTTACCAGGCCCCGACCATTGATCCCCAGCGGTGGTTCATCCTGTTTTTTAAGATAGGCGCTTCGCAGGTATTCCGGGTGTTCTCCCGGCTTGAGGTCAAAATCCTCTTTCAGCGTACCGTCACGGAAACGGAGGTAAAAGGTACCGTACTCCTGGGGAGCCCAGGCCGAGTGGCAGGCATAGCACTCAAGCCGTTCCAGATGAGCTGAAATCCTGTGCTCGATCGGCTTCATGCCGGGGGTGTGGCAATCACGGCACCCCTTGGAGGATTTCCGGCCCATTGCCAGGCTGGCCATGGAGTGGCAGGCACCACACGTCAGACCGGCACGATAGTGCACATCGGGCAGCATCTTCAGGAATGTCTCTCCTCCCACCGCTATTCCTCGCTGGTAGCGCATATTATCCTCACGTGGAGCCCGCCCGGAGTAGTCCCATCCGGTATAGTACCCCTTGTGGCAGACCTGGCAATCAGCTACGGATGGCTTTCTTATCTGATCAGAATCTCCGTGGCAGTCCCGACAGCTCTGAAGATGGCAGAAACCGCAGTTCTTATCCCAGAATCCCGAATCCACCCGTCCGTACGTACGCTGAACAAACTGTTTCTCTTTCGTGCGCAGTGCCATAGCGTGATTAAAAATCCGTTCGTAACCATTGTGGCACACGACACAGCCGGAAATCTGCATGTCCCGGTCCGAAGGCTGCGCACCATGGCATGCAATGCAGACAATACCGCCGTGGAGTGCTTGTGCTTCAGCACTAGCTGCCAGACAGCAAGCGGCGATGAAGTGTATCATCCAGCGCACGGGCATTCAGTCCTTTCCGGTAGATCGGGTCAGAGGCTTTTCCGTGACAGGGAAGACACAGGTTGACCTCCAGGGCCCTCTTTACTTCGATTCCATTCAGCGGGCGGGCGTTCTCCCGGGTTATGGCCGAGTATGCTGACACGATACCACGTTCCATCTTCAGGAAACCGTCCAGCGGCTTGCGGTCTGACTGCTCACATATCAGCGTACCCTTGATGCTGTTCCCTTCCGCCACCCCCTGACCGAAACCGAGAAAGCGGGGATTGCCATGACATTCGCCACATCCGATGGCTTTCTTGCCGGTGTTGTGTGAGTAGAACGGAGCAAAGCGCAGCTGTTGGCTCCCCTTGAATTTCGATATGTATTCCGATTTTGACAGGGTTCCGTTGGTTTCTGCCACCGTAACGAAGGTCTGACAGCCGGGCGTTACCGGCGAGATGCGGCCGCGCTGGTTGAGTGCCAGGGGGAAGGGGTAAAGCATGCGATAGTCTTCGGTTTCGCTGAAGGCACCCGGCGTCTCCTCTTTCCTGATGAAATCCATTCCCGGCTTCCCCTTGTCGTAGCGGGTGTGGCAGCCATAACACTGAACCGAGGTACGCGAGTGACAACTGTAACATTCCAGGCGACCATGGCCGGCTATGGTATGCTCGGGGGTACCGGTGATTACTTTGCTGCGGTGCAGTTTGCCACTCCGTTTTGCCTGCAGCCAGATGGTGCCGTTTTCATGGAATACGTTAGAATAGCTGCGTCCGCGTGAGGTCTGAATCATCTGCATGCCGGAGCGTACCGGGCGCTTATAGCTGCGTGACTCCCGCAGCGCCTCGTCGTTCTCGCGCGTGATCGTGCGGAAACGCGGCAGATCGGCTGCACTGCCGTGGCAATCCTCGCAGGCAACTTCCGTCTGCAGATACATATTTTGGTACTGATACCCGTCTCCCATGACATCCCGCGAGGTGTGGCAATCAATGCACTCCATCCCGGTCGCAAAATGCACATCAGGGGCAATATGCACCAGGTTGCGGGCGCCGCTTCCCATGACCGGTCCGGCTTCCCCGCCACGAGTCGGCACCAGACTGTTGTTGCCATCATACAAACCCTGATAGGAGTACGCAATGCGGCCGCTGCGGCTGTGACAGCGGGAACAGACCTGGGTATCCGGCAGCGCAGACATGGCATGGCTGGCAGAGTGGCCAGCCTTTCCCCGCATGGTTGTGTCACCGCCTTCATAGGTGGCGGTATTGTTCCAGGACAAATGGCAGGCGGCACAGCCTGAAGCATGGGCGGCAGAAAACGAATCCGGATTGGAGGCGCCGATATGGCAACGGGAACAGAACTTTCGGTACAGTTCACCGGAGAGATTATTCAGATTTTCAACCGGCGCAGTTTCAACCTGCTTCCCGGATGGATCGAACGCTTTGCCACCGGCTATGGTGTATTGATTCCCATCCGCACCCTCCCAAGTCAACTGGATGTTGCTGATCATACCGGCATTAGTGTGCATGATGGTGGATTTTATCCGTTCAAGCTGGTAGCGGTGGCATCTTCCGCACGCCTGCTCCCAGGTTTCGGGTGCAGATGGATTGGCGGAGCCACGCATGGATGCATGACTTTTCACCTTATCACGCGCATACGGATCTCCGCCGTGGCATGCTGCACAATTGCTATGAGCTGAAGAGGCCATTTCCAGGCCACTGTGGCAAGAGGCACATGATGAGGAAGGAGCTGCCGAGGTGCACCCGGTAGTAAATGCCAGCAACATTAACAATATGAGGAGAACCGACCACCGGCTACTCCTCGTATATTCCGTGCATGAGCTTTTAATAGGCAACTTCCTATAGAGTGAAATAAATAATCTGAGATTGTCGCAGAATACATTCGTCTATCACACTCTTCGATATTCGACTACTAATGGATGATGCCAGACTTTTTAGCAGAGTCAGGATATGCCCGGCCAGACAGAAAAGCATTCCGATCCTTCAGGGGAGGTAGTGAGAAGTCGCCTCGAACTTGCCATTTGTCTTTCAGGAATACCCATGGAGCCAGCGCCGACAGGGTGTAGCCCGGCTCCAATTCTATCTTCTCCGCTTGTATATTTTTGATAAAAAGGCCGTTTTTGTTTGCAAGTATCTCATGGCTCCTTTCGGCCGGAAAAAAAGGGGGCACGTGAATCACGAGCCCCCTCTCCGATTACTTCAGTCACATGATCAGCAACCTGAGACTTCCTTCTTACCCTTCTTAGCCGGCTTGGCATCTTCCTTTTTATCGCCTTCTTTCATCTCCTTTTTCTCGCCATCCTTGTTTTCTTTCTTCACTTTCTTGTCTTTCTTCTTGTCTTTTTTTACGTCTTTCTTCTCAGCTTTTTCTGACTTTTCAACAGCCGGTTTTTCCGCGGCTTTCTCTTCTGCTGCCACGGCAACCATTGAGAAGCTCAGTGCCATCATCGCTGCTGCCAACATCGCTACTACTTTTTTCATGTACACTCTCCCTTGTCGATATTTTCCGGTGAGCCGGAATTATTCAATCATAAATCGTTGTATCAGGTCCTTTCCTGGGATGGCATCTGTCGCAGTGATGGTCGATGCCAAACGCGATCTTTCCATTATGACATTTTCCACAGAGTTTACCCTGCTGGATGGCCTTCATGGTTATGACCGTCGCTCCTTTTTTCTTTATCGGGAACATTTCCCTGTTGTGGCACTCTTCACACTTGATGCCCCTCTTCAGATGTTTGTCGCCATGAAATATCGCAACGTCTGAAGCCTTGTCGCCCTGATAGATAATATCCTGCATGGCGGCTCCGTAAGCAAGCCCGCTCATCAGAATAAACAGTACGGTCCATATCCGGATTAATTCAGGTCTCATGATTCCTTCCTCGATTCAAAATTTGTGCGAACAGTACCCTTTTTACATGGCTACGGTATGTAATACACCATCGGTTTCGTGCCCATCTCTTCCTTGTACCTGAACACGTTCGGTTTTGATATCAGCCTGGTAATCAGAGCCTGTGGATCATTGATATCACCGAAAAAGGTTGCACTCCCCAGACAGGTGGTAGTACAGCGGGTCAGTTCGCCCTTTTCGATGCGATGGATGCAGAAGTGACATTTGCGGGCATTGCCTATGGGGGAATGCCAGTGACTCTTTCGTTTGAAGCTTTTACCGTATTCGCCGGAGTTTTCAACCTCGTAGGTCCTGTCATGAAAATCTCCGGTAAAATAGTGCCCCGAATCAGCCGAGCGAGCACCGTAGGGACAGGCCACAATGCAGTAGCGGCAGCCGATGCATTTTTTGTAATCGATAACCACCAGACCATCATCCCGTTTGTAGGTAGCCGTAACCGGACAGACCGGAGTACAGGTCGGTGAGTCGCACTGAAAGCAGGGGCGGGGAAGAAAGCGCATGCCGGTATTGGGATACTCTCCGATTTCTTCCTCCTTGACCGGGCGGTAATGGATATCAGGCGGGGTCAGATTCTCGGACATGCAGCCGGTCGTGCAGGCGTGGCAGCCGATACATTTCTTCAGGTCGATCGCCATCGCCCAGCGACGCTTTGAACGTGGCTTTTTCAGGGCGCGCTGCAGATCTTCGTGCATGATATCCAGGATGTCTTTACCGTCAAACTGTTCCATGGTCAGCGCTCCTCCTTGATGTACCTGCCTCAAAAACCCCCGAGCGTTCGAAAACAATGTACAGCACCATCACGAGCGAAGCGGAAGCCACAACGACGAGATTCTCATATATTGACGGTGCATAATGCACAACCTCGGGCATATCATAGACCCTGAATACCGGAATCTTGAACGCTCCTACAACCAGGTCGTTACGGGCTTTGAGCTGGGTTCCCATAATAAACAGCCCGACAAAAATCAGCCAGTTGGCGCTTTTGCCCATTTTGAGCAGAACGTAGGGAATGATGATGACTACCACAATTCCGAACAACACACTGTTAATCAACGTCAGCGAGAATACCTCGGAGCCTTCCAGGTGTGCCGAGAGCCCGATCATCGTTCGCCAGAACGTGATCAGCAGCGCCAGTCCCAAACCGACTTTCAGCAATGTTATAAACGGATGGAGATGGAAGTTCTCATCCAGTTTTTTCTGTTTTACCGTCATGGCGGCAATGATCGTTGTCAGCGAGCAGCCGGTCAGGAAGGCTATGAACAGAAAATAGATCGGCATCAGTGCGCTGTAGTAGTAAACACGTGAACTGACCGAGCCGAGCAGGCTTCCCAGAGTGCTGTGGGTGAAGATTGCAACAAAAAAAGCGCCCCACATAACCCTGTTGGAATGCCTGTTAGTCTGGATATTAATGTACTCCCAGGTGATTGCGATCAGGTAGGTGGTATACCAGATAGCCATCCAGAACATCGGAGATTTAGGGTTTGGTGACAGCAGGAAGTTGTACATCCGGTCGATTCGACCCATTTCGGTTGCCAGCGAGAAGAACGCGGCAATCGCGGTAATTATGCCGACAAAGATGATCCGCGATGCAAACGGTTTGTACTGCTTTTCAAAGAAAACATGGCCAAAAAAATTGACAAAGGTGCAGCCGGTACTGAGAAGTGCAAAATAGATATAGGTGGATATCTGCAGCCCCCAGGGTACCAGATTGGAGGTGTTGATAGTGTGGGCATGCCCCTGGATGAAGATGGCGGCGATGGCATAAAATCCGATCAAAAGACCAAACAGCGATGCGTAAAGTGTCAGGCCGGCCCTCCCTTTGGCCACGTCAGTCGCCGTAGTCATGAGCTGTCCCTTTTCAGGAATGAGAACTCCGAATAGTTGCATGTCAGACCCCCTTCACAATCTTGACAAAAGTTCCCCTCATGGCTGTGCCTCCCATGATCGGGTCAATCACGTATCTGGAAATCAGATCGTCATCCGCTATCCCCTGATTGTTGGCCCGCGACATCCCTTTGGCATGAACACCGAAGCCATGGTACATGTAAACGGCGTCATCCCGCATACGCTGGGTCAGTTTTACCTTGATCCGGCCGCTTGCCATGGCACCATCCTGATTGACGAGTGAGACATGGTCCCCGTTTTTCAATCCCAGCTCTTTCCCTTTTTTTGCGTTGATCCAGAGTGCGTTTTCTTTCTGCAGATCGGTTAACATGAAGTTATTGGTTGTCCGGGAGAAGGTATGCAGCGAAGAGCGCCCGAACAACAGCCGGAAGTGACCTTCCGGAGGCTGGGGATGTTTTGTGTATTTCGGTACGGGATCAAAACCCTTCTCTTCCAGCTGTTTGGAATACAGCTCTATCTTGCCGGAAGGGGTACCAAAGTCGGGTTGGTTGGCATCCGTGATGTACGGGGCCGACTTATCCGTCCTGACAATGACACCTTTCTTCTTCAGTTCCGCAAAATTGATGCCCCCTGCTTCACACCTCTTGGCCAGGTATTCCTCGCCGTCTTTCCAGGGAAAATAGGCAGCCAGACCAAGCTTGCCGCCCAACTCTTTGGTCATCCACCAGGATGGCCTGGACTCCCAGAGCGGCTCTACCGCAGGCTGGCGCAGGGATATCTCCAGATCCTTGAATTTACCCACATTGATATTATCGTAGCGCTCCATGTAGGTACACTCCGGCAGAACTACATCAGCCCAGGCGATGATATCGGCCGGCAGAACATCAATGGCAACCACAAGGTCGAGGTTCTGAAGAGCCTTGATGGTCTCCTGCTTGTCCGGCATGGTCTTCATCAGGTTGCAGCCGTAGATGAACCACCCCTTGATCGGGTGCGGCTTGCCGGTGATGGAAGCATGTTTTATGGAAGTTGTCGTCTGCAGTGCGGCAAACGGATAGGCGGCATCCAGTTTGGGAACATCTTCATGAGGTGGGTAAGCCGGCAGACCGGGATATTCGGGCACACCACCCCTGGCCGGAAAGAAATAGCCCCCCTCGCGCCCCCAGGAGCCAAGCAGGGCATTGAGTATGGCAATGGCCCGACTACGCTGGGTATCGTCACCATACCAGACGGCATAGCGACCGGCGCCGACGCAGACATGCGGAGCATTCCTGCCCATCTCGCGGGCTACCTTGATGATCGTGTCGCCCGGAATGGTTGTCTCAGACTCGGCCCACTGAGGGGTATACTGTTGCACGGCAGCCCGCAGTTCGTCGAAACCTGTTGCGTATTTTTCAATATATTCCCTGTCGTACAGCTCCTCTTCAATGATGATCCTGATCCAGGCCAGAAGCAGGGCCATATCACTGGCAGGCTTGATCGGCAGCCAGCGGTCGGCCTTGGAGGCGATATTGGAGAGTCGCGGATCGACTACGGTCAACCGTGCACCGTCGGCCAGACCGTTCATGATGTCCTGCACCTGGCTGTTATGAGCATTTTCGCCGAGGTGCGAGCCGAGCAGGACAATATACCTGCTCTTGCTGAAATCGTAATATTCCGGCGAGCCGACGTCCGATCCGTAGGTCAGGAAAAACCCCATATCACGGGGACCGCGGCACTGGGCAAACGAGGGAGCGGTATAGTTGCTGCAGCCATATGCCTTGAGCAGGTGTTTCCAGAATGCTCCGCCGGTACCATGGGAGAACAGCGCCAGGGACTCCGCACCAAACTTTTGCCTGATATCCTGCATCTTCCTGACAATCAGACCAAGGGCTTCATCCCACGTGGCCCGCTTCCATACCGGCTCGCCGCGCCTGCCGGTGTTGATCATCGGATATTTCAGACGATCGGGATCGTAAAGCGCCCCCAGTGCGGCATTGCCGCGGCCGCAGAGCCGTCCGCGTCCACGAAGACTTAACGGGTTGCCGTCAATTTTGACAACCTTGTTATTTTCCACCTTGGCGATCAAACCGCAGTTCCAGAAACAGAGTTCGCAGAAGGTCGGGATCTGCTTCATATCGTTCTGCCCGGCCTCTTCGGCCCAGGAAAGGTATTTTTCCGGCATCGAAGCGGCAACGGTCACTGCTGCTGCGGCTGCGCCTGAAACCTTGAGAAACGTCCTGCGAGAATATTTTGTCGACACGGTCTGTCTCCTTATCTGAACGTTGACGAAATGTCTGCTACTCGCTTTCCTGCTGCAGTTTGAGAAGTTTCTCAAAATAGAGTTCAGGGTTGGTAAGCTTCTCCACTTCCCTGGGGTTGTATCCCAGTTCTTTAAAATTAAGCACACCATTAAGCGCATGGCAGTTGGCACATATCAGTGCCTTGCTTTTGGGTGCAACCTGGTGGTTGCTCCCGAAATAGATCGTCTGCCATCCCGGAACCGGTTCATAATCCTTGATGCCGAGTATTTTGGCGGCAGACGCCACTCCGGCAAGTGCATCACCGTTTGCTATGGGCGGAGCAAAATCCATTGACAGCAGCTGGCCGTCCTTCCTGTTGAAATAGGCTTTGCCCTGGAATATTTTGAACGGATAGATCTTGCTTTTTCCGTCGGTTCTGCTTCCCTTGGGACCTATGAACTTCGGGGTATTGCTGACGGTCAGGTTGTACCAGGCGTATACTGGTGCGGTTTCATTGACTTCCCGCTTTAAGGTTGAAGGTTCATAAAAACCGTTGGGCTGTTTTTCCCATTTGGTGAAATCTTTTGAAAATGCTCCGCCGGTTTTGGGGATGTGACAGGTCTGACAGGCGATCGCAGTGGTATGCCTGTTGTAATCGTTGTCACTATGCGGTTTGGCGCTGTGACATTCGCCGACACATGTCATGTAGATGCCGTCATGAGCCCAGTTGTTGGGATCGCGGCCAGTGGGGAATTTGTGGTTTTTGACCCGGTGACAATCGACGCAGATTATGCCCTTGGTAACATGAACCTCCGTATCTTTGGCCATTGAAAATCCGCGCTTGATCATGGCTCCGCCGCCGGCTGCCTCATGACATACCATGCAGTTCTTTATTGTTGGCCTGCCGATGCTGGCCGCTGCCTCGGTGCTGCGATCCTGCGTCATCACAACCTTGCCGTCCTTGTCCTTGACCGGTTTTCTTTTGCTGAAGTCGTACTTTGAGGAATGGCATATCAGACAGTCTATGGCCTGTTCCGCCTGGGGGCCGGTACTGCCGACGTCACTGGTATGATCGCCCGGATGACAGGTGTTGCAGCCGGTAAATTTTGTTTTGCCGAGCGCGTTCGGCGGCACTTCCTTCAGGTTGTTGACGATATCGTTACCGTTGCACATGGTATAGATACGGTTTTTCATGCCGTGCTCTTCATTCGGGTTGATATTGTCAACATGGTCGACTTTTGAAGCATGCTTCCAATGCACGGTTCCGATAAATTCTCTGGCCTTGCCGGGATGGCATGTTTCACAGGTTTTAGGTCCCTGGTATCCATCTTTTAGTATCTGCTCTTTTCCCGGATGATCCTTGGCCTGAGCAGTTGCAGCCAGCACAGCACATCCCAGAATGAGAATGATCACTACAATTTTTCCGGACATGTACACTTCCTTTCAATGGGGACGTGAAGAATAGTGAATGCGTGCAATTTCAGCCATATGACCGAAATTGCACGCGTGATCGTGTCAGTCTTTTAAAATCCTGTATGAGCCGTTCTTCTCGAAGACAATCTTGGCATTAACGAATTTGACGTTGGTATATCCATTATCCTTGAGAATATTATAGGCTATTTCAGCAATCACTCCGGTATTGCAATAGAAGACTATCAATTTATCTTTGGGAATTTCTGCCAGACGGTCCTTGAGTTCTTCCGCCGGGATCAGTTTAGCGCTCTTAAGCATCCCGGCTTTGCCTTCGGAGGCTGTGCGGGGATCGATTATCATTACGTTTGAAGGCGGATCCGTCGCAAACTTTTTAAACTCATCCAGATTGATCTCGCCTGGCAGCGGTTTGGGGACATATGCGGCTTTAGCCGTCTGTTCTCCGCTGGCAACATCAAAATTGGCCGCCTGCCAGGCGTCGAAACCGCCGGTCAACACCAGCACTCTCTTGAAACCGGCATTAAGCAACGCTTTGGCGGTTGTTTCCGCGTCTCTGCCCCCTTTTTGGTCGTATACCATTATTGGGGCGTTTTTCATGACGTCGAGACCTTTAATAAGCTTGACGGCATTGCCGGCCGGGAACGCTACTGCTCCCTTGATGAATCCTTTCGTTGTTTCCGTACCCGCGCGTGCATCAAGCAGCACGAGAGGAATATCTTTGTCAAGCCACGCTTCTTTCAGAAACTGAGCGGAAAGAGCGCCATAGTTTTTCTCAAGCCAGGCCGGTATTCCGTCCTTGTATACCTTGATGTTGGTGTAACCAAGCTTCTTGGCCTTGTCAGCCGACCCGGGGCTCATGTTACAGGTGGCGCCGGCACAATAAAAAATGATGAGCGCGTGCTTGTCCTTTGGCAGCAGCTTGTCGGCCAGATTGTCGAAAGCCGGAAACGGAAGGTTAACGGCAGTAGGGATAAATCCCTCCTGAAAGCGCGGCAGGGGGCGAGAGTCATACAGGAAGTACTTTCCTTTTTCAGGCCCCAGGGCAACAAGCTTCACCATTTCGGGGGTCGTCATCAGCATTTCGGGAGTGACCTTTACCGGCGGTTTCGCGATCAGCTTCACTGCAGTCTTGAAACCATTATTTTCAGTATATTCAACTTTAACTTCATGACCTTTTTTAACCAGATTATCTTGTAAAAACTCTCCGTCGCCGGTCTTGCCCGCACTATTTACAACCTTGATCTCATCTTCGTCAAATTTGAACTGTTCTACCGAATTATCGATCTTGATCTGGATGGTTTTGGCTTTGAAGGTTATGATGTCAAAATAGCCTCGTACAGCATTCGGCTCGGCCTTGTGGCAGTTGGTGCAGATCTTTGCAATAGTCGGCTTGGCAGGCGAAGCTGCCGGTGTTGCAGGCTCGGCTGCACTTGCAGCCACTGCGGACATGGTGGCGGCTACAGTCAACAGAAGCGTCTTCCTGGTCATGAATCGTTTCCTCCCTGATAATGTCGGCCTAGCAGCCGGCTGTTTTCTTGAACATCTTGCTTATGTTTTTGTCTCCCGATTTTTCGTATTTGGTGCGGATTTCATCCCCCTCAACAATGCGCTTGTCGTTGAATTTATCGAGTGTCAGTTCATCAGAAACGATAATCGTAACACTCTCCCCGGTCTTGTTGTCTTTAAGGATGGCGGTAGCTGATTTACCATCGGCCGCCATTTCAATCTTCGAAATGGAACCGACCATTTTCGCCTCTTCCGCACGGGCGGTTTGTACGGATGCCAGTGTCGAAACGAGCATCATCACGACCAGTATTACAACTGAAACAATCTTATTCATGTGTGACTCCTTTACTGATGGTAATTATTTGTCAGAACTTCACTTCAAATGTGCCGTAAACATCGTGTGCCGATTTCATGGGTGCCAGCAGCATCAGATCAGTCGGCTGGATGGCGGATATTTTCTTGGGAGCCCCGACCCAATTGTTGCTGCCGGTGTATTCGAAATCATAGTACTGATATCCGAGCTTGAAAAACGCCTTGCTCAGGTATGATGATATCGGCTTGAGGTTGAGTTCCTGAATGATATACGGCTCATATACGTTGCCACGAGTACCAACTTTGCTGGTCCACATGTCGTCTGCCGACGGAGCGAAGGTGATCCAGTCTTTGGAGCCATGGTTGAATTCGAAACCAAGCTTGGTTTTCGAGGGGAGGTCATAACGGACACCAGCGTATACAGCCCAGCCTGTTCTGCTGGTCGGAGCTTCCTGGGCAAAGAATTCACCGGTCATCAGGCCTTGAAAACCGGCATTCTGGGAAACATTATTGCTTGGATGGGTAATACTCAAGCCGAAGTCGGTGAAGAAATTCAGGTTGCCCGGGCCGACCTTTTTGAAGGTACTCATGGCACCGATACCGTACCAGTCAATATCACCCAGATTTACAGCGGGAGCGGTATTGCCGAATATGGTGTTGTTCATGGCCGGGAAGTCAAAAATGTTGAAGCCGCGGTTCCACTGCATCCATACGCGAAGCGGGTCAGTATCGACCGGGATCACGGCTATCCCGAGCATATCGGTGTCTTTGATGCTGTTTGCTGAAGTTTTCAGGCCGCTGTCAAATCCTCGGCCGTAACATACCTTGGCATAGGCGCCCGGCAACATGTCGATGTCAGGGGCATATCCGAGAGTCATGCCGTCGAAGGCATAATCAACCAGCAATGCAGGTGTTCCGCCATTGCCGGGGCGTTCGTTGTTCAGCCTCAGATTGCTGGGAGCGCCGTTTGTGGAAGGGCGGCGACCAATCGAGAACCAGAGCGGCTGATCGGCGATATTGCTCCAGGTGGCAAAAGCCCGGTCCACATTCAGCAGACTGTCGGAGGGGATGTGACTGAGCGTTCCGTCGAAGACACCAACGCGATCGGCAAAGTAATTGCCGACGGTAGTTGAATCACTCTGTGAACCAAATGCCTTGTACATATCAAGTTTGGCGTGGATGGTGATATCCTGAGTCGCCTTGGCGGTCAGATCCAGACCGAATTTGTTGGTGTAAAGGGTTTCGTTTTTAGGCTTGTAAGCGGGGATCATGGCCAGGTTGCCGCTGTTTTGACCGAGAAAATTCTGCATCAGGGCCTGCATCATTGTGGCTTGCTGCGCAGGAGAAAATCCTCCCATTGCCTGCTGTATGGTTGTCGTCGCTGGTGTCCCCGGCGGCATCAATGCCAGTAAGCCGGGCACGTTGCCGATCTGCATCCGGTAGACGGATGGTAGAACCTTTGCCTTCATGGTTTCCAGAATTGCTGACTGCTGCTGGGTCAGTGCCGTATTTTGGAGCGTATAAGTGCCATTCATGACATTTGGAATGATTGACGGCATCATGGCAGCCATAGCCTGCGGCATATACTGGGTCATGATGGTGTTAAACTGATCGGGGCTGAATAATTTACCTGCCTGCCCCTGCATGATGAACTGCGACACGGTTGGACTTCCCGAACCGCCGATATTGGTTCCGGAAACTCCCGCAGGCCCTGTAAATCCTCCCACTAGATTTTTCATGGTATCAATGGCGCTCGTATAGGGAACCGTGCTGCCATGCAGCGAATCCACCCGGAAACGGTAATCACCTCCGATGGTCAGCCATTTGCTGAGTGATTTCTCTTCTATTTTTGCGACCTTGTTTTTTAAATCCCCGATCTCTTTTGCATCGGATTTCGTGCCTTGACTTTTCTGCATTTCGGCAGCTTTGTTTGCTTTCTCTTCGTTTGCCTTCACCTGATTTCTCAATTGCTCAAGTTCCCGTGACAGCTGCTCTATCTTCTGCATGAGAGCATCATCGGCAGCGAAGCCGACAGCGGGAATCGACATTCCTGAAATAAGCGCGGTAATCAGGATTTTCAGAACAGATTTTCTCATTCGCTCCTCCTCGGTGTAAAAATTTGATACTGCTGTTACTCGTGTGACAGGTTTAGCAGATGCCATTCACCTCCTTGCGGCCACAATTCTTGCAGAAACATTGTGTGGTTCTTGCAAAACTCCAAAAGAGCTGTCATTCCGGCATGCTTTAAGCCGGAATCCAGATTCTACGTAACTGAAAAATATGGATCCCCGATAGAGTCATTCGGAGATGAAAGGCTTTTTGCAAGAGTCTCCTGTTATTCAGTATTCCAATCATAAACTATACGAATATACGAATATTATAATTCAAAATAAATGCCGCCCTTTGCAGAGAGGCAGAATCAGATTCAGATTGACGGGAAATTATTCTAACAAGTTATTTTGATCATTGAAAACGATAGTTTTTTATATCGCCATAAGCTATTCTTATAATAATGCCACCGGGATGAGGAGTCTGCATGGATACCCAGTATCTGAAAACGTTACTCGCCGTACTTGAATGTAACAGTTTTTCACGAGCTGCCGACGAGCTCTGCATCACTCAGTCTGCCGTTTCGCAACGGATCAAACTGATGGAGGAGCGCTACGGCTGCTCTTTGCTGGAGCGGGAGGGCAAAATGGTATGCCCGACCAGCGCAGGGCTTATCATCAAGAAAAAGGCAGAACAGATTTTGAAGCTGGAGAAGGAGATGGAAAATGAGGTAAAGGGGCTCGACTGTAAGAAGAGACTTTCACTCTGCAGTACACCAACATTCGGTGTTGTCTATCTTCCGAAAGTCCTTAATCGTTTTTTTCTGGCTAACCCCGGAGATGTTGATTTCAAGTTCGTTCTCAACACCCCTGAAAAGTCGTTAAAGGGTTTGCTGGAAAATGAATTTGACCTGGCAATCGTAGAACATTGCGGTTCCATTGAGATGAAAGAGGCAACAATTTACCCCCTTGATCCGGATGAACTTATTTTTATTTCTTCACCATCGCTTTCATTATCAGGCAAGGATGTATCCCTCAACGAGCTCCTGAGTCAAAGGCTGATTGCGCGGCGAGAAGGATGCAGTTCCCGCTGCCTGCTGCAGGATAATCTGACGCACTTCGGCAAGTCACTGGACGATTTTGGAGGGATAATCATCTACGAAGATCTGCATATGACGATTCAAAATGTTCTTGATGGGCGCGGCGTTGCCTTTGTCTCAAAATCACTGGTATCCGAATACCTGCAGAGGCATGAGCTTCAAGCGCACAGTGTGGAAGGCTTCAACTGTTTTCGTTCAAGAAGTGTTGTTCTGCCAAACAGGCATAGTGATAACGAGATTATTCAGAACTTCCTGCAAAATGTCTTTGCTGTGTTCAACCTTCCCATTCATTATCCTGCTTGAGATTGAATATCCTCCGTGATTCATCCTGTTTTTTAAGATAGGCGCTGCGCAGGTATTCCGGGCTTGCTCCCGGCTTGAGGTCGAAATCCTCTTTCAGCGTACTGTCACGGAAACGGAGGTAAAAGGTACCGTACTCCTGGGGAGCCCAGGCCGAGTGGCAGGCATAGCACTCAAGCCGTTCCAGATGAGCTGAAATCCTGTGCTCAACCGGCTTCATGACAGAGAAGACACAGGTTGACCACCAGGGCCCTCTTCACTTCGGCTCCGTTCAGCGGGCGGGCGTTCTCCCGGGTTATGGCCGAGTATTAGCGGGTGTGGCAGCCATAACACTGCACTGAGGTACGCGAGTGACAACTGTAACACTCCAGGAGTGGTGCATCCGGTCCAACACCCTACGACCTGGAAACGGGGATGGTACGGATCCGTCTTTGTTCTACTGGGACAGTTCAGATGAATTTGCAGAAATTACTCATTGGATGCCGTGTCCACCATTGCCGAGTGGATTGTCAGATGATTCCGTTAAAATGGGGGAAGATAATAACCAGTGATAGAGCGGAACAACGCTAACTTTGATCCCGTTCAGCTCAAATTCCTCTGAGCTGTCGAGGGTAATGATCAAACCGTTTAGCAACCCAAATGCCTCGCAGCAATCTATCAGGCCACGAACCTCTCTTTTTCTGGTTTTATCATCACTCATGGTAACAGTGACCTGGATGGCTTGCGTGACGTCAACACCGTGCTTAACGATGAAATCGCATTCGGATTTGTCCTTGAAAAAGTAGATATCTTGTTCACGCCGTTTCAGTTCCAAAAAAACTGCTTGCTCCAGAGACTTGCCGGTATCGTCGGAAAATTTGTAGTCGATTGCGTTCAACATTCCGTTATCGATAGCATAGATCTTCTTCTCGCCCAACTCCCGGTCCACGAGCGAGTTGGAATTCTTTCTCAATATCTGCGCCATATAGATGTTCACGCAGGCTTCCAGATTGCCGTACAACTGGGTTTTGCCTATCTTGAACCCTGATGACTTCAATTCGTTATAGATGTTATTGACGGAGACCAGCTTTGTCGCCGATGACATGATTCGTTTCAGAAAGAATTTCAGCGCCGGCAGGTTCTTGATCTCATATCGTTCGAGCAAGTCTCGATAGATCATGACATTGAAGTACTCCTGTAGCACCCGGTTGCGCAAAGCATCGTCATACCCGATTACCTCCGGGAAGCCGCCATGCTTGAGATAGTCTGACAGGTGATGGTTGATCCGGGCGATAGACTTCGAGCTGTTGACGTCCGGCACAACGTCCTTGAAAAACAAATACTCGCAGAACGACAGTGGGTAGACCTCATAGCTGATGGTTCTTCCTCGAAGGCTTGTGGCTATCTCACTGCTCAGAAAGCGGGCGTTTGATCCGGTGATGTAGATGTTTTTAGTTCCCTTGTCGTACACCCGTCGCACAAACTTATCCCAACCATCAATGTTCTGGATCTCATCGAAGAAAAAGTAGCACCCCTCCACCTGCAAATCGGGATAGAGCTCCTGGTAAGCCTGCAACAAGAGATCAAGTTCCTCTGTTTTCAGATCCAGCCGCTCATCCTCAAAGTTGACATACAGAATCCTGTCCATCGAAACACCCTGTTTCAGGAGGTCCTCAATGAGATTGAACAGGTATGATGTTTTTCCGCTTCGCCGTACCCCTACGAGCGTAATGATTTTCCCTGTGTCGGTGGGCACCTGCAATGCTCGACGTTTAAGCGCCGGCAGCGGAGAGACATGGAAATCTCTGATGATCAGTTTTAGCAATTCTTTCTTCATGGCAAGGAAACTATATCAAATA
>JBAXVG010000055.1:0-32817 GCA_037129255.1 Desulfuromonadales bacterium | reverse complement strand
GAAACAGGCGACGACCTTTCCGAACATCTTAAAAGTCGTCTCGAAGTCGCTGAAATACTCAAGAAAGGCACATTCACCACCACCTTTCTCAGAGCTGCCATCATTATCGGTGCTGGCGGGGCTTCCTTTGAAATGGTGCGGGCACTGGTGAACAGGTTGCCGATTATGATAACCCCCCGTTGGGTGACCACCCGTTGCCAGCCAATCGCGGTAGACGATGTAATCAGCTACCTGGCAGGCTGCCTCGCCGATGAACGTACGGTAGGCCGGACTTTCGATATCGGCGGACCGGAGGTACTCACCTACAAAGAGATGATGGAACGTTTCGCTGACATCGAAGGAAAACAGCTCTATATTTTCCTGGTGCCGGTGCTTACGCCCAGGCTCTCATCTTACTGGGTCGGGTTCATAACCCCCGTACCCCCCTCGGTTTCCATGCCATTGATAGAAGGCCTGAAGAACGAAGTGATATGCCGCAATAACGCTATCCGTGACATTATTCCCTTGCAGCTGAAACCGTACGATGACGCTGTTCGTAGCGCAATAAAGGGAGGCTGACCCTCGGACGCGAACCGATCGATGACAAGCTGAAGCGTGACCTCGCCGGTGTCGCGGTGGATAAAGTAACGTACAACACACAAAAGGAGCTACAACCATGAATCTTTCCGAATTATTCAGCCATCCGGGTCTGGGGGTGATGTCCACATCCTCCTCGGACGGCAAAGTCAACAGCGCCGTCTACGCCCGGCCGCATGTCATTGATGAAACAACCCTGGTCTGGGGTATGACCGACAAGCGCACCTATCAGAACCTGACCCGTAACAGGCACGCAGCCTTCCTGTTCAAGACCAGCTCACCCGGCTTCAGCGGGGTTCGCCTGGGATTGGAGCTGATCAGGACCGAGGAGGAGGGCGATCTGCTGGCAACCATCAAGGCGAACACCGATGAAATCGTCGGCCCGGGAGCCGGAGCGAGCGTCACTCATGTCTCCTGGTTCAAGGTCGTTGAGGTAAGACCTTTGATTTGAAGCTGGTGCTCACACGGTCCACATCTACGGAGTCCGGAATATTCAAACAAATGTAAGGAGGTATGTCCATGGGTTCAAGTAACCGAGTCGCCGGTCGTTTGAATCTTGAGACTGAGGAGGCTGAGAACCTTATGAAGAGGCAGCAGAAGGCGAGGGATCATTTCACCCGTGATTTTCTCAATCGCGATGACCATGACCCCGATTTGTACGATATTCTATTGAATAATGATCGCAGTAATCCGGAAAAGATTGCCCAGACAATCGCAGGATTTGTTGCACTGCACTAGCGGGAAAACCGGAGGGGAGACGCCGTACGATGCAAGAGCCTGCCCCAGCCTGGTGAAATTTAGTGGCATTCATCATCCGATCACGACATCATGGCAGCGGGCGCTATCGTTCTGCCGGTGATATCGCTGGATAAATGGATCAGAAAACGGTTTTGAAACTGTTGGAACTCATGGCTAACTTTTCTTTGAAGATTTCTGACTGGGACAGGGTGGCACACATGATTGGTTGTCAAAAAAACAGTACCTGCAGACACTCTGTCATCGCACTTTTTGTCCTGCTGTTAGTCGTTTCAACCAGTGAAAACTCCCGCGCAGTGACCTGTACTCCGACCCCGTGGGGTGAAATCGGCCCGTTTTACCGTCCGAATGCTCCGGAACGTACCAGCATAGGAAAGGGTTATTTTTTGAGCGGAACGGTTCGATCAGCGCGTGATTGCCGGCCGCTGCACAATGTCCGGATTGAAATCTGGCAGGTGGGGCCTGACGGTACCTATGATGATGCCCACCGGGCAACACTCTTTTCCGACCATGCCGGCCGCTATCGCTTGCAGACCAGCGCTCCGCCACCCTATGGACGCCGGCCGTCTCACATTCACATACTGGTCGATGCAAAGGGATTCGAAGGTTTGATCACCCAGCACTATCCCAAAAAAGGGAATAAGAGAGCCAAATTTGACCTCGTGCTGGAACCGGAGAAGTTGGGTGAGGATAGGGTTCGGAACCCTGTTGGACGGTGAAGTTCCGATAATGAAATCGATCAGAGGAGACACAGTATGATGCCGGTTATTAAAAAATTTCAGAAAATAATTGTCATGGTTCTCGTTTCGTTGATGGCTGTGGTTCTGCTTCTCAGCACCATTGAACTTGCCTGGATAATCATTAAGGACATCATAACTCCGCCTGTATTTTTGCTGGAAATTGACGAATTACTGGAGATTTTCGGTCTCTTCATGCTTGTGCTGATCGGTATTGAGCTTTTGGATACCATCGCCAAAACCTATATGTCAGAATCAACTGATCATGCGCAGATAGTTATGGCCGTTGCAATTATTGCAATTTCCCGGAAAGTGATCATTCTTGATGTAAAGGATTTGTCAGGCTTGGCTTTGGTGGGAATTGCCGCTATCATTCTGGCCCTTTCTATCGGTTACTATCTGATCAAGAAAAAAGATGCTGCAGTGAAAGATAGTCCGAAAGATGCCTTGTAATGCGGTGTTGGAAACATAACCTCAAAACTCCTGATTTCCCGGATTTGTGATGATAGCAATTCATAAACCAGCCGTAGATTTGTCCCCGGATAGACCGTTTCTGTGTCCGAACTCCTGGAAAATTGAGTGAATCCTGGCGGACGATATATCTGACTGCCCGGATTTTGTCTGACGTTGCTACCGTAGGTACACTGCCAGTTCATCCCGGCTTAAGCCCACCTCGACGCCGGCCTGCAGCAACTCCTGCCATGTTGCATTATCCACGGTAATGCCTGCCTCGCTACGTTGAGCGATGTTATTCCGCTCCGGGTCGCCTGCCACCATTACACCATCGCCCACCGGCCTGGATTCTTTCATGTAGCGAACAACAGCGTCGATTTCCGCTTCCATCCAGCGATGGTCTCCAAGACGCTGCGGATCGACCAGAAATGTCAGCATGTTGTTGATGATACCCCCCATCCGGGGTGTTTCCGGCTGGATCGTACCCCCACCCGTGAGAACGCCGGCCAACAGCTCGCAGAATAATGCCAGGCCATACCCCTTATGCTCTCCTAACGGCAGAAATGATCCACGTGGTTCCTGGAACATGACCCGCGGGTCAGTTGTCGGTTCACCCTCAGAATCCAGAATCAGCCCTGAAGCCAGTTGTTCTCCCCGGTTCATGGCTACCCGTGCCTTGCCGAGAGCGATTTTACTGGTAGCCATGTCAAGAATGACAGCAGGTGTTGTGGCGGTGGCAGGCATTGTCATGCAGATCGGATTAGTTGCATAGCGGGCAACCCGACTGCCGAAAGGGGCCACAAGCGGTGGATGATCAATCACGTTTACGAAGTGCAGAGACACCAGACCCGCAGCGGCAGCCTGTTCGCCATAATCGCCGACTCTGCCGATGTGGTGGGCGTTACGGAGCGCCATGAGCGTCAGACCCTTCTCCCTGCAGCGCTCAATAGCGGCGGTCATAGCCTCGGTGGCTACGCGCTGACCATAGCCCCGATGACCGTCAAACACCAGTATCACTCCGTTGTCGCTCACCAGGCTGACTGGTGTTCCGGGTCGCAGCAGACCTCCCCTCACGTTTTTTACATAGGTGGGAACCATGCCGACTCCATGGCTGTCATGTCCACTCAGGTTGGCCCGAACCAGATGATCGGCAACAAGCCGGGATTCATACTCGTCACTGCCGCTGTGCTGTAATATTTGGAGGATCAGACATCTTAGATTTTGTTCTGTAATGATCATCGGCGATTCTCCCATCTTGGACTTGAGTTTATAACTACCCGATTATCAGGCTTTCGCTTGTCCAAACCACCTTACTTGAAAATTACAAGTTTGCGTGACGCTTAGCCCAATAAACTTCTCCACCGTTTTATTCTCGATTATTCATTCAATTTGAGGCATGATTGACTCAAATCGGTCGAATGCGATTCGATCTTTCTGAATAATCTGCTCGTAAACACCACCGTATTATTTCCACCACGCTACTTCAATCGAAAGGATTTTATACATGCGGTTTCCGTTTCGTCTCAATTATGATCTTACAAAATACATAATCGGCAACAACATCAGGAAGGTGGAAAAATATCCGCTGGTCTTGATGCTGGAACCTACCCATTTGTGCAACCTGGCCTGTTCAGGTTGCGGTCGTATCCGCGAATATGCCGACAGCATCCAGGAAATGATGAGCCTGGAAGAGTGTTTAAAGTCGGTTGATGAATGTCCTGCCCCCGTAGTCACTATAACCGGTGGCGAACCTTTTCTCTATCCTGCCATATACGAGCTTGTGAGCGCAATTCTTCAGAGAGGCAAACATATATATTTATGCACCAACGGTATTCTCCTTGAGAAAGCGCTTGAAAATATGGAGCCTCATCCAAATTTTACCATCAACGTTCACATGGATGGTCTTGAAGAAACCCATGACCGTATCCTGGAGCGCAAGGGCGCATTCAAGATCGGCATGGAAGCAATAAAAAAGGCTAAGGCAAAGAAGTTCCGGATCTGCACAAACACTACCATCTTCAAAGAGACCGATCTTGTCGAGATTGAAATGCTCTTCACCCACCTGGAGGAAATAGGTGTTGACGGCCTGCTTGTTGCTCCCGGCTTTGGCTATGAGGCGGTTGGGGAAAAGCTGTTCCTTGAACGCAGGGAGATTGAGAGAAAATTTGCCGACGTCTACGAAATGAGCAAAAAGCACCGCTTCATCTCCACCCCGATGTACCTTCGTTTTCTCAAAGGTGAAAAAAAGCTGGAGTGCACACCCTGGGGCAATCCCACCCGCAATCCACGCGGCTGGAAAGCGCCCTGTTATCTGATCACCGACGCCCATTACCCGACCTTCCGAGAGATGATGGAAAAAACCGAATGGGAGAAATACGGTGTAGGAAAGGATCTACGTTGCGCCCAGTGTATGATGCATTGCGGCTTCGAGCCGTCAGTCGTCAATGAAATCGGAAAAAGCTGGAAAGATATAGTGGAAATGTTGATCTGGAACATGACGTGACTATTTTGAACCATTATGATGGTTTTCGAATGATAAAGAAAAGCATTGTATTTTAAGCATATTACTACTAGACATCTTACCTGCCAGCCGCTAATCATTAAGAAATGATGAGCGGCTTTTTTAATGTAATTCCTGCCTATAACCTGCCTAAATGGGATCACTGAGTCAAAGGTAGGAAAAAACACAAGGGGGCGTTAACCCTTCTGCTGAACCCGTCGAACGGCCATGTTTCCTTTTTCGTGACATTCAGGAAGGTCGTTTTCGTTGTCCAGAATCTCGATTTCAAAACGTATCTTCTGAGCAAACTCCCCAAGTTCTTCCTTTACCTTCACCAGTGGTTCATATGTTCCGCCGACTGAAATGATCATTGCCTTGATCGTACTCTAGGTTTTCATCTTGATCTCTCTACTTGTTTTTTTATTTACATTCATATTTCTGCAAAGTACTATATGCGCATAAATAACATACATAAGGAGTGCGTATGCCATCATCAGCTTTACAATCAGCCCCTCAAAAAAAATCCACCAACCTGAGCATCAACAGTGACCTGTTACGGCGTGCCCGTTTACACAAAATCAACCTCTCCAGAACACTTGAAGAGCGTCTGACAGAGATTTTACGGGAGCAGGAACGTGAAACCTGGCGTCTGGAAAATGCCGATGCAATCAACGACTATAATGCCAGGATTGAAAAGAACGGCGTTTTCAGCGACGGACTGAGGAGTTTCTGATGGCACAATTTGATGTGTACGAAAACCCGAATCCGGCATCACGAAAGTCAATCCCCTATCTGCTGGATGTTCAGACAGACCTGCTTGATAACCTCACAACCCGTGTGGTTGTTCCGCTGGTTGCCCCTGCTACCATGCAGACACCGGGGCGACACCTGAACCCGGCAGTCAACATCGGTGAAACCATGTTCCTCATGTCCACCGCAGAAATTGCCGGTGTGTCAGTCAAAAATCTTGGCAAGAAAGTCTGTTCAATAAAGGAGTACCGTAACAATATTGTCGCGGCTCTTGACTTTCTGATTACCGGGATTTGAAACTCTCTGTATTGCCACCACTCTCCCCGCATCATCACATAGCGGCACACACACTGACGAACTGCTCGCAAGGTGCTATTTTTAGCACCATATTGAATGCATAATTAAACATACTAAAGGAGTACATCGTGTCATTAAGTCTGGCCGAGGATATCCGCTCTGTTACCGATTTAAAGCGCCACACCCGCGAAATACTTGACCATGTTCATCAAACAGGCCGCCCGCTGTGATACTTGCCGTCAATGGTCGGGCTGATTCAGTGCTGATGGATGCAGCGGTCTACGAAAAACATCTTCAAGCCGCCAATCTTGCCTGCCTGCTGGCTCCGGCTGAAGCAGAAGTTGCTGCCGGTCAAACCCGTTCTGCACAGGATTTCCTGAAAGAGTTCAAATATGTCCGCAACATACAGGGTTGAAATAACACCTTTAGCAGAGTTGGACGTTGCGGAAATCTGGGATTATATCGCCCAGGACACCTCACCTAAAAAGTTTTATACACTCCTTATTCTCATAAATTTTCATAACCTGCTGTAAATACAACCATTAAATTCCACAGCCGAGTATTTAGTATAATTTTACCATACAACAACCATCTTTATTATTATCAAATTGGCAGCAACTCCACTCTCCAATAATATATTGTATTAGTAATATCAATATGTTATACTTAAATGTATTCTATTCAACAATACTTGGCACCAGCAATGCAATAACAAATACAAAAGCAGCCAAATCCAAAACAGATAAAAATAGGAGGATGTCATGAGAGCACTTATCAGCACCATCATTGGAACCATCGCCCCAGCGACGGCATTCGCAGCAGCAAACGGATTGAGTGAAGACAGCAGTGGGATTTTCGTGTGGGTATTCTTGGGATTTTGCGCAATGATAGTTGTAGGACAGGTAATACCGGCAGTACTGTTGCTGACTGGAATGGTAAAAGGGATTGTTTCAGTAGCGAAAGACGAAATGGCACCAGCAGCATCATCTAAGACAAACTAACGGGGGGAGTTACATGGAATGCAAAGAGTAAGAGGCCATCTTTCGAGGTGGCCTTTTTGCGTTGTTGTCTACTTCTCTGGCAGCGTCAGGGCAAATTCCCGCCCAATCGTTAGCCATTCACTCATTGCCGAATCTGTCGACCACCCCTCAGAAGCGACCATGTTGCCTCGCGTCAGATAGCAGACCCCACCGAACATCTTTTTCTTTTCCATGTTCGGCCTCGCTGCAATCAAGCCATCAATGCGTTTTTCAATAGATTTGTCATAGGCCATCACTGTCAACCTCAATGGATATTTTCATTTTGAGATCTGGCGGACCAGATTCCCGACTTTCTCAAAGTACTCTTTTTCATTGGCAGGCAGGATGGTGTTATGGTCTCCACGTTCAAACACAACGAGTTCCTTCGGTTCAGTGGACCAATCGTAGAGCCGTTCGGCATGGCTGACGGACACCAGATCGTCATTACGGGAGTGCATAATCAGCACCCTGCCGGTAAACGAGGATATTTTTGCCTGCTGGTTAAGGCAGCGCTCAACTTCATTGTTGAGTTCATCCATGGTAGCACCCACCTGACGAGGTTCGATGCGTACCAGAATCCGTTCCAGGGGGTCGGCCACTCCACTTTCAATGATGAGTCCTGCCGCCTGGGGATACAGTGAAGCGCCATGCAGTGCGTACAGTGAACCGAGTGAACGACCAAAGAAAATGATCTCTTCCGGCGGGATGGTAATGGCGTCGACGATCAGACGGACATCTTCCAGCATGGCGGCCAAGGCCGGTGCACCGCTCGACATGCCGTACCCGCGATATTCGGCCAGCAAAAGGTTTGCACCCAGTCCGGCTATACGCTGCTCAAAATCTCCCAGATAATCCTGAACGCTTTCGCCGTTGCCGTGAAAATGGATGATAGTCGGGAATTTATCGGAAATCTTCAGATAGCGGCAGCCCAGACGGTAGCCTTCTCCTGTGACAAAGAACGGGTTATCGAAATGGTTCGGCCATGGGTAGAAATATTGAGCCGAAAGGGTTGGGTGATCGAGTACAGAACTGTTCATATAACTAAACCCTCCGTAATCGTGGTGGCTTTAAGTGTGTTCAGAGTGTACCGGTTTTGATTTGAATTGCGGTTTCATAGGTTACATCGTCAGTAGTCAGATACAAGGCACCTTCAGTTATGGTTATTGACCAGTTTATTGAGCGTTCCAGCCGGGATGCCAATGTGTTTATGAATGTCTGGTCAACGCAGACGGTGGTGAGGTTATTGATCTTCGCCAGTTTTGTCAGATGTTGTTGATCCCAGTTTGAAAGAGTTTTGCCACACGCCAGGAGTGCCGCTTTTTCGGCATGGCGGCAAGCCTTGATGATTCTGTCGGACTCAGGCAACCCGACTTCAACCCAGAACTTAGTCCTGCCGTCCGGTCCTATTATCCAGAGATCAGGTTCGTCTGTTGCAGATATCCCCTTTGTAAAAGTCAACTCCGGTTCGTAGAAAATGGCTAATGCCAGCAGTCTGGCCACAAGCCGCTCTTCAGTTTCGGAAGGGTGCTGGGCGGCAGTAGTCTGGATTGTCTCATACACTCCATGGTCGATGTCGGAGAGTTGAATGTTTACCCGGTAGATTGTTGATGGAAGGGCCACGGCTATACATTGAACCTGAAATTGATGATATCTCCATCCTTCACCTCGTAGGTTTTACCTTCAAGGCGAACAAGCCCTTTTTCTTTTGCGGCGACCATGGATCCGTGAGTGATGAAATCGTTATATGCGACGGTCTCTGCCCGTATAAATCCCCTTTCAATGTCGGAATGTATCTTTCCTGCCGCATGCTGGGCATCAGTCCCCCTTTTGATAGTCCACGCCCTGACTTCGTCTTCACCGGAAGTCAAAAATGAAATTAAACCCAATAGATCATAAGAAAGATGTATCAGCCTGTTCAATGCCGGCTCTTCAATTCCCAGATCTTCAAGAAAGGCCTTTGCTTCCTCGGTAGAAAGCCGGGTGATTTCCATTTCGATCTTTCCAGACAGGCTGATAACTTTTACTAACCTGCCGGAAAAATATTCATTTATTTTATCAACTGCCGCTATTGTCTTTTCCGAGTTGATCTCCTCATCTGAGACATTAATGACGACAAGTTGTGGTTTGATCGACATGAACTGAAGGCTTCTCATAGCTTTCTGCTCTTCATCTGTAAAATCGACATCCCTTAGTGCAGTCTCGTTTTCCAATGTATTCTTACATTTTTGCAGGAGCTTATGCTCGATTTCGTCGGGCTTCTTACCTCTTTTTGCACCCTCATCCATACGATCAAGTCGTTTCTCAACCAGCTCAAGATCGCCGAATATCATCTCCAGCTCAATTGTCTCGGCATCTCTTCTCGGGTTCACGCTTCCCATAGGGTGTGATACTGTTTCATCTTCAAATCCCCGCACAACGTGAACTAATGCATCAGCATCCTTTATAAGATCAAAGACCTTTCTGTTCTGATCCATGTCCCCTTTTGTGAGTCCAATATAATCTATGTACTCAACTGTTGCCTGCGTGCTCTTTTTGGGTTTGTATATTTCGGTAAGCCGGATTATCCGTGCATCAGGCACTTTAACAACTCCCACAAAGGTTTCGGAAGAAATTGTCGGATATGAGGTGACCTCAAGATTCAGACCTGTTAGTGCATTGAAGACCGTTGTCTTGCCAGAATTTGCAAGGCCGATAATTGCAGTTTTCATTACGTTCGTATCCTTTCCATAAATTCATTCTTCATTCGATTCAGCATCTCATAAAAGCACAATGAATACATCAAATTCCTGCTGCTTTTATAAATTGCCGCCAGAACTACCGATGTTTGTAGGGACTTTTTCAGAATATAACGGGTCCAATCCGATACGCATCATCCTCGTGATTGTCTGCCGATAAGGAGTGCCGCCTCCAGGATTATTTCTTTCTCGGCAGTTAAAGAAGTAAATTCATTTTTCGATACCACCGGGATGGACACCTGTAAGTGAACAAACTGGTGTATGTAAGTTTTCAAATCAGCCATTGTACCAGTATGCCGCCTTATCAGGGAATATCCAGCGTACACCGCAGCGAAGATCAGGTCGGTCGCCTGCTTAACGCGTGAGATTGAGGGTGCAGAAGGGGCAATAAGATTGAGTTATCTGATGCATGGTAATGACAGGTGCCATTTCTTTCAGCTCTCAGTGATCTTGTAAGAAAAAGCGAAACATCACTGGCAACTCCCACTATTGATTCACAAAGGCAGAGTTAATTCATGACTAAGATAATAGAAGGCTAACTATCAGATATCGCTTTGCCCGTGTAGCTGCAACATGCATAAGGGATTTTTCGTTAGTAAGTCTGCTAAGAGACACACCAGCGTCTTCGGCATCTGAAAACATAGTAGAATAGTACAAAGGGTCGCGATATCCGCCAATTATAACAGCATCAAACTCAAGGCCCTTTACCCGGTGCATTGTGGATATACGAACACCATCCTTGAGTCTATCGTCCCTTGTTTCATGGTCGAGTATGAGGGTAGGCACTGCATTCCTCCGAAGCAGGTCAACATATCTATCTACTTCAGTTTTTGTCCTTGCTACGAGACAAATATTTTTTATCTCAACCCTAGAATCAGTGAGTCTGTTTATGGAATTCAAGACGATTTTTTCATCCCCAGAGACAGTCTCTGAAGATAGTACTTCAGGATGAGAACCATGGCTGAGTGACGTGTATCCTCGTAGGGTATCCATTTCATCATCCAGGTCATCGATTGAGCAACCCTCTAACTGCGCTACCGCCCAACGGCGAATCTCATCAGTTGTTCGATAATTAATGTTAAGTCGATGCCCTCTGCCGCGAACATTGATTCCCACCTTTAATAATGACGCCTTGTTGCGATATATCCGTTGGTGGGCATCACCAACAATAAATAGATCATTCTGGCCTTCAGGCAGCATTGCTCTGATTAACTGCAGAGCCGCAGGGCTGAAATCTTGTGCTTCGTCCACGATTACGGAACAGATTCCTAACCTGACGTTCTGGTTTTTGAGGAGTTTGGAAGCGTCACGGAATGCTTCTTCCGGCTCCCGCAGATTGGCCCTTCGTAACAACAATCTGTACTCTTTAAAAACTGGCCATATTGACTTCCTGATAGGCCTGCTCAATTGACCGCCACGACCAACTCTGCTGGCGAGAAGATAATCTTCTACAGATTCACAATCCTGCAGGACAACAACTCGCTCGAATTCAGCCCTGAAAAATGCTACAGGAAAATCAACATCCGCCGTTTTTTTTGCCATTGCTGTATTCCACAGTTCTCGCCGTTGGTTCTCGTCATAGAGAATACGAAACTGGTACCCGTGTTTGCGCAAGAAGTCGCCAGCCCATTTATCGAGATTGGTAACTACAATTGCAGCCATTTCGTCGGTTGAGCAAATTTTTGCTAGATTCTCGCGAATGACTTCAGCAAGTGTTTTAGAGAACGTTGTGAGCAAAATTGGTTTAAGTCCTCTGCTCTCATTCCTGGCTGCGAGATATTTGGCCCTGTGCATTGCAACAACTGTTTTACCTGTCCCGGCACCTCCAAGAACTCTGACCGGACCGTTCCAGTTGCGCTCTACGAGTCGTCGCTGGGACGGGTGCAGGAATATGCGCCAAAGCTCGAGTGGTGCATTCAAGAGAGTATTTAGTACTTCGTCATCTGTCACCACATAGAAGGAACGACGGGTCACATCACGCTCCAACGCTTTCGAGAAGTCTTCCGTATCAACAGTTTCTTCGGATGAAGGCTGAACCTGCATTCTCAGCAATGATTCATATGTTTCTCCAGCAGCAAACAGATAAAGAGCTTCAAAAACTTCATCAGGCAGTCGCGGTTGAAGCAGATCAAGTGCAACTTCATCAACAATATCTCTAACTACAGGTATAGCCTCTTGTGGGACACCAAGTCGTATAAGCTCACGGTCCTTTAAAGAGGAAAAAAGACCAAGGACACCATCAGTACTTCGTTGTACTGGTGCCTCCTGAGTGAGTAATGTTGTTTCCAGAATTTGAATGCTACCAAGATCTGGATGGATGACCGCTTTATGCCTAGCGGCCCAGTTATATGCATCATCATGCTTATCAACCCAGAGCAAACAGTAAACATCACCTTGATCTGGTTTGAGAATTATACCTCTATAGTTCTGATCAATCCGAACAGATCGCATGTTCGGATCATTGGCCTGTTGAATCTTTTCGTAGTTACTTCCGGGAGATGCAGGGTTCTTTCTGAAATTGCTTACAAATTTCATGACTGCATTCTGTCTGTCACGAGGTATTGCAGCAAATGCCTTAAGGAAATCGGCAGAAATTGCAACTTTAATTTGTTGAATATCAGTCACGTTAAACTCCTATTTCCGAGGTTGTCCTTTTTAACGAGTTTATAAAGCTTTTTGCTAAAACCAGTCAAAGATGTCTCCGCAGAAAATTTCAGTATGCTCCAGCCAGGAATACTTATTCTAGGTGTGGCTTCGGAATCAGATAGAACGGCAACGCGGCTGCCAGGCCAGCATAATTCAGCCGTGGTCACTACAATATCCGACTCATCAACAAGATCATAGCCACAGACCGGCAACTCGATACCCATACCGTTCAATGTCAGCAACAATGGCTGAAATTCCTGGGCAACATCATCAGCTACCTTTTGCCAATCCGGAGTGAAGGTGTTTGTTTTAGTTATACTGCTTTTTATGGTGTTTTTACCTCTCAAACGAGCCAGACGTGACTCAAGAGTGCGAGAATTACCTATCTGGATCTCTTCAGCCGGAACAATTTCTGGATTGCCGTTAAGCAAGTTGTCAAGCGCTTCATACGCCTCACGGCGGACTAGGTTGCCGGTTTCCCAATCCCGCTGGCTGGATGTTGTCAAGATGCAGTGTAAACAGCCTTTCTCGCAGGTCGCATGATGATCATCGTCCCGGCGTAACACCTGCATGGCGCGTAACACCCATGCATTGGAGTCCACCATTAATTCGACGATATGACCTGCTCCGCCGGCTGCATTATCAAAAATCTGCAATCCGTCAAACGCAGTGGGACCTACAGGAAGACAGATCATCCCCAATTCACGGTGGTCAGCCTCCAGCAACTCTGCTCCGGCAAGCCGAAGAGCATACCCGATAGTATTGATAACAGGCCTGCCGCTTTTCCTGAGCACTCCGTTCAGCACTCCTGAAAAATCAATCTGAACAAGGTCGGTAACATGTGTAGCAGCAAGATGCTGATGTCTCAGTACTGGTGCTCCACTCTCTCCGTGCCAGCATTGAATATCCTCATATAGTGATGATAATGGAGCGTGGGTTTCGAATCGTTTGGGCAGCTTGTCACGACCCGTTCCCGACTCGTAGCGCTCACTCTCACTGTAGCCGCAACGTGTGCAGATTGCAAAACCGCATCCATATTCGCCGCTATTATAAGCCAGCAATTCACCGCCTTCACATAACTCGGCGGTTGCACCGGTGACACCCCCGAACTCGGTAATAATTTTGTTTTCCGAAACATGATGAGCAAACGACGTAGTTGAGAAAGAAGTAGCGCCTACACGGTCTGGATTGGATTTCCATTTTGGAGGGTCCCACAATGCAGTTGAGTATCCGAAGCGTGGTATCAACAGCTCGACTGGAGCCCCGCAGAGGGGAGACGAACACCCCTTTACAGCACAAGAAGTCAAGCCATTGTCAAGCAAAGGGCGATGGAACACATGACCGCTCAGACATTGATACATCCAAGCCCGTCGCCCGACTCCCGATTCCTGGAAACCCCATGATTTTTGTAATCCACGAGATGTATATGTCTTACCACCTACCAGGATAGATGAGCCCGGCACATATTCGCTTATGGCCACGATCCCGTCCCTCTGGAGGGAGATGGGATCTTTTTTCCCTTTTCCGGATGGTATGATCAGTGACTGTAGTCCGATGGGGAAACCATACCTTGGGAGAAACCGACGGCTTCCCAACTCCTCGATGACTGTAGAATTTCGCAGGGCCTTCGCCTGAAAAAACATTGCGTTTAAAACTCTGATGTCAGCTTTGAGGCGTTCGCGTTCGGTACGCCAGGCGTCAAGAAGTGAAGTGTAGTCTTCAATCCATGGTCCAATTACATTCTTAAAATCAGCGATCACCAATTCGATTGTTTCAGGCCATTTGTCGATCCAGGCACCCCCCGGGGTCGCCTCCAGCAATATACTGACCTTGGCGATTATCTCCTGGGGATCTCGGACAAGATATTTCAAAAAAGAGACAAACTGTTCGGCAAGATGTTTACCATCGGGGTTCCACCAGGGGTGAACGCATATAAGTTTTTCAGCGAATGATGACGGTTTTTCTATTTCGTAATTTCTTACTACGGTTTTGTTATCAATATACAAAATGACAGGCGCCGAGCAAAATTCGCCAATTTTACCAAAAGCATTCATAGCACCGACATGTAGATCCTTTGGCTGAATCCTCCCATAGAATTCTCCGAGCAGGAATGCATGTAAATGTCTTTTAGCAAACCGCTCCCTTTCGAGAAGTACGGTTGGTTTTCTTAGTGGTTGCCGAAAAAAATGGGTGAAATCGTGGAAGACGCTCTGGTCGTAAGCGGTTGATCGACAATAAGTCATCACCATGGATGACCCATCAGAGCGTCTGCCGGCACGACCACCGCGCTGTTGGTAATTTGCCTTGCCGGGAGGTACATTTGCCAATACAACTCCCGAAAGCCCCCCAATGTCTATACCTACCTCCAAGGTGGTAGTTGCGCTCAATACATTGCGGGCTCCAGCAATAAACAGCTCTTGCAGGCGTCTGGTTTCATTATGATCAAGCTGGGCTGAATGCTCTTCTGCCCATATCCCGATTCTGAACGCTTTTTCGTCAATATACATTTTCCATGCACGGCCAAAATAAGGGTCTTTTCTCATTTCATCCTGGGAGACAGGAGCAAGCGTTCCGGGACTGCCAGCCAAAAGGGAGCATTCCAGAACCGACCGTGGGAAAACGGAGCCGGTAATTGAACATCTGTAGAGCTGTAACGGAATGCGTACCGCAAGGGAGAAAAATTTGAGTCTTATCGCATCACCGACAAGTCCATTTTTGTGTTGTCGGGAGGATTTCTCAATCCATGGTATTTGGTCATTTCCGGCAAATTCGAGCAGCTGCCAGAATAGAGCGTCCATACATTGATCATGTACTCCATCGGATTGTGAAGCTGAACAGCCGGCAGCAATGAGCACATTTCGACAGTACCCGTTTCTACGAGATTCTCGCCCTCCCGTCAGAGTCCCTTTGAAAGGGACTAAATATCCCGAACTAAAACGGTCGGACAAACTCATCCAGCGGCCAATAGGAAAATAAGGCCATTCGCGGTCTTTTTCAGCATCACCAATGGTTATGGCGCCGTCGTTACGGATGGTGTCGCAGATCGTTGCCAATAAAACCGGCCAAGCATTGGATATGCTCGCTCTAACACTGCTCGACGGAAGTATTGCAAGCAACTCAGGAGGGGGAGTCGTCCCCTCCAGCCCTGGATAGACGATCTCGGCAAGACCAAGGGTTTCCAGAGTCGCCTGCGTCCATGTTGGTGAAACAAACTCGCGTACCAGAATCTCTTCTACACCTCTGGCAACCTCATTACGATTGTGATCCCAATCCCTCTGGCTCCACAAATCAGCCCGGTGTCTGGCACCATTCGGGCGACAGAAAAATTCCGATAATAGCGGATGTACCTTCATCAATTGAAGCCAGTCGGTCATTGATCCGCCATGAAGCAACGCTTCGTGTCTGAGATGCTTTTCTCCCAACTCCTGCTGAATGTCACGGCGTTCATTATCACTCAGCGAGGCATCACCCAGCTCTTCTGCAAGCCGCTGAATATCACGTTCCAGACGTTGCCGAGACCTTTCGTCGGAAATGCCGGACTGAAGTGTCTCCATAATAACAGCACGCGTCATCTGCAGTTCGTGCTGGTCAGTCAGCAGCGGACCCAGTCGTGCAGCTTCCTTCCTGCTGTCGCTAAAAATGAGAAGCCGGCGGCCCCTGCCAGGGAGCCAATAACGTTTGTCCTCGGGAAACACCGGCATCTCCCCAAAAACGGCTTCAACAGAAACCGGCAGCCCCAGAGCATCCGGAATACCCATGGGTTTTACGCCAGAGATCGGTTCAGTACAGGACATGCATTCAGATATGCTCCTGAGCACAATACTGTTACCCTCATCCTCACAACGCCCAGTCATGAGATCGAAGCTGAAATCAGAACCATTCCCACCACGATATGCCGGAACGGCAAAACGGTACGAGAGGTTAGGAGGCATGTCGGCGGCATGCCAGCGGGAACGGGGCGTAAAAGAGTTGTCCTTGCCGCTGTAAATACCCGCCAAAAGCCATTCTCCGCAATTTGAACAGCGTACCAGAGTCAGCATTCTTGATCCGCAATCAGGGCAGGCAGTTCTGATGTCGGCTACCAGTCTGCCGCCACCAGGCAGGCGAACATCAGAAGTACATCTGCAGGTGGGATTCAAACATGCACTCAATGTCCCTGAGGCACGGACAAGAACATGTGCTTTATGGGGAATGAGGGGATAGGAGTAGAATTCCTCTCTTGCCCTGGCGCACAACTGTAAAAGAGCGACAATTGCAGAACAGGAATCTGGAGTGCTATCGCCGAAAACATTGGCAGCAAGTGCAGATAACGCGACTACGCCACGCTCCCGAGCGGCAAAGAGCACATCTTCGAGCTTCTGAACCAGCGGTGCATGGGCAAGTGTGTGAAAGAGGAATACAGCCGGTTCAGGAATCGCGGAGTATCTCCTGATCACATCGGTAGAAACAAGACTAGACAGGATATCCGCAAGTTCACTGACGACGTCCGGCGCTTTAACAAGCTCGTCGGCATTGGTGAAGCTTCTTCCGGCTATGGAGACCAAATGGTCTTGCATAATAACCGACTCTCTTACCGGAGGCGAGGCTTCAGGAAAAGAGCGACGGTCAACAGCTCCATCGATATGGAATATCGAACCCACATCTTTGGAAAATATTTTCGCGGCAAAATCGTTCACCCCTTCGCCAAGGGTAGCAGAAGTCGCCAACGTCAAAATCTCTGAGGCCTCCCTTCCACAGCGGAGAAAAACCCGTTTCAGTAACAGAGAAATTTCTGCTGCAAGTGTGCCTGAATATAGATGTGCCTCATCAAGTACAAACGTCCTCAGATCCGGTGAAAAGAAGGGGGCATCCTGGGGCCGACAGAGCATATATTCAAGCATCGAATAGTTGGTGACAAGTATGTCCGGAGGATTTTCCCTGGCTTGCTGGCGAGTGCGGAGCCGACATGGTTCAAACTTTGGATAGCCGATGTCGTTTGCATGTCTGGTATCTTCAGGTGTTTCGCCTGTCATATGGAACAGTGTGATTTTCTTCTGACCTTTGAGCCAACGATAGATCCTCTCGACCTGATCATTGACAAGGGCATTCATGGGATAGAGTATTATTGCTTTCGTGCTGTTATTCCTTGGTCGGGTGTCCATGAAAAGATCATTTAAGAGCGGCAGGAGGAATGATTCTGTTTTACCGGCGCCGGTACCTGCTGTCACGACTATTCCTGGACGAATATTGTTTGCTCTGGTCGTAGAAGCGATAATGCTTTCGGCCTGATGTGCATACAGGGGTCTGTCCGTCTGGAAAGCGCCGGATGATTCCAGTTGCGCAACCAGTGCTTCAGAAACTGTTCCTGAAAGAGCTAAGTCCTTCAAAGTTTTCCCGGATGTTGCAGACGGGAAAATCCCCTCGATCCAGAGTTGGCCGACAAGCCCCCCTTCTGATTCAGGCCCTGACCACAATGTTTTACATGCGGCCATAAGATGCTGATCTCGAAGAAAGCTGCGCGATTCCGCAAAATCAACCAGCCTTCTCCTAAGTTCCTTTTCCGTTTGCAAAGCGTCGAGCTGAAATGACTCCTGAATTGACATGGTGCTCCCGTTTTGAGAAAAATATGGTTAATTTAAGCCAGGAGCCGGAGTGCAATCCAGTCACGAACCGGCTGTATATCCAAACAATAGGCGAGGTTACGCACAGGTGGCCGCTCCGATTTGAGAAGTTTACGGGCTTCTTCAAGTATCGAGAGATTGATGAATTGCTCATCTACCCCCATCACTCGTGAGGCTCTTGTCAGATACGCCCTTTCAACAACAGCAATTTCGGAGTCCGGGGCGGTTTCCGACAAGCCGGCAATTCTGCGGCGCAGCAACTGCAACATCCCTTTCACCCTGTCCGGGTGGCCGTCATACAAAGCTGCGGTTCCTGTTATAGCCAGATGAACCAATATAACAGGACTTATTTCAAGAAGATTCTCGTAGCGTTCCCAAGCTTCATCCTCATCCAGATCCCAGTCACCTGACAGCAGTTCAAGCGCCAACAGAACATCAACAGATTTCCCGGACTCCGGCAAATCATTGTGGAAGAAGGTGCGAATGGCATCTTTCATTTTCAGCGTGCTGTCTGTCATGCTGGGTGGCGCTGTAGAACCATGAGCCAATCCCATCCACGCCACAAGCGTATCTGCTGCCCGACTGCGGATACGTTCCGTCACAGCACGCCGAATCTCTTTCGCCAGTACTGGCACATGCCACCACGCCAGCCATGCAGCGGTTTCTTTCCATGCAGGCGCATCAGACACAATTGCCGCCATGTCATGTAAGGCAGACATGCCACACCAGGTACGTCCGACACTTATACCAGTAAAGGAAAGGGAATAGGAGCATGGGTCATCAAAATAATCTGGTAACGGCATAACAAGCAGTGACCTTGTTTCCGGCTCATGCCGCCAGTAGGATTTCTGAATCAGAACGGGCAATGGTTCTTCCGGATACCAGGCATGGACCGCAAATTCATCGGAAAGATCCAGTTCATGCCGTAATGCAATGCGCCAACCCTGCTCGACCGGCTCTGAAGCGCCAAAAACCCCGCTGTCCAGCACCGACCGGGATATCTCAATCGGCGCCTCTATGGAGTTATATGGTCCCTTTCGGAAATATAACGGGGCTCCCAAGCCCACCAATTCCTGTCCGATTCGATCGCCATACTGAGATGGCCTAGCCAGAAATTTATCCCCCTCCGTATAGGCCCATTCATTGAGGAGTGAGTCGGCCGGAGCCGCGAGAATACGAGCGGTTTGCAAATCAGCCTTATCCAGCATCCGCCGATTATCAGGCAGAGCCCAGCCTGCCGCAGTTTCTATGGCCACCCCGGAAAATCTGCAGGTGATGGAAACGGGAAAACGCCGCAATTCGTCGCCATCAAGGCCGATCAGAGTACCCTTCGAGGGAAGCGCCATCATCCCCGGCGACACGACAAATCGTTCACTTTCCGCTGGGGTCGCGCCATTTCCACTCATTTGCAGCCGCATTTCTCCGATAAGCAGGCGTCTCGGTTTCAGTCCGGCAGGCATTGCGCTGAGCCGAATCTTTGCCCACTCTCCCCATGAGCAGGGGTGCGGTATGCAGAGGGCGTGAATGGGTGTCGTGGAAGCAGAAGCCGTTTTTTTCTTTGATTCTAATGGCTCGAGAACCTTCCAAAATGGTTCGCTTGCAAGGCTGAGGGTAAATCCACCTGAAATTCCGCGTTTGAAGTAGTGTAGACGGGCAGAATCGTCAAACAACGAATACGCCGTATCGGCTGGTGATGAGAGTTCAATATCTGTGGAGCAGATCATAAACATCGGCGTCCCGTCCGCTTTGACCCGTTCCTCGGGAATTTTCCACCCGTTTGTCCTGTAAAAGGTGAACTCCTCTTCCTCGTTCCAAAGATGATACCGAATCGGCTCATCCAGAACCAGTTGCCCGCTGGAGAGTAGCTTTACGTCAAGAGTTGGTTTTAGTGGATGGATCGTGATGTCGCCATCAGGAAATGCATAGCTGCCGTCACTCCGACGCTCAACGGCAACCCTGGCAAGGGAATCGACCTGCAGCACATATCCAGGTTCCTGAAGCGATTCGGGCCAGATATCGCCAAGTGGAATATGGAAGGCCGGTCTCCCCCCAACCAGAGCTAGACGTGGTTCACCCAAAATTGAAGCAGATGTACTGATCCCCATGGAGTCTGCGTCTTCGCCTTGCTGCAAAAGGTTTATTTTTGATGTGACAGCTCGTGATACAGCATCTACTCCTGAAGATGGCAACCAGGGATTTTCGCAGAGCTTCCTCCGAAACTCCTCCAGCGGAATCCCCTTCCAACGAAACTCTTTAAAGGTTTGCCACAACTGAATGAAAGAGCTGGATCTGTTTGCCCCGTTGCCGGCCAGTTCTTCAACCGCAACAGGAATCTGTTGTCCACAGAGCCACCATGGGAGCCGTTGCAGACCGTTCATGGTGAATCCGAATTGCAGGGAAATACTCCTGATGTATGCATGAGTTCCAGCGCTGTCAAAGGCATGGCGGAGGTTATAACCCCTGAACGTCCTTTCCATCTCGGTTTTCAGCCAGGGACGGGGAGATGCATTGTCGTACCCCTGACTCATCATCAGAAGATCCTTTATGCCGGAACCCAGGCTCTTGTACACGGCAGGCCACAATTCACCTTCATTTGCGTCTCTTCTGGCGATTTCGGCGGCATAGACAATGAAGAGCAGCGCCAGCGCTTCACGCCCCGAAAAGGTGGCAATTCCCGCCCTCTTTCGTGTATCAAGTTTACGGGATATAAATGTCCCTGTTCCTCCCCATTTCCGGAGTGTCTCGTAATCCTGGAAAGGGAACCTCAACTCGGCAATAGACCACGGATTTCCGGAAGTATGCAGATTCAGACGTTCTGAACGCACCAACAATGCTCCAGCGGCACGCCAGACAAAATCATCGCTGTCAAGCCATTCGGGGAGCAGTATGAACTCTTCTCCCGGTTCCGGAAGAGTCAACTCGTCGGGCTCAGAGTCATTTCCTGTGCACGGGGATGCTTCGGGCTCTTGGGCGCTTTCAGGTGTTACGACTGTTGTCGCGAGAATCAGAGCAGCAGGTGAAATTTCATTATCATAGAGTGTCCAGTGTTCTTTGGATGTTGCAGTCTCTGACAAGCATGAACGGTTTGAAATGATGGCCCATCCATTTTTTATGACGACAACTTTTGTTTTTGATCGTTCCAGTATTTTGGATAATCCTTCTTCGCAAAGTCGATCGTGCCATCCAAAACGAGTTGTTAAAGCCAGAATAAGTTCTTCCGTGGCACAAATGCCTCCGGCACGCCATACCTCACTGAAAATACCAAATGTCAGCTCCTGCAACTCCATTACAGCACTCTTGATGGAAAGTTTTTCGTCAGACTTATTCAAATGATTATAAACATTCTGGCGTGAACAACAGAGCAGCTTGGAAATATCACCACTGTTCATTGCAGTGCCCGCCCATCCTGTGTAGAGCAGTACAGTCTGTGACTCATTTTTCGTGAGATGCCTATTGATCCAGGTTGTCAAACATTCTGAGCTTGAGTTGAAGTCGTCAGGATGAATCGAAGTTTTGAAGAGTTCCAAAGATAGTTTCTGATACTCACGCGATAAGGTGTAAAACTGGGCCAGTTCCAACATGGTAGCAGCGGAAAAACCTTTTCTGGCGCAGACGGAAGACTCTGTGACCGTGGTCAGGAGTTCATTATTATTGCACTCCTTGAGCAGGATCATTATCAGGGCGTTTGTACATGGAGGAAATCGATCCAGCAGATAAAATAACAACTGTTCATCGACAAATGGTGTTTGCGACAAAAGCTCATCTCTGCAATTTGGCTCTAGGGCTAAACACTCGCCAATAATACGAAAAAGTTCATCAAACAGCGACTTAAGAAGCTCAACTCCGCAATGTGAAAGCAACCAAGCAATCGAGCATGATGATACGGCCAGAAGATCCAGGCTCTCCAGTGCATGGCGGTTGGGGGGAGAATTTTCGAAAAGCATTTCTACGGGAAGAGTCTCAAGCCAGCTTACAAATTGACTTTCATGCGTAGCCGAAAGTTTAAAAAATTCTCGTGGAGTTCGCTCAAGGATGCTCTCTTGAGGTATCAAATCCCAAGAAACCAACGCAACGTTAAATCCAGTCGTTGGCAAGTGAAGATTTTTCTCAACTGCAGACCCAGCCGGATTCTGAATGCAAAAGTTAGTGCCTGAAAGAGCAGCCGCTTCCTGAGTTACACCGTAACCATCGACTCGCTCGGTTGCGATAATTGGGGTATGTATGTAATTGACTTCATCGAAGGTAAGGAAGCCCTTTTCCTTGCCGATTTCAAGCAGCCGCTTAACATCGTCCATATTTTTCTTTACCATTGTGTTGCTCCGCCCGTCTCTAGCTCTTTGAAAAATCCCATATAATCCATCCAATCCCCTACTCACCCAACCATCCCCACCACAAATCACGCTTTGAAACCGAACCTGACTTTAAACGTCTTGGGATTGACCTCACAGATCTGGTCGATAGTCCAATCCTTAACCTCGAAGACAATCAGACCGACATCAGGATTATACAGGATGAAATCAGGCTCGGAATCGCTTATGTCCGGTGAATACCAGACAATATATCGGTCGTCTGGTTTGGCGACCTTGCGCAGGAAGCGACAGAATACCTCTTCGCCGTCAGTGGTGAATTGTTCTATGTCATCAGGGATAATCTGGGACATGGCGGCGCAGACTCAGTATCGCCGATTGCATCCAGGTGCTGTTTCAATTCAGGTATACGTACCGCGATTACATCCCATATTATATCTTCATCAATACCAAAGTAGTCATGCACGACAATATCACGTAATCCAGCCATCTTTTTCCAGGATATTTCCGGATGTTTTCGACGAACATCTGAAGGTATTTTCTTGGCCGCCTCACCGATATTGCAAGATTACGCATCACTGCATCCAGAGTTTTGCGATCTTCAAAAAACTCCTCGCGTGTCATGGCAGCAGTATATTCAAGCTCCCGGGCAGAACTCTCCCGAATATCACGCAAAAATAGTCGCCAATCACGATCAGACATGTATTGCCTCGCTGAACACCCTCGCTTTGAGCTCCTCTCGCAGTGAATCCTTCAGGACAAGATCCACCTTTCCGCCAATCGCACGAGTCAGGAAGAATTTCAACTCCATGTAGTTATCGAAGGTTTTGTGTGGTTTGTCGAGTTCGACGAGGATATCTATATCACTGCGCCTTGTCTGATTTCCTTTGACATAAGAGCCGAATACAGCAAGATCCACGACACCGAACCGGTCGGAAACTCCTTTTCTACATGCCTTAAGAACTGAAAGCAGTTCGTCTATGGTCTTTACTTTTTTCATGGATATTCCTCTTTACGCATCAACAATTTGAGAAATTCTTATATATCACGACAGGAACAGCGGGAAAAGCTGATTATCAGTTGTGCTCATATTGGCACTTCTTGAAATCGAACCCCATGCTGTTACCTCAATCTTCCAGTTCTTTGACCTGAATGACGGGAGACTTTTCCAGGTCACTGTCCGGCACAAAACGATACGCATCCCCCACAAGGACTTGCAACTGTCAAATATCAATTCTTTTGATTGATCAGACTGACGATCACCTTGGCGATGGTCTCTTTCTCCTCAGGCCGGCTCTCGGCAATCAGCAGGGTCAGAGCAACCAAAGCATTGTCGGCCAGACGCTTGCTACCATCGGGGCGGTACAGTATGCCGTTCATGCCTAGAAAATAGACGAACAGGGCGGCAGCGATCCGTTTGTTACCGTCGCTGAAGGCGTGATTCTTAACGACGAAGTAAAGGAGGTGCGCCCCTTTCTCTTCAACGCTGGGATAGAGTTCTTCGCCACCGAAGGTCTGGTAGATCGCTCCCAGGGCGCTCTTGAACCCGCCATCCTTTTCGTTGCCGAACAGGCCATCGAACTCGCCCTTCATGGAGGTTACGATCCCGATAGCCTCATCGTATTCAATGATGTGCAGCGCCTTGCGGGTAGTACCCTCAATAGCAAGAGTGCCGTGGTCATAGCGGTCCAGCAGGGTCAGAGCATATGCATAATTGCTGATAACCCTAAGTACGTCCTTCCCGGTGTCGCTTACCAATTCCTGATTTGCCAGGGTACGGGCCAGAAGCTCCACGGTTTGTTGCATCTCCAGTAATTTGGCGCTTTCATCCCGCAGGCGCTGCTCATTGACCGTGTAACCTTTGACGATATGGTCACGCAGCACCTGTGTTGCCCACTGGCGGAAGCGAGTACCCTGCTGTGACTTTACGCGATAGCCGACCGAGATGATAACGTCGAGGTTGTAATAATCTACCTGATAGATTTTGCCGTCAGCAGCAGTTGTTGCAAAATTTGCAACAACTGAAGTCCGGTCTAGTTCTCCTTCACTGAATACGTTGTTAATGTGCCTCGAAATTACCGACTTGTCTCTGTTGAACAGTTCTGTAATCTGATTGAGACTCAGCCAGACAGTTTCCTGATCAAGACGCACATCGAGGGAGGAAATACCGTCCGGGCTTTGGTAAATAATGATTGAATTATCCGGCTTGTTCATAAGTGGCCCTCATTTTCCTCCAGCAGTCGACTGTAATCAACCTAAAAACGGCTGTTTAACATGGATAGACAGGATAACTACGGATAAAGACACAACAAAATCTTTAAAAGGGGAGAACCAACAGGGTGAATAAATGTATTGCAGTAACTACCTGTTTTTATCCGCCTTTATCCTGTTAATCCATGTACAAATGCTTTTTCTAGGATCAAAGGCTTCAGGGTTGATTAGAATGGCAGAAAGTTGTGCCTGACTCCAAGGGCTTGTCCTGACCCCGGCGCTGACTCCTGAGTGGTTACGAAAAATCCCTACATGCAAAGTCTCCCAAGGATTTCTTTTCTGTTTTACGTAAACCCAGCCAATCGTTGCAGATAATCGTCCAGCGTAACAGCGGTTATCTCCCTTGTCAGTGGCCGGTTCTGTTCGGCAAGCGAGAGAAGCAATCCCGGCGCCGGAGCAAGCTGGGCGAAAGATTCACGGAAGGCTGTGAGGGTTCGGGCCTGCTGTGGTGAGGGAGTTTTGGTGAGTTTTATTTCCACTGGGACCAGCACTCCTGCCGAAGGCTCGATGAGCAGGTCTACCTCCAGTCCGTTGCTGGTCCTGATGTAGTATAGCGGTGGTTGTACGCCCTTCCCCAGAAAAAACTTGACCGTCTCCTGCACGCAGAAGTTCTCGAACAGGTGACCGGCCATGGGGCCGTTGAACAGGTGCCCGGCATCGCGAACCCCGGCCAGGTTACAGGCAAGGCCGATATCGATAAAATATACCTTGGGAGCTTTGGTGATTCGTTTTCCCAGGTTTGAATAGAACGGGGAAAGAAGATAAACGACCCGGCTGGCCTCCAGAATGGAGAGCCAGCTTTTTACCGTAGGAACGGAAATCCCCAGATCACGACTGTAAACGGACATGTTCAGTTGCTGACCGGAGTGGGCAGCCAGCAGGCGAACAAAGCGCTGGAAGTCCCGGAGATCTCCGATATTGTAGAGAGTGCGGATGTCGCGCTCCAGATATGTTTGCAGGTAGGCTGCGTACCACGATGGGATATCAACAGCCTCATCGACGACCAGTTCGGGATTGGAACCGGTCAGGGCAGCGTGGCTGAAAAGGCCGACGGCATCCGGAATCGGCAGGTGCCGCCGTTTTTCAGTTACCGACAAGGGGAGCAGCTCCAGAAGGGCGATCCTTCCGGCCAGCGAATCGCTCAGGTTCTTGATCAAGCCGAACTGCTGCGATCCGGTAAAGACGTACTGTCCCTTGACGTTACGGCGGTTGTCTACCCTCATCTTGACATAGGAGAGCAGGCTCGGAGCAAGCTGGATTTCGTCAATGATGGCGCGCTCTCCCAAAGTGTCGAGAAAGAACAGCGGGTCGCTATGCGCCTGTTCGCGGTAAAACGGATCGTCCAGAGTCACGTATCTGTAGTCGGGTAGACAGTGCTTGAGCAGAGTTGACTTGCCCGCCTGACGTGGACCGGTTACAGCCACACAGGGAGAAGAGATCAGCAGGCGTTCAAGACGCGTTTCTATATCACGGGCGATGTAGGTCATGGGAGGGAATATAACATGGCGCAGGAAGGTCTACAATGCATATTTAAAGTGGCGATTTATATTTGCATGATATTTTGGGATTTAGATAAATAGATAACAACAACCATCTTGATGTCTTGATCAAGGCGCACATCAAGGGAGGATGTACTTCGACAGGATTTTATTGCCCGTCGGCATTGCGTTAAATTTCAACCAAAGTTGCAATCTTGCAAGCCAGACCCCAGGCGATACTCCTACATCTCTCCTAAATGGTGAAACGATCTGTGGCTGTAACTATATGATTTCCCTCTGCGTTACGCTGCGTACTCTGCGGTAAATGCTTTTTTTAGGTTCAATTGCCGAAAGCCGTTTTTCTGCCTGTACTGGATCACCTTTTCGGGCTTCATCAAAAACCAATGCCGAAATGTACGGCTCATAATCAGTGAACAGCTTGGGCCATAGCTCATGGGTTGCTTCCTGGTGTCCGGTAATCAGGTATGGCAAAGCAGATTCAGGCGTGTTGGACAAAACGTTCAATCATATCAATTTTTCCAAGCAGCTCATGAACTGGCTTGCAGCCTGCAATATCCCTCTTCAGCTCTTCAAGTTGATACTCAATATCAAGCCTTGTTTTTTCATCTAAAAAACTTGTACGAAATTCAGGATGGTCCATTTGCTTCTTGAGATATTCTTTTGCAATACTCATAGTGTGCTCCTTGAAGTACGGATCTCTTTTGCTCGCTCTATTTCTGACAACGGTGTTTTCTGTGTCTTTTTTACAAAGCCATGTGAAAATATGATCGTACGCTCCACATGGTAAAAATACAGGGTTCTCCGCTATTCTGTTTTCAAAGCTGACACGCATCTCAAAAATACCATCAGTCAAATGTTTTGAAAGATTTTCCTTAGGATTTAATCCAGCATTTTTTAATTCGATCAATTTTTCAATGAAAGCATACACCTTCGCCCGTTCCCTGATATTCAAGGAATCAAGAAATTCAATCATAGGTACTTTGTCACCAACTTTTGCAAAATCGTAGGTGTATAACAATTGTGACTGTCTGATTCCCATAATTCAACTCTTTCTATCATCATTAATGTGCAAGTTCCATAGGTCGCGCAAAGATTCACCAAGACGACGTTATCACAGTCAGTTATACATAATAACTTACATTTCTTACCAACGTCCCCTCAGTCACTCCCACCTTTCAGCATGTTTTACTAACCACGTCCAGCTCAGTTTCTGGGGACGCTAGGAAGTCGCGCAGTTGTTTTAGTTTAGCCAACAACTCGTTAAACGTGATGATCTCGACGTCTTTGGAATTGCGCCGAAATTGTTCAAAGGATTTCTGTCGATCTTCATCTTCCGGCGTTTGGCCAATGAGCAAAAAACAGTGAACCGAATAGGATTCAATGTCATAAGTACGAGTAGCATCCTTCAAACTCGATATTTCCATTTGAAATTGGTATTTTTGGTCAAGCACCTGATTGATAGAACCAGATAGATGAGTTGACGGCGTGAATAAGCGCCATATAATTACAACAAGCGTCGAACACAGCTCTGTTCTGGAAACCTGCAAATATTTCGAGACCCGAGGCTACAAGGTATCATATCTTTCAGTAAATGAAGCTGGACAGCTTGATTTGCATGGACTTGAAAACGCAATTACTGATAACACCTGCTTGGTTTCTGTGATGTGGGCCAACAATGAAACAGGCGTGATTTACCCGATACATGAAATAGCAGCACTATGCAATAAAAAGAGTACGCTTTTCCACACTGACGCCGTACTGTCCCTTGACGTTACGGCGGCTGTCTACCCTCATCTTGACATAGGAGAGCAGGCTCGGAGCAAGCTGGATTTCGTCAATGATGGCGCGCTCTCCCAAAGTGTCGAGAAAGAACAGCGGGTCGCTATGCGCCTGTTCGCGGTAAAACGGATCGTCCAGAGTCACGTATCTGTAGTCGGGTAGACAGTGCTTGAGCAGAGTTGACTTGCCCGCCTGACGTGGACCGGTTACAGCCACACAGGGAGAAGAGATCAGCAGGCGTTCAAGACGCGTTTCTATATCACGGGCGATGTAGGTCATGGGAGGGAATATAACATGGCGCAGGAAGGTCTACAATGCATATTTAAAGTGGCGATTTATATTTGCATGATATTTTGGGATTTAGATAAATAGATAACAACGACCCTCTTGATGTCCTCTCACTTCTATAAGTCAAGCAAATAGCTGCCTGACTTCCGTGTTGACTTCCGTGTTGACTTCCGTGTTGACTTCCGTGTTGACCTCCGTGGTACAGTCAATCCACCGTATTTTCAGACGGCTCTTCCTTTTCAGCCAGGTGAGCTTCAATCAGCTTTCGTTCCCGTTCAAGCTCAATCGCCAATTCCTGTTCAGTTGGCAGGTACAGCATGTACTTCGAGGCAAATATCTGCTTGCGGTCACTCAACACAGAATACTTCGCTACCGCTTCATTCTTTTCGGCACAGAGGATAAGACCAATTGTGGGATTGTCATCAGGTGCGGTGTAGAGATCCTCAAACATACGGACATAGCCGTCCATCTGCCCTACATCCCGATATGACAGCTCACCCATTTTAAGGTCAATCAGCAGGTAACACTTGAGGATACAGTTATAAAACACCAAATCGACATAGAGGTCGGTATCTTCAAAGCGCATGCGTTTCTGACGAGCGACAAAAGCGAAGCCCTTGCCAAGCTCCAGTAGAAAGGTTTGCAGGTGGGTGATGATTGCAGATTCAAGCTGCTTTTCATGCAAAGTGGAGACTTCCGGCAGCCCTAAAAACTCCAGGACATAAGGATTTTTCAAGGTATCAACACTTTCTGTATGAGATACAATTTCCTGACGTGCTGTTTCTATCATTTTCTGGGGGTTCTGGCTTTTCAGTATTCGTTCATAAAATTGTGAATGAATCTGCCGCTCCAGCGACCGTTTATCCCAGCAGCATTCAATGGTCTCACGTTCATAGAAATCACGCGCATCCGGTTTGACAACACGCATCAGTGCACGATAGTGTGACCAGGAGAGTTGTGGCGAAAAACCTGTTATGCTTTCAGGGGTGATTGTCAATTCTGCGCCCGTTGGGCGTGATATTTCATCGGGGTTAATTACTGTGCCAGATTCAGCGCCCCATGGGCGTGGAATTGGGGTACGCGTGGAGTACGCCTGATAAAACTTTCTGAAATACTGAAGGGTCGTAACAGAGTAGCCGCCGCCATACCTCTGTGTGAGCTGCTTGGAAAGAGTCACAATCACCTGCTTTCCGTATTCCGCCCGTCCATCTCCGCCCTGCAGTTCCTGCACAATTTCACGCCCAATCAACCAATAGGCAGTTACCATGCTGCTGTTGACCGCTCTGACAACATTGGTGCGTGCCTGCTCCAGGATCAGGACAACACGATCAAGCAGAGAATTATCTTGGGAAGTTTGCTTCGGTGTAGAGATTATGTTTTTCTGGCTCATTTCTGCCCCTTAAATCGAATAACTTCAGCTATAGGCGTATATCGGTTTGTCAGTTGCACATTCGTTCAGCTTATATGGGAAGAAATGGTCTACGTCGGCAAGATCGGGCGAGAACATATCTACAGATATTTTTCTGAAGCAATAAAAACAACGCCCTTTCTGATACTGCCTGCCCTTTTTGGGTGACAATTATTCCGCAAATCCATCGGCTTCGACTTTTTCCATGATTACCAGTATCTTCATACACTGTTTTTCAGATGGAATTTTATGGGGCATTTGTGCTGCTACACGAACAAAACTCTCTTCATCAGGGGATAAAATTCTACGGTCATGCCCCCATTCCAACAAACGTTGCCAATATAAAGCACCACGCTTAAATACAAAGGTTTGAGCCTCAACGCCATTATCGATTTTTTGAGTAACTCTTGCCTCTCTTACCGCAATCAAGTGTTCACCCTTATCAACAAGTTCATTTGCAAAATCAGGTCTGAGGGATAATTCCAGTGATTCTACTTTATCCCAACACATTTTTCTTTTACACCATTCAGTCACGTTTTCTACTGGTCGAGATGTATCGGTAATGATGTCGAAGACTTCTTCTGCAATTATTTCAATTTGCCTGATAAGTGCTTGTGATATTTGTTGCCGATCCCAGATGGATTTGAAATCAAAGATTTTACCTCTGCCCTTATCTTCAATCAGCAATGAAAGTCTTGCAATGGTATAAGCAACAATATTAGCCCTGTAGCCCTTTTGATACCAAGCCTGATCACTCACCATGCGTTCTGTTGATTTCCAGAGAATCGCTTTTACTATCAAGTTTTGAAAATATTGCTCGTTAAAGTCGTCCTTTGCTCGTTCCCATTCCTGTCTGACCCACTCTTCAAAAGCATTGAAATTTTTCTGTGCCCCGTAGCTGACTGTATGCGGCAATCTTCTCCAGGCATTTTCATACTTAGCAAATCAGTTTTGGTGATAAGTTGCTCTCGTGGGTTCAGCATCAAAAACTTGTTTTTATCTGATTTTGTGCCTTTTGACTGTTCATTCAGATACTGAGCCCTTGCACGTTCATAAAACCAGAAAGTTTTGAATTGAGTGCCCGGCTTTGCTGGCGCACCAATTCGCCTTGATAAAGTTTCCATCCTTACATGGAAATCGCGATTGGAAGCCAGAGATCAGCATCACTCACTTTATTCTGGCTATTTGCAAATCTTGATATATTTGGAATCATTTCCTCGGCAGGATCTGATGTAACAATAGATAACTTCATCTGTACAAAAAATATTGCTGAGATCGGCTTTTTCCTTGTTTCGTGTTGTAGAAAGAGATGCAGTCGTCTGTCCTCCATTGACAATCTGAAGATCCGCAGCAGTGGTCAGATATAGTCCCGATCCTCTCTGGACAACTTCCGCATGGCTGGCAGTTGCTGCAATACCATTATTATTGTAAGCAAAGAATTTCTCCGCTTCGTGAAGTATTGTCTTTTTCATATTATTATTGCTTTGCATTACATTCCAGCTTCACTTTTCTTTATGAACGACACATACCTCTCCGATAAGTCGCTCCAATTTTGCGCAGCAAGCAACTCTGTTGCACCGGTCAGCCTGAAACGAAACGTGCGAAGGCCTCCGGCATTAAACGCAACAGGAAGTAACCGTGATGCGCCAAACTTCAGCAACCAGTATTCGTTCTGATTTTCCGGATCAATGTTACCTGCCTGTTCCGCAGTTATCTTGCACCGTTTCACCAGTTGCGCCGACGTTATTTCATACAGATATTCAATGCTTCGTTCTCCTGTCCCAGCGGGATGAGTTGCAACAGCACAGAAGCGGAGTTCTCGCATGATAGCGCGTGAGATTTTTTTGTCAGTCGTACTTGCCGGTATGTGATACCAGCCAGCAGTACCGTTCATAAAATGGTCAACATACTGCTTTTCTCTTTTGGCGACATTCCCAAGTGATGCAACGAGCGTCAGATCATCGTAACGACTCAATGACAGCCCAGTCGGTGCAATCCGCACTGAATCATGCAGAAGATGTTCATCCGGTGCAAGTGCCCTTTCCTGTGATCCTTCGTGAAATAAATCACCGAACTTCTCTTTCAGAAAAGCAAAAAGCCAAGAATTGTCACGACCCGGTAGAAGCGGAAACCCACCAATTCCTACTGCCTCTATGGCTTTACCGTATGGATTCTCTTCTGCACCTTCATCAAACCAACCAGGATAAAGTACAAATGCGCCGACAACCGGGCGGCTTTTTTCCGTGACACCATCATCACCCGCAGTCAGATGTATCAAGGCATCACGGTAACGGTGCATTTGATTTATCGCATCATCAGGTATCAGATCATCGCCGTCTTCTGCTGCAATTCGGTATTTTGCGTCGAATATCCATCGTATCCTACTGCCGTCAGGAAAAGTGGCTTCAAGCAAGATGTCCGGCTTCTGGGGAGTCGTCCAGGAATAGATACCCTTGGCTTCTGAATTTTTTGTTACGGAAAACGGTGGTTCATGAGCCAGACGGATTTTCAATCCATCCCGTCGGGTGAAGCGGAAAGCGGTACCCATGCCATCAACAAGATCTTTCTCCAGACATTTTGTTCTTAATGCCGCCGTGCGTATTTCAACTTCTGAAAACCCAAGGTTCATAAGCATCCGCCTGATTTCAAGCAAGCACCAGACTTCATACAGTTCCGCCACGGATTTCATGGAGATGGAAGACTGACTGCCAAAGAGATCAAGATACAGTTTCAGTTCCTGCCAGATACGGTAAACTTTCGCATAACCAGCTCTGTGATGAAGCACCAATGATTCTTGCGCTAGACCAGAAAAGTTGCGGACTTCATGAAAAAGCGGTTCTGCCAGACGCTGCTCCAACGGTCTTTGCCAACTACTCAATTCATCAAAAAATGCCTTGCTAAGCCTTTCCCTATCAGGCACGGCATTGTTAAGGCGTACTCTGCTGACAAAAACAGACAATTCCCGTACGCAACGAGTCAGCACCATCTTTACGAAGCGGTTTTCGGGTGTGTCTACCGACAGTCGGCGGGTTTCAATACGATGTCGGCGATGTTGCTCACCATTTCGACATTGTTCAGTCACCTGTTCTTCAAGTCGTGGTGTCAGGTGTCCTTTGAGTCGGTCGGGTCTTTGTAAGCGCTCTAGGAGTCTGTCGGGCTTGAAATTTTGACCGAACTGACCCTATCTGAGATTTTC
>JBAXVG010000054.1:0-33894 GCA_037129255.1 Desulfuromonadales bacterium | reverse complement strand
GGCCGGTGCAGGCAACTGGAGGGAGGAGCGGAGCCCGACCGGAAGCTTGCCACGAGTAGCATGGCATCTTCCCCCCTCCCAACCTCCCCCCGCTTGGGGGAGGAGCTTTGGTTCCCTCACCCAGCGGGGGAGGGTTAGGGAGGGGGAGAAATCCGCAGTTACTGATCTCGTGAAGTATTTGAGGTTACATGATGCTAGAATGACACTAGTACGCTGTTACACTTCAAATTTTGGTAGGGTGGGCAGGTTTTTTTGCCCACCAGTCCGCGTGCGCAAACGATGAAACTGTTTGCACACCCTACGAAAGATAAGATGTTACATGACACTAGAATGAATCTGACAGGTAACGACAAAGGCCGGTATCCCGCAAGGGGGTATCGGCCTTTGTCGTTATGGCGAGCGGCCGTCCGACGTGAGGGTGAAATCAATATTTGATGCCCTAACAATTTGTCATTCCGGCAGAGATTCTGAGCCGGAATCCAGCCTTTAAGATGTTGAAATCATGGATCCCCGATAGAAACGCTCGGGGATGACATATAGAATTTGCGAACGCATCAATATTTAATACTCTCTGTATTGCAGAGACAAAGCCACTTCTGTTATATAGAGACAGGTTTCCTCCCCTGCAATCTGGCGTGGGCGGCCAGCAGGATTCTTTCTGTCGTGCCCCAGTCGATGCAGGCGTCAGTGATCGAGACACCATATTTGAGTTCGCGCGGATCAGCCGGTATCTTCTGGCTGCCCGCTTCGAGATAACTTTCAATCATCACGCCGGAAATCGATGTGTTGCCGTTTAGTAACTGGTCAACAACGCTTTCCAGCACTTCGGGTTGTTTCTGGTAGTCTTTGTTTGAATTCCCATGGCTGCAGTCGACCATGATGGTAGGGAGCAGGCCGTTCTTTTTGAGACTTTCCTCGGTGTGGGCGATATCTTCGGGATGATAGTTGACCTTTCGCGATCCGCCGCGCAGGACGATATGCACATCCGGATTGCCGCTGGTCTGGACGATCGAGGTGCGACCCTCCCGGTTTATACCGAGGAAGCTGTGAGGATGCATGGCCGCCTTCATGGCATCCATGGCGATCTGGAGATTGCCGTCGGTGCCGTTTTTGAAGCCGATCGGGAAGGAGAGGCCGCTGGCCAGCTCCCGGTGGGTCTGGGATTCGGTGGTACGGGCGCCGATGGCACCCCAGCTGATCATGTCAGCGACATATTCAGGCGTGATCGGATCAAGCATTTCGTTGGCGACCGGTACTTCCAGAGCGGTTATGCGGCTCAAGAGCCCGCGTGCGATGCCCAGCCCCTTTGAGATCAGGTGGGTGCTGTTCATGTCGGGGTCATTGATCAGCCCTTTCCATCCGACCGTGGTGCGGGGTTTTTCAAAATAGACCCGCATGATCAGCAGGAGCTGATCTTCAACCCGGCGCGACAGGCTTGCAAGGCGTTTGGCATATTCTACGGCCGCCTCGGTGTCATGGATCGAGCAGGGGCCTACAACCACCATCAGACGCCGGTCCCGGCGTCCGATGATATCCTTGATCCGCTCACGGCTTCTGCTGACAAACGCGCGGTCTTTTTCTGACAGCGGTAAGACCTGGCGCAGATCCGCCGGGGCGATTATCGGTGTAATGCTGGTGATTTTAAGATTATTGGTTTTTATCACTGATACGTCTCCCTTATTTAAGATGTTGGTGTTATAGTGCCTTTGCCAGCGGGTTGTCAATGCTTCTCTGTATGAATAACCAGATAAATCAGCATGTTAATTTGCTGCTTCCCGCAATATCGGCAGAGGGAGGATGGAATGCGTCGGGCGGCTTTTCTGGACCGTGATGGAACTATCAATATAGAAAAAGGGTATCTCTACCAGATCGATGATTTCGAGTTTATCCCCGGTGCTTCTGAAGCGATCAGGATGTTGAACGAAGCGGGGTATTTTGTGGCTGTTGTTTCGAATCAGTCCGGAATTGCCCGTGGATACTATACCGAAGATGATGTTGAATTGCTGCATCGCCATATTGCTGCCGAGCTTCAAAAGTCCGGTGCGCAGGTTGATACGTGGATGTTCTGCCCGCATCATCCCCATGGCCGGGGCAGTTACGGGCTCCCCTGCGCCTGTCGGAAACCGCTGCCGGGGATGCTGCAGGAGGCGGCGCGCCGTTTTGATCTCGACTTGAATGCTTCGGTCATGATCGGCGACAAGTCTGTGGACGTTGAGGCGGGAAGCGCAGCAGGATGCAGGTCGATCCTTGTCCGCACCGGTTGCGGCGCTGAAGAGGAAGCTCACATATCAACCGCAACAGAAGTATATGACGATCTATTAAAGGCTGCATATTTCATAACGAAAGGAAATGTACCATGACACAGGGAATAACAAAAGGAATCATACTTGCCGGAGGAGCCGGCAGCCGTCTCTACCCGTTGACGCTGGTTGCAAGCAAACAGTTGCAACCGGTCTACGACAAACCGATGATCTACTATCCGCTGGCAACTCTGATGGCGGCCGGTATCCGGGATGTTCTGCTGATATCGACGCCGCACGATACCCCTCGCTTCGAGGCGCTGCTGGGGGATGGTTCCCGTTGGGGCATCACACTCACCTACAAGGTTCAGCCGGAGCCGAAAGGAATCGCCCAGGCATTTCTGGTCGGTGAGGAGTTCATTGACGGTAAGGCGGTCTGTCTGATTCTGGGTGACAACATATTTTACGGAAAAATGAATCTGGACCGGGTCGTCTCGGAATTTCAGGGTGGTGCACGCATTTTCGGATATCAGGTGCATGATCCGGAGCGTTACGGTGTCGTGGAATTTGATCCGGACGGCAGGGTGCTCAGTATCGAGGAAAAGCCGAAACAGCCGAAATCTCATTATGCCGTGCCCGGCCTGTATCTTTATGATGAAAACATTGTCGCGACCGCCAGGGCGATCAAGCCTTCAGCACGGGGAGAGCTGGAAATCACTGATGTGAACCTTGCATATCTGGAGCGGGGCGAGTTGATGGTGGAGCGGCTTGGACGCGGTATCGCCTGGCTGGATACCGGCACCCACAAGAGTCTCCTGGAGGCCAGTATATTCATCGAGACCATCGAATCCCGCCAGGGTTTGAAGATCGCCTGTCTTGAGGAAATTGCGCTGAGACGGAATTTTATCGACTGTGCCGGGATGAAGCAGGTTATCGAGGCGACGCCCAACTCTTCATACAGGGATTATCTTGTTCGCGTTTACAACGAAACAGACCTGTGCGGTCTGCGGTAACAGGCCGGGGAGACGCAGATATGAAAACGACCCGTATTTTTTTGATCATGACACTTCTGGTGTTGACCGTTGGCATGGCAGGCGCCAAAGACTCTTTTGTGATTGGTGTGGCTCCCCACACCAGTGCCAGAGTGATTCTGGAGATGTATCAACCGCTGCGGCAGCATATGGAAAAGGCGCTGGGCATGCCGGTGGAAATTCTCACCGCACCCGATTTTGACACGTTTGCCCGTCGCGGTCTGGCCAATGAGTTCGACATTGCCGTTACTACCGGCCATCAGGCGCGGCTCTTTCAAACCGACGCCAGATACATTCCGCTTCTTACCTACAAGGCTGATTTCAGGGCGGTGGCGCTGGTCGCCGCCGGCAGCGCACTCAAAAAGCCTGCTGATATCAAAGGAAAGCAGGTGTATGGCCTGAGCCCGGCTTCTCTGGTAACCCTGTGGGGTATGCACTGGCTCAGGGAGAACAAAATTGACACCAGCACCGTTAAATTCGTCAGCGCCTCGGACAGTGTCGCCCAGTTAATCATATCCGGAGAGGCGGCCGCCGGTTTTACATCACAGGCAAACTATCAGAAACTTGCCCCGGCTGTGCGAAGTCAGTTGCGGATTCTTGCCGAAAGCAAGCCGATGGCCGGTCGGGTCTATGTACTGAACAGGCGGCAAGCGGCGCTGCAGAAAAAGATCAATGCAGCGTTGTGGGCCTTTGCCGACACCCCCGAGGCCAAAACATACTTCGAAAGCAACAAGCTGGAAGGCTACCGCACGTTGCGGGCAAACGAACTTAAAGAGATGGATCCGTACGCCGGGGAAGTGAGAAAGGTTCTTGGCGGCGCCGCAAAATGAAGCACATATCTCTCCGGCATACCATCCGAGGTCGTCTGCTGCTGCTGGCGCTGGGGGTGGAAGTGCTGATGCTGTCGATTCTGGTCTTCAACAGTCTGCGTCTGCAGCATGCTGCCATGACCAATCAGGCCCGTTCACAGGCGGAACAGTTTCACCCGGTTCTTGAAGCTGCCCTGACCGCACCGCTGGCCCAGCGCGATTTTGCCACGGTGCAGGCGGTTGTTGATGAAAGCCGGACGTCGGGGGGGGTTGACTATATCATTGTCGTCGATCGATCAGGCAACCGGGCCGCTTCAAGCGGATGGCCCGCAGATAAGCCGATACCCGAGCCGAGCAGGGAATTACCGCTGTTCGAAACAAAGAAGGAACCACGCTATGATGTGATGGTTCCGCTGAACCTGCACAACCAGTCTCTCGGTTCACTGCATTTTGGCCTCAATCTGTCCCGGATCGTCTCCGCCCGCAGAATGCTGCTTATTCAGGGTATCAGTATTGCTGCGGTCGAAATAATTCTCTCTTCGTTCATCCTGCTTCTGATCGGATACTGGCTGACACGGAACCTGACGGCACTGACCCAGGCGAGTCTTCAGGTTGCCGCCGGCAATCTGACCCCGTCGCCGGTACAGGAAGGGAAGGATGACGTCGGGCAGCTGGGTATCGCATTCAACACCATGTCGAGAGTGATCGCCGAACGAGTTTACGAACTGACTGCCGCCAAGGAAGCGGCAGAAGCGGCAAACAGAGCTAAAAGCGAATTTCTGGCTAACATGAGTCACGAGATCCGTACCCCCATGAACGGCATCATCGGCATGACCGACCTGGTTCTGGATACCGAACTGAATCTGGAGCAGAGTGTGTACCTCCGTTCAGTCAAGACCTCTGCCGACAACCTGCTTTCCATCATCAACGACGTTCTGGATTTTTCAAAAATTGAAGAGGGCCGCATCAATCTCGACCTGTCTCCCTTTCTGCTGCGCAGCATGATAGGTCAAACCTTGCGGACTCTCTCCACGCGAGCCGTTGAAAAAGGGCTTGAAATGGTTTTCAACATAGAGCAGAACGTTCCGGATGCATTGATCGGCGACCCGGGCAGAGTCCGGCAGATTCTGATCAATCTTGTCGGAAATGCGGTCAAATTTACCAGCAGTGGTGAAATCAGTGTCATTATCTCACTGATCGGGGAATCGCTTGAAGGCGTTCTGCTCCGATTTGATGTAAAAGACAGCGGCATCGGTATTACGCCGGAACAGCAGGAGCGAATCTTTGAAGCATTCGAGCAGGGTGACGCTTCTACCACCAAACAGTTCGGCGGAACCGGTCTCGGACTTTCCATTTCAAAACGTCTCGTTACACTGATGGGTGGCGATATCGGTGTAACCAGCACACCGGGTATAGGGAGCTGTTTTTACTTCACCGCTCTGTTCGGCCATCAGATGAATATTTCCTCTGAGACTCCTGCCGCAGAAAGTCTGGAGGGAGTTTCCGTGTTGGTCGTTGATGACAACTCGATCAACCGTCAGATGCTGAGCGGCTTCCTTGACCGTTGGCACATGAATGTCCGGACAGCATGCGATGCGGGAGAGGCTGTCGAAATACTGGATAACCTGCGTGCTGCCGGTATCCTCCCCCGTATCATGCTGACCGATGTCCATATGCCGGGCATGGATGGCTGGGAACTGACTGCCGGAGTCCGTCGGCAGCAGGAATATGACTCTGTTAAAATTCTCATTATGCCGAGTTCCGGTATGCGCGGAGATGCCGGCAGATGCCGCGAGCTCCGTGTAGAGGGTTATCTGACCAAACCGGTCGTGATGGAAGAGCTGCGCAGCACTCTGCTGTCCATCATAAGCGGACAAAAGCAGCACTCTGATCCGGTTACCCGCCACAGCGTCCGGGAAGAGCAGTCGCGTTACACCATCCTGGTGGTCGATGATGTCGAGATCAACCGGGAACTGCTGCGTATTACGCTTGAAAAACAGGGACATCGGATACTTATGGCTGAAAATGGTCAGGAAGCGGTTGATCAATTCTCAAAAAATGTTTTCGATGCTGTGTTCATGGATATGCAGATGCCGGTTCTGGATGGGTATGGCGCCGTGCGCCGGATACGGGAGATCGAGAGGAGCCGGTCTTTGCAACGGACACCGATAATAGCCATGACCGCGTATTCCATGCAGGGAGACCGCGATAAATGCCTGAACGCCGATATGGATGCCTATCTTGCCAAGCCGGCCCGTCCTTCCGAAATCCTTGAAACCCTCGATCAACTTGTGAAAAGTCATACATCAGAGTGTCAGACCAGTCCGGATAGTCCCACCAGTCCCATTAGTTCCGCCGATCCGGCAACCGTTGATGAATCCGTGCCGGTGTTCGCCAGAAATGACCTTCTGGAGCGCCTTGGCGGGCGCGAAGAGATGCTGGCGCGATTTATCGGCATGTTCATCAGCAATGCCGCCGGGTATATGGAATCTCTCCAGTCGGCGGTCGAGCATGGTGATGGAGAGCAGGTGCGCGTTCAGGCTCATACTATCAAAGGTGCGGCAGCTAACATTTCCGCTGGTCGGGTACGGGAAACCGCAGCAGCCATGGAAGTTCACGCTCGTGAAGGAAGAGTGGACGAGGCTGCCGGTCTGCTCCGGCAACTCAAGGAAGATCTCGAAGCATTTCAACACGAGGTCTCGACGTAGTAACAGTGCGATTTCGGAAGGACGGTGCATCATGGCGCTCTTCGATGCCTTCAAAAAGGTCTCCCAATCTCCCACCAATCCCCATACTCCGGTTGTGCCGCGTGTCTTTGACGTGGCCGATCTCTATCAAGGGCCGGTCAGCAACAATGTGGCTGGCGGGGCTGATGACAGCCGGATGCTGGACGAGAAGCTGCGCCAGGCCTATTTCTGGATCGTCAACACGGCGATTATCTCTCCCCACTACGACATCGAGTACAACGACGCCCCGCCCCAGTCCTACGTGCTGGGAGACAGCAGGAGTCGCCTGACGCTTCCCACGGCCCAGAGCTATTCCAGCTTCATCCTGCTGCCGTTGTTGACTTTCGCCACGCGGCGCAAATGCCTCTTCATCGGCGGCCCCGGCCGGGGCAAAACCGCCAGCGCCATCCTGATGGGAATTCTGGCCGGCTACAAGGTGCGCGATGTGAGGCGGGCCATGCAGCACGGACATCCCCAGATGACCATCGCCGACCTCCTGGGCAACCCGCTGCCGGCCGACCTGGTGAATGCCCGGAGCATGGAGGATATCCGCATCTCCTGGCGCAGCTGGCTGGGGATGCGGGTCAAGATCATCGACGAGTATAACCGCATCCCGACCCGAACCCAGAGCGCGCTTCTGACCGTGATGGGGGACAATTACGCCGAAATACTGAACCACATCTACGAATGTCCGGAAGCAGCCTGGTTCATGACCGCCAACGATGATCAGGGGGGCGGCACCTACCAGGTGATCGAGGCGTTGCGGGACCGGATCGATGTAATTGTCCAGGCCCTGGCCTTCAACCCGCGCTTCATGAATGATCTGCTGCTGCGTCTTGAGGAGAATATCCGCCCCGAGGAGACGGTGCCGTCAGCGATCATCTTCAGTGAAGCGGAGATTGACCGGATGCAGTTAGAGATTCGTGCTGTTGAGCTTGTCCCTCCCATACGCCGCCGGATCGAATTCTTTGCCAGTCAGTTCGAGTTCTGCGAAGTGGCGGCCGAGCAGTTCGAATATATGACCAAGGATACTGTCCGGCTGGCCGGTGTCGAGCGGAGCGCCGTTACAGCACTGGAGACCGGTCGCGACCGGCTCGGGGACCTGGGATGTCAGTCGCTGAACGGGCTGTCGGTTCGAGTGCTGATGACACTTCTGACGTATGCCAAGGCTCTCTCCTGGTTTCGCGGCAACCGCAGCGTGGAGCTGGAGGATGTGCGCCAGATCCTTCCGTTCGTGCTGCACGAGAAGTTGATCCCCGACACAGATGCCCCTTTTTTTGATATCCCGGCCAACGCCGTCTACCGTACCGACCGGGTCGGGTGGTTGCGCAAGCTGTTCGATCTCTCCTGTGCCGAATATGACCGCCTCAATCTGGATCGGGACGATCCGCTGGCCGAGCTGGACCAGGAGTTTCGCCGGGGACTGGACGGAGTGACCGAAGGAGAGGGCCGGGGGAGACTGGCACGCATTGAACGGTTGATCGCCGAATGGTCCAAGGGGCGCAAACTGTACGGTCATCTCCATGACGACCTGCTGAAGCTGAAGTACCTGCACCAGCGCTACACAAACTACCTGCGCTGGCTGAAAACACAATGATCTCCAAGGTGCTGGCAGATATACTCCGGGCCGGCCGCTCCGAATTCAACGCGCGTTTTGTAGAGGCACGCCGTCGCTTTCCGGGGCTGAGTGGCGAGATGTTTTTAACGGTGCTGCAGGAAATGGTGGACCCCGTGGTGACCGCTGTTGCCGCGATCCATCCGGATTATGCCGCCGAAACCGTCTCGGTGGCCTATGATGTCGCCCTGGAACTGGCAGGGCAGAATCTGGCGGGGCCCGGGGCTCGCAGCATGGCGATTGCCGAGGGTTGGCGCAGGCTGCTCCCGGCTGCAGCGGCTCATCTGGCCGAGGCGCCGCGCAGCATCCTTCCGGCGGTCAGCAATGTTCTGCATCATCTGGCAACAACCCCCGGCGCACGGCCCGCTCAGTGGGTCCGCGACATGACCCGACTGGCCGGGCAATGCCGCAGTCCAGAGGAGTTTTTGAAGCTGGGGCAGATTCTTGCCTGGCGCTCCGGGATGGCACATTATCGTTCTGCAGCGCTGGTTCTGCTTGACTCAGTGCCTGAAGAGCTTGCGTTGCAAGCGTTGGAATGTAATTTTTCCCTCCCCCCTGGCGGGGGAGGGTCAGGGAGAGGGGGAAGTTGTGACGGCAGTGATTCACCGCTGCTTCACCCACCCCCCAACCCCCTCCCGTCAAGGGAGAGGGAGTCTTGTCCAGAAGCTTCTTTTTCCATGCGAGCTCTCCAAGATATCCTCTCCCGCCTCGCACGAGACCCCTGGTACGACCCTGCCAAGCCGGCAAGAGTTGGCAAGGGGGGTGAGCGTTTGCGGCCGGTGCGGCGGATCGGTGCCTTCCGCGGCTTTGGCGGGCTGTTCATCGAACCTCCACGCGTCACCGTCAGTGACAGGTCAATCCTGGTCCGAAGCGGTGATGAATGCTGGCTGTTGACGGCGGATTGCTTCGGGGCCACTTTCCACCGCTGCGATCCCGCTCTTTTTGCCGCCTGTGACTGCCAGAAGACGCTTCCGGGAGGGATGGAGCTGGACGGCACTACCATCCGGCGGGACGGTTTCTCTCTCAACCTCGGCCAACTTGGGGCCATATCCAGCGCCGCAGCTACCGTCGACACACTGGCAATCACCTCGCCCCTCACTCATTCAATCGTGCTGATAGCCCTGACATGACAGCGCTGCTGAATAAACAGGTGCCTGTATTACAGGAGATGGCAGAACTGGAGCAGCAGTGGCTGGATGCCTGGCCTCCGGCGATCGAATCCTGGAGCCGCTTCACCCGCATCCGCCCGCCGACCCTCTGTCTTACCAGTAAAGCAGCTAAAAGTGAGGGGCTGACCGGCAGTTTCGCCATGATCCGCCTTCAAGACCAGGCGGTGGTCATCAACCTGCAGGAGGTCATGGAGCTTGGTATTTCCGGATTTGCCCACGAGGTTCTGGCGCACGAGATCGGCCATCATGTGCTGGCCCCTGCCACCCTGACCGAACATACCAGGATGATCGCCCGAATGCGCCGGGCCCTGCCAACGGTGGAGCAGCAGGCGCCGATGGTGGCCAACCTGTACACTGACCTGCTGATAAACAACCGTCTGCAGCGCAGCGGCGGCCTGCGTCTGGCCGAACTGTACCGGGCCCTGAAGGGGGATCGGGCCACCGGTTCGGTCTGGACCATCTACATGAGGATCTACGAGCTCCTCTGGAGCCAGCAGAAGGGATCTTTGGGTGGCGGAGCTACCGATGACCGGATGGAGGGGGACGCGGTTCTGGGGGCGCGGCTCCTGCGCAGCTATGCCGGCGACTGGCTTGACGGTTCCGGCCGTTTTGCCTGCCTGCTGCTCCCCTATCTGATGGAGGATGAAAAGACCAAGGATCTGCTCAACCTCTGGCTGGACACCAGGAATGCCGCTGCCGGTGGGGAGCCATCCGGCCTGACCGGGGAGGACCCGGAGGAGCAGGGAGGCGCCATCCACCCCGCAGAGGATCCCGAACTGAATGGTGAAGAACTTGACGAGGATGATGAAGGGCAGGGGGGAAACTCTGTCAGACCGATCGAGACAAAAGACAATTCATCCCGGAGTCGGGGCCAATGTCGAGAACCGTTCCAATATGGAGAGATACTTCGGGCTGCCGGGCTCGATCTCACTGACCATGAGATAGCCATCCGCTACTACCGGGAACGCGCCAGGCCGCACCTGATTCCGTTCCCGAGCCGGCGGACCCCTGAAAGCCGCGATCCTTTGCCTGAGGGACTTGAATCCTGGGATATCGGCCATCCCCTCGATGCGGTCGACTGGCTGCAGAGCGTCCTGCAGAGTCCGCACGTCGTGCCGGGTATGACCACGGTCCAACGGGTGTGGGGGACGGCAGAAGGGCATCAGCCCCGCAAGGAGCCGCTGGATCTGGATCTGTACGTGGACAGTTCCGGCTCCATGGCCAATCCGCAGTTCAATGTCTCCTATCCGGCCCTGGCCGGGGCGATAGTCTGCCTGTCGGCGCTCAGAGCCGGCGCACGGGTGCAGGCCACGCTCTGGAGCGGCAGCCATGAGCATATCTGTACCGCCGGTTTCGTGCGCAACGAGCACGACATCCTGGCGGTCCTGACCGGCTATTTCGGCGGCGGCACCGCTTTCCCGATTCATATCCTGCGCGATACCTACGCCCCGCGCGGCATGGATACCCGTCCGGCGCATATCATGGTCATCTCGGATGACGGTGTTTCCACCATGTTCGACAAGGACGAACGGGGCAGTTCCGGTTGGGATGTGGCCGATAATGCCCTGAAACGGGCTCGCGGTGGCGGAACGTTTGTGCTGAACCTGCCCGAAAACTGGGAACATTATGCCGGAATGTATGGTGACGCCTATGGGGTTATCAGGAAGGCCCGAGACAAACACGGCTGGCAGATCCATCGGGTGGCGAGCTGGGAAGACCTGGTCGAATTTGCCCGTCACTTCAGCCGCAGCACCTATGGGGAGGTTGAGTAATGACGGGTCAACAGGGACCGGTGCTGGAAGCGCTTACCCGCCGCCTGGCGGAGATACCGGAGGAGTTTCTGGCCGAACCGCGCATTGGCCGGCAGGGGCGTATCCACGTCGCGGCTGTGGTTCAGGATCTGCTGTCTCAGCTGGTCAAACCGGTTCCACCCGAACAGCTGGCTGCGTTTGGCGGCAGTGATGCCGGACGGGACCGCAACCGTCTCGCTATCGTACTGATTCTCTGCTGGCTGCTTCATGATGACTGGTTCCGGACGGCCAGGCCGGCTGCTGTTCCTCTTCTGACATTGCTGGACAAGGGGGTGGCCGGGCTGGCCGGACAGGTCTCGTCGCGCAAACTGCTCAGCGATCCGGAACGGCGCGAAGAGCTGGTGCGCCTGACGCTGGCGCAGCTGGGATACCGACCGGCTGGTGAAAGCGAAGCCCAGGCCCAGGATCGCCTGATCAGCCTGAGTTCAACCGAGCGGGCCAGGGTGTTGAAGGCCTCCCGCGAGGCCGAGGAGCGGGCGCGCACAATCCGCGAGGCGCTGATAAAACAGGCCGCCGAGGAGTCGGCCGACAAGTGGACCAGAGAGTGAACTGGAAAAGACTATTCGGTCCCGGCATGTTTGTATTTATCGGCTCCTGTACGATTGGGGAATCCTTTCTTATTCCTCCGAGTTCCGGAGATTATGAAAAGCGCTGGCTGGTCTGCCTGGTTGGACTGATGGTAATAGCCATCGGTGCGGCGTTTTATCTGCAAAAATACAAGTACAGGCTGTCCAAAGAAGTCGAAACCATGTTGGGGTCCGCATTGTCAGTAATCGTGTTCGGTGTGTTTGCCACGGTATTTCTTGCAGGGGCTTCGTTGTTCGGGGATGAGATCAGAGGTGGAATTCCGTTTCTTCCAAGTGGTGTCAACAATGTGATCGGTCGTATTCTGTTCGGACTGGTGGGGGGCGTAGTGGCTGTTATGACGATTGCCCAGGCAATAAAACTCGTCATTTTGATTGTAAAATTGATGGGAGGTAAACGGTGAACTGTCTGCCCGGAGCCGCCGGAGTGACCATGGCTGAAACCATCACCGATACTGACCGCTACCCGACCCTGAGCGAGGCCGGCCGGGACATGCTGCGCTTTCTGCGCGAGCATCCCGGCGCCCCGATCTACCGCAACCGGAGCGGCAACCGCCTGACCGCCGCCGACATCCAACATGTCAAGGCCTTCGAGCGGGAGGTGGAGCAGGCGGAGGTCGGCTGGCAGCCGGGCGAACAGCCCTCGTGGCTGCACGATTGCGTGAGTAACTGCTTCGCGGAAGTGCCCCACTACCGGGCCTACGGTTCGCCTCCGGCAAACTTCGCCGACATCCCCACCATCGACCGTTCCGATCTGGGACGTGATATCGCCCGCTTCGTGCCGGACAGCGTGCCGGTCGAGCGCCTGATTAACTTCCGGACCGCCGGCACTACCGGCCATACCCTGTTGCTGCCGTCTCACCCGCTGGTTGCGGCTTGCTATTTGTCTTTCCACAAGCGCGCCCTTCGCCATTTCGGCATCGAATTGCAGCATGGCTGTGGCAAGGTCGGGGTGGTGCTGGCCGGTTACCAGCGCAGCTGCTTCACCTACACCTCTGTCACCCCCACCATGAATGAATCGGGACTGGCCAAGATCAATCTGCATCCGGCCGACTGGCGCGATCCGGATGACCGGGCCCGCTATCTGGATGCCCTCGATCCGGAGATCTACAGCGGCGACCCGCTCTCCTTTCCGGTGTTGGCTTCGCTGCCGCTACGTACCGGACCCCGGGCACTGTTGTCCACCTCCATGACTCTGCTGCCCGGCCTGAAGCAGCAGCTGGAGGAACGCTTCAGCTGCCCGGTTCTTGACATCTACTCCATGAACGAGGCAGGCCCGATCGCTGTGTTCGTTCCTGATTCGGATGGACACCTGCTGTTGCAGCACCGGCTTTACGTGGAGATCCTCGACCGCGAGGGGAGGGTGCTTCCGCCCGGTGAGCGGGGTGAGATCGTCATCAGCGGCGGTTTCAACTTCTGTCTGCCGCTGCTGCGGTACCGCACCGGCGATCATGCTTCGCTCAGGTTTCATGGACGGCAACCGGTGCTGGTGGAACTGGAAGGGCGTCCGCCGGTCCTCTTCCGCACCATGTCCGGAGTGATGATCAACAACATCGAGATTACCAATCTGCTGCGACGTTTTGCCATCCCTCAGTTCACCGTCCACCAGTGCCATGATGGCCGTCTGGGTATGAGGCTGCGGGGAGCGGCCCTTGAGACGGAACAGATTCGATCGGCTCTGCTCGGGTTGTTCGGCAGCGGGCAGGAGCTGGATATTCTGCCCCTGGAGGGCCCGGGTGACAAGCGTGTGCAGTACACCTCAGACATTATCGGGACACTGTCATGACCTCTCCGCTTGAAATCGTTGCCAATCTTGTCAATGCCGTATCAATCATTCTGGCCGGTCGCAACAGCGTGCACACCTGGTGGACCGGCATCATCGGCGGCGTGCTGTTTGGCGTGATGTTCTACGAGGTCAGACTCTACGCAGATGTGACCCTGCAACTGTTCTTCATCATCACCAGCGTCAGCGGTTGGTGGTGCTGGCTGTACGGCAGGCAGGGCAGTGAATTGCCGGTGCGCGGCAGTCGGCCACTGAGCGTGGCGTTTCTGTTTCTTGCCGGACTGCTGGTGGCATTGGCCTATGGCTGGCTGCTGCACCGTTTTACCAATGCCTACGCCCCCTACATTGACTCTCTTGTGCTGGCCTTCAGCGTGCTGGGACAGTTCCTGCTGATGGGGCGGCGTATCGAAACCTGGTGGTGCTGGCTGGTGGTCAACAGCATCTCCGTGCCGCTCTACTGTTCCCGCGGACTGTATCTGACGGCGCTCCTCTACTTGGTCTTCTGGATTAACGCCGCCGTATCGTTGAGCGTCTGGCGACGGGGTTTGCAGGCTGCATGAGCGCCCTCTTCCGACAGGGATTGGTGGTGGGGAAATTCTCCCCTCTGCATCGCGGACATGAGCTTCTGATTCGCAGTGCTCTGGAGCAGTGTGAGCAGGTGGTAATCATCAGCTACGCCAAACCGGAGTTTGACGGGTGCGCCGCAGATCAGCGTGAACAGTGGTTGACGGCGTTGTTTCCATCGGTACGTGCGCTGGTAGTCACCGATGAGCGACTTCTCAGCTGGTTCCCCGACCGTTCCGTTTCGGTGCCTGATGACGATGAACCGGAAACAGTGCACCGCTTGTTTGTCGGTTTCCTCTGCCGTGAACTGCTTGATAGTACGGTCGATGCGGTTTTCACCAGTGAAGAGTATGGTGATGGTTTTGCCGCCGAACTTACCGGCTTTTTCAACAGATACAGTCCTGGCACAGCGCAGGTTACCCATGTACTCATTGACCGGGAACGCAGTCGTGTTCCGGTATCCGGCACCATGGTCCGGGCAGATGTACATGGCTGCCGTGAACTACTCTCACCGCAGGTCTACGCTTCATTCGTCAAGAGAATCTGCCTGCTGGGAGGAGAATCTACGGGCAAAACCACTCTTGCCGAGGCGCTGGCAGAGCATTTTGAAACGGTAATGGTGCCCGAGTATGGCAGAGAATTGTGGATAACCAAAAACGGTTTGCCGGGATTCGAGGATATGTGTGCCATAGCGGAGCGACAGGTCGAGATGGAAGATGTCGCCATCCGGAATGCAACCCGCTGTCTCTTCTGCGATACGTCGCCTCTGACTACGCTTTTGTACTGCCGCTACCTTTTTAACCGCAACGATGAGGTGCTGGAACAGTTGGCGGAACGCCCTTACGACCTGTATGTTCTCTGCTGCCCGGACATCGCCTTTATGCAGGATGGCACGCGACAGGAGTCCGGTTTCCGCGAATATCAGCATGCCTGGTATCGGGAACAGCTGGCGCAGCGCGGTATCCCCTGGCTGGAGGTATCCGGAAGTGTTGCGGAACGGGTGAAGCTGGTTGCTACCGCAATAATTACCCTGAAATAACTAAAGGACAAACCATGGAACTGAACCAGAAAGTACTCTTCGTCGATGCCGCGACCGGCTTTTACAGAACCGCAAAATACGGTTTTGAGCGCTACTTCGGCCCGGTTGACCTTGGCATTCACCTGGCAGTTGAATACCGGAGCCTCAACTTTGGTGTGGGCATCTTTGCCGGTTCCATCTTTCCTGGATCCAATCGACTGGTGGTGACCGGTTTCTCCCCCTGCTGGCAGGGCTACTACATCAGCTCAATGGGCGGGGCCGGACTGGTCTTCGACAACCTCGGGCTGAACATGCTGAGTTTGACGGGGAAGGCATCGCTTCCGTCGGTCCTCTTCCTGAACCGTAACCACGGCGAGGAGATTCAGGTCGAGATGGCGCCGGTTGATGTTGAGACGATCTGGCAGAGCGGTCGCAAAGGGGTCTATGCTCTGACCGATCGGGTATTCGGGATGTTTGGCGGCCGGTACAGCAATGATCCGCGTATACTGGCCACAGGTCCGGCTGCCCTGCAGAGCGATATGGGTGCTATCATGTCGGTTCCCATCAATAAAGGAAAGATCAGCCATGTGGACACCTGGGCCGGACGGGGCGGCTTCGGCAGCGCCATGGCGCGTGAGCATGGCATTGTTGCCATCATCTATGGAGGTACGGTAGTGGACGAGGATTTCCGCGACAACCGTGTGGCCGACGAGTGGTTCAGCAGCCGTTACAATATGCGGCTGATGCAGAAGGACGCCGAGGCGACCGGTAAGTACCGCTTCGACGAGAAGGTTGGCAGCGGCGGTACCTTCGGGGTCAACTATGCCACCATGGGGGGGCGGATCATGGCCTTCAACTACCGCACCATCCGCTGGAGCGAAGAACAGCGCCTCTCCCTGCACGAGCGCTTCGTGCAGGGGCACTATCTGAAGCAGTTCAACGAAGAGACAATCGCCGGCAGGCAACAAGCCACTTGTGGCGAGCCGTGCGTAGCGGTCTGCAAAAAGATGAACGGCGTGTTCAAAAAGGATTATGAACCCTACCAGACCATGGGGCCTCTGTGCGGCATCTTCGACCAGCGGGCAGCGGAGAAACTCAATCACTACTGCGACGCGATGGGTTTCGATGCTATTTCGGGCGGCGGGGTTCTGGCCTGGCTGATGGATCTGCTGGACGAGAAACTGCTTACAGCGGAGGAACTGGGTGTGAGCCGGCTGCCGCACTGGGATATGGCTGCCTTCGAACCGGTTGCAGACTCGCTGCACAACGCCGAATTAGGCTGTGAGCTGATTGATGCAATTGTTGAGCGGCGAGGTATCCTCGACTTCCGCGAGGGGATCCGCACGTGGAGCCGCGCCTGTTCCCGCCTCCGGGGCGTGACGTTGCACGACCGTCTGGTGTATGTCGCCTTCAGTCGCCGGGGATGGATGGTGCCGAACCAGTACTGGACCGCCGGGGTGCTGGCTCCCATGGCCATCATGGGCAAGTACTACATGGTCTACGGCAGCGATTTCATTCCGCCACGCAAACTGGGCCGCCGCTGCGCGGAACGGATGAAAATGGAACTCGTGCTGGACAATCTGGGTTTCTGCCGCTTTCACCGCGCCTGGGCCGAAGAGCTTCTGCCTGAAGTGATCGGATCGCTGTATGGCAGAAAAAATGAATTTCTGCGATCAGTCAGTCTGCTGGCCAGCCGCCTCAACAGCTACAACAGCCCGGTCTTCTGGGAGTCTGAACGCACTATCGACTTCATTCAGACCTTCCTTGAACGTAAGGAGGAGGTTGACCGGGATGACGTGCCGGAGCTTGCAGAATGGGTTTCGCGGTTCCGCGCGGACAGGCTGGAGGCGGCCAGGGAGTTCTGGTATGAAATGCTGAAAGGGATTGACGAGAGTTTGAGCGACATGTTTTGATATCGACCCTGAAAGGAGGAACTCATCATGATGGAATGCATAAGGAATAATTATGGTCGAACAGTAAATGTGCGAAGTATGGTAATCCGGTCGTTGTTCTTCATTTATCTGATCTGTCCGACCGCAGGATCAGCCTTTGACCTGCAGTCCAATACCCCCTCTATCACCTGTTATCATCAAAGCGACGGCATCGTATCCGGTGTGACAACCAATGGAAGCAGTGTCACCGCTGCAGTCCAATTCTATCAGGAGGCAAATACGGCCTGGACTATTGTTGGCCAGGGAGATTTTGACGGCGACGGAATCAGGGATCTCGTCTGGTGGAACAACAGTACCGGGCAGCTCTACCTCATGCTGATGGCTGGTCCCACGACAATGAAATCCGGAGCAATCGCCTATACAGAACCCGACACCAACTGGCGTGTTGTCACCACGGGAGATATAGACGGTGACGGCAGGAGTGACCTGATCTGGTGGAACGGGACAACCGGCCAGGTCTACGCGATGCTGATGAACGGAACTGCAGCAACCGGTGGTGCCATCATTTACACCGAACCGAACACCGCCTGGAAGATCGTTGCCGCTGCCGACTTCAACGGCAACGGGACGGTGGAGCTGCTCTGGTGGAACACCTCAACCGGACAGGCGGCTTTGGGCCAGACCAGCGGAACGGGCGCCTCCAACGCCAGTGTCATCTGGACGGAACCGAATACTGACTGGCGTATTGCCGGCGCAGGCGATCTTGACGCTGACGGCAGGGCTGACATTGTCTGGCACAACAGGAAAACAGGGCAGGTCTACGGCATGCAGACCAATGGATCATCGGTGACAAACGGTGCGATCATGTACACCGAACCGAACATGCAATGGGAGATAGTCAGCCTGGGCGACTACAATGACGACGGCAGAGCCGACCTGTTATGGTGGAATCAGCAGACCGGCCAGGTTTACCTGATGCTGATGAACGGTTTATCCGTCGCCGGCGGTTCCCTGCTCTATACCGAACCGGATGTAACATGGAAAATACAGGGTGAAACGGAGTGGCGGGATCACGTGTATGGCCGTGGAATAACAACAACGACTTCCGTCTCTTCCGTCAGCAACACGGCCGCCTGGACGCAGACCTCGTTTCGCAGCCTGGCGCCGTCAGAACCTCGCCATGTGAATCGTGTTGTTGTTTCTCCTGCCGGTCGTATACATGCCGCCTGGTACACCCAGAGTTTCCTGGCTTACATGTCTTACAGCGATGACAACGGGAGTACCTGGAAGCACAACGCGCTGGAGCGTATGACCCAGATTCATCAGCTGATCCGCATGAGTGACGGCACGCTGGTGGCGGGGGGGGAATCAGTCGCTACCGCTCCCCTGCTCTGGTACAGCAGAGACGATGGAACGACTTGGAAGTCCGCCGCAATCGGAACAAGCAGCACGATCGGTCTGCCGAACGTACAATCGTCCATAATCTGGGATCTGGCTGAGCGGAAGGGAGAAGTCATCATCACGACTTCGGCCGAAACGAACGCGCCGACAGAAAATCATCAGGTTGTCTACGCCTGGAACCCTGCAACGAACACGCTGCGTGCACTGGGCGCACTCCGTGGCATGGGGGCGCTGGCTGTCGCAGTAAAGGCGGATGGCACCATATATGTTTCAACCCAGGATAGTGCCGAACACGATGATCCGGCGACTGCGGGCGAAGGTCGTGTCTATCTCAGTACGGACGGGGGCGTAAACTGGGTGCAAACAGGAACTCTGCCGTCAGCAAATAGAATCTATGCGCTGACGGTGTTGTCCGATGGTTCTGTTGTTGCGGGCTCCGGCCTTAATGGCGGCTTTTATTACAGCGTCAACGGAAACAGCTGGAGTCTGATGAGCGCATTGCCGCAAGGACAGAGAACGCCGGCGCCAACGTACTACAGTGTCACACGTGTCTACAGGATTATTGAACTGGCGAGCGGCGCCTTGATGGTCGGCACCGGTAACAATGCGGGTGACATTTTTCTGACCTGTGATCGGGGCGCAAACTGGATCGGTACTGCGGAAACAGGAAGCAATAATGTGGTATGGGGTTTGGCGCAGGCTCCTGACGGTACAATCTGGATCGGGAACGGGTCGGTGCAGGGTGATGTCTGGAAAGCAGCGCCGCCTGCCAGCGTCTCCGCGGATCAGTTTTATATCTGCTCGAAATAATTGATCAGAAGACAGCGCCGGCGCGTCGGCGGGCAGCGCCGAAACATCAGGCAGCTGGAGGAGGGCAGATGATAGTTGTCAAAAACCTGATATTTGATTATCCCGGGACACGGGCACTGGATGATGTCTCCTTTACGATCCGTGCCGGAAGCATTACCGCACTGGTTGGTCCGAACGGCGCCGGCAAGACCACCCTTCTGCGCTGCCTGGCTGCGCTGGAGGAACCGGTGGCGGGGAGCGTAACGATGAATGACCGGGACATCCTGGCCGATCCACGGGCAACTCACCGCACGATCGGCTATCTGTCCGACTTCTTCGGGCTGTATGAGGATCTGACGGTTCGGCAGTGCCTGCAGTACGCCGCCATGTCTCACGGTATCCCCGATGACAGGCGTGAGCAGGTGACCGGCTGGTGTGCAGAGCAGCTGGATATTATGGATCGCCTCGACATGAAGGCCGGTTCCCTCTCCCGTGGTCTGCGGCAGCGCCTCGCCATCGCCCAGTCGATTGTTCATGAACCACAGTTTCTGCTGCTGGATGAGCCGGCTTCCGGGCTCGACCCGGAGGCCCGGCACAGCCTGGCGATACTTTTCAGGCGACTGCGTGACAACGGCATGACGCTGCTGGTATCCTCACATATCCTCTCCGAACTGGAGGAGTATTCGACAGATATGCTGGTACTGAGGAGCGGACGCATTATCGAGCACGCTCCATTGGAAGGCAACACAACCGGAATAATGCTGGAAATCAGGATTTCAACTCCCGGTTGCGGGCTGCGCGATATTCTTGCCGGAAGAGAGGGTATCACGGATTTGAACGCCGGCGAAGAGCAGGCAACATTCTCGTTCAGCCCTGATCCTGCCGAACAGCACCGGCTTTTGAAGGAACTTCTCGACAGTGGGGTGCCGGTCTGCTCATTTGCGGAGCAGAGGCAGAACCTTCAGGATGCTTATCTGAAAACAGTACAATCAGAAGCGGTACAAGGGGGAGGACAATGATTGTCAGTCCCGAATTTCGCAGAAATCTGTGGCTTGAAATTACCACATACCGCCTGATCAGTATGCCGGTGATCCTTGGCGCCGTAATCTTTCTGGTATACGTGTTCGACAACTACCGGTTGGACAAAGGGGTCTCTTCGGCTTCGGCCGGACTGTTTTTCATCATCTCCATGATCTGGGGCACCAAGCTGGCGTCAGAATCCATAATGATCGAAATCCGGGATCACACCTGGGACGGCCAGCGCATGTCCGTCATCACTCCCTGGCAGCTGACATGGGGGAAACTCTTCGGCAGTACCGTCTATACATGGTACGGAGCCCTCATCTGTATCGGCTTCTTCGGCTTGTCGTCAACAGAGAGGGATGCCGGCCAGACATTGAAAACCATGCTGGTATTGATACTTTCCGGTGTAATGGCCCATGCCGTCAGCCTTCTGGCAAGCCTGATGGCGATACAGAAAGAACGCGCGTTCAACAAAAGTCAGTCGCCTGGTCTCCTCATACTCGGTATCGTGGCAGCGGGGCCGTTCATCAACTTGGCACTCAACAAGGGAACAGCAGTCAGATGGTTCGGTGTTTCATTCAGCGAGACCGATTTCCTGCTCGGCTCTATTCTGGCATATGCGCTGTGGGCGGTTCTCGGGGTTTGTCAGATGCTGCGCCGGGAACTGCAGATGAAAAACGGACCCTGGGTCTGGTACGGTTTTGTGTTGTTCATAATGCTTCATATCGCCGGTTTTTTTTACGGTTTTCCTCAGGGCGGGAACCCTGCCATGTCAGCGGCATCTCCGGCGTTACTTGCCGCATATGGAATTTCGGTCTGTGTAATTTATTTCATGGCTTTTTGTGAGCGCAAGGACATCATCACGCTCCAGGCAGTTGTGCGACTGGCATCAGAAGGGGATTGGCGCCGTTTTCTGGAACGGTCGCCGCGCTGGTTTCTTACCCTGCCTGTCGCGGTTCTGGCCGGCTGTGCGGTTCTGCTTGCGGCTGTAACGGGCAATGCCGGCAAAGCTGCCATCAGCTGGTTTGTTGTTGCATCCCTGTTTTTCATTATGAGAGATGTCGGCATCATGCTTTTTTGCAATCTCGGAAAGAGTAACCGTCGTGCCGATATACTCTCGCTTCTCTATCTCATTCTTCTCTACGGAGTATTTCCTGCAACTCTGTCCGGCATGAAGATAGATGACGCAACACTTCTTTTCTGGCCGCGTCCGGATCTGAATCCCATTGTGGCATGTGTGGCCCCTCTGTTGGAATTGCTCGCGATTGGTTTTCTGGTTGCAGGGCGCTGGAAAAAAAGAACGGCGGAATGATCTGATATGGGCCCGGCAGCGGCGCGCAGGCGTCTGCGCTTTGCAATACGTTGACATTACAGGCCATTTACGGTTACTATTAAAGATTGGATTTGAGTTCAGGATTCGGGGTCTCTCCCGACTCCCTATGTGGCGGATGTAATCAGTATATGGAATTTCTGAGGAAATATATTGTTGCTTTGACTACCGGCATCGGTTTGCTGGTGGCATTGATACTGTTTTCACTGAATGTACCGCGCAACCGCGAGGCTAATTTTATCGAACGTGGAGTAATGAACCTGTTTGCTCCCGTTCTGAAGCCGGCTGCAAAAGTGAGCGGTTTTTTCGAGAATATCTGGGATGGATACTTCAGTCTGGTGCATGTTCGCAGCGAGAATGTACGTCTTTTGGCTGCAATCAAGGAACTGGGCTCACGTATTGCGGCCGGCGATGAGGCGGTACTCCAAAAACAGCGGCTTGAAAATCTTCTGGGTATGAAAGAGTCAATAAAGCCCGCGACACTTGGCGCAACTGTGGTAGGCGAGGATGTCAGCGCCTGGTTTCGTACTCTGGTGATTGATCGTGGCGCTTCGAGCGGTTTACGGGTCGGGATGGCGGTAGTGGCTGCCGAAGGTGTTGTCGGACAGGTCGTCAAGGTTGCTGCGACCACATCACGGGTACTGCTGCTTACGGATCATGCCAGCGGGATTGCCGCGACCATTCAACGCTCGCGTGCCCGCGGGGTCGTGAAGGGCAAGGGAGAAGGGCTCTGTTCGCTTGAATTTACCACACGGGAAGAGGATGTCAAGGTCGGTGATCTCGTGGTGACATCCGGTATTGGCGGAGTGTATCTGAAAGGTTTGCCGGTTGGCGAAGTGACCATGGTAAAGCGAGGTCAGTACGGGATATTTCAGACCGTAACTATTCGTCCCTGTGTAAATATTGCCCACCTTGAAGAGGTGCTGGTGGTTGTAAGAGGCGGCTATGAATAGGCGCAATGCCTTAGTGCTGTTTTTGATTGTGCTGATATCGGTTGTACTGCAGGTGACGATTCTGCCCGTGCATGTCATCAGCTCCTTCAAGCCGGATCTTCTGCTGATCATAACTGTTTTTTTCGCGCTGCAGGGCTCATATAAAACGGGTACTCCGCTGGCCTGGCTGCTGGGACTGATCAAGGATTCCTTTAGCGGTCTCTATCTGGGGCTGAATGCATTTTCATTTCTTATCATTTTCTTTGCCATCAAAAGTACCTCCGATCGATTATATGCCGACAGTCCGGGATTATTCGTGCTTGCCGTCTGCGCGGCCAGTCTGGCCTGCAGCACTCTTAACCTTCTTCTGTTACTGATGTTTACCTCTTTCGGTGGAATCCTGTATTCGATACTCGCCGATCTTGTTCCCTATCTGCTGATCAATAGTTTCGTTGCCTCGCTTGTCACGCTTTTACCCTGGTATGCCGGACCACAGGAAGAGCCATGAAAGAACGACGCTTTGTTCGTGAAGTGGTGGAATCCAAAAACCGGGTTCTGATGCTTTCATTTATTGCGGGAGCCGCCTTTCTGCTGCTGATTCTCCGTTTATGGCATCTGCAGATACTGAACCAGGAGCAGTATCGCAGCATGTCCGAGAATAACCGCCTGCGATTTGTGCCTGTGGCGGCCTCTCGCGGCGCGATAATGGACCGGAATGGCAAAGTTCTGGTCAGCAACCGTCCCTCTTTCAGTCTGGCTGTTATTCCCCAGGAGGTCGAGGATAAGGAAGCGCTTTTATCCCAACTGTCAGCCCTTCTCCGGCTCGACCGGACCGAAATGGCGGAACGCTGGGAAAAAAGCAGGGGGCGGGCCAAATACTATCCGATAGTTCTGGCTTCCAACATCACGCGCGATCAGGTTGAAACAATTGAGGAGAACCGCTTGATGCTACCGGGGGTCGAGATTGAGATGAAACCGGTCCGGGAATATTCAAGCGGCGTGCTGGCCGCTCACCTGCTTGGATATATTGGTGAAATTTCGGAAAACGAATTAAATGACAAGGGCTTCGAGGAGTACAATCCGGGTGATTACATCGGTAAAATCGGTATTGAAAGGGCCTTTGACAATGAGCTGCATGGTGGTGACGGCGGTCGGCAGCTTGAAGTGGATGCTCGCGGCAGAGTGTTGAGGACAATATTTGAAACATATCCGACGGTGGGGAACAGTGTGGTGCTGACGATAGATGCGGCAGTGCAGAAACAGGCCGAGCTGTCGTTCGGCGAGCAGGCCGGCGCTGCGGTTGCCTTGGACGTTAACAGTGGAGAAATCCTGGCGTTCGTCAGTACGCCGGGCTACGATCCTTCCTTCTTCAGCGGAAAGCTGCCCGCTGACAAATGGAAAGAGTATCTGGAGGATAAGCGGCACCCGCTCGAGAACAAGGCTCTGACCGGCCAGTATCCACCCGGCTCGACCTTTAAAATAATTACCGCCCTGGCCGGCCTGAACGAAAACAGGATTAACGAATCTACCTCGATTACCTGTAAGGGCTCATACGATCTGGGGGCATCCACTTTCAAATGCTGGAACAAACATGGACATGGCGCCACAAGCCTGAAAAAATCTCTGCGGGAATCATGTGATGTTTATTACTATCAGCTCGGAGAAAAGCTTGGAGTTGATAAAATAGCTTCCGCAGCCAAAGCTTTCAAGCTGGGCGCTCCGATGGGGGTCGGTCTGCAGAACGAAAAAGCGGGTCTCATCCCGACTGCCGAATGGAAACAGAAACGCTTCGGTAAACGCTGGTATCATGGTGAAACACTGCCGGTGGCTATCGGACAGGGCTATGTGCTGATGACCCCGATACAGATGGCCTCCATGATTGCAACAGTAGCCAACGAAGGAACCGTATTTCGCCCGCATCTGGTAAAGCGCATTGTCGATGCGGACGGTAAGCAGCTCAAGGAAATAAAGCCTGAAGTCATTGGAACAGCTCAATTTTCAAAAGAATCGTACCGTCTGGTCAAGCAGGGGCTGCTTGCGGTTGTCAACGAATCGGGCGGTACCGGGGGAATGGCAAGGATATACGACGTGAAAGTGGCCGGCAAAACCGGCACGTCACAGGTCATCAAGATGCGGGACAGCAAGAAGGGGACCCCTTACCAATTCCGGGATCACGCACTTTTTGTCGCATTTGCCCCCTATGATAAACCCGAAATCGCAGTGGCTGTCATAGTGGAGCATGGTGAGCACGGCGGATCAGCAGCGGCTCCGATAGCAGCCAGGATACTGAGAACATATTTTGACGGCAAGAAGCCTGTCCAGAAAGACGTTCCCGGTTCCACAACAGAGGAAGACGACGCAGCGGACGAATTGCCTGTGATCGTAAAAGAACCACGTATCAGCGGAGATGCAGCCAATGATTGATCGCCGGTTGTTAATCAACATCGACTGGATTCTGGCCGGACTTGTGGTGACGGTCTGCCTGCTTGGCATTCTCAATATCTACAGTGCTACCACACCCTATAAAATGATCGGAATGGCCTATTATCTGAAACAATGCTACTGGATGCTGGCCGGCATGTTTGTCGCTCTGCTGGTTTCAAGCGTTGACTATCATATTCTGGAGGATTTCTCATACTGGTTCTACTGCTTTCTGCTTATTTTGCTGGTGGCCGTGCTGGTAATGGGTCGGCGCTCGATGGGGGCCACCCGCTGGCTGCATCTCGGATTTTTTAATGTTCAACCGTCAGAACTGATGAAGATTGTCATAATAATAACATTTGCCCGCTTCTTTAATAATTTCCATTCTATCGGAGGTCTGACGGTCAGAGATGTGTTGATTCCGCTCGGTTTGTTGGCCGTGCCGACAGCACTGATCATGAAGCAGCCTGATCTGGGAACGGCGGTTCTCGTTATTCTGATTGCCACATCCATGGCGTTTTATGTCGGTTTGCGCTGGACAACCATCCTGACGTTTACCTGCATAACCATCCCGATGGTCATGGTGGGGTGGGCTAAGTTCTTGCGGCCATACCAGAAAAACCGGATTCTTGATTTTCTTAACCCCGAGCGCTCACGCCTTGGCAGCGGCTATCACATCATCCAGAGCAAGATCGCCGTGGGTTCAGGCGGCATTACCGGCAAAGGTTTTTTAAAGGGAACTCAATCTCAGTTGCGATTTCTTCCGGAACAGCATACGGATTTCGCTTTCTCAGTTTTTGCGGAGGAGTGGGGGTTTATCGGCAGTCTGCTGTTAATTCTTATTTATCTGACACTGGTTTTGTGGGGGCTTAACATCTCCCGCCGCTGCAACGACCGCTTTGGTACTCTTTTAGCGGTGGGTGTTACAGCCATGCTCTTCTGGCACATCGTCATCAACATCGGGATGTTGATCGGCATGTTTCCGGTAGTCGGCGTACCTCTGCCTTTTTTCTCCTACGGAGGGACCTCGATGATTACCTCCATGTTCGGCATCGGATTGCTCCAGAATATCAGCATGCGACGGTTTATGTTCTGAAGAGTGAGGGTTCAGATTTCCCGGCTTCAATACCAATAGTTTTCCTCGTCAATAGTGCCGCACTTGTGATACACATTGTGAAAATAAAGGAGCCTGCCATGCCTGCAACCAATCCACGCATCAATGTTGTCTGTGAAAAAACCTTATACGGCGCCATTGCCGAAATCGCCGCCCGCGACGGTGCTTCGCTGTCATCCGTTGCCCACGATCTGCTGCTGGAATCATTGGAACTGCGTGAAGACATCGCCCTGGCTTCGGTTTCCGACAAGCGTGCCGCCGGGTTTGAACGAGCCACCGCCCTGACGTCCGACCAGGTTTTCGGTTGATGAGTTTTGCCGTTATCTTTCATCCGGTGGTCAAAGACGATGCCGCAGACATTGCCAAAGCTATCCGCGAGCGGATACGCAGCGCCATTGACACCCGTTTGACAACCGAACCGGCGCTGTACGGCAGGCCGTTGCGTGGTACGCTGGCCGGATACTGGAAGCTGCGGGTAGGCGATTGGCGCGTGGTGTACACCATTCGAGGCAGCGAGGTTATTGTCTTTGCCATTATGCACCGCAGCCGGGTGTATGATGAGATCAGCGACCGTTTGTAACATCTTTTATAGGTTCACTCTTTGGCAGGAATGCCCATATCTTCGAAAACCTGATTCGTCATCTTGCTCATATCCGGAGAAAATTTCGGATCCTTGACCGGTTTGCCGTCTTTGACCCAGAGATCATAGTCCTTTGCGACAGATTTTTTGATACTCGCATCGATCTTCGGTGATACGGAGACAACGCCTTCACAGACGCAGATATACGTACCTTCCGGTGCAGCTTCAAAGAGGAATCTGGTGCCGCGCACCCCGGCGACCGCATTGGGCGAGTCAAGCGTGTAGGCACCGTTCTGCGAGAAAATCTTTTTGACGGCGAGGTACACTTTCCCACGGACAACCGAGAGGTGGGTTTTGTCGCCTGCCAGGGTAAAGATCACCTTGCCGTCTTTCACCCTGACGACATCGCCAGTGCCAATACGTACGTCGATATGGGCTTCCCTGGCGGTTTCGATGACCGCACCATCCTTCACAATATCGGCGGTTCTGGCGTTTTTGCCGTCGATGGTGACAGCGCCCTGAATTCTGGCAACCACACCCTGTGCAAAACAGGCCGAGTATCCGGCGAATATAAACAGCTGCATACAGGCAATCATTGCGAGTCTTTTCATGGAATCTCCTTTGCAGGTGCTTCAATCTGGCAACGAATATATCACATAAAATTTGCGGCAATCCATAAATATTGAACATGATACAATCTGGCGTACACAGGGGGAGACGGAGTGGCGGGACAACATTTGTTAAAATATATTAAAAAGGCGTTGCCGAAACAACGCCATTCGTGGTGATATATACGTTAGTTGTATGGATCCCGATTTCAGGCTTTATTGTTCCTGCGACGCTTACCGTAGATAGCGATACCAGCCATTCCGATACCAAGGAGTGCCATTGTGCCTGGCTCTGGAACTGGAGCGGAACTTTGTCGTTCAGTGTAAAATGTCGCACCGCTCAGATACAATGAATCGCTGGAAGATAATCCTAGCTGCGAAATGGTAAAGTCAATAGTTAGCTTATCAAAGGTGATATCACCATTATCTGGCGGAAAGAGGACTGCACCGGCAGGCAACCAGTCTTCGGAGCCTATTGTGGTAGCGACTGAAAAACCAGTAGTTCCACCATTATAAAAAGTCGTTGTTGCTTGAGTTTCGGTAACAAAGTGCTTTCCATAGTTGCCGCTGTCGTACAGACCAAGAAAGAGCCATGTATTTAATTGCGAAGCCTGTATAGTAACACTTTTGTCGAATATGATCGTAGCGTTAATCTGATCTCCATTGTACACCGTAAATGGTTGAAGCCCAGTCAAATCCAAATTCCAATCATCTAAGTGTAGAGAATTATAGTTATAACTATTTGAAACACCATTAGCAACCTGCCCTCCCAGATTCAAACTATAAGTAGTAGCCTGTGCTTGTCCTGCCCCTATGGTAACCAGTGCTGCAACAACAAAATTTATAACCAGTTTTTTCGTCAGCATACTACACCTCCCTTTTATAAAAATACTATATACCTCTTTAATTCATTTTTTGTGCCATTATTTTAACTTATTGTTATATTTATGTATATTATGATTGGAGGGGAAGAAACATCACAACGGTGTTAAGAATTCCGACTTAAATACTTTAGAATTATCGCTCTGTTTTCAAGATTTTACCTTGCTTCGTTTAAGATGGGAGGAGAAGAGCATCTTAACGTTGTAAAGAAATCCGACGTAAGGGATGGGAGGGATCGCAACTTCCTTTGCTGAAGGCTCCTGCAAAACTCAAAAAGAGTGTCATTCCGGCATGCTGTAAGCCGGAATCCAGATTTCAAGTGACTGAAAAGGCTGGATCCCCGATAGAGTCATTCGGGGATGGCAGGCTTTTTGCTGGAGCTTCCCGATTGAACGGAAAATCCTGACCCCCTTTTCTGAAGGTGGACTTTTATATCGCTGTTTCTATCTGTTCAATGAAGATATAATTTGACCAGTTACAGCTGTTCGGATATCCTGACAAATATACTCGGCAAGTCGTTATAACGGAGGTTGGCCCATGATGCGCCTTATCTCGCTGCTTTTCACCTTATCTATTCTTAATTCATCATTTTCAATTGCCCACGCCGCCAGCATTCAGCTTCCGCAGACCGGCCAGGCGACCTGCTACGACACGGCGGGTGTAGTCATCTCCTGCACCGGCAGCGGACAGGATGGCGAGTTTCGAGCCGGCCTGGCCTGGCCATCTCCGCGTTTTGTTGATAACGGTGACCAGAGCGTGACCGACAAACTGACCGGGTTGGTCTGGACCAAGGATGCCAACCTGATGAAAACCCGCGACCCGTCATTTGATACTGACTTCGAATCATCCAACTACTGGGAGTCCGCCAGTGACGGCCGGGTTACCTGGCAGCACGCCCTGGATTATGTCAGGAAACTGAATGCGGAGAACTATCTGGGGCATAGCGACTGGCGCCTGCCAAACCTGATTGAACTTGAAAGCCTGCTCATCAAAGAACCGGTCAACATTAACAACTGGCTGGCCGGGCAGGGGTTCATCAATGTTGATACCAGTTGGTACTGGTCCGGCAGTACCTTGTCGGGCGGATCTCCAGACGGTCCTGCCGCCTGGATTGTCGAAATCAGCACCCTTTCTGCGGGGTTTGGCGTCAAGTCCCGTAATCACTTTGCATGGCCGGTTCGTACTGGTACGACCGGTTCTAATCTACCGAAAACCGGACAAACCACCTGCTATGACACGGCCGATAAAACTGTCGTCTGCAGCGGCGTCAGCGGACAGGATGGAGAACTGCAGGCCGGCGTTGCCTGGCCGGCGCCACGCTTCACGGATAACAGCATAAGCGCCCCTACTGACCTGACCGTGACCGACAATCTGACCGGACTGACCTGGACCAAAAACGCCAATCTGATGATATCCCACACCCCACCGTTTGATAACGACGGCACGGCCCGTGACGGAAAAGTTACCTGGCAGCATGCCCTGGATTATGTGAAGAAGCTGAATGACGAAAATTACCTGGGACATAGAGACTGGCGCCTGCCGAATCTCAGCGAACTAAAAAGCCTGATCAACAGAGGGGAGCCGAACTCCGCCGACTGGCTGAACAGTCAGGGCTTCTACAACGTTCAGATCTATGACTACTGGTCCGGCAGCAGCTCATTGTACGGGATCGGAAAGGCCTGGGGTGTCAGGTTGAGCACGTTGTGGGGGAGCGACTCAAGCAGCGACGACAAGGGGGGTACCGGTTTTGTCTGGCCGGTGCGGGGCGGAACACTGTCCAGCACGGCTTTCAAGGCAACCGTCATCATCACCGCCGCTCCGGTAAACTTCTCAAATCAGGCTTCGGGCTCATTCACTTTCAGCGCCACCATGCCGGCCACCTTCGAGTGCAAGCTGGATAGCGGCTCATACGCCGCCTGCATATCACCATTCAGCTACGGCCCGCTTGCCAACGGTCAGCACACCTTGACCATCCGCGCCACCGATAGCGCCAACGCTGCAAACGTATCAGCACCGGTTGCTTTCGTCTGGACGGTGAACACCGCTCTGGCGGCCGGGTACGCGGTCTCGCTTCCATGGACCGGCCAGTCCACCTGCTACGACACGGAAGGCGCCGTCATTTCGTGCGTCGGCAGCAGGCAGGATGGTGAATTTCAGGCCGGAACCGCCTGGCCGACGCCCCGTTTTACCGACAACGGCGACCAGACAGTATCAGATAGTCTGACCGGGTTGATCTGGAGCATGGACAGCAATCCCGCCGCAGCGGGCAAAACCTGGCAGCAGGCGCTGGATTACATCAAAACGCTCAATAACAGCAGCTACCTGGGGCATAACGACTGGCGCATGCCAAACATCAACGAACTCGAAAGCCTGCTCAACAAGGGGGCGGTCTATCCGGCTAACTGGCTGGCCGGGCAGGGGTTCAGCAGCTTTCAGAGTATTCGTTACTGGTGGACCAGCTATTACTGGTCCAGCACAACCCTGGCCGCCGGCCATCCGGAAGGCGCCTCCGCCTTGATTGCCGAAATGTTCTTAGCCAACACAGGCTTCAGCCTCAAGTCCGATGTGGCCTATGTCTGGCCGGTCCGTACAGGTCCGACCGGATCACTGCTTCCCAAAACCGGCCAAACCGTCTGCTATGATGCACTCAATATCCCGGTCACCTGCAGCGGCACCGGACAGGATGGCGAGCAACAGGCCGGTGTTGCCTGGCCGATCCCCCGCTTCAGCGATAACGGCGACCAGACTGTGACCGACCGGTTGACCGGCCTTATGTGGAGCAGGGATGGCAATCCCGTCGGCGCCGGTACGACCTGGCAGCAGGCGCTTGATTATATAAAAACCATCAACAGCAGCAACTATCAGGGTCATAACGACTGGCGCCTGCCCAACCGCAACGAATTGAGGAGCTTGCTCAACAGTGGACAGCCATCTTCCAACGATTGGCTGAATGATCAAGGTTTTTACAGTGTTCTGGGTAATGATTACTGGACAGGCACTACTGCTGTTGCATTCCGCAGCAACAGCGCCTGGTCTGAAAACCTGAACGGCTGGTGGGGTTTCGATGGCCTCGGGGACAAATTCTCCACCAACAATGACCGCTATGTGTGGCCTGTGCGTGGCGGCACGATTTCCAGCGCCGCTTCGCACGTAGCCGTCATCATCACCGCCGCTCCGGTGAATTTCTCGAACCAGACCGCCGGCACGATCGCCTTCAGCGCCACCACGGCTGCAACGTTCGAGTGTAAACTGGACAGTGGCGTCTATACCGCCTGCTCATCACCCTACAGCTACAGCAACCTCGGCAACGGCCAGCACACCTTGACCATCCGCGCCACCGACAGCGCCAACGCCGCCAACGTATCAACTCCGGTTTCCTTTGTCTGGACGATCAACACCGCCCTGACGTTAAGCGTGGCGGTAGAACTCCCCCGAACCGGTCAAACCACCTGTTACGACGCGGCGGGAATCTCTGGCGCCTGTATCACCGGCAGTGGGCAGGATGGTGAGCTCAAGGCCGGTCTTGCCTGGCCCAATCCACGCTTTGTGGCAAACGCTGATCAGACCGTTACCGATAATCTGACCGGACTGATCTGGAGCAAGGACAGTAATCCGGGCGTATCGACCAAAACCTGGCAGGGGGCGCTGGATTACATCAAGAGCCTCAACAGCAGCGGCTACCGTGGGCATAGCGATTGGCGCCTGCCAAACATCAACGAGCTTGAAAGCCTGCTCAACAAAGGGTCTGACGCTCCCGGCACATGGTTGACCGGACAAGGTTTCACCCACATCCAGAGCAATCAGGGGTATTACTACTGGTCCGCGACTACCCTGGCCAACAGTCATCCGGAAGGCGCTGAAGCCTGGTTCATTGAGCTGTACAACATCGGCGTGGGGTATACTCTTAAGTCCTCCTCCAATTACGTCTGGCCGGTACGGACCGGAGCATCAGGATCAGCGCTCCCCCGAACCGGTCAAACCACCTGCTATGACTCACTGGATGTGCCCATCGCCTGCAGCGGCACCGGTCAGGATGGAGAACTGCAAAGCGGCGTACCCTGGCCGATACCCCGCTTCAACGATAACGGAGATCAGACCGTAACCGACAGATTGACGGGACTGGCGTGGACAAAAGATGCCAACCTGATGGTGACCCGCAACCTCTCCTATGATGCCGACGGCACGGTACAGGATGGCGCAGTCATCTGGCAGCACGCCCTGGATTATGTGAAGAAGCTTAATTCGGAAAATTATCTGGGGCACAGCGACTGGCGCCTGCCTGATCGCAACGAACTGCACAGCCTGCTTAGCAAAGGGCAGCCATCCTCGACTGCATGGCTTACCGGACAGGGTTTTTCCAACGTCCAGGGAGAATATTACTGGTCTAACAGTACGGTTGCTTTCAATTCCTCTGCCGCATGGTATATGAGCGTGACAGCGTGGTGGAGTGGTGAACTGTTCCAAGGCGATAAGACGTCCGCGACAGGCTACGTGTGGCCGGTAAGGTTCAGCACTCTCCCTGTCAATGGCGTCTGCGGCAGCGCCAACGGCACAGCCGTCACCACCGCACCCACTGACAACTTCTGTTCCGCCGGCACAGCTTCTCCGGTAGCCGGCAACGGCCCGTGGTCCTGGACATGCGTCGGATTATATGGCGGAACCACTGCCAGTTGCTCGGCAAACAAGCTGACCTGGACAGTCACCCCTTCTGCCGGACCAAACGGCACCATCTCCCCCAATACACCGCAAACTATCACCAGCGGCACAACAACGAGCTTTACCATCACCCCCAACAGCAGCTACAAGACCGTCACCCCCATAGGCGGCACCTGTCCGCAGGGGACACTTGCCGGTACCAGTTACACCACCGGAACAATTACGGGCAACTGCAGCGTAAACGCCACATTCAGCATAATTCAATACACGATTACAGCCACTGTTACCGGAGGAAACGGCACGGTAAGCTGCACATCGCCGGTCAGCACCGGCGGCTCTTCCACCTGCACGGTAACTCCGGCTACCGGTTATCAACTGGCTACTTTCTCCGACAACGGCATTGACAGGAAGACATCTGTTACAAGCGGCAGATACACCATCTCCAACGTCATCGCCAATCATGCCATAAGCGCCACTTTTTCGCTGCTTCCCGATACTACGCGCCCCACAGTCGCCATAACCGACCCACCTAACAACTCGACCCGGACCGACGTCCTGCAACTCGCCGCCACCGCATCCGACAACGTGGGTGTCTCATCGGTAGAGTTCTCGGTCAGCGCCGTTATCAACGGCACAAACTACTATCTTCAGTCCGATAACGGCTTTGATACCGTTTCGGTCTGGATCGGTGCCACCCTCACCACCGATAAGACCCAATGGAAACTTAACACCAGCACGGTCAAATGGTCCGACAACAAAATCTACACCATCACCGCCCGTGCCCGTGATGCTGCCAACAACACAGCCACCACCAGCTCCACCTTTACAAAAGTCGTCATCCTCCCCAAAGACCCCAGCACCTTATCCCTGGATCTCTCCGCCAACTCCATAGCCAACAACGGCTCCGTCACCATCA
>JBAXVG010000053.1:0-33915 GCA_037129255.1 Desulfuromonadales bacterium | reverse complement strand
AATACCTAAAATTAAAGTTCCAATGGAGGCATCATGTGTGGGTATTGCACAGAAGAAGTAGCTCTTGATATTTTGTATGATGACGTACGAGGAAAACTAAAGACAAATAACCTCGGATACTTGTTACGTTATTTCTATCTGCGTGAGACCCCTGATTTTATTCATTCGTTTGATAAAATCCGGAGATCATTGGCCCAAAAGAAAATTCCGTTCTTTTCTGGTGTGCCCGCAGAAGCTTTACTTTTTCGGGGCTTAGAAACACTTATTAAGCAAGGCTTTGAGTCTGGTAATTATAAAAAGCTTTTAAAAAACAGCATCTACAGAGATGCAATAACATTATTGTGTTCAGAAAATATGCAGAAAGAATTTGAGGCTCTTGCAAAAGGGTACGAAATTGAGAACCTTGTCCAGCTGTATGTTACTAAAACTTTTTTTACAGCCGAAGGAGTTCAGCTACTGATGACCTCCTCACATATCCTTCAATCTTGCCGCAGCCTCCTTAAACATTACATCGCTTGGTGGCTTGACGGACAAATGCCGCCGGTTGATTTACTAGCCTCGGTGGAAGAGCTTGGTGTTTTAGATGAGATAAATAAGGATCATCAAGACAAAACCCCATCAGCGATATATGGCAGGACACGCAAATTTTTCTTCGAATCCCTCATAAGATCACTCTATTTCAGCATCATTATGATTGGTGACGATCCACATGACAAAGTGATTTTAAGGGCTATTGCCAAAAAGAAACCATCAGAAACACCGCATATATCTGGCGAAGATCTCTGGTTACGTCGTGTAGCTGCATTGAAGCTCTATGAACTTGAAGGATTTGATACCTTCAGTAAGTATCTGACAAAGAGACGTTCCAATCTATTTTTCTACATTAATCAGCTACACAGTTTTTCCGCTGAGCAGAAACAAATAATTCTGGATAAAGTCGGCTCACATTATCAGCTGGATCTGGATGAAAGCAATTCACTCGATAGAATGTTGAATGTATTGATTGAAGATTTATGCGGTGAATATTTACCAGACCCAGAAAAACGTTTAGTCGTTAATGTGTTGACCTAATAATTAATTGTAACTAGCGAGGCACGGGCGCTCTATTCCTGGAAGCAGCAGGGGTCACATTCCATCAAGAAGGTGCTTCCGGCTTTTGTTAAAGATATGAGTTATGAAGGGTTGGAAGTCGGGGATGGCGGCGAAGCTATTCAGGCATATCATGAGATGTGCGCAGTCGTGGGTGATCCGCAGAAGTTGAGCAAGATCCGTAAAGCACTGCTTGAATATTGTTGCCAGGATATGTTGGCGATGATGCGGTTGTTGGAGGTTATTGGGAAAACAATTGTGCAGGCAGGCCTCAAATAACCATTATGCAGGGCTTTTAACCGGTGCTATTGTAAGGTCTAAATTCAGTGCAGGAGGTCAATATGCAGACCATAAAATTTTCGGAAGACGTAATTCCATTGACTGATGTAAAGATAAATCCCGGAAAACTGGTTAAACAAGCAGTTGACAGCCATCGTCCGATGCTTCTTACCAGCCGGGGACGTGGTGTTGCAGTACTGCAAGGGGTTGCCGACTATGAGGCAAAGGACGAAGAGCGCCAGTTTATGCGCGCTATTGTCCAGGGTTTGCTTGATCTGGAAGAAGGGCGTGAGATCAGTCTTTCGGATGTCAAGAAACAGCTGAATCTGGGTAACTGAAAATGTCGGGAAAAATAACCATCACTTTTGCCGCCTCGGCGCTGAATGATCTTCGTGAGATGCAGGCATGGTATGCCGAACAGCTTGTACCGGAAATCGGCACGCGGTTTATTGAGGAAATCATTGTAAAGGTCGAAGCCTTGCAGACCCATCCTGATATGGGGCGGATTGTCCCGGAATTTGGCGTCGGGACGTTGCGCGAACTCATCCATCCGCCGTTCAGGATTGTATATCGGTATGATGCAAAACGTATTCGGATTGTGAGGATATGGCGGAGCGAACGGTTGTTGAAGCTGCCGTAAAGGTTTCACCTGCGAAATTTTCAGGTGCAGGCGGCCAAGCGCTGTATAAGGCTTGAAATGGCTACTGACACCATTTCAGGTATTCCGCAATGGCCTCTTGTTTTGCCAGATGAATTGATATATTTTACAAGTGCAAACGATATCATTTGGGGGTTGAATATGGCGCGAACAGTGGTGAACATTGATGATTCACTTTATGAACAGGCAAGGTTGTTCACAGGACTGAAAAAAAAAGTGGATGTCGTCAACTATGCCTTGAAACATCTGCTTGAACAGCGTGACATGGAGAAAATACTGGAATTGCGGGGCACGATAATCTGGGAAGGTAATCTGGATGAAATGAGACAGGGCCGTAATGGTTCTCGTTGATACCTCCATCTGGATAGATTTCTTCCAGGCGCCGGATTGCGAAACGGCTTCCGTACTGACATCACTAATCAAGGATCATAACCGTGTAGTCTTGTGTGGCATTGTTTTGCAGGAAGTTCTGCAAGGCATTCGCAATCAGAACAGCTATGATATTGTCCGTGTTCGGTTATTGACATTTCCCTTTGTCGAAGCGACCAGGGAAACCTGGCTGCTGGCGGCAAGGTTATACCGTGATTTGCGGGCAAACGGCATTACAATGCCGCCGGTTGACGTATCCATTGCGGCAATTGCAATTCAGCATGATATCTCGCTGTTTAGCCGGGATGCTCATTTTAGTGAAGTTGCGAAGGTGAGCGGTCTGAGGTTGTTTGCCTTGTAGTGAGCTGGGTTTGGTCGGTATCTGCGAAAGCTGCTAAGGTGCCACTAAAAGTATGAAAGGAAGATCAGTTATGGAAGCCATGAGACACATATACAAGCAATTGCCTGATACGCTGAAGATGCCTAAAAATTTAAGGCAACGGAGGGTTGAAGTAATATTATTGCCGCTTGATGCTGAAAAGCATTCAGGAGCCGACTCTAAGGCTGCCGTATCTCCGCTCTCACGTTTTTCCGGAGCATGGGCGGGCGATCTGCTGGTAAGAGAAGATCAGGGTACCTATGAGGTTCGCGAGGAATTCAAGTGATTTATCTCCCCGATACAAACGTACTGATAAAGTTTTTGAACCCAGGACAAACCCAGGTTAAGGATCATTTTCAGTCGGTGGATACTTCACAAGTCCGTCTCTGCTCTGTCGTCAAGGCGGAGTTGTACTACGACGCGATGAAAAGCAGCCGCGCTCCTGATAATCTTGTTCTGCTTGACGAGTTTTTCGAAAACTTCGATTCACTTCCCTTTGATGATGATTCCGCCAGGAAGTATGGTGAGATACGTTCAGCGCTTGCCAGGCATGGAACACCAATCGGCCCGAACGATCTTATGATCGCAGCTATTGCACTTTTTACGGTGCTATTCTGGTTACCCACAATACAAGGGAGTTTTCTCGCGTTGATGGTTTAAAGATTGAGAATTGGGAATAAGATTGACATGAGTTGGATATACTGTTCCCGGAATTCCCCCCGGTTGAGTGGATAACACAAGGAATCCCAGATGAATTTACTTGGCGTCTTTTGTGTATTTGAGGGCTGTGGTGTGTAGAGGAGTTGTTTGAATCGCGGGAAGTGTGTTGAGTTTGGTGGGCGGCGAGTTAAAGCAATAAAGCAGCTATGTCCCCCTAGTATTCTACAAGCCTGGTGAAAAAAACGCCTAAACAACGCCTTGCACCTGTCTGAGAGCAGGTGAAGGTTCACCCCGTCGGCCTCAATTTAACGCTCAAGGAGTTTTACATGGCAAATTTACACAAAAGTTCAGATGTAGCCGTATTATTTGTACTTATCGGCTGGGCGCAAAGATATGATGGTACCGAATCTATTGTTGGAGGTCACAGCTACCTAAAGAACAACCCAGATAATAATACAGAAATGGAGGCTTTTATATCTGACAATAAAGGATATTACTGCTGCGGAATAGACAGAGGCAACGTCGATGAGCCATCACTTGACGTTGTGTTTGTCGCCCGGAATGTAAAGAACGATAACTATGAAGTGGTTGGACTGTACTCAAACGTAAAAGTCACTGGAAAAGATCGTTGGAGGAGTGTTCGTACAAAGCAGGTGCTATTAATCCCCTCCGGAGAACGTCCTATTGTTCCAAATTATCCTACTGGGCAAGGTATGCGGCGTTGGGCGCACCGAATCGTTAGTAAAGGCACCGTGCATAAGTCATTATTATCTGTCTATAAAAAGTTGGCGAACCTAAAAAATTGGGACACAACAACACTTAGCCCTGAAGAACTTGAAATCAGTGCATTTGAAGGGAAACGGCGAAAGCAGTTTATAATTCACCGGCATCGTGAGGCTAAATTAAGATCAGCAAAAATTCGTGATGTGCTACTGAAAAACGCGGGTGTCTTACAATGTGAAGTACCGGGATGTGGGTTTGATTTTCACCATGTCTATGGAACAATTGGAGAGAATTTCGCAATCGTGCATCATCGCACCCCACTTGCAGAATCCAGCCTTTCTGGCAGAAAGACAACTATCAATGAATTAGCGGTCGTATGTTCAAATTGTCATGCCATGATACATAGAGGTGGTGAATGTCGTTCTTTAGATTCACTTATAAAGTCAACAAAACAATCAGCTTAATAGGAAATTAGAGAGCGAGAGTCCGCGCGTAACGAAAGGCTGAGAGGTCTACAAATTTCAAAAAGTGAATAAACTGCAAATGTTCCAATCGGCCCCATGGCCGCCCCGCCCGAAATAACTGGGCGGGCGGGTCATGGAGGCACGGGGTTGAATCAAGCATGCATATTTTTTAAAAAAATAGGAGATGACATGATTAAAAGCAATGCTAATAAGCGACGAGACTTTGTGGCTCTCTTCAATGCACTGTGGTACCGAGATTTTCCTGTGACACCTGGTCATGAAAAATTTGGAAAACGTGCTGTGTGGACTACGCACATAGCTTCGATTGTTAAGCAATGTGCCGATCTAATGGGGCTTTACACTTGTTTTGAATCCGGCGGACGAACCGATGCAGTCATTCAAACGTCATCTAGCGAAATATGGGCGAAAATAGAATGGGAATGGAGTCAACCTCGCTCAGAAAAGGTGAACGAATTTGACAAACTTGCAGCGTCTGCAAACGAATCTGAACTTCTAATCTACATTGGTTACAGTCGTAGCGAACACCACGAAGAAAATTTACTCAAAATATCAAATACTTGGACAAATGTGAAAACGCCTTTACTTGTATTTCTTGTGACATTTTCGTTCCACAGCAAACGGCGGCATTTTGATCTGCTTCAGACTCATTATTTCAAAGATGGGAAAAGAAAATTGTTACGACGTCAACCAGCACTACCTTGGCAAGTTATAGGCACTAAATGGGCCTTATTAGCCAATTCTTCAGTCAACACAGACGAAACACAATAAGCAGGCTGGAGAGGATTGAGCAAGAGAGGACAAGTTTATGAGGATATGGGGGACGTTGTTTATTTGTTGACTAACATCGTCCGCCGTTTTCCCGGCAGCCAACTCACAAAGCATCTCCCCCAATCACTGCAATTTAACGAGATAACGCAAAACAAACCATCACGCCAGCAGCAAAGAAAGAGGAATAGCCCATAATTTATCTCCGAGGCAGACAGGCGTGGTTCCGTTATAAGCCAGAATGCCCCCCATACAATTTGGGGTATTGGCGACAAAAGCCTTGAGACTAACCAGATCATCCTTGCTCCATCTGGCTGAAGCCTTCACTTCTATTGCCAGACAGCGGTTTCCGGCTTCGATTATAAAATCAACTTCGTGCCGTCCCTGAATATTCCAGAAGTACATATGTGCCCGTGGCCATGTCGAATCAAGAATCGAAACAAGATTCTGCGCAATATATGTTTCCACCAGAGCGCCATTCAAGGGGTTATCCAGTGTCAACTCCTCAACGTCCGCCAGATAACAGGCCAGGCCGGAATCGCCCAGATAGAATTTTGGTGATTTAACCAATCTGCTGGCAGGGTTCTTCAGATATGGGGCAAGGCGGTAAAATATGCAGGAAACCTCCATGACTGAAAGATAGCTTGTAACAACCGCTGATTTTAGTCTGGCATCCCTGCCAAGGTCACTTACATTAAGCAATCCGCCGGTGCGATGAGCCGTAAGATGGAGCAGTCCCCGAAACGGGATAATATCGCCAATACGCCCAAGATCCCGAATGTCCCTGTCAAGGTAGGTATGCTCGTATCCTTTGAACCAGTTTATCGGATCGCTGAAGTTACCAAGGCGTACCGGTGGCATTCCCCCTTTTACGATATCTTCAAGCGGAATTGCCGCACCATCAGCCAACCCCGAAATAGTCTGCTCGTCAATAAATCGCCGTAGAAAAGGAACCTCCAAAGTACGCCCTTCAATCTCCCGTCTGCTGAAAGGGTGCATAGTGAAATAGACCGCTCTCCCGGCAAGGCTTTCGGAGATGTTTTTCATCAACAGAAAGTTTGCTGAACCTGAAAGTATGTAGTGCCCTGGACGCCTGTTCTTGTCAACGGCGCGCTTGATGGCAATAAACAGCTCCGGACAGCGCTGCGCCTCATCAATGATCAAAGGTTCGTCACTGTCAACGAACTTGTCCGGATTCTCCCGTGCAGCAGCGAACTGGGCAAAATCATCAAGGGTTATGTATTTTCTCCCCTTCAATTCCGGCTGTTCCTGCAAAAAAGTACTCTTACCGGTCTGGCGCATACCGGTAAGTGCTACCACCGGCATCTCCTCAAGTGCTTTAACTACCTGATTTGTAAGTTCTCTTGGCAGATATGTCATCATAAGCACCATAGTATTGTCATATTGCCTTAAATTCAAGATAAAAATGACAGATATTTGAGCCTGATTATGAATAAGTCAATGGCAGTAATAGGTAATATGCAATTTATAAATCACTTTGACAAATTGCATAAATCAGCAGTATCATCCCCACATGATCCCCCGCGACGCAGAACAAACATTTCGCACCCTGCTGAAAGGCTTCCCGGTCATAACTCTGACCGGGCCACGCCAATCGGGTAAGACAACTCTTGCCAAATCTATCTTTTCAGATCGACCCTATACAACTCTGGAAGATCCCGACACTCGACAGGCAGCACAAGATGACCCGCGCTCATTCCTGGAGCGCTTCCCTGATGGCGCGGTTCTGGATGAGGTGCAACGCTGTCCGGAACTGCTCTCATACCTTCAGGCAATTGTAGATAATGACGGCCGCATGGGGTTATACATCCTGACAGGTTCCCAGCAGTTTGGGCTGATGTCCGGCATAACCCAATCCCTGGCAGGACGAACAGCTTTTGTCGAACTGCTCCCTTTCTCTCTTGCCGAGCTTGCCAGCGCCGGAAAAGTTCCGGTATCCAACGATGCCATGCTGCTCACCGGCTGCTATCCACCGCTGTATGACCGCGAGGTACCACCCTCTGCCTGGTTTGGCGCTTATGTGACCGCTTATATTGAAAGGGATGTGCGGCAGATGCTAAAGATTCAGGAACTGGAAACGTTCCAGCGCTTTGTACGCCTCTGCGCCGGTCGAGTCGGACAACTCCTCAATCTTTCGTCGCTGGCTACCGAGTGCGGCATCACCCACAACACCGCCAAGGCTTGGATATCGGTATTGGAAGCAAGTTATCTCGTGTTTCTGCTCCGCCCGCACCATGCCAATTTCAATAAACGGTTGGTAAAAATGCCGAAATTGTATTTCTACGACGCCGGTCTGGTTTCATGGTTGCTGGGAATCAGGACTACCGACCACATGATGACCCATCCGCGCAGGGGCTCAATCTTCGAGAACTTTATCATTGCCGAACTGATCAAGTCACGCCTCAACAAAGGTGAGCGCCCGCAGATGTATTTCTGGCGAGATAGCAACGGCAATGAAATTGATGTAATTGTCGAACAAAGCAATCACCTGATGCCGATAGAAATCAAATCGGGCAAAACAGTGACCAGAGAATCATTTGCCGGGCTGAATAAATGGCGGGACCTTGCCGGCGGCGTGGTTATGGAGCCGACCTTGATTTATGGCGGCGCTGATGATTACAGCCACAATGGTATTCGAGTGGTCGGGTGGGAGCAAGCAGGCCAGGTATTGAATTCCAAATTTTAGCTTGGAAAACTTTACCGTTATGATGTAAACTTGACCAAGTTGACCAAGTGTGGGAGGGCAAATCTATGCATACCGTAAAAATGTACGAGGCGAAAACACATTTATCACGGCTTATTGAAGAAGTTCAGAATGGCGAAGAGGTTATTATTTCGAGGGGAACCAAGGCAGTGGCAATGCTTGTGCCGTATATTCCCAAAAAACAGTTACGCAAGCCAGGTTATCTGAAGGGGAAAATCCGCATTGCAGAAGATTTCGACGCACCATTGCCCGAAGAGTTGCTGAACGCTTTTGGATGCAATCAATGAAGCTTCTTCTTGATACGCACATTTATCTTTGGTGGCTTGAAGATTCGCCAATGCTTTCGGCATCTGCAAGAAAAATGATTGTGACCGCCGAAAAGGTTTATATAAGCAGTGCCAGCCTTTGGGAATCAGCCATTAAAACCGGAATCGGAAAACTGGACGTTAATCAGGAAGAGCTGGTTGCAGGTATTGTGGAAAGCGGCTTTACGGAACTTCCGGTAAGAGCGGAACATACTGTAGCCCTATTACGTCTGGAAAATCACCACAAAGACCCTTTTGACCGCATGCTCATTGCACAGGCGCTATCAGAACCGCTACATCTGCTGACTGCAGATTCGATTCTTACCCGCTATTCCGCGCTTGTTATTTCCATTTAGCAGCAAGGTACGATTCAAACCGGACGACATTATTTCTCAAAGGCTCATCCAGAATACCGTATCGTCGGTAGAGAAGCACCCATCACTGAATAGAGGGAAGTCCGTGGTTTTGATGTTGTCAAACTCGTAAATGGAACCGATTATGTCGCCTGCAATAGCTGCCAGCATTATGATTCCTATGCACTTTAGTGTCTTACATAGACGTAAGACTTCAGCATAATTTTTGAAAATCACCATCAAGCCAAGGCTGAAGAATCAGCTCCTTTGTATCAAGATTAAGCGCAACAAGGTTTCCAATTTCCGGTAAATCACCAGTAAAAGCGCCATTATCGAGGTAGATTCTGTTTGAACTCAGAGATTTTCTGATCTCTTCAACCGAACTTATTAGATGTCCGGTGACGACAACTCTTCCACCGAGACGTCGCCTGTCAGGAAATCCGGATGCCTGCCACAGCATCTGATGTGGCTGCGAACCGGCTATCGGGTCTGGAGCATTAAAAGCCAAACCGGCATGAACAAGGACATAGTCCTGCTCAACAGCAATCAGAGGTAGCGACTCCAGGAAGTTTACATACTTTTCCGGCACATCTGCAGGATCAACAATACCAAAGCTTTCACACCAATTGCCAAACTAGGATCGGGTCAGATTATCGTTGGGATCTGTGACAGATTTGAGCATCATATCATCGTGATTGCCCCGTAGGGCTGTAACGTGATAGCCCGCATCCTTCAAGCCCATAATAGTGTCAAGAACACCTTTGCTGTCCGGCCCGCGATCTACATAATCCCCCAACGTGATCAGATGGTCGCAATGATTGAGATAGAGCCTGCCGAGTAATGCTCTAAACGTCTTCACCCCGCCATGTATGTCGCCGATGGCGAAACGGTTCCGAGTTTTCAGGGTTCGAGATTCAAATTCCGTCATGAAGAATCTGTCTCAAGAGATTCGGCGTGTAATATCGATCTTTTAACTGAGTTATCGGATAGGATTTGGTGAGAATAGTCCAGCGAAGGTGTTGGCATTCTCCCGCGTCAGATGAATCATAGCGCCCGTCTGGTGTCATCACGACCCAGTGATTGTCTTTTAACCCAATGAGGGTTGCCTTGAATGTATAGGTGGCTGAATCAAAAAGCTTTACAGTCTCATAATCAGCTACAGCGATGAAGCGACCATCGGGAGAGTATGTTGCAGAGCTGATTTGGTTCTCAAATCCTGCAAGGGTTCGCATGCATTCTCCGGTTGCAGCATCCCAAATCCTTACTGATTCGGGACTTGCCGATAAAATGAAACAACCATCGGGAGAGTAGTTTATAGAAGCTACAAACCATTCATGCCCTTTCATAGTGTGCAGGCATTCTCCTGTTGCGGCATCCCAGACACAGAGGACATTGTAACTCCCCGATGCGATATAGTGGCCACAAGGGGAATACGCGAGAGAAAATATGTTCCCCTCATGTTCATCAAGTGTTCGTGTACATGTACCGGTGGCGGCATCCCAGATCCTTACTATCCTCAGTCCATCTGCCGATGCAATGTGGCGGCCGTTTGGTGAATAGGCTAAGAACTTGACTCCTTCTTGATGATTTATTGTGAGTAAGTTTTCTCCGGAACCAACATCATGTATTCGTACGGTTTTATATTCTGCAACAGCAATATTACTCCTGTCCGGCGAAAAGACAGCAGAAGATATTTCATTCTTCAGCCCCTTTATGGTTCGCAAACTCTTTCCAGTAGCAGTATCCCAGATCCGGACCTTGTCACGATTTATTGCGGCGAAATAACTGCCATTGAGCGAATATGCCAAAGAATCAATATATTCTGTTTTCCAATCCGATACTCGTCTGCTCGCGCCACCCTCCGTATCCCATATCCGCAAACTTTGCCCACAAATACCTGATGCAATACTGTGACCATCAGGCGAGTACGCCACAGATGTTACATGATCCTTACTCCCCTCTATAACACGCAAACATTTTCCGGAAGTGGTATCCCAGATCCGTATGACATTAGAACTGTCTGCGGAGACAACAAATCGACTATCGGGAGAATATGCTACAGAAGTTACGTAACCTTTGTGTCCTTCCAAAGCGTACAAACACTCTTCGTCCTCGGTGTGTGCACTCCAGATCCGTACAGTACCGTCAACGCTTCCCGAAGCTATCAAGTGGCCGTCGGCAGAGTAGGCTGCTGCAGAAAATCCGGAGTTTTTATCGACTATCAAGGCAAGCACACACTTTACTGAATCAGCCATCAATATCCGGATTGTGCCATGCAGACCACCTGCAGTAATTATTTTTCTTCCGTCAGGTGAGTATCTGACATAACAGCAGCCCCCTTTACCATCTCTCAGCTTTTGCAGACACGCACCATTTGCGGAATCCCATATGCGTAGGACATTATTGGTATCAACAGAGGCAATGAAACAACCATCAGGCGAGTATGCCACTGACTCGACCGATTCTTTATGCCCTTTGAGGACGTTCAGGCATCTGCCGGTAGCCACATCCCAGATCCGTACCGTGTTGTCCCAGCTACCCGACGCAATAAAGGAGCCATTGGGAGAATACGATACAGAGGCAACTGAATTCTCATGCCCCTCCAGAGTTTTCAAACACTCGCCAGTGGTTTCATCCCAGATTTTCACGGTATGGTCACTGCTCCCCGACGCAATGAAACTGCCTTTGGGAGAGTATGTTACGGATGAAATATCGCCCTTGTGTCCCCTTAATCTGCGTATGAGCCAGCCGCTAGTGACATCCCAGATCAAAATACCATCTGTACCCCCTGAGACAACATAGCGGCCATCAAGAGAGAAGGACACGACGCATTTACCATGAAAACCTCTGTGACCTTTTTGAACAACCAGAGTAGGATTCATATGCTTTTCAGCGGTTTCGATGACAACTTTCTCAGCATCCAGACAATTCACACCGAACTCCTGAGCTATTGCATCCAGACTTCTTAAAGATCTGGAGTCGAAACAGCCGCTGATATTTATCATCACTTCTGCCTCTTCTCGAAACCTCTGTACCACTTCTGGGGCAGGATCTGTGGAATGCAATGTTGCCATAAATTATTCCTTTCTTATATTGCTGCATCTAAAAATAAGTCCTATTGCAGACAACCCCACTCTTCTGAGAGTCGCTGAGAAGAAGCAGATATTCAGGAGCCACATATTCTGTCAACCATACCCCATTTTCCGAATAAAAGAACCGGATTCCATCACGGTGCATTTTCGCTGCCAGCACTATAAGCACAACCGGCTGACCATGCCGAACGCCGACTTTGACTGCGCTATCCTTATCGGCGGACAGGTGGACGTGGTTTCGCTTACCCCGTCTGATACCTTCCCTGCGAATGGAGGCAAGGTTACGTTTTGCGGTGCCGTGATAGAGAACATCAGGCGGTTCCGCTTCCGGCAACCCTAGTTCGACCGGCAGAGAATGCCCATGATTGGCTCGAATACGCGTGCCGTCCGGACTAATACGAAAGCGCTGCTTATCACTGGTGGCAACGACATTCTGAATAGCCGCTGGAGTCAGATTCACTCCTGCCTTGCGAGCCTTTTCAATAAGCTCGGTAATGTCAGCCCAACCAGCAGAATCCAGATTCAACCCGATAGCGTCCGGCTGATGTCGCAGTACAAGACTCAGAAATTTGCTGAGCTTTGTTTTTGGCATACATCTCCATTTCCATTGGTATTGATGAAATCTGCGCGCCGACTGAACCGCCGGCGCGCATCGTGCTGCCACATGGTTATTCAGATTTCTCCCTATTCACATCTTCATCATTAACTTCGCAATCTTCTTCGTCTTCAACTTCTTCATCACTGAGCTCTTCATCTTCTTCTTCGTCAATTTCGAGATCATCGGCTTCAACGTACAGGTACTGCTCAACAATGCGAGGAGGTAGCAGACGAATATTGGACTGGTTGCTTTCCTGGGTTACCAGCAGAAAGTTGTCGAACGGGATCAGATAGTAGCCGGATTCGTTCAATGCCTGATTTATCTGTCGCAGGTATTGGTCAGTGAGTTTGGAGACCCCGGCAATACCGCGCAGATCTGGCCAGCTGATACGGAAGGGTTCGTAAGAATCGTTGGCAAAGGTTTCATCATACAGATCGGACAGAATCGTTGCTGTTTTTCTTGTTGTGCGTGCCATGAAAGGCCTCCTTGGGTTATTGTTGAGGTGATTGTCGCATATCAAGGCGACATTCTGTGACGCTTTTGAACAGAACCCAGAATATTGTTATTATCCGGTTACTGAGCCGGCTTGTGTACCTGCCATATAAGAGTAGGGCCATACCGATGCCCTACATAACCGAGGCATTCAAATCGTCTCCCTGATTTGTCAGTGAATGACTTGCAGGAATCGATGATCTCCTGTCCGGTTTTCTTTACCTCTTTGAAATTGTATCTGGATAATGGGCCGCGTCTGCTCCGATGACCATAGTTTGACCCGTCAGTCACTATCAGACCGCCATTAATGAGCTTGTTGCACACCTCATCGAGATGTTCCCGAATCAGCCAAAGGTTTCCGCTGCCACCTTCCCCCTGGCTGTCGCCACGGTAAAAGAAAACCCCTATGGATGAGATTTCATTTCTGAAGGCCGAAAATCCATATCCCCGCCGTCTGCGGATATGAATATCAGTATTGCTCTGCCTATGCCGATACCGTTCATACAAGATGCATGGTTTGATGTTGCGGACGTTATAATCCCATTGCGGTGGGCCTTCTATGTTCCGCTCCAATAACTCGTAGTTTTCGACATCGGCAAGCAGGGGGCTCTGCTTATCGGCGGGGATGTCCAAACCGTAATAACGAGTATCCTGATTGCCGGGCGAAAAGTAGCCTTTATCGACAAACCAGAAATCAGTCACATGCGGCGAGAATAGCTGAACCGGCACAAGCATGTCATTGCCGCTGCATGGATAAAAGAGAGAAGTCCCTTTTATGGTCTCAAAAATTGTATCGTTTGTGATTACGCATTCATCCATTGAAAAACCCTTCTGGGATAAATTCCAAAGCGGTTGAAGTTTTCCGGTCATTTCATGCCAGTCGGTTCGCATCCTGTCTCTGAGATTTAGCTCCAAAATCCATTAACAGCCGGACCAGTTCCTGATTTTCTTCAAATAGAGTGGAAATTGACAAGAGATCACCAAGTTCTTTATCGAAGGTATTCGGATCGGCGCCATGTTCCAGAAGATAACGAACCAGTTCCAGCCGTTTACTGTGAAACGTACCCTCTTCCTCCTCATAATAACGTGGAAGAGCCATACAGAGGTACTTGAGCGCTGTGTTCATTTCCTCTTTTGATAAACTGTAATCCATCAGAAGCCTTATTATCGGCAACTGCAAACCTATCGCTGCCGATTCTGCCGGGCCAGCATCATAGAGGCCGGGCTTGTTCGCATCTGCGCCGGTTTCAAGCAGGACTTTACAGCACGCCTCATAACCTCTTACAGCAACGATTGTAAGAGCGATGTTCTTTATCCTTGATGGGATTTCCTCCGACTGAGAGAGCAGTGCAAGTTGCTGATGATCCCCAGCCATGGCTGCCCCGCATAACTTAAGGTGTGTTCGATTCACGATCAATTCCACCGGTAGTTCAACACCCTTCAGATGTGGCACAAGAGCATATTCAACCGGTAAGAAGCCCAAGTCATCCGGTTTTTCATACTCAGCGCCTGATTCAACAAGCATCCGAGTGATGCCGATGGATGCTGTCTCTGGATATCTCTTGGCATGGGATTCTCTGGCCCACCGATAAACAACCAGAAAGGGTAAGTCCCCATGTTTATACAAGGCGTGCATAAGAGCTGTCCGTCCTTTACTGTCTCGACTGTTGAGGTCAGCTCCGGCATTGATCAGTCTCCGCATTATTCTGGGTTGTTGATTGCCAGCCGCAAACATGAGCAATGTGATTCCGGAATCAAATTGAGTGGCGGGGTGGGCGCCATGCTCCAGCAGAAGTTGAACAGCCTCTTCATTTCCAGAGACTAACGCATTGCAGAGTGCGCTGAAGCCTGTGCTATCGTGGCTGTTCGGATTTGCTCCGGCAAGAAGCAATCTTCGCAAAATGCCCACCAGCTCTTTGTGATGGACAATTTTGCAGAGTACAGGGCACCCTTCATGATCGACGGTATCAGGGTCTGCGCCTGCGTCAAGCAGTAGACCAATTGACCTTGAGATAGACTCCCAGATACGGCGAAGCGATCGTTTGTCAGATCGTTTCTTTCTTGTATTATGTGGCGTATGCTCCCACATACGGTCAGTGGTCATGACTGGATTATCAAGCGGATCAGTAGCGCCGAGCGCCAGCGATGAGGCCTTGGCACAATCACCTGAAAATATCACATTTTTCAAATACCGCTTTACCTTGGCAACATCACCGGACTGTGTAGCAATAATCAGCCTGGTTACAAATGGATGATGTCTGTCAATGTCTAAAGAAACTCTCTTACGGCTCATGGTGATCTCCTGCAGAACTTAGTTACGGCCCGCCTGGCGCATCACTTCATAGATCAGCACTGCAGCTACGGTTGAAACGTTAAGTGAATTTGCCATGCCGTATATCGGCAGATGAACTATGGAATCAGACATGCTGAGAACTTCCGTGCTCACTCCGCAATCCTCACGACCAAGAACAATGCAGACTGGAAGTGGCATGTTTACTTCACGGTAGTCAACACTACCGGATGTAATCTCTGCGGATACAATGGAAATACCACTCGACTTAAGCTCATTAATAACACTCACAGCATCATCGCGCTTTTCCCAGTCAACCCAACGCTCCGATCCATGTGATCCTTTGCGCACTTTTATTCCGGAGGGTTTCACCGAATCCCCACAGATGTATATCTTTTTAGCAAGAACCGCATCGGCAAGCCGGAAAATTGTACCCACATTATGAGAACATTTCAGACTGTCCAGCAGTAGATAGACAGGATTACGCGGTAAATTTCTGAATTCTTCCCTGGAAGCTTTGTTCCTGCGAAGCTCATCCTTTGTTGATGGACTGATCATGTTCATTCGCTCACCTCATCCCCGGTCACTAGAAAGTTTTCAGGAACCGACAGGAACTGCTCCAGTATTCTGTCCGGAACAACCCGGTAATGAGACAGGTCAGATACCTTTGCAAATAACAGAAAATCATCGAAGGGAATCAGACCGTAATCGGTTTTGCTGAACATAACAGGCCTCCTTGGGTTAACGTTGAGGGAAGTATGGCACGGCTGAGCGACAGACTGTGACGCGTAAGAACGTTTGATGAACTTGGTGTAAGCCTAATATGTTCACTCCTTATCAGGATTATCAGATAACCCCGAACCCTATCTTCTTCGGAGCAGACTCCTTGGCCTCGCACTCCTTACTCAAGATTTCATAGAGCCTGCCGGGCGTAGCCGGTTCATCCCACATCTCAAACTGCCGGTATGTTAACTTTACTTTCAAGATCGCAGAATTTCCGGTTGACTTTGACAAGTCCACTGGTGATCAATGGACTGTCATTGGATACTGAGCGGAGAAATTCTCGTTCTTTGATGCCGGTTAACCAGGCCAACAGTCTGCAGAATGACTGTGAACCGGTTTTTTCGTTATTGGAGGAGATGGCGCCACTGAATTCAGGAAAAAGATTCAGTCCAGCAGCAAAGGTAAGTACCGCCTGATCGGCTTCGGTCAGATCCAGCAGTTCAGACAGTAAATCGACGTTTTTGAACAACGGCAGGTTTGGCTGCAACTTCATTTCGTGCAGCTGTACCTGTTGATTCATAAGCAGTTTGCGACAACGAGCAGCCGTGATCCGCTTCGGTTTATCGTCACTATCGTCTTCGTCTTCACTGTCATCAATCGGCGTCATGGCACAGAAGTCAGAGTCGTTGAATATATCCGGCCATCGTCGTGAGGAAGGCGGTTGGTACCAATCCAACTTCAAGGCCATTTCCACCAGCCAGGTTCCGAACAGCGGAATGTATTTACGGGCTTCACTGTCCAGCTTTTGGGATGCAATGTGCTTGCGGCGCAATACTCTTCTTCGGGTCATGATTTACCTCCTCGAACATGATTAATGAGGTAAATATCGCACGAATAAGCGACAAATCACGTCGTTTTAAATTGATTTGTGAGGTGGTAATTGGTTATTAAGTACTATCTGCCCTTGGAACGCAGGCCACGAATATTGGATTTAACTCTTGAAAGAATTGGGATTGTTTTTAGGCCATCGTCTTTGGCAGGCATTTTTACTTGCGGTGCGGCACTCAGGTTTACTGCGCACTACTTCTGTTTCTTGGTGATCTTAACAATTCACACCGCCTGCAGCACAAAACATTTAAGATATTCCGACTCCGGAAATGACAGTAGCACCGGATGATCCACTGACTGTGAACCAGATTTTGTCAGTCGTACCTCACGCCTCGCCAGACGGGCGGCCTGCGTAAGCACGTCCCGGAACGCCTCGCGTCCCATGTGGTATGAACAGGAGCAGGTTATCAGGCAGCCACCTGGCTCCAGCAGTTCCAATGCCCGGCGGTTGATGGTCAGATAGCCCTTGGTCGCTTCGGCGATGTTCTTGCGACTCTTGACAAAGGCGGGCGGGTCCATAACGATGACCCCGAAACGACGTCCTTCCTGATGGAGTGAACGCAGCCGCTCAAATGCGTCACACTCCTCGTACCGGATCCTGTCTGCTACACCGTTCAATTGAGCATTTCGACCGGCCTGTTCCACGGCCCGGGCCGAGATATCTATTCCGACGACAGACCGTGCTCCAAATGATGCAGCATGTATCCCCCAACCGCCAGTGTAACAGAAGCAGTCGAGCACACTCTTCCCCGCGCAGACATCCCGCAGCAGCAGATGATTCTGCTTCTGATCGAGGAAACTTCCGGTTTTCTGCCCTTCACTCAGATTGACACTAAAGTGGAGGCCATTCTCTTCCATCATTACCGTTTCAGGTATTTCACCCCACAACAGCTCAACTTTTTCGTCCAACCCTTCCAGTTTGCGGACATTTACATCGTTACGGGCAAGGATTCCGGTCGGGCTGAACACTCTTCGCAGCGCCTCCACAATCTGTTCGCGACGGCTGTCCATACCGGCCGAAAGCAGCTGCAACGACAGGTAATCACCATATCTGTCCACCACAAGCCCCGGCAGGAAATCGCTCTCGCCATGGACGGCACGGAAAGTATTCAAGCCAGGAAACCGGTTCCGGCGGTACTCCAGTGCGGAGGAAATGCGCTGTTCCTGGAACGTTACTGAGTCAATATCCTCTCTTTGCCTTGAAAGCAGCCGGAAAGCGATCAGCGAATGCGGATTATAATGGCCGACGCCGATGAAACCACCGGCCGCGTCAAACAGTTCAGCACCAACGCCGGCAGAACGTTCTCCGGACGTCTCGCGAATCTCATTGCTGAAAACCCAGGGATGACCGGACCTTATACGGCGCTCTTCGTTTTTGTTGAGAGTGATTTTCGTCATTGCTACTCCCTTCCATTGTGTGTTCATACCTGCAGCAAAATATGAATTGTCCCCGTTATCAGCCTTGACAGCCATCTGCTTGTACACCATTATGCAAAAGATTACTTCTACAAACAACCAAGGACATACATGATTGCCCCCGGCATACTCCTGATATTTTTCACCACGTCCATCCTGCTGGCTCTCACCCCCGGGCCCGACAACCTGTTCGTCATGACCCAGGCTGTCCAGCAGGGACGCAAGGCCGGGCTGCTTGTCACGCTGGGACTCTGCACCGGACTGCTGTTTCACACGGCTGCGGTGACTTTAGGACTCGCGGCACTCTTCAAGGCATCGGCAGTTGCTTTTACCTTGCTGAAGTTTGCCGGGGCCGGATACCTGCTCTATCTGGCGTGGCTCTCCTTCCGGGCCGGAACCGAAACGGGACCGACTGCGACTGCTGATCGACCGGATTCCGTTGCCCTCTACCGGCGCGGCATCATCATGAATATCACCAATCCCAAGGTATCGATATTTTTCCTCGCTTTTCTGCCGCAGTTTGCCGATCCGGCCAAAGGCGTCCTGTCCGTGCAGTTTTTATTGCTGGGATGCGTCTTCATCATTGCGACCATCATTGTCTTCGGCGCGATCAGCATTCTGGCCGGAATTTTCGGAGAGCGGTTCCGACAATCCGCTCTGGCACAGAAGCTTCTGAATCGAACAGCAGCTGGGATCTTTGCTGGACTGGCATGTAAGCTGGTATTGGCACAACAATGATAGAGTGTTAATTTTGCAATGATTATTCTGCTGCAACGTATGGCGAGGAGGCGTACTTCTCATGTCCGAAGATAAAAAGAGGCTCCTGGGTGCAGTCCTCCTGGAGAAGCATGTAATAGAAGAATGTGATGCAGAGAAGGCTCTTGCGGCAAATGACGAGAAAAGCAGGCAACTTGGCCGCATACTTGTGGACAAAAAGATTGTATCTGAGCATGACCTCGAAGAGGCCTTGAAGGAGCAGCGGGGGAGTTCTCTGCGGCTCGGCGATATTCTTGTGGCAAGGGGGGTCGCTTCGCAGAAGGATATCACAAAGGCTTTTTCACTTCAACTACAGGAGGGGATAGAGGGAAAAGATGCGGCAAAACCGTTTCTGCTGAAGCGCTTAAAAACTGCACGGATTTCCATTCGCGTGAGGCTGGCAGTCTTCATAACGCTCCTGATTGTATTCATCATGTGCACAGCCTCTCTCTATTTCTACAAGAGTCAAAAGGAAGAATTCATTAACCAGTCAACCCGTTTCGGCATGTCACTGGCAAAAAATCTTTCCTATAACTGTTCCGTTCCTCTGCTGGAAAATGATGATGCCTCCCTTAATATTCTAATAGAAGAGATATCCAAGATCCATGATATTGACTATGTGATGGTACTGGACAAAAAGGGGATTGTTAAGGCTCATTCCGATATGAGTAAAATTGACCGTCCTTATGTTCCTATTCCCCGTTTCACCATCCTTATGAAAAATGATCTGATGGAGATTGTAAAGTTCCGGGAAGGTAAAAAGGAGGTGCTGAATTTCAGTACTCCGGTAAAATTCAGCCAGGTACTGCTCGGATACATACATGTGGGTATTTCAATGGATTCTCTCCGGGAGAAAATTGAGGAATCGGGACTTTTTCTGCTTTTGATGACCTCCGTTCTCATAGCTGTGGGCATCGGTGTTTCATTTTTCATCAGTACCCAGTTTTCACGTCCCATCCTGAACCTGCTTGACGGTACGACCGCAATCAAGAGCGGAAACTTCTCCTTTCGAACCGAACGGCAGCAAAACGACGAACTTGGCGACCTGACGCTGGCATTTAATAACATGGCCGAAGGACTCAGGAAAAAAGAAGTAATACAAGATGCTTTCGGAAAATACGTCAATCCCGAGATCGTAGACATGATACTCAGTAATCCTGATGGCCAGTGGTTCCAGGGAAGAGCGATTCCGGTTACCGTAATGTTTACCGATATCCGGGGTTTTACCTCATTTACGGAAAAGACCCCCCCTGAACAGGTGGTAGCTCTTCTGAACGAACACTTTACCATGGCCACTGAAATAATACTCAGGCATGGCGGACACATTGACAAATTTATTGGTGATGCCATTTTCGTAGTATTCGGGGCTCTCATGGAGTACGACGATCACGCTGAGCGGGCGGTGCGGGCAGCAGTATCACTTCAATCAACCCTGCAAAAAAAGGAAAAACGGGATGGGGGGGGGCAGAATATCCGTATCGGAATAGGTATCAATACGGGTGAGGTAATTGCCGGGAACATCGGCTCCCACAAGCGGATGGAATACACCGTCATTGGCGATGCCGTCAATCTTGCATCGCGACTCACCGGAATTGCGGGTGCCGATGAAATTATCATCAGTAACGCCACCTATGTCGCTGTCGCCGCTAAAATGAAGGCGGAAAAGCTCGCACCGGTCTCGGTCAAGGGGAAAAGCGAACCGGTAGAGATCTACCGGATAATCGGGATGGGATAGTTTAGCTGTGAGTTATGCCTGAGCGGGGATTTTCAGCGGTGTTCCTTTAAAGCGTTCAGGAGCTTTTTTGTTTTTTCGATATACTCTTTTGCCTTGCTGTGACCCGGATTGATCGCAAGAACTGCATTCCACTTTGTAATGGCCTCCTGAAGTTTCTGCTCCCGAAAAAACTTCAACCCCATCTTGTAGAGTTCCTCTTCATCGTGTGTCAGTGCCAGCCGGCTTTTCCGAATGTAATCATCACTATTTTCAAATTTTTTCTTCACCTTGGAGAAAGCGTCGAGGGCTTTTTTGTATTCCTTCATCTTGAACCATGCGATGCCGGAATTATACCAGGAGAGGTTAAGGTATTTATTGATTTCCGGGTCATTAGGCGAGCGTATCTTTGCCTGCTGAAGCTCCTGAATTGCAGCGGCATAGTTGCCGGCATCGTAGAAAGCTATCGCATTATCGATATATGCCTCCTCCAGTATATCCTCCACCGATTCCTGATGCTTCACCTGTATTCGTGACGCTGCCTCTTTTCTGGCGCGCGTCTGTATGGAAAACTCCGAGGATTCCAGCTGAAGATCCTTAAGGGCTCTCACCGCCTCAGTGTAATCCGAGCGGATTCGGAGCGCTGCAAGAAATTCCTTCCGGGCTCCATCCGGATCAGTTTTTTTCCGGGCCAGTCCAGCCTGGTAACGTTTCTCCGCCTCACTATTCCGTTTTACGATCAGCCGTTTCATTTCTTCCTGAGCCCTTATATTGCCCGGATCTATCGTCAGAGCAATTTTCAGGCGTTCTACAGCCGCAGTCAGGTCCCCTTTCTGTTCATACTGTTCTGATTTTTCAAGCTCCTGAGAGTTTATTACGGGTTTTTCCGGAGGCTTTATGATCTCTTCAGTGGGCTTGGGAGTCTCGTGAGCACATCCTCCGGATAAGAGCAGCGCCCATAATAAAAGTATGGGTGTACGGGATGAAAATCCAGAGATGTTGCCGCTCATGGTCACTCCCGTCGGAACGTTTCCAGCAGTTTAATAAAATCTTCGATTTTTTCGCTGTTGAAAACCATTGATCGATTGAGCGACCATGTGTTGCTGAAAAAGGCATTTTCGCCTCTGATAACGGTAAAACCAGCTTTATAGCCGCTTTTCCGCATGCCATCAACTACATCGTGATTGAAATTACCGTACGGATAGGCGAGAAAAGCCGATGTCACGCCCAATTTTGAGTGGATGGCACTTTGCGAGTCAGCGAGCTCTTTCCGGACCTGGTCGTTCCCAACTTTGGTCAAATCTGCATGGGTGACGGTGTGGGATTCCACCTCAATTACTCCTGATGCTACCATTTCCCGCACGTCATCCCAGGACAGAGCCACCGAGTTGGGCTTTGACTTGATGAGATCCGTGTAAACAAAGAGCACCGCCGTGAAACCATATTTCTTGAGGATCGGATAGGCGATGGTCCTGACTGTTTTCCAGCCGTCATCTATTGAGATTAACACAGACTTCTTGGGGGGACGTTGTCGATATTCGATAAAGTCGTCAAACTGTTTGAGCGTGATCACAGTGTATCCGTTATTCTTCAGATAGGCCATTTGACGGTCGAAAGTCTCCATGGTGACGCTGATCTTGTTTTTGCTCTTCTTGAGGCTGAACTGGTGATAACAGAGGACTGGCACGGTTTGGTAACCGTCGGAATAAAGTCCGCCCGGGTTCACCGGCTTGATCGGAATCACCACGTCCTTTCCTGAGACAATCGGGACACTGTCGTTGAATTCGGAAATAAGATATGCCAGCTTCTCATCGCCAAGGTACGTTTTGGCCAAGAATTCATAGGTATCGGATGCATCGGCATGTATGACGACATAATCTTCCGAGCGGTGCTCTCTTCCTGTCTGTTGAGGGGGTGCGGGTCGTGGCTCTTCCTGCGCAGGCGTTAAAATAACGGGTGGAGGGGAATCCGGGACAGACACTGTCGCACATCCCGCCTGGAGAAACAGGAATATGGTCAGGACATGCAGAAATAATGCTGATATCCGAAGCGGCAATGCTTGCAAGCTCATGATGCCACCTTTAAAGATGTGACGGCTGGGTACGTGAATCCTACATGCCAAGCAATTCTTGAACCATGCCGGCTTATAACACATTGTGGGCAAAATGAACAGAGATCTGACCGAGTGGATCCCGGTTAGTGCTCATCAGGATTAGAATAAGAATAATCTTTGTTGGCAAATCAGGGTGGAGAGTTGATCGGTTAATGTGGCGTCTGAGGTGGCAAAGCGCCGCACTCAGGTGGAAAATGCCCGGCTATGTTGCAGTGCAGCAGTGAGCTCCCGTTTTCAGACAAATACGGAAAAACTGTCTTGCAATGCCATTTTTTCCGCCTGGGTAACAGGTATCGAGGGCTTCTTGTTGCCGGAGGAATCCTGGATCGCGGAGCGGTCTACCGACAGTCCGGCGACATCCTCTGGGAGGACGAACGTATCCCTGCGCTGTGTTAATGTAACATAGTCTGGTGATACATCCCTCAGTCCGGATAATCTTTGCTGAACAGGTATACCCTGATGCTGAAGCCGAAAGTTGCTGACAGATTGCATGGACGCCACTCCTCCTGACGAATACGTCGGATCTGCTCTGACCTATTTCATCTCTGTTCTATTTTTGCTGGACGTTTTCATAATAATGTTCCTGCTTTCTCCAGATCAGCTCTGTGACACGATCCAGAACTGATTTGAGATCCTGAAGAGGTGTACGTTCATGACGGTTGGCAATTCTGTTCAATACCTTACAAGTTATGACGGGGTTGGTATACCATGGCATTATTCTCATCTCCTTTCTGTAATAGTGTGTCAAAACCTGCTTGATGCGTTTATTGTAAATGTACCAAGGGAATTGAGTATTGACCAAGCAAAAGATATACCGATTACGCAAATTGCAGGGATCAAGTTGTTTGACACGGCAGGGCCAACGAAATGTCGGAATTTTGACTTATTTTGATCTGAACTATGACATTTTTTTGACTTACCGTATTAGTGGCAGTATCGGCATACCGTGGCGCGACTTGTCAAGGCAGACAGTGTATGGTATACGATGTACCCATCGTGCAACGTTAGCAGCTAAAAGGAGAGTACAAATGAAAATATCGTATGTCGCGCCGATACTTATAATGACCTTTCTGACCGGTTGTGCAACCCAAGGCTCACTTGACAATGTGCGTAATGATATAAATGCCGTCAAGACCCGGCTGTTTTCTGTCGAGAAGGAGCTGGGAGGGGTTCGTGCTGACTTGAAGGAGAATATCGGCTCTATTGAGAAAAACGTCATGGCCGACGTTGCCAACATACGCAAGATGTCCGCCGACACTCAAGCCACCATCGACAGCACAAAAGGTGAGATGCAGGCTTTAAACGGCAGAGTTGACGACGCGGCAACGGCTATACGGAAGTCCACGGAAGATCTGGCCCGTTACCGCGAGGACGCCGACAAGCGGATTTTTGTGCTGGAGGATCGTATTATCAAACTGCAGGCGACGATGGATGATATTTCAAAAAAACTGAGTGAACTGACGAAAGTAAAATCGGCCGAAATTCCTTCAACACCGGATGCGCTCTATATGAAGGGGCTGGAGACTTTTAAGTCCGGCGATATGACTTCCGCCCGCGAGCAGTTCACAAAATTCCTGGAACAGCATCCCCAGCATGATCTGGCGGCCAACGCGCACTTCTGGATCGGAGAGACTTACTACGGCGAGAAGAACTATGAATCCGCCATCCTCTCCTATCAGGAGGTTATCAAAAACTATCCCGGCAAGGAGAAAGTCACTGCGGCCATGCTCAAGCAGGCCATGTCATTCAGAGACTTAAAGGATCTCAAAAGTGCCAGATACGTGTTGAAAAAACTGGTGGAAGGATATCCGAAAAGCGCAGAGGCCAAAAAAGCAAGGGATCTGATGAATGAAATCAAGTAGCCAATATCTGATAATTCAGTTGTATAGTCAGACAATAACCGTAGAAAGAATAGATTCAGGAACTCTGCGTGGATAAATTAATACGTCTCATTCTTACTTCCCGGGTCTACGAAGTTGCCGTGGAAACTCCGCTTGATAGTGCCGAGCAACTTTCCCGCAAAACCGGCAATCGTGTTTTACTTAAAAGAGAGGATCTGCAGCCGGTATTCTCTTTCAAACTTCGGGGTGCCTACAACAAAATCGCCCACCTCTCTTCGGAAGAGCGGAGCAAGGGAATCATAACAGCTTCAGCAGGAAACCATGCCCAGGGTGTGGCTTATTCAGCCATGAAGCTCGGAATCAGAGCGGTCATAGTCATGCCCCTCACTACCCCGGATATCAAAGTAAATGCCGTACAAAACCTTGGCGCCGAGGTAATTCTCCACGGTGACAACTATTCTGATGCCGCCGAACATTGTCTTTACCTGAAGGAGAAGTATGCAATGACCTTCGTTCATCCCTTTGATGACGAATTGGTGATAGCCGGGCAAGGAACAATTGCTGTTGAGATTTTACGTCAGTGCTCTGAAAGGGTGGATAAAATCTTCGTCCCCATCGGAGGAGGAGGGCTTATCGCCGGTATTGCCGCTTACGTGAAGGCAATCTCTCCGGAAACCCGTGTAGTGGGAGTTGAACCCGTGGATAGTAATGCTATGGCCCGCTCGCTTGAGGCGGGCCATAGAGTTGCTCTCGATTCGGTCGGAATTTTTGCCGATGGCGTGGCGGTAAAAAAAGTCGGGAGTTTAACCTATGCTCTATGCCGCCGCTTTGTCGACGAGATTATTCTGGTCGACACCGATGAACTGTGCAGCGCTATCAAGAGTATTTATCAAGACACCCGTTCAATCGTAGAACCGGCAGGGGCGCTTGGTGTAGCAGGTCTCATAAAGTATACGAAAACCCGCAGCATCACTAACGAAGCTCTCGTTGCCGTCAATTCCGGGGCTAACATGAACTTCGAGCGCTTGAGTTATGTGGCTGAACGGGCCCAGATGGGAGAAAAACACGAGGCCCTCTTCGCAGTGACTATTCCGGAAGAACCTGGCGCCTTGAAGCGATTTTGTTTGGACGTTGTAAAGGACAGAAATATTACGGAGTTGAATTATCGTCTTGCCACCCGCAAGAAAGCGCACATACTTATTGGCCTGGGAATCCGCGACGAGCTGGAACGCCATACTTTCGCTCAGCTAATGGCCCAAAACGGTTTTGTCAACTCGGACCTTACTGATAACGAGTTAGCAAAGACTCATGTACGGCACATGGTTGGTGGACGATCACATGAAACCCACAGCGAGGTTCTTTACAGGTTCTGGTTTCCGGAACGTTCCGGGGCGTTACGCACCTTTCTTGAAGCTATGAGCGAGAGCTGGAACATCTCGGTTTTTCATTATCGCGTGCAGGGTGGGGAGTACGGCAGCGTACTGATTGGTCTCGAAATACCGCCTGAGGACGACCAAAAACTACATCGTTTTCTTAACAGGCTCGGTTATCGGTATCTTAAAGAGACAGATAACGAGGCGTACAAGCTTTTTATGTAACCATCAATCCAAACCTTCCGGGGAAGTCCCTCCTGCCGCGCCACACTGCCTGCAAAAATACAAATTATTTCAGATGCAATCTGTGAATATATCTGTCCGGTAGCCCCATGACGTTTTTTATGGCACCGCGCACTAAATGAACATATTTGACTTCCGTCAAGCAAACAGCTGGAAAATGGCAGCATAGTCATTAACAATTTACATCCGTTGACGTGCGAAGTGATATTAACACAACACAAAAGAAAGGAGAATTACCATGCTGAAGAAGAATCTGGCCCTTGCTGCCGCCATCGTAGGGGCGATTTCTGTACTACTATCGATCCCCGCCATGACGACCGCTGCCAAGGTGAAACCGGTCAACGATGGTCGCACAAAATGTTACGAGTGCCATGAAGAGGTTAAGGCCCTGAAAGAGGGTTCCAAGCATGCCAAGCTGGCCTGTACGACCTGTCACGACAAGCTGGATGCTCATATGGGTGATCCAGAGAAGAACAAACCGGTTACGACTATCGACCAGCAGTTATGCGGCAAGTGCCACAAGAGTCAGATGGATAGTTTCTATAACGTGAACCGCGATGGCGGCGCCCGCAAGGAGAAAGGTGTCCCGGCCGGCCGCTCGCCGATGCAGGACAAACTGCTGGCTCCCTATGGCTTTACCTTCGAGCATAATGAGCCGCGTGGTCACGCCTTCATGGTCATTGACCAGTTCGCGGTGGATCGTTTCCAGGGTGGCCGTTTCCAGTTCAAGGATGGTTGGAAAGGCATTGACAAGGTCGGAAAAACCTGGGATGTGCTGGAAGACAAGGGCAAGGAGTACAAGCTGAAGGAAACTGCCATGGCCGGTAATCCGACCTGTATCCAGTGCAAAACCTCCGATCACATCCTGAAATGGAAATTCATGGGCGACAAAGATCCCAAGGCCAAGTGGGACCGCACTTCCAGCGTTGTGGATGTTGCAAAGGAGACCAACAACCCGGTCGGCTGCATCCATTGCCACGATCCTCATGGAACTCAGCCCCGTGTGGTTCGTGACGCCCTGATCCAGGCTATTGAGCGCAATGCCAGTGATAATATCTTTGCCAGGGGTGGCAAAACAGACTTGAAAGTAATCTCTTTCCGTGATGGCTTCCGCAAAATCGGCGTGATGGAGAAGACTGATTCACGCATGATGTGCGCCCAGTGCCACGTCGAATACAATTGCGGCGCCGGCAGTCAGTGGAGTGACGGCAAACCGGTCACCTATACGGACCAGCGCACCAACCACTTCCCTCTCAAAAATGTCCTGCAGGTGTTGAAACACTACAAGGCTTTGGACTTCTTCGACTTCAAGCATGCCGTTACCGGAGCCCGCCTGATCAAGTTCCAGCACCCCGAAGCTGAAACATATGCCGGCAGCGTACACGACAAGGCCGGTGTGCAGTGTCACCAGTGTCATATGCCGAAACAGAAGGGCAAAGACGGCAAGATGTTCTCGAACCACGGCGTAGTCAAACCCAAGCTGGCGGTCAAGGCATCCTGCCTCGGCTGTCACCCTGACAGCACGGTTGAAAAGAAACAGTATGAAATGGATTCGATTATTAATTACACCAAGGGCAAGATGCGCAAGGCTGAGTACTGGCTTGGTCAGCTGATCGACACCTATGCCGCTGCCCAGCGCCTGGGTGTGACCGAGAGCGTTCTGGCACAGGCACGCGAGAAACATGAAGAGGCCCATGTACTGTGGGAATACTGGACTGCCGAGAACTCTGACGGTTTCCATAACCCCGGCCTGGCACGTGAAAGTCTGACTGGTTCGATTGCCGCCTCCAAGGTCGGAGTAAAGATCCTGAATGACGCGATGATGGTGGTCAAGAAAGATGAGCCAAAGAAGTAAGTGACATAGGTTTGTTTTGCTGATCTCTCGCAGGACGGGATACCACCCCGCGTCCTGCGAGAGCTCAAGACAATAGTCTGACGGTCTTATACAAAAAGTTTTTAAATCTGAATAACTTTCGCTGCTCATCTTCCTGTGTCACCCCTCCATCAAGAGCCTTGAGATAGCGCGCCACAGCCGGCAAAGTCCTGCCGGCCTTCGTGCGAGCCTTCTCAATCAGCATCCGCACGGTTTCCCGTGAAATATCGTTTCGAGAAAACGGTTCATATACGTCCGCCCAAAAATCTCCGCCCTGGGCTATAGTGTCCAGAATCTCTCCGGCCAGCCGTTCGTCAAGATCCCGTTTCGGTGGTACAGAGGAGCGTACATTCAGACAAGCGGTACCGGCGATGGCTCGGGAAATGGCTTCTCCGGAAATGATGTTCTTGTTCCGGAAGAAAAGCGCCCTCAGCAAGATGCTGCGCAGTTCGCGGATATTCCCCTTGTAACTGTGGTGCATGAGAATATCCTTGGCGTCCTTGGTGAGCAGTGGCGACTTTTCGTTCGTCTCTTTATCCCCGCGATACGTAAGGTAAAGTTTACCCAGAAAGTGCACGGAAAGGTCGGGGATGTCCTCTCGGCGTTCATTAAGCGACGGCAGACGTATGGAGAGCTCTGAAAGCCGGTGATAGAGATCTTCGCGGAAGCGCCCGGTTGAGATTTCCTCGTTCAGATTTTTATTTGTCGCGGCCACCAGAAGTACACGGCTATACCGGTCAGTATTCTCACCCAGGCGCACGAAACCGCCATTATCGAGAAAACGCAGCAACTGCACCTGAGTTTTCGGATCGGCGTCGCCGATCTCGTCCAGAAAAACGATCCCGCCGGCAGTCTCTTCCAGAATGCCACGCCGATCGGTATAAGCTCCGGTGAAAGCACCCTTTTTGTGACCGAACAGTTCTGAATAGGTCAAATCTCCCGAATAGGCAGCAATGTTGCACTTTTTGACCGGCAGTTCGCCGTTTGAATTCACTTCGCGACGATACAGTTCATTAAGCTTATTGTAGAGATTGTTGAAGAAAAACTCCTTGCCTGACCCGGTCTGGCCGGTTACCAGGATGGAAGGCAGACCAATGGTGGCTTCCTGCAGAATGTTGCGGGCCCAGTAGATGATACGGTTGAAAAGCGGCGGTGAAACGGTATTGATGAAATCCACCACCTCCTGCGATTTTGGACTGTTGCCGATGATATTACCCAAAAGGTAGGATGATACGTGCGGATCCTTGTAAGCAACATCGGTGGTGAGCCGGTTGACCTCTCCCTGCAGACGGTCTATACGCTGCAGGTCTGATATGTGTCGGGCGGTCAGTGATCCGATAATCTGCAGGATACGACGGTGCTCCTCTCGGAAAAAATCATAGTGCAGCGAATTCAGGCAGATAACAGCTATGACTTCATCATCGCAAATGATCGGAACAGCAATCTCGCTTTTCAGCAGATCACTCATCGAGCGGTGGAATCCACGCCCCTCCCTTTCGTTTTCGACTCTGGCAATAATCTTGGGTTGTTTGCTAAAAGCGACATATCCGGTCAGGCTGCGATCTTCAAGCGGTAGTTCTTCTCCTCCGACAGGAAAGGGGGGAATATATTTTTTCAGCCACTCCTTGTTTTTTGCGCCGATGGTAATCCCACTCTCATCCTCCACCACCAGCCATAAAGTGCCACCCCGTTCTGTGACCACAGCAATGCTGCCGGTATCGGCCCCGATCAACTCGGTAGCCTTGGAAAGAACCTTCGTCAGGAACGGTTGCAGACTCTCGGTCCGCTCATTCAGGAGATCGGTGATCTCCGACAGAACCCTTATTTCAAGATGCTCGCTGCCGACTTCGCTGATAACCCGCTCAACCATTTCGGCGTGAGTCTGCAAAAGACCCATTTCGAAGTCACTGAAGCGGTACAGATCGCGGGAGTAGTAATTCAACAGGCAGATAATGCGTCGATTTTCTTTGTCGAAGCGGGGCACAACGTAGAGTGAACGAAGTTCCATGGATTCGGTCAGAGCACGTTTCTGCAGGTTATGCTGAGTCAGATCAGCTATAAAGAGCGGCTTCATCAGGCGTTCGTCAATCACAATCGCCTGATCGTTAATGTAATTTGAAATCAACGACTTACCCTTGCGCAGGTCAATGGCGCCCTGTTGGTCATAGAGCTGCTTGAGCTTGTCATCACCCGAATAACTGGCCAGTATTTCCAGGGCTCCGGAGGAGTAGTCCTGATGGGCAGGCACGAGCACCGATGCCAGTGAGACTTTTTCAATCAGTTTTACTGCTGAACGGACCATCATGGCCGCCGCCTCACGCGACTTGAACTCCTCAAGTCGACGGGCGAGTTGCACCTGCTGATGATAGATGCGGGCCTGATCGAGATGATCCGCCACAAAACCGGTCAGATCAGCCAGATGGGATCTTGCTTTTGCCGTTATTACTTCGCCGGGGTGGTCCTGATCAACACAGAGCACTCCGATGGATTTGCCCAGACTTACCAACGGTGTAACGTAGCTGGAGCGGAAACCGAAACGATTGGCAAAACCGTAGTCCGGGGCACTTTTGGGTACGCCGGTTATCTTGAAATCAGTCGGGTACTGGCTCATATATACCGATGAGACCACAGTCTCTGTCGATCCGATTGCAAAACCGGCTTCACGAATCTCGGCAGCATGTGGGCCGGTCGCATAAACACACGTTAGCGCTCCGCGTATCAGATCTTCGAGATAGATGCGCATCAGTTCACAACCAGACAGTAGCCGGACTCCTTCGGCCAATACATAGAGCAATTCTCCCTGATTCTCTTTTCCGTAGGTCGCAATTTTCTGTCGGAGTTCGTTCATATGGTTGATGATGGGCATGTCGGCTCCTGCTTGCGAGTACAGGAACAAAGTAACTCGCTTGAGTATAAAACGCACACGGCAGGAATGTAGCGCGGGGGGGTGAAACGGGTCAAGCAGGAAGTGAGTGTGGTCTCAAAAGGAAATGAGAGATCAGTGCATACCCCACCGCATCGGCGTGGTATGCACTGGTTTAACCTTTTAGAATCTTGAGCATTTTTTCGGCGACATCCTTGCCACTGATGTTGTAGGATCCTTCGGCCAACTGCTGCCTGATGATGTTCAATTTATCAAGTCGCGCCCTGTCGTCGGCTATCTGGGAAGCCGACGCAGAAAGTTGTACATTCACAGCGTCGTTTTCATGTAAAGCGGTCTGGCCGCTATTCGCCTTCATACGGGCTGCGGATGTTGCGGAATCGTTATGCAACTGCGACATATAATTTGAAAGACGGTCCTCTATTTTCATGACTGCCTCCAATGTGTGACCAACCTGCTGATGATAGTATTACCTTCGGTTGATTATCACAAAAACTTTAGCTACGAGGTATATTCTCCGCTGCGGCTGCGAACAAACAGTCTAAACCGTTAACTCAAACCTTTCCTGATCTGGTACAGGTCTTCAATATCCAGCCCGTTTTTTTCAAAATATTCCCGTTCCAACTCCTCGACATAGAAACGGTCCAGGCCGGAATTCTCGAGAAAGTCTTCCCGCAGGAGTACGTTGCGCTCGGAAATGATCTGTGGCAGCAATGAATGCAGATACATGGCTTCCTTCTTGATGGTGAAGATGGTTTCTTCAAAGAGACGGTCGGGAAGTTCCTCCTTGAGATTTTTTTTGCTCTTCAGCTCTTCGGTGACTTCGCGGCGTAGCGCATCCTGATCTGCCTTGGTAACAAATTTGGAGTAGAAATTGCGGATACGGTCACGGACGTGCTCCAGCAGGATGATCGAGATTCGTTCCTCTTTGTTGATGTCATGTAGTTCCTGATGCAACTCTCTGATGGAGGAAGTACATGCCTCAATGCCGGCAAGGCCATTCAAGAGCGCTTTAACCTTACGCCTGCCAAAACGTCCCAGGTACACGTTCTCGAACAGTTCACGAATAAACAGTTCCATGAAGCAATTCTCCTGCAGATTGTCAAAAGCGGCTTTGTGCTCCAGCAACCCCTGCAGCATCTCTTCGCTGATCCTTACGTTTTCCATGAAGGCCAACTGACTGAGCAGATTGGATACGCTGTCAAAACGATCAAAATAGGTGATCACATAGGAAAAACCATCCAACAGGGATGAATCGGCGCCGTCGCGTATTTTTTCGTCACACGCTTTACTGGCATTCAACATGAGATGGTCCAGGGTATGGTCAAGGTTATCCATTGCCTTTTTCTTGGCCCTGATCAGCTTGAGCATATCGTCGCGATCGATCCTGCTTTCGATATCTATCTCCCTGAAGAAGATCCCTTCCAGAATTTCACGGGTTGCGGCGATGTAATCACATTCTTCGTCATTCTTGAGGTTGCGTCCCCTCTTAAGCATCTCATCCAGTGTGTAAAAAAGAGCGCCGGGGATCTTGTTACGCACGGAGAGTGTCTTCAGCCGGGTAAGGCGAGCGTTGTCAAGATTACTGATTTCGCCCCTGGCGTTACAAGCCAGAAGAATAGTGCGGTATTCATCCACGATACGCTTATTGGCCGGGCTGCGGTACATGACGTCGATCCGTATCCGTTCCTGCTGATAGCGGTCGATCTGGTATTGTGATGCAATACTGATCAGTTTGCCGAAATCATCATCCGATACCCGGCTGTTTCTGAAATAGAGCGTTCTGAAAAGATTGCGATACTCAAGATGCTGCCGGTTGATCAGCTTGACCACAAACAACTGAGCCGAGTCATCTTTCAAGAGCGGAAAAATTTCGGAGATGAGAATATCATCACGCTCGTCACCAACGGCTTCCGAGCGTTTGATCACCTTGCCGAGCTGCTTGACCAACTGCTCCTGCTGATTTTTTAGGTTATGGGATAACAGGTCGGAGTGGACAAAGAAGAAGTAATTGCAGACTGCGTTGCCCTCGAAAAAAATATTGTCGTAGGTTTCGCTGCCGGAAGTCCGGTCACTGAAACGCACAGCACCGCCATCATCAGTGCCGGCTCCGTACATGACAAGACGATTGATTATATCAGGTTTTGCCAGGTCGGAAGAAGGCTGATCGACGCCGAACATGTATTCACAAAAACAACCGCCATTTCCGAGATAGGAGATGCCGTTGGAAGAAATCACCATCTCATTACCGGGGGAGAAGATACGCAGTTGTTCCTCGTCCTGCACAATATTGAAAAAATAGCGCTGGTAGGCTTCGTTGCCGACTACCGTGACAAAATATTCCGTATGATCACCAACCATGCCGTGCAGCCGGATATCCTTGTGCATTGTTTTCTCCTCGGAGTTATGGCAGGTCGAACGTCATACCGTCAAAGGCAAATTCGAACCCGGGCGGCAGTTTATGACCTTCGGAATATGCGACTTCATGTGTGAGGTGTGTCAGGATAACGCGGGCCGCATTGAGTTTTGCGGTCGATGCAATAGCACCATCAATGTTATAGTGGAAAGGATGCTCTGTCCAGCGCAGTCCGTCGATAATGAGCAGATCCAACCCCGCCAGAAGCGGCAGCGACGTGTCGGGAATTGCGCTGCAGTCAGTCAGATAGGCAAAAGATCTGATCCGGTATCCAAGCGCGGTCGTCTTTCCATGCACCAGAGGCACCGGAATGACCTGAAGCCCGAATAATTCAAAAGGGTCACTGATCTCGTGTGCCGTCAGGAGCGGAGAATAGCCTGAACTCTCCTGTTCACGAAAAATATAACCGAAGCCGGCCT
>JBAXVG010000052.1:0-34092 GCA_037129255.1 Desulfuromonadales bacterium | reverse complement strand
TGCCGGAGATGATGCCGCTTGCGGGGTCAAGTGCAAGACCGGATGGAAGGGCGCCCCCTACGATTGACCAACTGTAGGCCGGTGTTCCCCCCTTGGCGGCCAGGGTAACCGGGGTGATGGCGGTTCCTTTTTTGGCGTTGGTGAGAACAGCGCCGGTGGTGATGGTGACTGATGATGTTACCCGGATGCTCAGGTTCTGGCTCTTGGTTTGTGCTGTGGGCCAGGTGCTGTCGGTGACGGTGACCTGCAGGTTGGTGAGCCCGGTTGCAGATGGTGTTCCGGAAATAATGCCGGTAGTGGCGTTGATGGAAAGTCCGGGGGGGAGCTGTCCGGTCAGGCTGAAGCTGTAGGGGCCGGTGCCGCCGCTGGTTCTGATCGCTTCGGAGTAGGGGGTTGAGACGAGGCCGTTGGGCATGCTTGAGGTCAGGATCAGCAGCGGGTTGAGCACATTGATTGCAAATTGTCTGTAGACGACGCGGCCGTAGGAATCCTGCAGTGAGATCACGAACGGCAGGGTGTTGCTGCTGGTGGCGGCGCCGGAGAAGACGGGGGTGCCGGTGATGATGCCGGTTGTTGGGTTGAGGGTAAGTCCCATGGGCAGCAAACCGGAGTAGACGCCCCAGGTGTATGGCGTCAGGCCGCCGGTGGCGGTGAAGGTCTGGGTGAAGGGAGTTCCGACGATTCCGTCGTTCAGGCGGCCGGTGGTGTTGCTCAAGGCTGCATCAACCAGGATGGTGAAGCTTTGGCTTGTGGTGCGGCTGGAGGCGTCGGCAACCTGGACGGTGAAGGTATATGTTCCGGCAGTTGTGGGTTTGCCCGATATGCTGCCGGTGGCGGCTGTCAGAGTCAGCCCGCTGGGGAGACTTCCGGAAGTTACCGAGTAGCTGTAAGGGGTTTTACCGCCGCTGGCTGTTAACGATGAACTGTATGCCGTGCCAATGGTGCCTCGTGGCAAGGGGGCGCTGGTCACGACAAAAGGTATGGTGACCTCGATTGAAAACTCGCGTTCGGCGTAGGCGCCGAGTTTGTCGGTTACTCCCACTGCAAAGGTATAGTTGCCGGCGGTGGTTGGTGTGCCGCTGATGGTGGCAAGTTCCGGGTTGAGGGCAAGACCGGATGGGAGTGTGCCGTAGGCTTTGCTGAAGATGTAGGGGCCGACGCCGCCGGTGATTTTTACTGCCTGGTTGTAAGCGACACCAGTTTCAGCATGTAAGAGCGGGCCGGATGCTGTGGTGAAGTTGAGGATTCCGGTTGGGGCCATGCCGACGGTAAGCGTTGCACCGGCGGTGTCGGAGACGATGACGTTGTTGATGGTGACGGTGCTGTAGCCTGATTTGGTGATGGTGACGGTGTAGACTCCGTTGGCGGGTTGCGGGTCAAAGATAAAGTTGCCGGATGTGTCGGTTTGGGTGCTTCCGCTGGAGATGGTGACGGTTGCAGCGGCTAGTTTGGCACTGCTGGAGAGGTCGGTGACCGTGCCCATTATGGTGGTGATGCCGGTGCCGGTTAGCGATGAAGTCAGCGATTTTGCATCAAATGGAACGTTCAGCGTCGCAGTCCTGACACCTTTAACCGTCGGTATAAAATTGACATCAACATAGCAGACTGAGTTTGTTGCGATAGATTTGTTGGAGCAAGAATCGTTGGCAAGCCTATATTCAGAAGCTGACCAAACCCGTAAGTCAGTTGAAGATATTGTTCAAATGGTGCCGTCCTGTCACCGGTTATACTAGCTGATACTCTACCATCAAGAAAGCCATCCAGCTTGAGTTCAGCTTTGCTATATCGTAATACAACATGATGCCATGTTCCAAAAGTAACGACACCCAAATCAACTTTAGGTAAATCCCATACTTTGATAGATACCATACCTGAATTCAAAATTTCTATCTGACTATCTTGCCATCCGGGATAGTCAAAGTTATCCTTTTCATCAATAATAACTCCTCCGCTGTCAGGTTTGAACCATACAGATAAAGTTACTGACTCATCAGTGAAGAATTTCTGTATTGGTGGAGTCTTAATATAATTTCCGACACAGTCAAAAGTGTACGCGTTATTTGCATTTCCGAATCTGTCAGTCGTCAGGGTTGCGCCATATACCGTGCCGTTGTTGCCATTTCCACTGACATCGTTGGCATTGCCGTTGAAAGGATAGTATGCCACAAGCCCACTCGTAATATCGGCATGTACAATCCCTCCATACATCGAGCAAAGTGCAACCAGGATAAACAATAAGCGTTTCATAATAAACCATCCTTTTATTGGTACAAATGAATGCAAATCATATGAACTATGGATTTTCTCGTTACGCAGCAGAAGCTGCGTAACGAGGAGAAAATGCAGCATGTACCTATGTTACACTTCTAACGTCGACACAAGAGCGGTTATATTTTCCGTAGGGGCGACAGCACGGTTTTATCGTGCTTCGCCCTTGCTGCCACAGAGGTCAAAGGCGGGCGAAGCAGATGAACCTTGCTTCGCCCCTACAAATAACCGCATTTTATTCTCGTTACCAAGCTCCCGCTTGCCGAATCAATTTCCCCCTTTACTTTTGACGATTTCAGTTCGGATATGTTATAGATGCAAGCACGAGCTGTGATCAATGCCGGAATGCCAACGTCAAAAGAGGGCCCAATGCTTGAGATAGTCGGACCCATTACTGATGTTGAAACTTTTGCAACAGCAACCGCCATTCGCGAACTTGCCCGCTTGAAAAAAATGTACGGCTTTGGACGCTGGCGTAAACGCAAAGGCGTTGCCGATGTCAGACTGCCCGACGGCGCAGTTGTTTCAGCCGAGATACACTGGTATGAAGCCACCGGCATTGGCCGTAAAGAGTTCAAAATCAAACAGACACTGGAGTAACCAATCATGAAAAAAACCGCCGATCCTCATTTTGTCATTTGCCTTGATGCAGCCGGCTATGACGTGTCTCTGGTTCCCCGAAAATTGTACGAACTGTTGCCTGATCCAGTGTCATCAGCCCACGGTTTGTATCGTATTGTTGATGAATCGGGAGAAGGTTACTGTTATCCCGCCTCCCTGTTCATTCCCGCCGTTCTTCCCAAACAGACCGAAGAAAAACTGCGTTCCATCGGCTAATAAACAAAAAAACGCCGCTCCCCCGGTCAACATCAGACCGGAAAAGCGGCGTTGAAAAATTATCTCCACTCCTGCTATCGATAGGGCCGAAGAGTGGATTCAGAGGTGCTGCAACGTGGAACCCCTGGCGCATATCATGCGCCTCTGCGGGTGAAATAAACGGTTGTTCCAGAGGATTTGTGACGTGCGCAGCCGGAGCTACATGTGACGTCTGCTGAGCGGAGTCGAAGCAGTTGTGAGTTGTGAGTTGTGAGTTGTGAGTTGTGAAGTTAAGGAGTAATATATTTTGGTGCATTCCTCCTATAGATTTATTGAAGCGCTGTCAAGGATTCTAATATTATTTTTAATCCATTTTTCTAATAATTCATCATTCCCACGCTTCGGTGTAGGAATGCAGCCTTTGACGGCTCCAGCATCAGGTACGACGGGACACTGGTGCGATGAGCCACGCTGTAAAGCACACTTCTGATGAACATGCGTTTATCCTAGAAAAGGCATTTGAACATGGATTAACAGGATAAAGTCGCATAAAAACAGGTAGTTACTGTAATACATTGATTTACCCTGTTGGTTATCCCCTTTTATAGATTTTGTTGCGTCTTTATCCGTGGTTATCCTGTCTATCCGGCGCCTTTCACGCCATGCTCAAACAGCTTGGCATCACACTTGACGAAATCATGGGAGCATAATAAATGATACGCATGGTCTACCCCGTTGAACTCACACCCGACGCCATTGACGGCGGTTTCACCGTAACGTGCCGCGACTTCCCCGAAGCCATCACACAGGGGGAAACAGCAACACAAGCCCTGCATGAAGCATCGGACGCCATTGAAGAAGCCGTGGCTTCACGCATGAAACGAGGCGTTGACATTCCGGCGCCATCCCGCAAAAAGCAGGGTGAACAGATGGTTACCGTCCCGCTCTCCACATCCCTTAAAGCCGCTTTGTATCAAGCAATGCGCGATGACAACATCAGCAAAAGCGAACTTGCGCGCCGCATCGGTGTTGACGAGAAAGAAATCCGGCGGATGCTTGATCCTCAGCATCCATCAAAAACTCCAGCCATAGAACGCGCACTTTATTGTCTTGGGCGTTCTGTCGTAGCCGAATTTTCAAAGGCCGCGTAACTGCGAGGGGCAGTAAGAGAGCACAATGCTTGTGATAGCCGGACCCATTACTGGAGTAATCAATCATGAAAAAAATCGCCGATCCTCGTTTTGTCATCTGCCTTGATGCAGCCGGCTATGACGTGTCTCTGGTTCAGGCACAGGGACTCGGAGAAAATCTAAGGCGAAAGTCTTCAGCTTTTTGTTTACCCTCATGTTCCGTTTCAATCACCCGGTCACGGTGCTTGGGAGAATTGAAAATTGAGACCGGAAAAGCGGCGTTGAATAGGTAATCTCCACTCCTGCTATTGATGCAGAAAAATAACCGGCCCCGCTTCTCTTTCGAAAAGCGGGGCCGATGTTCATGTGGGTCAAGAATGTTGCAGATTTCGCAGCGCCTTTATTTCCCGCAGCATTTCTTGTATTTTTTGCCGCTCCCGCACGGACAGGGAGCATTGCGTCCGGCAACTTTCTGGCTTTTGGCCGGCTCCTGTGCCCGCTCCTCGTTGCTTGCAAGATTAAAGACCAGTTTTTTGCTGCGCTGCTCTTCTTCTATCTCTTCGATTTCTTCCCCGCCCCGGTCCAGCTGCACCCAGAAAATCCTCTCGACTACCTCTTCCCTGATGCGGATGATCATCTCCATGAAGAGATTGTACGCCTCTTTTTTGTACTCCTGCTTCGGATCTTTCTGACCATAGCCGCGCAGTCCGATTCCTTCTTTCAGGTGGTCAATATTCAGAAGGTGGTCTTTCCAGTGTGTATCGATGGCCTGCAGCATAATCCGTTTGATAAGGTAGTCGAGCAGTTCGTCTCCAAACTCCTGTGCCCTGGCTGCAAGGATGGAATGGGCCTGCTGCTTGAGGGTGTCGCGGAAATTGGCCGGAACGAGCCGGCTCAGCATCTCCTGCGAGAGATCAAGCTGTAGGTTGAAACATTTGTAGACGATCTCGCCGATACCATTCCAATCCCATTCGTGCGCCGGGATTTTCTCGATGGCGTAGGTAGAGACAATTTCGCCAATAGTTTCGTCCAGCATCTCGACAAAACTTTCACGTATTTCAAGGCCGGCCAGAATTTCGCGCCGCTGGGTGTAGATCACCTCGCGCTGCTTGTTCATAACGTCATCGTATTCGATCAGATGTTTGCGGATGTCAAAGTTGTGCGCTTCGACCTTCTTCTGTGCGTTTTCAATTGACTTGGTGATCATGGAGTGGGTTATGGCCTCCCCCTCTTCAATCTTCAACAGATCCATGATCTTTGCAACCCGCTCCGAACCGAAGATGCGCAGCAGATCATCCTCCAGCGAAAGAAAAAACTTGGAAGAGCCGGGATCGCCCTGACGGCCGGAACGACCGCGCAACTGGTTGTCAATTCTGCGGGATTCGTGTCTTTCCGTACCGAGAATGTGCAGGCCGCCAAGCTTGACAACCTCCTCATGTTCGGCAGCACACATCGGCCGGTACTTTTCAACCAACAGGTTAAATCTGGCCAGGTTCTCCTCGTAAAGGGCGTTTTCCTGTGAATCAATCTGTTGAGACAGAGCATCAATTTCGTTAAGCAACCGTGTGTATTCAGGAGCACCGCTGTTCACTTTTTCCAGGACAAGAAGCTTCGTTTTCCGCTCCTGAAAAATCTGGGTCTGTTCGATCTGATTTTTTGAAATCGCCTCAGGGCTGCCGCCGAGTTCATTTCTTGCCAGTCCCTCGGGATTGCCTCCCAGAACAATGTCGGTGCCACGACCGGCCATATTTGTGGCTATCGTAATTGATCCTTTACGACCGGCCTGAGCGACTATTTCTGCTTCCCGCTCATGCTGTTTGGCATTGAGCACATGGTGGGGGACCCCCTGCTGCTTCAGGAGCTCTGCAAGAGTCTCGGATTTCTCGATCGAAATGGTACCGACCAGACAGGGTTGACCGGCGGTGTAGTGTGCCTTTATATCCTCGATAACAGCCTTGAATTTTTCCTTCTCGGTCTTGTAGATCACATCCGGAAAATCCGGACGCAGCAACGGACGGTTGGTGGGAATGACGGTTACGGAGAGCTTGTAAATCTTGTGGAATTCTTCCGCTTCTGTATCGGCGGTGCCGGTCATACCGGAAAGCTTGCTGTACATACGGAAATAATTCTGGAAGGTGATCGTGGCCAGAGTCTGATTTTCATTTTCTATCTTAACCCCTTCCTTGGCCTCAATGGCCTGGTGCAGACCATCTGACCAGCGGCGCCCGGGCATGAGTCGACCGGTAAACTCATCAACGATCATTACCTCGCCGTCTCTCACCACATAATCGACATCTATCTTGTACATGGCATGTGCGCGCAGAGCCTGATTAACATGGTGCAGAATTTCGATATTGCGGGGATCATACAGGTTGTCGATCTTGAGAAGTTTCTCTACCTTCAGAACTCCCTGTTCGGTCAAATTCGCACTCTTGGCTTTTTCATCAATGGTAAAATCGCCGGTATACTGTTTTCGCTTGCCGGAGAGGGTGTTCGCTTCAACCTCAATGACTTCACCCTTTTCCAGCTTCGGGATGATCCGGTCTATAATATAATATTTATCAGTTGAATCTTCTGTCGGACCGGAAATGATCAACGGCGTTCTGGCCTCATCAATCAGAATCGAATCGACTTCATCTACGATGGCATAGTTGAAACTGCGCTGCACGTAGTCTTCCAGGGCGAACTTCATGTTGTCACGCAAATAGTCGAATCCGAATTCGTTGTTTGTGCCGTAGGTAATATCGGCAGCGTAGTTTTCGCGGCGCTGCTCATCCTCAATCCCGTGGATGATGATGCCGACACTGAGGCCGAGAAAACCATACAGGCGCCCCATCCATTCAGAATCCCGTTTTGCCAGGTAGTCGTTGACTGTTACGACATGCACTCCCTTACCGGAAATGGCATTAAGGTATGCGGGGAGCGTAGCGACCAGAGTCTTACCTTCACCCGTCTTCATTTCGGCAATTTTTCCGGAGTGCAGAACCATGCCTCCGATCAGCTGGACATCAAAGTGACGCATGCCCAAAACACGTTTCCCTGCTTCCCGGCAGACCGCGAACGCCTCCGGCAACAGTGAATCCAAAGATTCCCCTTGAGCATAACGCCCCTTGAACTCGGCTGTCCTGGCTTTGAGCTGATCGTCTGAAAGGCTTGATACAGCAGGTTCCAACCCGTTTATCTTCTCGACTATCGGCCACATCTTCTTGAGCTCGCGCTCGTTCTTACTGCCGATGAGATTTTTAATAATTGAACCGAACATATCTTGTATCTCCCGATAATTGGATGATGTCGAAAATAGCTTTACAGAGTAACACAGCTTGTATGGTTGCTCAACAGAAAACGGACACGTGAAAATGGCGGTTTCGATTGATCCGGTCGCATTTTACATGACCCAACCATCAGAAGGAAAATAAAAATTTATTCCTCATGATATTTTTGCATACAAACCAAAAAAACTATGTTAGATTCAAAAAGCTTTTGAAGTCAGTGGGCCCTCAAGGCACTTTTAAAAGCCTTCCAGGGTTCTTTTTTTTGGCGTTACGCACACTCGCGACATCGCGAGTGCATTAAACAAGCAGGACAGAAGGAGTAGTGGCATGACAACAGGTAGAGTGAAGTGGTTTAACGACAGCAAGGGTTTTGGTTTTCTTGAGCAGGAGCAGGGCGAGGACATCTTCGTGCACTTCTCCGCCATCTCCGGCGAAGGCTTCAAGTCCTTGGCCGAAGGCGATTCGGTGCAATTCGATATCGTCAAGGGACCAAAAGGTCTTCAGGCAGCTAATGTAACACGGGCCTAATCCCCGAGAACCAGCTGACACTTAAAAGCCCCGGCTCATGCCGGGGCTTTTATTTTGTCTGAATTCATTTGTATTTCGATTATCCCTGCACAGACCACTGTCCATGCAGATTGCACAGCTCGCGGGCCGTCACGGAGGTAGCCGAAACGCTGAAAACGGCTTCAGCTGTTTCGCCCGGTTTAAGGAATTGACGATAGGCTTTGCCATCGGCGATCAGTTCAATCCACTCGATGAAATGTTTTTCGTCCATTGGATGCGCCACACTGCCAATAGTCACTTTGAAACCGCCATCGACTTTCTCAATAACCGGCACATGTTTTTCCTTGGCAGCGTCAACACTGTTTTCAGTCAGCAGAGCCATTTCCGCTCCGCAGCAGGTAAGTGTCCCCCCTCCGGCATGAATGGTTTCAACGATGTTACCGCACAGGTTGCATTTGTAAACTTCAAGTAATTTAGCCATAGATATTTCTCCTTTAGATTAGTAGTAGCCCGGCAAGCGGGCTCCGGGAATCACCAATTCTCACCAAGCAGTTCAAAATGTGCTTTGGGATGCAGGCAGGCTATACAAACTTCGGGCGCCTCTTTACCGGTGTGGAGATAGCCGCAGTTGCGGCAGCGCCAGATAACATCACCTTCCCGGTTGAAAACGCGCCCCGCATCAATATTTGCCAACAGGTCACGATAACGTTTTTCATGCTGTTTTTCGGCTACCGATATTGCTGTCCAGACTGCTGCTATCGCCGGAAATCCCTCTTCTTTGGCAATTGCAGCAAAAGCAGGATAGAGTAACGTATGCTCCTCATGTTCGCCAAGTGCGGAAGCCAGGAGATTCTCTGCTGTTGTACCGATTTTACCAGCAGGAAAAGTGGCGGAGATTTCGAGATCGCCACCCTCCAGAAATTTGAAAAAACGTTTGGCGTGTTCCTTTTCCTGATTGGCCGTTTCCTCAAAAATATCGGCAATCTGAACAAAGCCCTCCTTTTTGGCTACACCGGCAAAATATGTATAGCGATTACGCGCCTGACTCTCACCGGCAAACGATTTGAGCAGATTCTGCTCGGTTTTTGTTCCCTTGATTGAACCTGCCATAATGCCCCTTTCGACCAGCTTTAAATACGACTGTTATTGTCCTTTATACCGTACTTATTTTATTTTGCAAGCATGAAAATACAAAGGGGATGCATTTCTGCACCCCCTTTGGAATCAGCTGATGATTTTGGAAAACTATGACAGTTGGCGACCACCGTCGGCAGCCCATTTTTCGAGCATTGCAGTGGTAACAGATTTCGGACGCTCAATAGCGTAGCCGAGACCACGGTCCCACGTAATGTTGGCCATACAGCCGAGAGCACGACCGACGCCGAACAGGACAGTATAGTAATCCCATTCCTTGAGACCGTAATACCACTGGATAACGCCGGACTGTGCATCAACATTCGGCCAGGGGTTCTTTGTCTTGCCGTGCTCGGTGAGAACGCCCGGAGCAACTTCAAAGATCATGGAAACAACCTTGAACAGCGGGTCATCCTTGAGGCCGGCGGTATTTTGACAGAACTCACGCTGTGACATATAGCGCGGGTCAGTCTTACGGAGAACTGCGTGACCATAACCGGGAATAACCTGGCCGGCATTGAGTGTGTCCCAAAGAGCAGCTTTTATCAGCTCTTCGGTCGGCTCAACGTCTTTGCAGTATTTCTCCTGGAACTTCATGGTCCAGTCGAGAACTTCCTGATTGGCAAGGCCGTGCAGAGGGCCTGCCAGACCATTCAATCCGGCCGAGTAGGCATAGTATGGATCGGACAGAGCCGAATGCACCAGATGAGTTGTGTGGGCAGAAACGTTGCCGGACTCATGATCGGAATGCAGGATGAAATACATGCGGGCCACGTCTTTATACTCTTCACACTGGCCGATCATATGTGCGAAGTTGGCGCCCATGTCAAGGGCAGGATCGATATCGATCTGTTTGTCACCCCGGAACTTCAGGTTGTAGATGAATGCTGCAATGACCGGAATACGTGCAACGATGTCGCTGGCATCTTCATAAACGTATTCCCAGGCGGTCATCTTGTTGAATTTACCGGAGCTGTAGAAACCGGCGAATTTGGAGTCTTTCTGCAGAGCAAGCAAGGCGACCGAAAGCATGACCATCGGATGACTGTCCAGCGGCAGGGCGCGAACTGCATCAAATACATACTGCGGGACGACCTGACGGGTCTTCCATTCGGCAACAACTTCTGCGACCTGTGCATCGGTAGGGACATCACCGGTCAGCAGGAAGTACCAGAAGGATTCAACGGTCGGATAGGCAGAACCGGGAGCCTTGGGCAGAGCAGCGAAAGTCTCGGGGATGTTCTTGCCACGGAAGCGGATGCCTTCCTGTGGGTCCAGGTACGAGATGTCGGTTACCAGGCTGCGAATGTCACGCGCGCCACCGATACACTGGTCGATGTTAACCTGATCAATGATAACTTTGCCGAACTCTTTAACAAGCTTGGTGATACGGGGACGATGTTCCTCAATCTTCTGTTTGAGTGTGTCTTTTAATGCCATCTGGGTACTCTCCTTTCGTGGGGTGGGTTAAACTGAAGCAGGCGACGGAAGACTGGACAACATGACAAAACAAGAAACAAATTAATATGTTATACCACTCATGCTCTGTATTAAGGATACTGTATACAATTTAGTGCCGTAGTTATACTGGCAGCTTTTATAAAAAGCAACAAAAATTTTGCGGGATGTCAAGCCGGTAAAAAAAATATTTCCTGACTGGTGTATGTCAGTTGCTTAAGGCCTTCATTACTTACGTAAAAGGTGTTCTCAATGCCGATGGCGCCCTCTCCCGGAAAAACAGCTTTCGGTTCAAAAGCAAAGGCCATACCGACTTCCAGAAACGCATCTTCAAAGCCTCGAGCAATAAAGGGAAACTCATCAATCTCCACCCCGAGACCATGTCCGATGAAAGAGACCTGTGATCCTTGTGCCCCCATGAAACTGTCGGCATAACCCATTTCAATGGCACGTTCCAGACATTCGTCATAGATCGAGCCCCAACTTGCCCCCGGCACGGCAATATTTTCCATCAGCTTCTGAACCTTGAGCATGTCCTCGTAAGCTATGCGCAGACGGTTGGAAAGTCCGCCAATGACGAATATTCTTGTCTGATCGACAAGATAGCCATCCGAGCAGCCGGCAAGATCAACCACTATCACTTCGTTACGCTCAATCCGCTTCAGACCGGCGCCCTGGCCAAATGAGGTATTGAGACCCAGACCGCCCAGCGGTGTATCGGAGTAGGAAGGAACCGAACTGTCGCTGCCTGAATAAACATGGCCGTAAAACACTTCCGAATTGAATCCACGCATGCGAACCATCCCCTGATGACCACTCATTCTGGCAGCATACTCAAGTTCCGCCGCCAGTTCGATATCAGTCATCCCTGCACGAATAACCTCACGAGCCCTTTGGCATACTCTGTCCATCTGGTCTGCGGCATCCTTCATCAGGTGAATCTCGTAATGTGACTTGATCATCCTGACTTTGCGGATCAGCGGGGTGGCATCCGAGTATTCGGCGTTCGGATACACGGTGCGGTAGCGTTCGAAAAAATTGACCGGCAGGACATCCAGTTCAAGTCCGATACGTCCTGGATCCGGATAACCGTACTGCCTGAGTATACCGGGGATCTCCTTCATTGAGGTAAAAGGGATAACCTCCTTCAACCCTGACTCCATGCGGGCGCGACCGGCCTCCTTGCGCACCATGAAGATCGGCTGCCCCTGGGCAGGAACATAAAGATTGCCGTTCTGAACTGTGCCGGTGAAGTAAAAGAGGTCGGCGTTCTGTACGATGATGACCGCGTCCAGTCCGCCAAAAGCCATATATTCCTGCAGTTTTTTACAGCGGTATTCGAGCTCGGTGGCGGGAGTCAGACGCATTAAGAAACTCCTTATCTTTTCACTAAAACTCTTTAAACCCTATCTTCGCACCGCCACCGGAAAGTCAGGTACGGTCTGAGGCTTGGTAGTCGTGGGAGTCTGTTTGCCCCCGGTCAGCTCCTTGACCTTCTCGGACAGATACAAGTCAAGCATGTTTATCGTGATTTTTCCTTTGCCCAGCATGTCGGCGCCACCGGACAACCCCTCCACAAGAGCCTTGGTAAAGGCCCCGTTACCCCATTTGTCATCCTCCAGCGAATACTGGCGGCCCGTCGATGACGCGAAAACCACCACTCCGTTTTCGGCGCTGGATAGTTCATTAACAATCGAGTTGATATCGGTCAGGCCCCGCCGTCCCCCCATGACGTTACCACTATGACAGGTATCAACGAAAAGAATCGCCTTGCCAGGTAGTGCTGTCAGGGTATTCTTGATATCCGTGAAGGCGACTCCGGTTCGTTTCAGTTTGTCCGGATCCGTATTGTGAGGCAGATAATAGTATATGCCGGTGGGGTCGTTCACCCCGTGTCCGGCAATAAAGACAATCGCCACGTCCCGGCTGGTAGTCTCTTTCTGCAGCCAGTCGAGACCGTCCATGATCTCGTCGCGGGTGGCCTTGCTGTCGGTCAGCACCTTGACGCTTACATCACGATACAGGCCGTCCTTCTGTTTGAGGAGCGCCTGAGCAAAATCACGAGCATCCTTGGCGGCATATTTCAGCGAGAGGTCCTTCTGGGCGTACTCGCTCACCCCCACCGCCAGAGCATAGAGTTTTGGTTTTGCAACAAATTCTTCGTTCTTCGAAGCGCCACCCCAGACAAGTCTGATACTGGCAGGTACCGATGCGCCGTGCCGGTTTTCGGCAATCAGCGAGACTTCGGAATCCTTTTCCGGCACGGTGATGGTGATGGAAGAGTGAGAGTCGCTCTTTATCACCTTGTCAACAGCCTTGAGACTGCGGGAGGCGGTCTGGATCGGTCGCCCGTCAACCAGTACCCTGACGCCGGTCACCGGACTGTCACCTGCTGATGTGGCTTCATAACCAATAGTAATGTCGGCGGAGGTGATTCTGGTTCCTTCCTGTGGTGATGTTATAGTAATTACCGGTGGAAGCGTGGCGGAGATATCTTTCGATGTAACGGTCTCCTCATCGGCTTGCACCGTAGTGGTAGATACTGCCGGGGACGGGGCTTGGGACTTTGCCGCCGGTTTCAGTTTATCCAGGTTGAAATCCTCAATAAAACTGGAGATCAGCTCCGGCTTGTATTTATCTTTCCTGAAGCGGGAGGCGGGAAAAAAGTCGGCCTCCTTATCCTTGCCGTTATTGATATGCCAGCCGATCAGGTCTTCGCCACCCGGCGAAGCGTCATAATAGCCGAACGGCGTCCAGAGCACCCAGCGCTGATTGTCCTTGATGAGCAGCAGTGAAACGAGCCAGGCGCCGTTCTTCATGCTGTGCCATGCCAGGCTTCCGCTCGCGTTGGCAATAACCGCAATGCGTCCGTCTTCCGATATTGCCAGGTCCGAAACCGTCTGGGCGGTCGTGCTTGACCAGCGGATTTTACCGGAGCGATCGACACAGAACACCTTGAAGTTGGTGGCAATCAGGGCGGATTCACCATCAGCCGAAACAACATGGTACTGGTACGAGCTACTACTCTCCACCTTGATGCTTTTCCCATTAACAGTGAACTCGGCCTTGCCTTTTACAATCTCGAAGTTCTTGTGGCTGGTGAGCTGTTTGTCAAAGCCGTCGCCCCCCTGAGTTGAGGAAACGGTAGTAAGAGTCCTATCTCCCAAAGAGAATAACAACTTTCTCTGAGCGCGTTTTGTTTGCACATCATGCTCCAGCATGACCAGCAGGACCGATAATCCATCCTGCGATACTTTCAGTTTGTCCTTTACCGGAGCAAACGTAAGCTGGGCAGGAAGTTTTTCAAGAAGCAGGACACCTTTTGCGGAATAAACGGCAATCCCCGGATCCGATGATACCGCTATAATGCGGCCATCAGGCATGACAGCCAGAGCATTTATGACTCCTCCAAGAGGGGTCGTCTGCACGGCAACACCTGAATCTGCACTGATATCAAGAATAACTTTCGCACCCGAGACCGTGCGGTTGCCGGCGGCATACAGATGCCTGCCGTCCGGCGACCAGGCAACGGCAATATACGTTGACTTGCCATGCGCCCCCAATTGCGGGGAGCTTATCACTGCCAGATCTGCCGCATCCAAAACATCAATGCGGCCGACTGAATTGTAGCCAACCGCGAGCTTCATGCCATCAGGCGAAAAAGAGAGTGATCTCGGGAAAGAATCCTGGCCGGTTTCATGGTGGGCAGCCTCGGCAAGTAGTCCGGCTGGTGTGACGGTATAGCGTCTGATGATTCCGTCATTACTGGCTGAAACAACCGCCTTTCCATCGGGCGAAAACTTCACCGATTCAATTTTTTCCTTATCAAGCGACTCTTCCGATGCCATTGTCGCAGTAATGCCATCCTGTCCAAAACGAATCTGATATATCCGGACACCGCCGGGGTATCCGACCGCCAGAAGCCTGCCATCCGGAGAGAAGTCCAATGTCGCAATAACAGATGGTATCCCGGAGATTCGTTTCAGCATCTTGCCGCTGGCACGGGAAAAAAGGTACACATAATAACCTTCTTCCGGCTTTCCCGCTTTACCTCCGGCAATGGATGTGAATCCGCCGCAGGCGACCAGAGAACCGTTAGCCGTCATTGCCACTGAGTACAGTAACGATTCATTCCCTCTACCGAGTGGAGGACGCAGTATTTTCAGTAACTTGCCGTCACTCATATTCCAGACGCGAACTGACCGGTCATATCCGGCCGTCGCCATCACGGAACCGTTCCGGTCGGTAGCAACCGCGCGAATATTTTGCGTGTGTGTTCCGGTTTCAACCCGGAGGACAGGATCTTTGGAAGGTTCGGCGGCCAAAAGAGACGTTGCCGATACAAGAAAGACAAGGAGCTGGAGCAGGATATTTCGACTGGATAACATGGTTGCCTCCCGGAAAATTAGTTGGCGGACGCAAAGCCCGGCGCATTATCGCGGTGACATCGGCGGCGGTACTGCATCGAGTAAGGATGAGAGCTCGGCCACCTGTCCGGCGGCTGTCCAGTTTGTCATACCCTGCTTCCAGACCAGAGATTCGCGATGAAGCTGCCCCGACTGAGCCATATGCTTTAATACGGCCATATCAAAGGGACCGGCCTGCTGACCGTTGACTGCAACAAAGAGCTGAATCTGTGACGGCAGCGGCGGCGGTGACGAAGCGCCGCCTGAGCCGTGCTGAACGGTTGGTTGAGACGGCCCGTCGCCCATGGCGCTTGCCACCTGACCTCCCAATCCAAAACCCATGCCTATTCCGACGCCGGCAGCGGCCAGTCCCCCCGGATTTTTGGCCGCATCATTGATGGAATGAGCCGTTTCATACCGGGTATATCTCTGCAGATCGCCGATGGCCCGCATGGCGCCGGCCTTGTCGATGGCCCGCTCTACCTCTTCCGGCAACCCGATGTCCTGTACCTGCACTTCAGTCAGGTCGAGACCGAACCCCTCAAAGGCAGGGGCGATCCTGCTCCTGAGCGTCTCACCCAGCTGAACTACCTTGCTTTCAAGATCGATGATCGGGATACCGGCATCAGGGATAACCTCCTTGATACGGGTACCGATCTTGCCACGCAGGTTATCGGAGATCTGGTCGGTGGTAAAATTGCCATCGGTGCCGGCAATTTCCCGGATAAACGTTGCCGGATCCTTGATTTTGATCGAGTAGATCCCGAAAGCGGTTACCCTTACCGCACCGAATTCGGGGTCCCGCATGGTGATAGGGCCGGGCGTGCCCCACTTCAGGTTGGTAAACTGGCGTGTGCTGCAGAAATACACTTCAGCCTTGAAGGGGCTTTCAAAACCGTATTTCCACCCTTTCAGTGTAGTCAGAACCGGCAGGTTTCTGGTGTCAAGCGTATAGGTTCCCGGTTTGAAGACATCCGCCAGTTGCCCTTCGTTGATGAAAGCAGCCAGTTGCCCCTCGCGCACTATCAGCCTGGCATTATATTTGATCTCATTGCCGGCGCGCTCGAAACGGTGGACAAGCGTGTCGTTGGTGTCGTCCAGCCACTGTATGATGTCAATCAGTTCTCCAGTAATTTTGTCCCAAAGTCCCATGGTATTGCCTCCTTGCGGATTATAGCAGGCATGCTACAGGAAACCGGGGTGGTGAGTCAAGCAGGCAGCACTGACAGAATAAACGTGGTGTCTGCTGCACTGGGGCGACCCGCCGGGATCGCCCCTACCGGGATTCTATTTGATTTGTTGCAATAACCAAAATAATGACCTAAAATAGGCTCCAAATTAATCAAGGAGCACGCCATGCAAACTATGCTTGCTACAGCTACCGTGAGTATCAGCGACCTCAAAAAAAATCCTTCCGACGTTATCAAACGATCCCACGGCGCGCCGGTCGCCATCCTCAACCATAACCGTCCCACCGCCTATCTTGTCCCTGCCGCTGCGTTTGAAGCAATCATGGAGCAGCTTGATGACCAGTATCTCATCCAGCTTGTAAAGGATCGTCAGCAGGAACGCAGCGTCAAGGTATCGCTTGATGAACTATGAACTTGAATTCAAGGAATCAGCCCTCAAGGAATGGCGCAAGCTGGATAACAGCATCAGGGAGCTGTTCAAAAAACGGCTGGCTGAGCGTCTTGCCGCACCACGCGTAGAATCTGTCCGACTGACCGGATTACCCAACTGCTACAAAATCAAACTCCGCGATGCGGGATATCGTCTGGTCTATCAGGTTTGCGATAATCTTGTGCTGGTTACTGTTATTGCCGTGGGCAAACGGGAAAACAATCTGGTGTATCGAAATGCCAAGGATCGGGTTTGATTTGGCCTGATTTTGTAGGGGCGATGCCGTTGGCTTGCCCGCCTTTGACCTTGATTTGCTTATAAATTGCAACATGGCATCTACTGTAATAGGGCGACCCATACGGTACTCGCTTCCTGAAGTTTGGTACTTACTTATACATTGATGGTGGTCTAACATGCCGGACTACAGGACTATACCGTTTCATGCGTCAGCTCTGTCAAGCAGGCAAAAATGGTTGACCACTCACGATAAATTGAATAGTATCGACTCCCTGTTATTATGCTTAACTATTTGAGATTCATTTGACTACATTCACGGCGGACCCTGCATGCATGCATACCCCTACACCATAACCATTTCCTCCGAGAAGGGGGGAGTCGGAAAAACGACCCTGGCCTCCAATCTGGCGATCTATCTGAAAGCATTGCGGGATGAACTTCCGGTCACCATACTATCCTTTGACAACCATTTTACGATTGACAAGATGTTCGAGCTGGCAAAACTGAGGGATGACGGGGCGGACGTTCATGCCCTGCTGATGGGAGCATCTGCCCGCACAGTTGTACATACCGGCCAGTATGGTGTTGATTATATCCCTTCATCGACCGAATTGAGTGATATTCACGAACGCTTCAAGGGACCGATGACCCTGACCAGGATGCTGGCGGAGTCGGGACTGTCCGGCATAGTGATCATCGACACCCGGCCCGACCTTAACATCCTGACTCAGAACGCACTGTATGCCGCCGACCGTGTCCTGATACCGGTAAAAGACATGCCGAGTCTGGAAAACTGCAAAAATATCTTTGCACTGTTTGATCAAAGAGGGATTGACAAGAAATCGCTGGCTTTGATCCCCTGTCTGATTGACTCCCGTATAAAGTTTGAAGGGGTCTTCGGAGATCAGAAAACGCTGCTCAGGGCATTTGCGGCCAATCGCGGTTACAGATGCCTGGATACCTTCATCTCAAAAAGTCCAAAAGTTGATAGCCTCAACACCAATCCTAACGGCAAGATCTATCCGATTCTGACCCATGCCCGTGGCACGGAAGTGCATGGACAGTTCATGGAGATAGCTCGTGATATTCTGCGCAGTCATGACGCTACCGACGAATCCAGAGCCCGCCTGTATCATACCTGGCTCCGGGAAAAAGAGGCCGGCAGGAAAGAGCTGTATCTGGCACGTATGGAGGGTCTGGCTGATCGCTGTCTTATATGCGGATCACTTTTTGTCAAATCGTCTGCCGGGCGGAGCTTCTATTATGAAACATCCGACCGCGCTTCGCGTGGATTTCTGCATGGAGAATGCGTAACCGAAATGCTCTGCTCGACGCTCTACGGCATGACCAGAGCCTCACAGGCATACGGCACGGCTCACAAGGTGGTTTCCGGCAAAGCCATCAAGGTAGCATCGCTGTTTGCTCCGCGGACAGATGGTGCGCAACGGTTGCTCGATTACCGGCAATTCAGTGTGGGAGGTGAACAACTCATGCAGAAGGATATTGAACTGCCAGGGTTTGATTCCGGAGAATTTACCGGGGTACTTGACACGTTATACCTTATGCTTAACGAGGCCCTGGCCGGGTTCGAAGGGAAACTGCGTGAGGGGGTCTGGTTGACGCTCCTGCCGGTGAATCCGGCCAGACCGGAGGCGATTCTTCATGAAGACAATTACAAATCGGTTCAGAAACTGTTGCGACATATTGCCGACACGCTGAAGGCTATCTGACAATCTGTGACACCGGCACCAGTGTAATCCCCTGCTCTGCCAGACCCGGTAATGCCGCTGCGAGGGTCGCGATGGTTGCCGGATGCGGATGGCAGATAGCAATCGCAGAGCCGGTCTTTTTTGCCAGTCTGACCGCCTGGTCGAGCTGCCTCAGAATATAACCGCGCTCCTGTTCATTATCCAGAAACACATGCCTGCGGCCTGATCGCATCCTCAACTTCGCTGCAAGACGCAATCCGGTGGTCTGCATTGAAGTGACACTATCCACAAAGAACAGATCATTGCTTTTCAGCGTTTCCAGAACACTTCGCATCTTGTCCTCGTGTTCGGTAAATTCGGAGCCCATATGGTTGTTGGCGCCCACCGCCCCCGGAATATCGCGCAGAAACCCGGCCACCCTTTCCCTCAATTCAGCATCGCCCATTGATACCAGTAGCCCGTTGTTCTCCATACGTCGCTCGGGCCATCCCTTGGACTGCATGGGTATGTGGATCATCGTCTCGATCCCCTTCGATTCGGCAAAAAGGGCCACCTCCCGATAATCGCGCAAACCAGGTATGACGGAAAAATTCAGGGTGACGCCGATTGCCGCCAGTGAGCGAGCCTCCGGCATACTGTTGCCCATGTCATCAATGATGATGGCCAATCGTCCCTTGCCGGACTTACGTTTCGAGGAAGACTTTTTATCCCGGGGGGTATCGACGGCTTTGGAATATGCGTGTTGATCGCGCATATCATTTTGTTCCGCAACAGGAGGAACAACTGCGGACGGTGTGCGGGGAAGGGGTTGAACCGTAGAGGATGCGACCGGAGTTTCAGGTTTTCTGACTTCAGGAACATCCGTCGTGCGGGAAGGTGCAAGCAGAAAATATGCCGCCACCACGGCTAGAGTGATGAACACGACCACCAATGCAACAACAAGAGCCCCGTTGCGGGGCTCTTTGACTCTGTTTCTCCTTCGCTCAGGCACGATCAGAGAGACTCAACCGATGTATCCGGAACTGCGTCATCACTACATTCCCGCTAATGTACCGCACTCATGCTTTTTATCAGCTCCCACCCTTTCAGCAGATCCAGCGCCCGTAAGACCTGATAGTCATTTTTCAGGTTGTCTTCCGGTTTTTTTGACAATTTATCGGATTTGTCTTCCTTCTTTTCATCAATTTTCTCACCGGCAGATTCAGATTTGCTTTCACTTTCAAAATGGTTTTCCAGATCCTTCTCACGCACATGCATGGAATCCTTTCTGTCGGCAGACTCCTTCGGGATTTCAACCCGCTCGACGACAATGTCAGGTGTGATGCCCTTGGCCTGAATTGAGCGACCTTTTGGCGTATAGTAACGCGCTGTTGTCAAGCGCAATCCGGAGTCATCAGAAAGAGGGATGATCGTCTGGACTGAACCCTTGCCGAAACTCTGCGTACCCATTATGATGGCCCGCTTATGATCCTGCAGGGCGCCGGCCACGATCTCGGAAGCGCTGGCGCTGCCGCCGTTAATCAATATCACGATCGGATAATCAGGTTCCTTGACACTCTTTTTAGCCGTGAATTGCATCTTCGCATCCTTTTCGCGTCCCTCGGTATACACGATCATCTTGCCTTCAGGAACGAAATGATCGGAAACCCTGACAGCCTGATCAAGAAGGCCGCCCGGATCATTGCGCATGTCAAGCACCAACCCTTTCAACACCCCCTTGTTCTGTTCATGCATTGATTTCAGAGCCTTTGAAAGATCCTCATCCGTTTTTTCCTGAAACTGGGCAATGCGGACATAACCGTAACCGCCATCCATCAGCCGGGATCGCACACTCTTTACCTGTATGATATCACGCATCAGCGGAAACTCTTTCGGTTTGTCAAAGCCTTCCCGCATTATTGTCAGAGTGACCTTGGTACCCTTCAAACCACGCATCCTTTTAACCGCATCGTTGATATTCACATCCTTGGTAAACTTGTCGTCAATCTTCAGAATCTGATCGCCCGGCTTGAGTCCGGCCTTAAACGCAGGAGTATCTTCAATAGGTGAAATCACCGTAAGCACTCCGTCCTTGATTGAAATTTCGATTCCCAGACCACCGAACGCTCCTCTGGTATCGATCTTCATCTCTTTGTAGGTGTCCGGAGGCATAAAAGAGCTATGCGGATCAAGAGATGACAACATCCCGTTAATGGCACCATAGATAAGCTTTTTAGTATCGACATCCTCTACATAGCTTTTCTTTACTATCGCCATGACGTCGGTAAAAAGCTCAATCGACTCGTAATCGTTTACCTTACCTTCAGCGGAACAATACTGCTGGGAACTGATTCCGATGAACATGACCAGAATTGCAGAGACAATCAGACAACCAGCAATCATTTTTGTTTTTTTGCTAACGGGTGTACTCATTATTTTTCCTCCGGGTATATGGGTGTTTCCTGTGATTATATTGTCAGCGGACCCAGGCGGCCGGATCTACCGGTTTGCCCTGATAACGGATCTCAAAATACAGTATGCTTCCTTTGCTCGAATCCACGTCACCTACGGTTGCTACGGTTTCATGTCGTGCCACTTCGGCGCCGACTTTCTTGGTTATGCGCGAGGCATGGGCATAAAGAGTAAAATAGCCGCCACCATGATCCACGATAACCATATTGCCGAACCCTTTAAAATAGTCGGCAAATATCACTGTTCCTTCGTAAACCACCTTGATATCCGTGCCGGCGTTTGCTGAAATCGAAAGCCCCTTGCTGAAGGTATACGAGTCGAACTCAGGGTGTTTGTGTTTACCGAAAGATTCAAGGATCTCGCCTCGTACCGGAAGAGACATCCGACCCTTCTGAGAGGAAAAACCACGGTCCGGTACCGGCGGCAACTCAGCCAGCGGCTTTGGCTTACTGCCCGGTTTTTCATGGCGGGATGAAAGTCTTCTCCGGCTTAATGCTTCAAGCCGCTCAATCATCGTCTGCAGTCGGGAAGCATTTGCCTGCAGTTCCTTCAGCGAAACTTCATAGCTTTTGCGATCCTGACGTACCTTCACCAGATAGCTGGATTTTTTACCTTTCTCCTCCTCAATTTCTTTTTTCTTCAGAGCGATGCCATCTTTGATGCGCTCTTTTTTCGCTACATCCCGTTCCAGGTCGGTTTTAAGTTTTCGCAATTCCTCTACCGTGCGATTGTACTCCAGGAAGATTCGTTTGTCATTATCAAGGATCGAACGCATATAGCGAATATTTTCCGCCATGTGCGGAAACGATTCCGCCGAGAAGAACATCCGCAATGCCCCCAGTTCTCCGGCTTTATACAATGACGACAACCGGCGGTTTATCTCCTGTCGCTTCCGGTTGGCCTCATCGGCTACTCTGGAAATTTCCCGGCCGGTACGTTCAAGACTGAATTCAACACCGCGCAGTTCGTGATCCAATCGCGCCAGATCAGACTCTTTCTGTTCCAGGTTGTGGATAATCTCCAGAAGTTCGGTCGAGATAACCGCTTCGACCTTGCGTGTTTTTGTAATAAGCTGTTTTTTAGCCTTGATTTCCCGTTTTACTCCACTCAGCTCATCCTTCGGATTCTCGGCCTGAGCAGAAAAAACAAACATCATCAGTATTCCAAGGAGTATCGCCAGCCGGCTCATGATCTAAGGATTGACAAAGCGCTTCAGTGAGGTAAGGCTTCCGGTGAACCCGAGAATGGCACCAGACAAAATGATACCTCCGATGTACTCAGGCGGAAGAAAACCCAGGCCAGAAGAAACAAGGTTAAACGTGAGAAAACTGCCGGCATTATGCAGAAAACCAACATACAGCCCGAGCAGCAGACATATCGAAATAATTGCGCCTGCCAGCCCCTGCATCAGCCCTTCCAGCAGGAAAGGGGCTTTGATAAAGAAGCTGGTGGCGCCCACCAGTGACATGACTTCGATCTCGTCACGACGGGCATAAATGGTCAGCTTGATGGTGTTTGACACGATAAACACCACTGCAAGTATCAGGAATCCAACCAGAAGCGCTCCTAGTAGACGCATGAAGTTGAGGAAAGAATTAAAGCGTCTTACCCATTCTTCACCATACTGGACCTCTGTAATGCCGGGAACGCGCTTCAGGGAAGCAACAAAATTTTCAACCCCCTGTGTGTCGCGGTGCGCACGTTTAAGCGAAATCTCGAAAGAAGTTGGAAGCACCTCCGGACGCACCCCTTCAAGAAGAGTCTCCTGTCCGCGCAAACGGTTTTTGAAGCGCTTCAGCGCTTCATCACGAGAGACGTAACTGACGCTCGATGTTTCCGGTAACGCCTTGATTTTGCCGCGGAGCATTGTCTGTTCCTGTATGGTGAGCTCCCTATCAAAGTAGACGGTTACCTGAACACGCTCACTCCAATTCTCCGCTGCATTTTCCAGATTGACAAACACCAGCAGAAACAGGGAAACGATCAGAAGCGCAAGAGTTATTGTTCCGATCGTAACAACATTGACAAAGATGTTTTGACGAATGTTGGCCAAGGCGCGGAGGAGAAAGTACACGGCCCGGCCACCATAACCGTCTCCTGTCAGTGTAGGCCGCTTAGAAGGCGTACTCGTCGATGTTTTCTTCTTTTTCCATCTGTTCAACAATTTCACCTTTATTCAGAGTGATGAGGCGTTTATGGCCATGTTCAATCAAGCGGCGGTCGTGAGTTGCAACCACAACAGTCGTGCCGCGTACGTTTGCCTCTTTGAAAATAGCGAGAATCTGGTTTTTATTGGCATCATCAAGGTTGCCGGTCGGTTCGTCCGCCAGCAGGATTTTGGGATCGTTCACCAGAGCCCGCGCCAGCGCGACACGCTGTTGCTCGCCTCCGGAAAGGCGTTGCGTAATCAGATTGTACTTGGATTCAATTCCCATCTGTTTGAGCATGTGCATGGTCTTTTTGCCGATGTCCGCTCTGCCCCATCCCAACACTTCAAGCGTAATGGCAACATTTTCAAATACGGTACGGCTTTGCAGCAGTTTGAAATCCTGAAAGACAACTCCGATCGAACGGCGCAGATGCGGAATCTGGAAAGTCGTCATGCGCGAAATATTCTGACCATCTATCAGAACCTGTCCGCGAGTCGGTGTCAAAGCACCATAGAGCAGTCGCAGCAGTGTGGTTTTGCCGGCGCCCGACGGACCGGTCAGAAATACAAATTCCCCTTTTCCGACTTTCAGGTTGATATTGTTCAACGCCGAGGCATCCTGCTGGTAGGCCAGCGATACATTGTGCAGCTGAATCATACATTACCACTCATTATAAGGTGTCCCGTCCGTACCGATCAGGTTTGAGCCGCTATGCACGTCATAAACATTGCCAAGGGGGGTGGTGCTTCCTGAGCCGGTTGCGCCTGAAGACAGGGAAACCGAACCGGACGGCGCCGCCGATGGGGTTTCAGGCGGCGGAGCGACAATCACCCAGGAATCCGCTGTCTTTGTGAATGGATCCTTGGGTATCTCCCGCATGTACTTCTTTTCTTTCAGTTCCATTACGGTATCCGGATATTTGCCCTGATCGGCATAAAACTGGTCGATAGTCGTGCGGAAGTTGTAGAGGTCCTCGCGGAGAACAGATTCCCGGGCCTTGATAACTCCCCACTGAAAGTTTGGCACTGCAATCGCGGCAAGAATACCTATTATTGAAACTACAATCATGAGCTCGATCAGAGTAAAACCGGAACGATCGGCAATAATCAGTTTACCATTCATTATATTTCGTACCATCAATAGCGGTTCCTTCACTCAATGAATAGACATCATACACATCTTCTCCACCCCAGATGGTTGAGTCCGGCTTGTCGGCATATGATCGAAGACCCCATTTGGGCTCTTCTCCGGAGCGTGTGACGTTCATCGGATCCATCGGTATCTTCCGCAAAAACTTTCGTTTCGGTGGAGTGACTTCGCCAAAATCATATCCGTCTACCAACACCTGAAGTGTTGCCGGATAGCCGGTATTGTTTTTTACAACCGGAAGCTTTTTCTCATCCATGGCTTTGTCATATCTTTTTTTGTAGTCATCTATGGCGGTGCGGATTGCCCGCAGATTGCGCCTCAGTTCCATTTCGCGGACACGTCTGGCTGCCATCTGGGAGAACGGCACTACTACCGATGCCAGAATAGCAAGTATGGTCAGCGTCACAATCAATTCAACCAGTGAAACGCCCCGCCGGGAGGTGAGGCGAACGGGAATGGACATGCTTCTCATCACCGTATATCAACCGCCGTGCTGAACGGAAGTATGGTCAATGCGGCCCCTTTTACCCCGCTGAACCCGACATTTCTGAATGCAAAACCGGCGGAACCCTGTTTTTTAGGCTTGAACAGAACCGTGGCAAGAGAACCATCCCCGGACACACCGCTACTCCCCGCTTTGCGCGCCAGACTCACTGCTACGGCGCCGCCGGAAGTCTCAGCCTTGCTGTTGAACGTGGTTGACGTGCCATCCTTCTTCATAAATGTACCTTCCGTCATCGACAAAAATTCGACTAAAGCCGGATCGTAGGCGAGGATAAAAGACGCATTCAACAGATCGGCCACACCGTTTACCTTGATGTCGACGCTGAACTGCTGACCTGCAGTAACGGAGGAGGGAGCCGCAATCTGTAACAGGCTGCGCTGCGCGGTTTTGGGAGCCTGGGCTGCGGGTGCGGCAGGTGTGACCGGTTCGGCAGATACCGCCGAATTCGGCAGAGTCTTGGCCGGCAATGCAGGTGGCACAGGCGGAATAACAGCAGGTACCGCAGCCGGTGGAGCTGCCAGCCCGGGCGTTGCCGCCTTTGGCACTGTAGCCGCTGGTGTGCCGGGCGTCGTCGAAGCTGTCGGTGCTATCGGCATAACCGGTGTAACCGGTATAATCGGTTTCTTTTCACTCCCCTTGGGTTGCGACACGCTGTCATATACCGGTTCCTGATCAAATGAGGCCAGGGGTCTGAGCAGCGAGGGGTCATCCTCTTTGCCGGATGAAAACGACATGAGGCTATTCTGAGGCACCGTAACACCGCGCACCAGTCGGGGGGTAATTGCCAGTATCAACTCGGTCTTGTCCTTGCTGGCCACGTTGTTGGAGAGTAGCGGGCCCAATAACGGCAGATCGCCAAGTACGACGACTTTCTGTTTGCTGTCGCTTCTGGTGTTAGAAATGAGACCGCCGATGATGCTGGTCTCACCATCTCTCAAGCTGAGCACCGTTTCCAGATTTCTTGTGCCGATGGTCACAACGGTGGTCAGGCTGTCTGTACCACCGACTTTTTCCTTGGTTAATATTGAACTGACCTCCAGGCTGAGCTTGATGACAATATCGTTGTTCAGCTGGATATTGGGCTCGGCGTTAACCTTGACCCCCACGTCCACGTACTGCACATTGACCTGGGAGACCGTACCGTTCAAGGTCGTAGTGGTGATCGGAACTCTCTGACCGACATTAAACTTTGATTTTTCCTTGTTTTTAACCCTGATTTTGGGATTGGAGAGCACCTCACCTTTGGCAAGGGTCTTGCCTAAATTGTACGTCGCATTGGGTACCGTTACAAAACCGGAATACCCTTTCAGGGTGAAGGCCTGGATCAGATTATCAATAGTCACCGGATTTGTTGTCGATGTTGAGCCTGCCGCAACGGCAGAGGTTGTTGATGACAAGCTGTTCGACGACAGCAGGTTGTTATTCGGCGAAAACGCTCCGAACTTTACGCTGTAATCGCTCAACAGCAGTCCCAGGTTTTGGGATTGCGTATCACTCACCTCAATGACTTCAACATCCAGAACGACCTCGGGATCAGCGACATCATTGGCATCCAGGAGCTTTTCCACCACCTCGACGACATCATTTGTATCCCGCACCACCACCGAATTGGATTCCTCGTTGACGTATATCTTGCGGACCTGGATCATCGTTCTGATCAGGTTAACCGCCTTTTTGGCATCCATGTAGTTGAGGTGAAAGGTTCGTAACTGCATGTCTTCGTACTGCTTTTTCTTATCAGGACTGCTGGGATAGATGATTACCGTAGTTTCATTCAGGATCTTTTTACCAAGCTTGTTCATGGTAACCAACAGGTCAACGACCTGATGAAATGTAGCATTTTCAACATAAATCGTAATCGGGGTGTCCTTGATTCCTTCATCAAAGGCGAAATTAATCCCCGACAATTGAGTAACGATATTGAAAACATCCTTGAGTTTGGCATCTTTGAATTTAAGGGTAATCGGCTTGGTCGATTTGAGGTTCAGCTCGTACCCCTCCAGCTTGCTTTTGCGCAGCGCGGCAATGCGGGTCAGAGCTGCTTGATATTCCTTGTTATCAGAGTGTAATTCCACGGCACGCGCATACGCGAGGTCGGCGTCCTTGTACTTGTTGCCCTTTTCGAATTCAAGTCCTTCCCGATAGGCATGCTGCGCCTCCTTCAGACGTGCGGATATATCCGCCTGCTGCTTGAAACGGGCCTGAGACGGGTCGATGCCGAGACCGGCCTGAAAATGCTCCAGCGCTCCGGCGTAGTCGCCTTTGGCAAACTGGTCGCTACCCGCCTTGAAGCGCCGGCTGGCCGCCTTTTCCCTGGCACTGAAAAAGTGTACCCGGTACACACCGGTTTCAGGATCTTTCATAAAGGCATCGGCATAACTGTACATGGCCTCTTCAAATTTACCTTCGGACTCAAGTTGCTCGCCTCTGCTGAAGGAACGACTTGCGCCCGAGCAGCCGGATATCAGTGCCAGGGCTGCCAGCAGGCTGAATATGATGATATGTTTCAGGTAGCGCATGAGCAGCGTCTCCTCATAATGTGTTTTTGGAGCGGATTACTTGCCGGCGGAGAGTGGCCGGTTTTCTATCAGCGGAATGACAATTTCTTCGCCGGTATCAGTTACGTGCAGTGTCAGAGCCTGTTCGTTTATTGAAGTTGCCTCGTATCGTCCGGCCACCTTGTCACCTTTTTTTACCAGAATGATATCCTTATCCTTGGCCAAAAATATCGTACGCTGGGCATCTTTCTTGAGAAAACCCAGAAAGGTGAAACGCGCCAGAGGAGGAGCAGACTCAGGCAGAGCCGCCACCGGCGCTACTGGCGCCGGTTTTTGTACCGGTGGCAATTGCGGCGGTTTGATGGCGGCCGCCTTTTGCCTGAGAAGCATTTGCTCATCCAGGAATATCGGTTTGAAAATATTGCGGATATATCCCGTAAAATCAGGTTGTTCCTGCTCCAGCAGGTCCATGGCAAGAACACGGCCGTCATACGGTCCCCGTGATGATTTTCGACCGGTCAAGGCAGCCGGTTTCGCCCGCTGGCCCGGGGCATAGGTGAGCTTGTCAACCGTTTTTGGCCGTGGAATCGCAGTGTAACTCCAGGTGACAGCTATCACAAAGATCAGCAGCAGAATGGCGAGGATCAGGCGCTGACGGTTCATGCACCCTCCCGCAGATACACGGTAATACTCAGATCCATGACAACATGTTCAACAAACAGATCATTATTGGCCAGCGATATGCCATCTATGACAATGAGCTCCGGGTTATGTTGAAGATCGTAAAGATAACTTTTTATGGCGGCATAATCCCCGCTTACTGAAACGGACAACTGATAGGTCAGCAGGGCTTCGTCCTTGATCGGCGATGGCTTGTAGCTGATAGCCCCAGTCACAACGCCACAGTTTGATGCTGTCTCAAGCAGATCACTCAACACACGAGCAAATTCCCTTTTTGGAGGAATTCTGGCGGTAAGTTTTTCCAGATCTTCCTTCCCCTGACGATACAATTCGGATGCGTTGGCATGGCTGGCGCGAGCAACCTGATTACGTAATTCGCTCCACTTTGAGCGGGCGGCGGCGAGCGTCGGCTCCTGATATACGGCAATCACCGCCATGAGCACGCCGTTCACCACCAATAACGACAGGGCAAGCACGAGGACGATTTTTTTCCGGCGAATGATTTCAAGAAGGAGCGGATTCATCAGAATTGTACCTTGCACGTGATCAAAAACCGCACTCCGCGACCATGTTCACCAACTATCATTTCCTGGTGCGACAACAGCAGAACATCGGAAAATAATTTTGACCCCTCCAGATTTTCAACATACCGGCGCACTACGTCAAAAGATCTGGCTCGACCATCCAGCTTCAATTCACCATTTTTTTTCCCGGGGGTAAAAGCGGCCAGCGCAATCCCTTCCGGTGTGACAGTTTCAACCAGATCGAGCACACGCATCCAGTCTGTCCCTTTTCTATCGATGATCTCGTTAAAAAAACGCACCCGGGCCTGCTGCCTGGTAAAATCATGTTCGGAGATGCCGCCCGGGCGGGCATTCAAGTTTGTTTCAAAAGCTCTTACCTCGGAATCAAGCCTGCCCTGCTCGCCCAGATTCCACGATATTCGCGCGACATTCCACCCGAGCAGAAGAACCAGCACGACCATGGCAAGAGCGATGATCCGGTTCAGTAAGCGCTGATCGATATATGACCGGGTTGCCAGATTAATACTGAAACGCATCAAAGACTCCTCAATGCCGCACCGATAGCGGCAGTATAGGGATACAGCGTTTCCTGGTCTCCCGGCGCGTTATCTCCCGGAGTTACAACTGTTTTAATTTCAAGCAGAGTGCACGGCATCCCGGCAGCCTCCGCCACCATCTGCTGAAAGGTAGGCGCGATATCAGGAGACGCCACACAAAACAGTGTCTGGGACGAACGATCCGGAAAACGCTCCCTGTTGATCAGCAGAGAGCTGCTGATTTCCATGAAAACCCGGTTGTCGGAAGCCATGGTGTCCGGGAGATGCTTGGTGCGTATGAACTCAAGAATTCCCTGAGAGCACGCTGTGATTCCCAGTGTGCCATCGTAAAATGAAATAAGGATATAATCATCACTTGGCGACAGACGACGTTCAAAAGCGCGATACAGATTAAACGAATTAAAATCGATTCTGGCCGGCGTCAGACCCGCCGTGGTCAACAGTTCCTCATACTGGGAAATAACCGTTCGTGACACAAGCGCAACCAGAAGCGCCATATCGCCATTCTCACGTATTGTCAGTTGCTGGTAATCAAGATGGGTATCCGCAAGATCAAACGGGATGCTTTTTTTCAATTTCCATCGAATAATATCAAGCGCCTCGGCACGATTCTTAAAACGCCCTTCCAGATCCAGCAGCATGATCCTGCCGACTGAGTCCGGCAGCGTAACAGAAACTTTGCCGCTTCGGCAGAGCAACAGATTATGGGCTGAACGAACGCTGTTCACGAAACCCTCGGGATCAAGGACATTCTGCTCGCGGATTGAGACCCGGACTGCGTCAGCCGGCAATGAGGAGCAGGCGACTTTCATAATGCGCGGCGCGGCGGCAGCACCACCTGCCAGCGCACAGGTAACCCGGCCGGGACTGATCTCGATACCTGTTGAAAGTTTGGAAAACAGCATTGATGGTCCACTCCGGTCACTCAACAAACGTGACGCGGTTTACCTCCCTGAGTGTTGTAATACCTTCTGCCAGCTTTTCTACCGCCGATTCCCGCAGAAACATGACGCCGGCATCCCGGGCCGCCTGTTTCAAGCGGGTCGCCGGTACTTTGGCAATGATCAGATCCCGGATTTCATCGTTCAATTCAAGAAGTTCAATAATGGCAACCCGTCCGCGATACCCGGTTCCATTGCAATCTTCACATCCGTGCGCTTCATAAAGCGTCCTTCCTCGAACCTGATCCGGATCCACACCCCCTTCAGAAAGAACGTCGTCAGTGTACTGCACCGGACGGCGGCACTTGGTGCACACCCTGCGTATAAGCCTCTGGGCCATGACACAGTTAAGGCAGGAGACAAAATTGTACGGATCTATACCCATGTGGGTAAATCGGCCGATAACATCAAACACGTTGTTGGCATGTACGGTCGTGAACACCAGGTGGCCGGTCAAGGCTGACTGTACCGCAATCTGCGCGGTTTCCGGATCACGTATTTCCCCGACCATGATCTTGTCCGGATCGTGCCGCAGGATGGAGCGCAACCCCTTGGCGAAAGTCAGCCCCTTCTTCTCATTCACCGGTATCTGCAGCACCCCCCGCAACATATACTCAACGGGATCCTCGATAGTGATGATCTTGTCTTCACCGGTATGAATCTCCGTCAGAGCGGCATACAGGGTCGTCGTTTTGCCGGAACCGGTGGGGCCGGTTACCAGCACCATGCCATAAGGCTCCCGGATCTTCTTTCGAAAACGCCTGATCTCCCTTTCGCTGACACCAAGGTTTTCCAGCGTCAACCCTTTAAGATCACTGGCGATACTCTCTTTGTCGAGTATACGGATGACGGCATCTTCTCCCAGGGAACTCGGCATGATCGAGACGCGAAAGTCGATCGATTTTTCGCCGAAGCGGATTTTGAAACGGCCATCCTGGGGTACGCGGCGCTCCGAAATATCAAGTTCGCTCATAACTTTGAGGCGGGATATTATCGGAGCCTGAAAATTAAGGTCGATCGTTTCATTGGCCTTGTACAGCACCCCGTCGATACGATACTTGATATCAACGCCATCCAGGCTGGTCTCGATATGAATATCGCTGGCCCTGCGATCCAGTGCATCCAGAATGGTCGTGTTGATCAGCTTTATGATCGGACTGGTATCATCAGCGATTGACTCAATCGACAAAACCTCTTCGCCCCGGTCGGTCTCCTTGACCAGCTGGAGCATGAAATCCTCCGAGACATCCCGAAGAACACGCCGTGTTCCTTCACCAGCCTTTATTACACCGGCAATCGCCGATTCCGACGCGACACGGATCCGGACCTGCCGATCCAGTAGAAGTTCGAGTTCATCAAGCTTGACCACATCTGTCGGATCGGCCACTGCAATAACGACGGCATGCGGAGACATCTCCAGCGGAACGAAGCGGAAGCGATAAATTGCATCGGGTGGAAGCGAGTTGAGCAGAGCTTCATCCATTCTGAAGTTTCGAAGGTCGATGTACTCCAGGTTGAACTGATCCGAAAGAGCAAGGGCCAGATCTTCTTCGGTCACGAATTTTTCGTGAACGGCAATTTCTCCGAAGCGCTGCCTGGTTGTGGTCTGCTTTTCAAGGATAAACGGCAGGTGGTCGGGCGCCAGACTTCCGCGCTCAATCAGTATGGTTCCGATGTTTTTTCGCCTGAAACTCTGCATGCTCATCCCACTCTACCCTACCGTACCGGCTATTTTGAATATCGGCAGATACATCGCAATTATGATTACGCCGATGACGACGCCCATGATAAGCATGATGGCCGGTTCAATCGCCGTCGTCAGAAGGCGCATGCGCTCTTCAAGTTCATCTTCGAGATAGTCGGAAATATCAATCAGCATATCTTCCAGCGACCCGGTCGTTTCACCGACGCCAAGCATGCGCAGAGCCAACGAGGGCATGATGTTGATCCGTTCAAGACCGACGGAGAGCCGCCCCCCCTCCTCGACAAACCGGACCGTCTCGAACAGCCGCTTTTCCATATACAGGTTGTTAAGAGTACCGATCGACATCCGTAATGACTCTATGATCGGGATGCCGCTGCCCAGAACGGTGGCCAGCGTCCGGGTGAATCCGGCCACCGAATATTTTGTGAACACATCGCCGGCAAACGGCATTGTCAACTTGAGGCGATCAACCTTGTAACGGCCGGTTTCCGTAGCACACCACGATCTGAATGCAGCCATCAGAGCGATAAGAACGACGATTCCGGGCAGAAAAAAGCGTTTGAGCTGTGTGGTAAAGGTAATCAGCAGTTGTGTCAAAAAAGGGAGTTTCGAACCGGAATCCGTATACACCTGGCTGAAGGTCGGCACAACATATACGAGCAGCAGAAGAACGGCCAGAAAGGCGAACACGACCAATATCGCCGGATAAAAAAGGGCCGCTACAACTTTTTTCCGGATGCTGTCGACCCGCTTTAAATACTGAATGTAGCGCCTGATGGTCCGGGGAAGATCACCGGTGCGCTCACCGGCGCGAATCGAAGCCACATACAGCGACGGAAAAGCACGCCCATGTTTATCCATGGCCACGGACAACGACGCCCCCCCCTTCACATCTTCCCGTATCTGTTGCAGAACCTCCGAAAGGTTGCCGGAATCATGCCGCTCCAGTATCGCGTCAAGCACCTGCATGATCGGCATGCCGGCCTTTATCAAAACGAGCATCTCCTGATTGAATGTCAAAAGTGCCCTGTTATCAATCTTGCGACGTTTGATTCCCTTGTCGAAAAGAAACTGGAAAGGCTTCTTCTTTATTTCAAACACAAAAAAGCCCTGATCTTCAAGGCTCTTCCGCAGAACATCAGTCTCTTTGGCCTCGAAGTCCCTGTGAAGAATTCTACCGTCCGATACTCCGAGTTTGCAGGTATATAGCGCCATAACCCGTACTAAATAGCACGATAATACAAAAAACAAAATAGTAAACCGAAGAAACGAAGAAAAGTAACTTTGTGTACTACCGCTTGACGTTAGTAATGTCTTGCGATAGTATATCTCTATGATTTCTTCATTCGTTTGCAAAGAGACTGAAAAGATTTTTAACGGCATATTCTCTTCGCGCCTGCCGAACGATATACAACGGATTGCCCGTAGAAAATTGATGCAGATACATGCAGCCGCTTCACTTTCGTTCCTGCGAGTACCACCCAATAACCAGCTGGAATGGCTATCCGGCGACCGGACGGGGCAACTCAGCATCCGTATCAACAAACAGTGGCGGATATGTTTCCGCTGGAATGAAGGTAATGCCGCAAATGTGGAAATTGTTGACTATCATTGAAAGGTAACAGACATGAAATCTACAAAAGACATATCTCCAATTCACCCCGGCGAAGTTCTGCTTGAGGATTTTTTGATCCCGTTGGGTATTACACGTTATCGTCTGGCAAAGTCCATCGGCGTTCCCCAGCGGCGTATTGATGAAATCTGTGTTGGCAAACGCGCAATAACCGCTGATACCGCCCTTCGTCTGGCGCGTTTTTTCGACACCGATTCACAGAGCTGGCTGAATCTTCAATCCCGATATGACCTTGAAGTTCTGGAAGAGTCACTCGCCGATCGGCTTGAGCGGGACATTGTTCCCTTCAAGCTGGCTGCCTGAGAGCTGTCAAAGAGCGACATTATCTTTTTGTCAAAGTACCCATGTCGAGTGGATGTGTCAGCGGTTTTATCTCATAACGCAACATTACAATGTCGCGTTGAAAAGGCTAACGCGACCTACCACTCTCGGCTGATCGCAATATTATTAATTTTGCGATTATGTAGGCCGGATGAAGCGGAGCGCATCCGGCGACAATGCTGGCAATGGCAGCGATGCCGGATACGCTTCGCTTGATCCGGCCTACGAAAAATATGTGCCAAGTTGTTTTCCTGCCGGATCATGAAGTCTGAACTTTTAGGTCTGAATGTCATTCCAGCTGACCTGTTCCACCGGGCAATTGTCACCACAGGCGGTGAAGCTGGACGGATTGCTTCCCATGACCGCTTTCCACTGCCCCTGTGTGACTTCGTACTTACCGATGTAGAAATCACCCACTGT
>JBAXVG010000051.1:0-34244 GCA_037129255.1 Desulfuromonadales bacterium | reverse complement strand
TCTGTCTGTGCAATATTGTTGCCATCCAAACCCCCACTTAGGAAGTATTAGGCTAATGCTTGGATACCTAATAATATGGAAATACGAGTTATTTCGTTCAGCTGTTCATTATTTCTGGAGCAATTCACAGACCATCATGTATGCGCAGTATATCACTGTTAATGGTAAGCAGGCTGAGAGGTGTCCTGAACTCATGCGCAACACTCCGCAGCAGTCGGGACATTGTCTGATTGGCACTGTTTGCAGATTGCAAAGCCTGCTGTAATACTTCTTTACTCTCTTGCAGAGCCTTTTTTAACAACATACGACTGGTAACGTCGGTATGAGAGATGACAACACCAAGCCTGGTGCCAGCAAATCTCGATACGTCAAGCTGGAACCAGCGCTGTACATCCGGTGAGTGACAGGGGTATATCAAGCTGAAATAATCTTTTTCACCCTGTAATACTGAGCTGATGCCAGATAATGCGATTTCTGCTTCCTCGTCACCACTTTCCATACTGGCTCGGCACACACTCAGGTAATTGTTGCAAGTAAATATCTTTCGCTCTCCTGTAATTCCTGTGTTCGTTCCGCAATCTGCCGTTCAAGTGATTCGTTTACCTGCAGGAAGTTGTTTTTAACCATTTCTGTCTGACTCCAGAAGCAGAGAATGAATAACAGGCGAGCGGAAAAAACCGAATCGCCGGATTGTGATGCGCAAGTATTTTTTGAGATTATACTGCACCTGCAGCGGATAGCAACGCTAATGACACACTAATGAATATACTAAAAAAGCCGGGACTCCCTTTTACTCAAGGAAAACCCGCTGACTTTGAATCCCCCTCTAATAATCTTCTATGCGGGCATACGGTTTTGCGGATATGCCAAAACCGAAAGAGATGCTCGTCCATGGCGAAAAGTGTCGACCATATCGCACCATGGCCAGTTGGTACCTGTGGCGAGCGGCTTATGAATAGTGGACTTTCGCTATTTCAAAGTATATAACGTGCTGAAATTCTATCTTTGGAGGGTTTATCATGACAAAAGCAGAGTTGGTAGCAAGAATCGCAGAAAAGGCTAAACTAACCAAAGCTCAGGCTGAGTCGGCATTAGCCGTATTTCAATGTGCAGTAACAGAGGAACTTGTTAATGGTGGGAAAATTACGCTGATTGGGTTCGGCACGTTCTCGTCGGTTAAGAGAGCTGCCCGTACCGGCAGAAACCCACAAACAGGCAATCCACTCAAGATAAAAGCTAAAAGGGTCGGCAAGTTCACTACTGGCAAAACTCTCAAAGACCTCGACGCTTGTAAGGGCTCCTGCAAGGGCAAACCAGCGGAAAAGGTTGAGGCGGCAAAACCGGTAGCTAAAGCTGCTGCACCGGCCAAAGCAAAGAAGAAATAGTTGGTCTCTTTGAGTGCCGTTATGTCAGAAAAATGGACAGAAAAACAAGGGCAGTATTTAGCCTTCATTCACAACTATTCTAAAATTCACGGGCGGTCTCCTGCTGAGTCCGATCCGGAGAAGTATTTCAGAGTGACGCCGCCTACTATTCATCAGATGGTACTGAAGCTTGAAGAGAAGGGCCTGATTAGTCGGATACGCGCCAATAATAAGGAGCCTTATTTTCCTATGGCAGACAATAATGACATCCCACAGGAATATTACGGCTCTGCCTCCTTGATCGACAGTGACATCCGCTTTCGTTGAACGTCCACCGACAAGACTTTGATTTTTACCACCTGTCCCGCTTTAACAGCGTCGTTGGGATCCTTGACATAGCGGTTTGCCAGATGGCTGATATGCACCAGCCCGTCCTGGTGGACGCCAATATCAACAAAAGCGCCGAATGCAGCCACATTTGTCACCACTCCCTGCAGAATCATCCCCTCCTTCAGATCGCTGATCTCCCGGATATCATCCCGGAACGATACAGTCCGGAACTGACTGCGCGGATCACGCCCCGGTTTCTTCAGCTCTGCGATAATATCAGTTAGGGTTGGCAATCCCGCGTTTTCCGTCACATAGCGTTTCAGATCGATTCTGTCAACCGATGCAGAATCGGCAAGCAGTTGTGACAGAGGTACTCCCAGATCAGAAGCCATTGTTTCTACCAGATGGTAGCGCTCAGGATGAACCGCAGTATTGTCCAGCGGTTGTTTTCCGTCTCGGATACGGAGGAATCCGGCTGCCTGTTCAAAAGCTCTGGCCCCGAAGCGAGGTACTTTGAGGAGTGACGTGCGGGATATGTAGGATCCATTTTCGTCGCGGTAGCGGGTAATGGTCCTGGCCAGCGACGGCCCCACGCCCGATACATAGGCCAGTAGCGCCCATGACGCCGTGTTCAGATCGACTCCCACATAGTTGACGCACGACTCTACAACGCCATCAAGTGACTTTTTGAGCATACCTTGATTCACATCATGCTGGTACTGTCCAACACCGATACTCTTGGGATCGACCTTGACCAGTTCGCCGAGCGGATCCTGCAACCTGCGAGCGATAGAGATTGCTCCACGCACCGTCAAATCCAGATCGGGGAATTCTTCACGTGCAATGTCCGAGGCTGAGTAAATACTGGCACCCGCTTCGCTGACCGATACAACCGGCAGCTGCCGCCCGGCGCCCGCCAGGGTTTCCTTGACAAATATCTCCATCTCGCGGCCGGCAGTGCCATTTCCGACGGCGATCATCTCAATGGCGTGCTCTTCGATCATCCGCAGCAGATCCTGTTTCGCCCGGGGAATACGCCCCTCGCCAATATGGGGGTAGAGCGTCACATGCTCCAGGAATCGGCCGGTCGCATCAACCGCCGCCAGTTTGGAACCGGTACGGAAACCGGGATCAATCCCGAGCACCCTCTTTCCTCCGACCGGCGGAGCCAGAAGGAGCTCGCGCAGATTCCTGGCAAATATCTGGATGGCCGCCTCATCAGCGCGTTCCTTGCTTTCCAGGCGCAGTTCCACTTCAATGGATGGTGCGATCAGCCGCTTGTAGGCATCTTCTGCTATCCGCTCAAGCAGTGGGGTGAAGATGCTCTCCCGCAGGATCGACCGTGCTTTCAATCCGGCCAGGATCTGCTCAACCGGGGCGCTGATCGACAGAGAGAGTACCTCCTCCTTCTCGCCGCGACGCATGGCCAGCATCCGGTGCGACGGAACAGCCTTGAGTGGTTCCTGATAGTCATAGTACATCTCAAACTTGGTGACCTGCTCCTTATAGCCGGTTGCCACCCGTGAGGTCATCACCCCCTGTTCTTTGGTCAGTCGCCGTACCATGGCACGGGCATCGGCATTATCGGAAAGACGCTCGGCCAGTATATGGCCCGCCCCGTCCAGAGCCGTAGTCGCATCGGGAACCTCTTTTGCCGGATCGATGAAGGGATACGCTGCCTCCTCAACAGTTCCGAACGTCAGATTCTGCGCAGCGATTGTATCGGCCAACGGTTCCAGACCCCGCTCACGGGCTATGGTCGCTTTCGTGCGCCGTTTCGGTCTGTATGGCAGGTAGAGGTCTTCCACCTCAGTTTTCTGGCGGGAGGCTTCGATCCGCTCTCGTAGTTCGGGGGTAAGTTTTCCCTGTTCCTCGATGGTTTTGAGCACGGTGATCTTGCGCTCTTCCAATTCGCAGAAGTACGTGAACTGTTCTTCAACCGTGCGGATTTGCACTTCGTCCAATTCACCGGTCTGTTCTTTACGGTACCGGGCAATAAAGGGGACGGTGGCCCCTTCCTGCAGCAGTGCGATGGTATGCTCCACCTGAAACGGTTTGAGGCCGGTCGCTTCGATGATAGCGGGGATTAATTTCCGGATATGTTCGTCCGTCAGCTTCATTGCATCTCCGTTCCATCTGGTTCAATACATCTGTAGATTTTCCATCGCTAATTCCATCTCAGAAGCTGTTTTTCATAGTCTATGCTAAAATTGAAAAAGCGCAGGAATGAATTTCCCAAAAGACCGTCCGCACCAATGCCACTTTGTGATGGAATGACTACAACCTCTGAATTTGCCAGTATTTTATCATCTACCTCAATATGGTCCACTTTGGTTAACAGACTGTCTGATGGTATTCCGTTTGCGTTAATGCTTCTGACCCTGGTCAGCCTGTTTCCGTTCAGATGAAGCTGGTTCGCAAGTGCAGAGTACACCGTAGTTACCGATGCTCCGGTATCAAGAATCATTTTCGCTTTTACTTTCCGTCCCTTATTTCTGAAAACCACCGGGACTATGATCACGTTATTGACTATGCTGATTCTGGTTGAATAGTGAAGTTTATCTGCCGGATTCTGCTCTGGAACAGATTGTGGCCGGCCTGAACTTTCTTTGTTCGGCGGGATCTTTTTTTTGTACTGTTCAGGGATTTTACTTTCGTCATCAACCCAAAAGGTAATGCCGTTACTATCTTCATATTTGTACTGTATCGGGATGGGTGGAGGTATGTTACGCTTATCGTCAAGCCAGTACACGAATCCATTCTGATCGGTATATTTGAAGTTTTCTGTTGCCGTTGCAGACGGTGCTGCGACCACGAAAATGAAAAAAAACAATACATTCCTCATTACTGTTCCTTCTCCGCATTGCCCACCGGCTAGTCCCAGAAAATGCCCGTTGGATCAGCCCCTACTTCAACGACCAGTTTTTCAATAGTATCCCGGTTTCTGCCTGTCGGGTACGGTTGCCGTCTGTTTTTTCGATCATACCAATAGAGCGTCCAGATCTTCAGATCCGGGTTAAATTCAAACTGGGCTACTTTTACGCTGTTAAGAATACGCGGGTCAATGAACAACGGACGGGATTCAACGAGGGTAACGCGGCTCCCTTTGACGTGGTACTCAAGCCTGACCGAATCATCAGACCTGGCCTGGCAGAACAATTCAAGCAGCAGTCTGACCCGATTCAACTCTTCTTCAGGCAACGTCATGCAGCATTCTGCTTTTCTGATTCCAGCGTAAGTGTGCCATGTTCAACTTTCACCTGCAATACGCTTCCTTCAGGCACATTGCCGGCGATAATCGCGCGCGCTACGCGTGTTTCCAACTCCCTTTGCAGATAGCGTTTAAGCGGTCGGGCACCATACACCGGATCATAGCCGGCCTGAGCAATCAGGTTCAGCGCCTCATCTGAAATCAAGAGTGTAATACGCTGCTCTTTCAGGCGCTGCTTTAACTGATCAGCCAGCAGTCCGGTGATCTTCGCCACTTCGTTCAGGTGCAAAGGCTTGAAAAGAACGATGTCATCCACCCGGTTCAGAAACTCCGGACGAAATCCGGTCTTGAGCTCATTCATCACCGCCTTGCGGGCCTCTTCCCTGATTTCCCCGTCCGGCGTAATGCCTTCCAGAAGGTAGGGAGCGCCGATGTTGGAGGTCATGATGATAACCGTGTTCTTGAAGCTGACGGTGCGACCGTGACTGTCGGTTACCCGGCCATCATCCAGGATCTGCAGCAGGATGTTGAATACATCCGGGTGGGCCTTCTCGATTTCGTCAAACAGAAGCACGCAATAAGGTTTGCGTCGTACCGCCTCGGTCAGTTGGCCCCCTTCATCGTAGCCGACATATCCGGGCGGCGCTCCGATAAGTCGTGAGACGGAGAATTTCTCCATGTACTCTGACATGTCAATGCGCACCATGTTTTCTTCCGAGTCGAACAATGCTACGGCAAGAGTCCGCGCCAGTTCCGTCTTGCCAACCCCGGTCGGCCCCAGGAATATGAACGAACCGATCGGGCGACGGGGGTCCTTGATGCCGGAGCGGGCCCGCAAAATGGCATCAGCAACCAGCCGGACAGCCTCATCCTGGCCAACTACCCGCTGATGAAGAATATCCTCCAGCCGCAGAAGCTTCTCCCGTTCTCCCTCCACCAGTCTGGTTATCGGGATTCCGGTCCAATGCGCGACGATTTCTGCGATTTCGTCCTCGGTTACCTCTTCCCTCAGCAGTTTTTGACCACCCTGTTTCTCGTTCAGGATCGCCTCCTCATTTTTCAGGGCGGTCTCAAGGCCGGGCAGTTCAGAGTATTTCAAGCGGGAGGCCTGCTCAAGATTATAGGAGCGTTCTGCCTGTTCGATATCGCGACGTGTCTTTTCAAGCTGCTCGCGCAATCCTTGAATCCGCTGGATGGCCAGTTTTTCGTTTTCGTACCGTGCTCGCATGGTTCCGGCCTGCTCCCGGTCGCCGGCCAGATCTCTGCGTAATACTTCCAGGCGTTCCTTGCTCGCGGAATCTTTCTCTTTTTTGAGAGCCTGCTCCTCAATCTCCAGCTGCATGACACGCCGGCTGATAGTGTCCAGCTCCGACGGCAGCGAATCGATCTCGGTTCGCAGCATGGCGCACGCCTCATCCACAAGGTCGATAGCCTTGTCAGGCAGGAAACGGTCCGTGATATAGCGATTGGAAAGTGTGGCAGCCGCCACAAGTGCATTGTCCTGAATCTTGACGCCGTGGTGAACCTCGAAGCGCTCCCTGAGACCACGCAGAATCGAAATCGTGTCCTCGACGGTGGGCTGCTCCACCAGTACCGGCTGAAAACGGCGCTCCAGTGCAGCATCCTTTTCAATATGCTGACGGTATTCATCCAGAGTGGTGGCGCCAATACAGTGCAGTTCACCACGGGCAAGCATCGGTTTCAGCATGTTCCCGGCATCCATTGAGCCTTCGGCCTTGCCTGCGCCGACGATGGTATGCAGCTCATCTATGAAGAGTATGATTCGGCCGTCAGCCTGTTTGATCTCATTCAGAACCGCTTTCAGGCGCTCCTCAAACTCGCCGCGGTACTTGGCGCCTGCCACCAGCGCCCCCATATCAAGAGCAAAGACGGTCTTGTCCTTCAGCCCTTCCGGAACGTCGCCCCGCACGATGCGCTGGGCCAGACCTTCTACGATGGCCGTTTTGCCGACTCCCGGTTCCCCGATCAGCACCGGATTGTTCTTGGTCTTGCGGGATAATACCCGGATCACCCGGCGTACCTCCTCGTCGCGACCGATAACCGGATCAAGCTTGTCGCTCCTGGCCATTTTGACAAGATCGCGGCCATACTTCTCCAGAGCCTCGTAGGTCGCTTCCGGATTGGCGCTCTGCACACGCTGGCTGCCGCGCACGTCGGTCAGGGTCTTCAGGAAGCGTTCAGGGTTGATGCCGGCCTGTTTGATGATGCGACCGGAAGGTACTTTGTCCCCTTCTGCCAGAAGCGCCATAAAGAGATGTTCGACCGAGACATATTCATCCTTGAGCCGTCTGGCTTCATTCTCGGCTGCAACCAGGACACGGTTAAGACGCTGGGAAACATATATTTTATTCGCCTCGGTGCCGGGGCCCGAGACACGAGGTTTACGATCCAGCTCCGACTCGATCTCTTTTTTGACCATATCGGGGCGGATGTCCATCCGCTGCAGCAGGCGCGGCACCAGGCCGTCCGGCTGATCGAGCAAAGCCCAGAGCAGGTGTTCACCATCCACCTCGACGTGCCCGTAGGCAACAGCCTTATTCTGCGCTTCTGCAAATGCTTCCTGTGATTTCTGCGTCAACCTGTTGAAGTCCATGGTCAGCCTCTTTTTGCTATGGGTTATACATCGGATACCTCTCTATCAGTTAAGCATGAAGTGCATGGAAGTCAAGCAATCGACGGTTACTTCCGCACAAATATTTCCCTGGCAAGATTTGAGTGCGTTGTTTGCAGAAGCAGGCGCAGACGCGGGATCGTCATGGCAGCAAATTTCCCAAGTGACAAAGCCATGTTCAAACTAATATATCTGGCGTTGAATTATAAAGCGAATAATCAGTACCATCTGTGGCAACTCGCCTGTGGAAAGCCGAATGAACGTAAACGTGATAAAGTGGAGTTCTCTTAAAGTCAGGATCACCCTGGCTTCGCTTGTTATTTTTGTGTTCAGTATCTGGGCTTTGTCATTTTATACCAGTCGTGTAATGAAAGACGACTTGCAGCAGCAGTTGGGAGAACAGCTGTTAACAATAGCTTCTGTATTGGCTGATGACATCAATCAGGAACTTGACTTCCGGTTGAGATCACTGGAAAAAATTACCGAACAGGTAACCCCAGCCATATTGAGTAATGCTCCAAAACTGCAGAAACTTCTGGAAGAGCGCCCGATTCTTCAGCTTTTATTCAATGGTGGTTATTTCGCCATCCAGGCTGACGGTACGACTATCGCCGACTTTCCGGTTTCAACAGGACGGGTCGGCATGAATGTCAGCGAAAAAGGTTGGATGATAGATGCGTTAAAGGGAAAATCAGCCATAGGCAAACCGGTTATTGGTAAGATGCTGCAGGTTCCGGTGTTTACTATGGCTTCACCCATTCGTGATTCAGAAGGTAAAGTGGTCGGAGTCCTGGCGGGAGTCGTAGACCTTAGTAAACCCAACTTTCTGGACAAAATTACAGGTAAAAAGCTCGGCAAGGCTGGGGGCTACCTGCTGATTGCACCGCAACACAAGCTGATTGTCACTGCAACAGACAAAAAGCGCATCATGTCACCAATGCCTGTTCCAGGTGTTAACCCCCTGTTCGACCGGTACAACAAGGGTTTTGAAGGCTTCGGGCGTGCCGTAAATTCTCTCGGTGTTGAAGAGTTGACGGCGTCGAAAAAAATTCCGGTCGCCGGCTGGTTTCTTATTGTCAAAACCCCGATTTCAGAAGCCTTTGCTTCGTTCTACCGCACGCAGCAGCACATTATAGTTGCCACCATATTCCTGTCGATCCTGGTGGGTTGTACGATCTGGTGGGTGTTGAAACGCCAACTGACACCGATATTTGACACGGTGAGTACGCTGACCCTTATGTCAGAGGGTAGTCAGCCACCCAACCTGTTGCCTGTCGTTTGTCAGGACGAGATAGGTCAACTGGTAGGCGGCTTCAACAGGTTGCTGAAAACGTTGGAGCAGCGGGAAGAGGAACTCCGAACAAACGTAGAAGATTTAGAGGACTCACAGCGAATTGCCCATGTGGGTTCCTGGCGGCTGGATGTAGCGAGTAACCAGACCGTCTGGTCTGAAGAACTCTACAAAATGTGTGGATTTGACCCAAAACTGCCTCCGCCACCTTATACCGAGCACCAGAAACTGTTTACTCCAGAAAGTTGGGAAAAATTGTCAGCGGCCGTACAAAGCACACACCATACCGGCATCCCGTACAGCCTTGAGTTGGAAATGATACGGGTTAATGGCAGTCCGGGATGGATGTGGGCATATGGCACATCGGTACTTGATGTAAATGGAGTTACGGTCAGCCTTCGAGGTATGGCTCAGGACATCACCGAACGCAAGCAGGCAGAATCAAAACTGCGCCTCAATGAAACCCGGCTTGAGAGCCTCGTACATATTCTTCAATTCTCTGCCCAGACAATCCGGGAGTTCCTTGATAACGCACTTAATGAAGCTGTGAAGCTTACAGAAAGCACGGTTGGCTACATCTATTTCTACCATGAAGAACGACAGGAATTCGAGCTGAACTCCTGGTCGCATGAAGTCATGAAGGAATGTGCTGTACTTGAATATCAGACAATCTATCACCTTGATAAAACGGGTATTTGGGGCGAGGCAGTCCGCCAGCGCAAACCAATCATATTAAATGACTTCACAACCGAAAACCCTCTCAGAAAAGGATATCCACAAGGACACGTCCATCTCACCAGATTCATGACGGTTCCGGTCTTCAGTAATGACAGGATTGTCGCAGTTGTAGGTATTGCCAACAAAACAAGTGACTACGACGAAGAGAATGTTCTTCAGCTTACACTGCTTATGAATTCAGTCTGGAAGTATGTCGAAAACAAACGTGGTGAGGAAGAGAGGCTTAAACTTGAATCCCAGCTCCACCAAGCCCAGAAAATGGAGTCGATAGGGAGTTTGGCGGGTGGCGTGGCCCATGACTTCAACAACAAGTTGAGTGTCATCCTGGGGCATGCATATCTGGCCCTCACCGAGTTACCCGAGAACCATCCGATTCGTGAAAATCTGGAGGAAATTCGCAAGGCAGCGGATCAATCCGCTGATCTTACCCGACAGTTACTCGCTTTTGCCCGCAAACAAACTATTGTAACCAAGGTGCTGGATCTGAACGAGACCGTGACCGGAATGCTCAAGATGCTGGGGCGACTCATCGGAGAAGATATCCATCTCACATGGCAACCTGCGCCAAACCTTTGGTTACTCAAGTTCGATCCGTCGCAGGTTGACCAGATCCTTGCCAACCTGTGCGTAAATGCTCGTGACTCCATCAGCAAAAACGGTAAAATCCTCATTGAAACAGGAAACAGCATTATTGACGGGGAGTATTGCGCCAGACACGCTGATGTCCTGCCTGGTGAGTACGTGCGACTCATTGTCAGCGACAACGGCTGCGGCATGGACAAGAAGATACTGGACCGCATCTTCGAGCCGTTCTTCACAACCAAGGAAACGGGCAAAGGCACAGGTCTGGGACTTGCGACGGTATTCGGCATTGTCAAGCAGAACAACGGCTTCATTAACGTCTACAGCGAGCCGGGCATGGGCACAACTTTTACGATCTACCTTCCCCGGCATGTCGGCAAAACAGAGCAGGCGTTGAAGGAAGGTATGGAAAAGACAGCACCACGTGGCCAGGAGACCATCCTGCTGGTTGAAGACGAACTGGCAATCCTGAATATGGCCTCAATAATCCTTACAAAACAGGGCTATTCAGTACTACAGGCAAATACCCCGGCTGAAGCCATCAGATTGACTAAAGAACACTCTGGTGTGATTGAGCTGCTTATAACCGATGTGATCATGCCGGAGATGAATGGCAAGGATCTGGCCCATAAACTTCAATTCCTGCTTCCGCAACTCAAATGCCTCTATATGTCGGGATACACTGCAGATGCGATTGCGCAACACGGTGTACTTGCTGAAGGAGTATATTTCATCCAGAAGCCCTTCTCATTGACTGATTTAGCAACCAAGGTCAGGGAAGCGCTTGACAGTGACTGACATAAACTTATATCGAAAAACCAGACAACCCTTCTCTACCTCTCTGTCTGCCGGCACCCATTTTTCCACTAATACCTGAAAATCCTCAAATACAATCGGCTTGGTTGCATTTCGGAATAATTGAGATACCATTATACCAACACTCCTTAATTTCCGGAGACCATCATGCAAAACAGGCTGCCCGCACTGTCACCCGGGTTGGCAGAAACATATGCTGCAGCAACCGATCGGCTTGTGGCACATGTACATGACCAGCTGACCAATAATGTCAGAATTACTGAACTTATTGGTCACAACTCTTTCAGGTTGATGCGGGACAGCCATCAAAGTCATGCCGCACTCATGGTAACCCTGTTCAGGAGTAACGCTTTTGAGCTCCTGATGCGTACAATACCATGGGTATACCGGTCATATCATGCCAGGGGTTTCGCTTACGATTATTTCCCGGTTGAGCTTGCGGCCTGGCAGATTGCTATTCAGGAATGCCTTGATAATCAAGTCCTGAAAGCCGAAATCCTGACGGTCTATGAGTGGATGATCCAGCATCACGATGAGATGGTAAAATGTTCCATTTCCGGGGAGGGTCTGTTTTTCTGTTCTGCAGGAGTCCAATGAATTGCTGCAGGTTTTACTGTTACAGCTTCTTGGTGGAGATGAGCAGGGAGCCCTCAAACTGGCACAGCAATCCCTGCACACCTCCGGTGACCTGAAGCGTTTCTACATCGATGTCGTCTGGCCTGCCATGTACAAAATCGGGCAATTGTGGGAATCAAACCTCATATCGGTTACAGAAGAACATCAGGCAACGGCGATTGTTAATCAGATTATGGCAGATATGTATCCCCGTTTTGCTCAATTTACGATCACTCGTGGAAAGGCTGTTGTTTCTGCGGGGCCCAACGAATTTCACGAGATTGGCGCACGGATGGTCGCCGATTTACTGGAATTGGCCGGCTGGGATGTTATCTACCTTGGGGCACAGTGCACACCTTCTGAAATTATTGAAATGCTTAAACGGCATAATCCCTTTGTTGTTGCACTGTCTGTTGCCACAGTGTTTAACCTCGATAAGGCACTTGAGATTGTACGGATGATAAAAGGTGACCGGGAGACCAGGAATATCAAGGTCATCGTTGGTGGACTCGCATTCGAGGGGTTGCCGTTTTTGTGGGAAGCTTTAGGTGCTGATGGCTATGCTGAAGACGCCGAGAAGGCCACCCGGTTGCTTGATACGTGGTGGTCAGCGGAGAAGGGTTGAACATGTTCCGTGATGAACTGGCACGATACGGCAAGGCAATAGAGTCCTATCTGACGACATCAAGCGGCATCGGTATCGCATCTGTCGGATCGGACATGACTCTGAATAAATGTAACCGGGAATTCCTGCGGCTGTTCAATCTCCGCCGGAACCCGGCTGGCGGGTCACTGCATGATTATGTTGATATGTCTGAAAGTACTTTCTGCTGTGGCACAACAGTGAAGCTCTCCTTCAGCCGGAAATCCGGTATGGTCGGATTTATTAATTGTTATTTTATCCTCACAGAAAACGGATACATGTTGTTCTGCAACAGAGTCATGCTGACCGAAAGCCAGGTTCTGAATCAGGTTGGTGTTGTCAATGATGCGCTTACCAACATGCAGCGTGAGTTGGTAAAGAAGAACCACCTTTTGGAAAAGCTGAAACTGGAGCTGGCCGAGAAAGTCGCACAGCAGTCACTCAAGCTCACAAAGCTGGAGCACCAGCAACAGCTTGTATTAAGCACCATGCCCATAGGAGCGGCCCTTCTCAAAAATCGCGTAATACAGTATGCAAATCCCGCTTTTGAAGCCCTTTTTGGTTATGAGTTTGAAGAAACCATCGGAATAAGTACCTCTCAGCTATATCCGGACCTTGATACATATAATCGTATCGGAGCAGAGGCCTATGCGTCAATCGCGTCTGGCGGAGTCCACACTGCTGACACAATGATGAAGAAGAAAGACGGCTCTCACATCTGGTGCAGTATTGTGGGGCGGCTTGTCAATGCAACATGTCCCGATGATGGCGCCATCTGGATGATTGAAGACATCACCGGACGTAAACAGGCTGAACAAATGCTGCTGCAAAGTGAACAACGTTATCGCCTGCTGGTCGAAACGGCATCCGAAGGTATTTTAGTGGCTCAAGGCGCCAATTTGAAGTTTGTTAATCGGGTGATACGGGAACTGACCGGCTATACCGAAGACGAGCTCCTGTCTGTCCCGTTTATAGAATTTATCCATCCCGACTTCAGGGAGCTGATGAGAAGCAATTACCTGAAACGCCTGAGTGGAGAAGCGATTGAGCAGAGATATGAAATTAAAATAGTAACAAAAGATACACGCATCCGATGGGTCGAAATGAGTGGAGTAAAAATTGAGTGGGAAGGTCAACCGGCCACGCTGAACTTTGTCAGTGATATCACCGGCCGCAAACAGGCGGAAGAGGCTTTGCAGGAGAGCAGGATAATGCTTCAGGAACAGAATAATGAGTTGCAGGCAACGGAAGAGATGCTGCGCGTGCAAATCGGTGAATACGAAGCGGTCCATACGCTTCTGATTGAAGCCAAAGCCGCCGCCGATGCAGCCAACCTCGCCAAAAGCCGGTTTCTGGCCAATATGAGCCACGAGATACGTACTCCGGTGAACGGCCTCATCGGTCTGATGGAACTACTGCTTGGTACCGAACTCACTGAAGAGCAGTGCACCTACGTCGAACTTGCCAAACAATCGAGCAGGAACCTGGTGCAACTCATAAGCGACATTCTCGACCTTTCCAAAATAGAAGCACACAAAATCGAACTTGAAGCGCGGAACTTTGATCTGAACGATGAAATAAACGGCACCATCAATATCCTCTCCCTCCAGGCGCGGGAAAAAGGATTGCAGCTGCTCTCCGTTATCGATCCTGATGTACCGCTGTTTCTGAAAGGTGACGCGCTGCGCCTGCGGCAAATCATCACCAACATGATAGGCAACGCCATCAAATTTACCGCCAAAGGATCTGTCGCACTTCATATTTGCAAAGATCACGAAGATGAACAGCATGCGACCCTGCGTTTCATAATCAGTGATAGCGGTATCGGCATTGCACGGGATCAGCTGGATCATATTTTTGAACCATTCACCCAGGCTGATGGCTCCACTTCTCGAAAATTTGGTGGCACAGGATTGGGGCTTGCGATCTCACGCCAACTCGCAGAACTGATGGGCGGGGTAGTACGAGTTGAGAGTGTGGAAGGGGAAGGGGCAACGTTCTGGTTTACTGCAGTGCTGGAAAAACAGGCTGCCGGGACCATCCCCCCTGACCGTAGCGAGGTGCGTGAGGATACGTCAACCATCAGCACAAATTATTGCGGTCTCCTCCGTGCACCGGTTCCGAACCATTACGGGACAAATGACTCAGGCCCGACGATCCGTTTACTCCTTGCCGAAGATGATGCTACCGGCCGGTTTGTGACAAAATCAATACTTGCCAGCCATGGTTATCAGGTAGATGTGGCCTGTGATGGTGGAGAAGCGCTGGAATTGCTGGAAAGCAACGACTATGACGCTGTGTTGATGGACTGCATGATGCCGGTAACCAACGGCTATGACGCGACCGCTGTTATTCGCGATCCTGCTTCAAAAGTCAGAAATCACGCCATCCCGGTAATTGCACTTACCGCTAACGCCTTTGGGGAAGACCGCATCACATGCCTTGAGGGCGGAATGAATGGTTACCTTGCGAAACCACTTGATGTGGAAAAGCTACTGACTATGCTGGCGAAATGGACAGGTGCCGGTGTTTTTGATTTAGAGCGTTTTATTGCGAGAAATCAAGGTGACATGAAACTTTCTCGCGATGCAGCTGCCATATTTATCAAGTGTGCACCTGAATATGGCGAGTCAATCCGTGCTGCTCTGGCTGCCCGGGATGCAGTTGCGCTTCGCCAGTCGGCTCACAAATTGAAAGGTGCATCAGGAAATTTTTTCCTGATGCTGCTGTCTGAACATGCTCACCTGATTGAAACCACCGCTGCATCAGGTGATCTTGAAACAGCGGCGCAGCTCCTGCCTGAACTTGAGCAGAGACTCGCCCTGGCGGTATTGGCCCTGGAGGAAATTCCCTGTGCAGTATCCGGAAAGGATGATGTATGAAAATTCTTGTTGCCGACGATGATGCTCCTTCCAGCTTTATACTGCACTCTCTTTTGACTTCATGGGGCTATGATGTCATATCCGTAAATGACGGAAATGCGGCGTGGAATGTTCTGTGCGAACCGGAACACCCGCAGCTGCTTCTCCTCGACTGGATGATGCCCGGTATGGAAGGGCCCGAGATTGTCCGGCGACTGCGGCACAGAGCTCCTGAAAAAACGTATTATTCAATCATTATTACCTCACGCAATGATACGGATTCAGTAGCAAGTGCGCTTAATGCCGGAGCTGACGATTTCATCAGCAAGCCGTTTGATAACAACGAACTGAGGGCACGGGTATCGGTGGGGTATCGCACTAATGGTCTGCAGGTGGCGCTTTCAAAACATGTTGAGGACTTGAGTCAAGCGCTGAAAAGAGTGAGACAGCTGGAGGGAATTATCCCTATCTGCATGTACTGCAAAAAAATCAGGGATGACCATAATAGCTGGAATCAGCTTGAGCAATATATTTCCAACCACTCGGAAGCAAAATTCAGTCATGGCATTTGTCCGAAATGTTATGAAGAACAAATGGAAATCGTACGTACTCGAAAACCGTAATCAAATTATTCATGCAACTGGAGACCTGCCCAAAATGTGCCTGCAAACTCTCAGCGACATCCGAAACCTGTCCACGCTGCGGGGTTATATTCGCCAAGCTGGCACGGGCCGATGCTCGTAATAAAATTGAAGAGCACGGTAGTAAAACAAACGCCATCGGGCAGTCGCTCTTTCAGGTCAAAGACGGAGAGGGCTGTTTCATTATAGCAATCAAGGCGGTTTTTCTGGCACTGCTGTCAGTATATGGCTTCAAGCTGATCTTTACACCGATCCTGGCATTCCCTGATTCCGGCTGGTGGCTTCACGCAGTCAACCTGACATTCCACGAAGCCGGGCACGTTCTGTTTATGCCTTTTGGCAGATTTCTGCATGTATTGGGCGGCTCATTAGGGCAACTGATCATACCGGCAATCGTAACAGGTGCGTTTCTCTTTAAACGTGATCTCTTCGGCGCAGTAGTCGGCACCTGGTGGCTGGGAGAGAGCTTCCTCGATATTTCACCGTACATCAATGACGCCCGGGCTGGACAGCTGATGCTGTTGGGAGGCGTAACAGGAAGTGAAGTGGAAGACTATCATGACTGGGAGGTGTTGCTGACCAGGATGGGAATGATGAACTACGACCATGCTCTGGCAAGATTATCGTTTACCATAGGCACGCTCTTGATGTTGACCGCCATGCTGTGGGGTGGCTCTATCCTCTGGAAGGGGTACCGGAATCGCAGCCAAAACTGATTTACCTCAAGGATGAAGCATGATATCTAATTATACGTGAATCAAAATAAGGAGATTCAATGCCAGCAGCATCCATGAGCAGGAAAATACTCGGTAGTTGTCTCGGCTGTTTATTACTGGTACTGTGTAATCTCAATGCCATAGCAGTTGCTTCCGGTCCAGACTGCTCGCGCCCCTTTACTCTTGCTCTGCATGAACACGGCCTGCTCTATTCAGCTGATACCAACACTGGAATCGACAAGGATTTCGCTGATGAATTGATCCGCCGTAGCGGTTGCAAAGTCAATGTCAATGTGATGCCACGCGCCCGCATTTGGCAACTGATTGAATCCGGTGCCCTCGACTTCAGCCTGTCCGGTATCGCTACTGCCGAGCGTAACCGCTTCGCTACCTTCGCCTGGTATTTCAGTAACAAGTACTATCTGCTGGTGCGCAAGGATGCCAATGTTAAGCAGTTGTCCGACTTAGAACACAAAGACCGATTCCAACTCGGCGTCATCCGTAGTTTTCGTTACGGTGAATCCGCAAACCGGCTGGTCGACAAACTTCAGGCCGCCAACCGCGTCAGTCAAGCTAACGGTCTTGCTCCTCTCTATCAGACATTGCTCCTTAACCGCATCCAGGGCATGATAATAGAACCCTTTGATACCCCGGTTCTGGAAGAAAAAAAACTCCACGCCATAACCAATCTTATCGAGTTCAACGATCCCTCCGTACCTCACGGCCTTATAATGTCCAAAAAGTCGCTGGCGACGTCGGAACAGAAAAAATGGCGGGATTTAGTAAATGCCATGCGCTCCGATGGAACAGTACGCCGCATTTTCGAGAAATATTTTAACTCTGATATCGCTGCGTCCATGACTGATTTCCAGACATCTCAATGACCCGGATACGACCGTTCCTCCTGCCGTTGCTCATTCTGACAGCCATGCTCTGTGCCACATACCTGGTCTGGAACCATGAGCGACAAAATACCAGCAGTCAAATACGCTCCCAGTTTGATTTTTTACACCGCGAGACCGTCAGTCGTGTTGAACAACGCATGGCCAGCTACGAGCAGATGCTCCGTGGAGTACAGGGCCTGTTTGCGACGACCGAAGTGATGGAGCGAGACAAATTCCGCGACTACATAAGCTCGCTCCAGCTTGACGCCAATTTTTCCGGTATCCAGGCCATCGGCGTTATCGCGTGGGTACCGGAGTTGCAGAAAAATACACATGTTGCAGCCATGCAGCGACTCGGTGCTTCCAACTACGCCATTAGACCCGCAGGGCAGAGAGAAGCTTACACCCCCATCGTCAAACTGGAACCCTACATTGGCAGCAACCTTGCTCTCTTCGGTCTCGACCAATGGCCTGATCCGGTAAGACGATTAGCGATGGAGAAGGCGCGCGATTCCGGCATGCCGGTAATTTCCGGTATGCTTCGGTTCGTTGTGGACAAAAAGGCCGATGCACAAACCGGCTTCATTATGTATTTGCCGATCTACGCCAAGGGCCGGCATCATGATAGCGTGGCCACGCGTCGTGTCCACTTGACGGGCTGGGTTTTTGCCGTTATCCAAATGCACGATCTGATGGCCAGCCTTTACGGAGAACAACCGCCCGGACTTGCTCTGGCTATTTATGATGGTGTCGAGCCCTCATCCTCCACGCTTCTATACAGCTCGGTTGAAGGAGGTATCACGAACCAACCCTCTGCTATCACCGCAAATGAATATCTTGTTGTTGCCGGGCGCAGCTGGATGCTCTCCTTGAGCACTCTGGATGGTTTTGATGACCGCTTCGGTCATAACGCCAAATCGTTGATAGTAATAACCGGAATCAGCCTTAGTTGCGTACTTGCACTGTTAGCATGGCTGCTGGCAAGCGGTCGGGTACGCGCAATACGACTTGCCACCACCATGACCAGTGAATTGCACAAAAAAATTGAGGAATACGAAGTTGTGCAGGCACTTATGCTCAAGGCTGAGGAAGCGCTGGTAGAATCGAACCGAAAGCTTGAATCGTTAAGCGCTACTGATGGTTTGACTGGAATTGCCAACAGGCGACGTTTTGATGAGGTGCTTGCCAAGGAATATTCCCGACATACCCGCTCAGGGGCCGAACTGTCACTTATCCTGCTGGATATTGATTACTTCAAGGCTTTCAATGACTGTTACGGACACGTCAGCGGCGACCAATGCCTCCGACAAATTGCTCAGGTAATAGCTGACTGCGCTACTCGTGATCCTGACCTGGCCGCTCGCTATGGAGGAGAAGAATTTGCCTGTATCCTGCCGGAGACTGACCTTAATGGTGCAGTTGCTATTGCCGAGAAGATTCGTCGGGGGATTATAACCTGCGCCATTCCCCACAGTGGGTCAATCGTAGCAGACTACGTAACCGCCAGCCTGGGCGTCGTAACAGTACGCTGCACTGCGGAAAAATCATCCTTAGCCATTCTATCGCAGGTTGATGAGTTGCTCTATCGAGCAAAATCTTTAGGGCGTAATCGGGTTGAGTGTCAGTCTCCTTGAGACTTTACCGCAATACAAGGCGGGATTGATGCGCTTCCGTGAAGTTGCAGCGCATACCATATTAAAGAGGTCTCTTTCCTTTGCGCATCAGGGTCAGAAGTCGATCCAATGATGAAGCGAATCGCTGTCGGTCGGCCATGCCGAACTGCGCGGGACCACCCTGAACGAATCCGCCAGTGCGAAGTTCCATCATCAGATCTCGCATTGCAAGTCGTTCGCCAACATTTTCTTCGGTGTAGAGTTCCCCCCGGGGATCAAGGGCGACACCCCCCTTGGCGACAATTCGGGCCGCCAGCGGAATATCGGCAGTAACTACCACATCTTCAGGAGTAGAGTGCTCAGCAATATAGTCATCAGCAACGTCGAAACCATCTTCAACCTCAATGGATTCAATAAGTGCGGTTTCGTGTTTTAAAAGTTTTTTGTTGGCTACCAGGCATACTGGTATCTGAAGGCGTTCAGAGGCCCGAAACAGTATTTCCTTAATCACCCGCGGACAGGCATCGGCATCGATCCAGATTTTCATATGCACTCTTCTCCGGTGATTTTAAAGTCACCATATCAGACTTGACAGTCAAAAGTCCCAGCCAAACTTCAAGCTTTAACAGGCACAATTGGTATTTTAGCTATTGGGAAAATCACCTCCATCGTCGGCTATCCCTTACTAATCGGCTCATTTGGGGCTTCAGCAGTGCTTCTATTCAGGGCTAACGACTCGCCGCTGTCCCAACCGCGCAACCTTGTGGGGGACATCTCGTTTCAGCAGCTGTAGCGGTAATGGTTGTTGCTCTTTTCGGCTCAACTCCATTTACCATGGCCTTAGGGGGGGGATTAGCAATTTTTGTGATGAATATGACTCATACTACCCACCCGCCGGGAGGGGCTACCGCATTAATCGGCGTTCAGGGAGCGGTTGGCCCTGGATTCATACTGGTGCCGGTACTGGCATGAGCATTGATCCTGCTGATAACGGCGCTCTTTACGAATAACATCGTGTATCACCGATCTTACCCCAAGCATTGGCTATAGCAGGAAAAGGTGTTCTTTATATGTCCCGTTGCCAGAAATAATATATTCTCCCGGCGTTGTGTGCGTAATCCGGAGTATAGTTGTGTGAATCAAGCAGATTTATCAATACAAACACGAAGAATAGCGGTACACTCACAATAAAATTTGTGTCTGTAAATTCTGTTGCAAGAGGGGCCTCAAGTGGTGACAATATTGCGGACAGACAGACAGACAGACAGACAGACAGACAGAAAAACTCCTCCTGACAAGCACCTCTGTCAACGATTATTTTGATTAATACCCATATAAACCGGCGTAGCGGATTTCCCGCGCGCCGGTTTCTTTTTTGAGCAAGGAAAACCAATGACAAACAAACCAACTTTTAAAGAAAGTGATCTTCGTCAACGTGCCGAAGGAGTTGTTGCCTCGCAATCAGTCACCACTGAAACAGTCACCACTGATTTGGATGCCCAGCGGTTGCTGCATGAACTGCAGATTCATCAGATCGAACTGGAGATGCAAAATGAAGAGCTACGTCGGACCATTGCAGAAAAGAGCGATCACGAGGCGCACCTTCGCAACATCATTACACTGACACCGGCCGGTTATTTCCATATCGACCTGGAAGGACGCTTCCTGGATGTCAATGACGCCTGGCTGCGCATGCACGGCTATGATTCAAAGGATGAGGTTATCGGAAAACTCTTCAGCATGGTGCAGGTAGAAAGCAGTTCAGATTCTGCTCTTGCACATCTGGCCGAACTGCAGAGAGGCAAGACTATCCCGTCAGGAGAATTTGCCAGTCGCCGAAAAGATGGCACGATTGGTTATCATATATTCACTGCTCATCCCGTCGTGCAAGTAGACAGCATCGTGGGGTATGAGTGGTTCATAATCGATATTTCCGAACGCAAACTTACTGAAAGGCTTCAAGGGCATTATTCGGCAATCATTGAGTCATCCTCCGACGCTATAATTGGAAAAAATTTGGATGGGCTGATAACGAGTTGGAATCCAGCTGCGGAGCGAATGTTTGGCTACACCGTATCCGAAATGCTCGGACAACCGATGTCACTGCTCATACCCCCTGAACACAAGAACGAAGAACAACTGATTCTTAAAAAAATCTGTCATGGTGAATACATTGAACATTTTGAAACGGTGCGCAGAAGGAAAAATGGAGAATTATTTCCTATTTCGGTTACAATTTCACCTATCAAGGATGGTTCGGGAACCATCATAGGTGCCGCGAAAATTGCACGGGACATCACCGAGCGCAGACTGGCTGACCAAGCTTTGGTGGACAGTCAAACACGACTTCGCGCAGTATTGGATGGAGTGCAAAGCGCTGTAATTACCATAACCGAACATGGCACTATTGAATCATTCAATCACTCTGCTGAAATTATTTTTGGATATAGCACGGATGAAGTGGTTGGAAAAAATGTCCTCATGCTGATTCCAGAGCCTCATAAATCAAAGCATGAATCCTATCTCGGAGATTACATCCGAACCAGCATCAAGTCCATCATTGGCGGCAGAAGAGATATCTTGGCTGAACGCAAAGGCGGACTATTGTTTGACGCTGAGTTGGGTGTCAGCGAAACCGTGCTGAATGATACGAAACTGTTCATCGGCAGCATAACCGATATCAGTTTTCGCAAAGAGGCAGAGGCTGAGCTTAGAATTGCCGCCACAGCTTTTGAATCTCTGACTGGCATGGTAGTCACTGACTTCGAAGGGACAATACTTCGTGTCAACCGCGCTTTTTCCGAAATTTCTGGTTACAAAGAAAAGGAGGTAATTGGCAAAAACCCGCGATTTCTCAAGTCGGGTCGACATAAAGCGGACTTTTACCAGAAGATGTGGGAAAGCATAAAACGTGATGGTGGTTGGCAGGGAGAGATTTGGGACCGTCGTAAAAATGGTGAAGAATATCCGAAGTGGCTTTCTATATCTGCGGTAAAGGGAGCTGACGGGATCGTAACCCATTATGTCGGTACGCATTACGACATTACTGCGCGCAAACAGGCGGAGGAAAAGATAAACGAGCTGGCCTTTTTCGACCAACTGACCGGCTTGCCGAACCGGACTCTTCTGATGGACCGGCTGAAACAGGCCATGGCGGCTAGTTCACGTAACGGTAGTAACTCCGCGTTGTTGTTCATTGATCTCGATAACTTCAAGACACTCAATGACACACTTGGCCACGACATGGGTGACCTGCTGCTGAAACAGGTTGCACAGCGTCTGACAAAATGTGTTCGAGAAGAGTATACCACTGCTCGTTTGGGTGGTGATGAATTTGTGGTGATGCTGACAGGTCTTGGTACCGACAAGAGGGCTGCTGCAAGTCAGACCGAAGTCGTCGGCAGGAGAATTCTAGCGGAGCTAAATCAGCCCTATCAGCTTAAGGATGAAGTTTGCCACAGTACACCGAGTATCGGAGCTACCTTGTTCAGTGACCATAATACAGAAATAGAGGCACTGTTGAAACAGGCCGACCTTGCCATGTACAGGTCAAAGGAGTCCGGGCGCAATACCATGCGCTTCTTTGATCCTGATATGGAAACTGTTGTTATGGAACGCGCCGCTCTTGAAAAGGCGCTGCGTGAGGCTGTTAAAGAAGGGCAGTTCCTGCTCCATTACCAGGCTCAGGTGGCAGGCGGCAAACTGATCGGGTGTGAAGTTCTGGTGCGCTGGCAGCACCCGCTGCGAGGCATGGTTTCTCCAGCCGAGTTCATTCCACTGGCCGAAGAAACGCGGCTGATACTCCCTTTGGGGCAGTGGGTTCTGGAAACGGCCTGCTCTCAGTTGGCCGTCTGGGCAACCCGGCCGGAGATGGAACACCTCACTGTGGCGGTGAACGTCAGCGCCCACCAGTTCCTTCAGGATAACTTTGTGGAGCAGGTGTTGGCGGTACTCCGAAAAACCGGAGCCAATCCAAAACGACTGAAGCTGGAACTGACTGAAAGCATTCTGGTATCCAAGGTTGATGAGATCGTCAAAAAAATGTATGCGCTGAAGGCCGAAGGCGTGGGCTTCTCGCTGGATGACTTTGGAACCGGCTATTCATCACTGTCTTATCTGAAGCGTATGCCGCTGGACCAGTTGAAAATTGACCAGTCTTTCGTGCGTGATGTACTCATCGATCCCAACGGTGCGGCTATTGCCAAAACGGTAATCGCATTGGCTCAGAGCCTTGGATTCGGCGTAATCGCAGAGGGAATTGAAACCACCGAGCAACGTGACTTTCTGGCTGATAACGGTTGCCATGCCTATCAGGGCTATTTCTTCAGCAGACCGCTGCCTATCGAGGGCTTTGAGGAGTATGCAAACAGTTTGATTGCACTGTAAAGGGAATGCTTCGCTGCCGCAATATCATCATCAGTAACATCAATACCCTTGATCATGCCGCGCAGTGAAACGACTTTGTTGCGGGCTGGTGTAAGCCTCTTGAGAATGGCCAGTTTTATTCCCGAGAGTTCTTTTTCAATAGATTCAAGTTTGTGCAAAATGTCGCTTGAATCTGCAACTGTCGCCTGTTTCATGTCCGTGGCCTCACGTGCCAAGCATAATAGGTATTGAAATATAACCGGAATTTTAGCCGATAATTACGGCAATAGCAACCTTGGTGCAACTTTTTGTTTGAATGATTGAAGATACATCCCTGAAGGAGAAACCATGAAAAAATACTTTTCACCTCCCTTGTCACCGTTGCAAGCATGTATCTGTTTGCCGTATCGACCTGTGCCGACACCGGCAACCCGCTCACCGGTCCCTGGTATGGTACTGCCACTATCACTTCTCCGGCTACTCTGGGGACGGTTGATCTGGCCTTTTATCTTTTTAACACGGTGGCTCAGAACGCCGTGTATAAGAACGGCTCTCTTGCCAATGCCGACGTTTCAAGGGATATATCCCTGAGCAATACCAAGATCGGTCTGTCAGTCGCACCGGGAGGGGCCTTGCTCTACACAGAGCCTGACACAACCTGGCGTATGCAGGGGGAAGACGGAATGGCGGGATAATCTGTATGGTAAGGGAGCGACTACGACGACGAAGTAAAAAGAATGCGGAATGCAATGGGAGAGCCTGTCGCGGATGCGAGTTCTGCACGCTGCCGATCAATCCGATACTCGACAAGGACTGCAACATTGCAGAACTGTACAGGAAGCACCTGGCGCCCTATCGTGATCATGATGGCATGAGCGATTCAGGGATACAGGGACTGACAGCAGAGAACTTCAACTCATATCGCAACAAGATCAATCGCGATATTGAAGGCAACTTCGGGCCATCGGAGGCCCGCCATTTACAAATATCATCCCACGGCAAAAGGCCAGGGGTTCGCTATGGATTAGCGCTTGAAAGTGAACGGATACGGATTGTGATTTAAAGGGAAGTCAGGCACTCAAGCCGCTTTGCAGATTTCATCCAGCAGTTCCGGGTGTCTGTCTAAAAGGCGCAACAGTGTATCAGCCGCCTTGCCTGGGCGCGTGATTCCCCGCTCATATTGCGAAAAGGCGCGAATACCGCCGCCAAAAATTTCACCCGCCATTTTCTGAGTAAGCTTCAGACGCTTGCGGACTTTGCGGATTTCGGATGGAGGAAGTGGTTCGGCGTCAATTTGGGCGCGAAAGGCTTTGACAGCAGAGAGATAACGTTCCCCTTCTTCGGAATTAAAAATACCTTCCGTGCAGTGGGTACAAAATTCACCATGTTCATGAATGATCGTGGAACGTCCTTTGTATTCATAGATAAGGTCGCGGGATTCAGCAACCAATACACCAGTTCCGCAGATTGGACATTTCATTTGGTTACCTCCGTTTGAAGGAGATTACAAGCAGACGCTCGGTCTCCTTCAATGTGATTTTGATGTAAAGCGGAATACTCTTGTATGTCGGTCGATACACATCATGCCAGACTGTGTGATCTCCGTAGCTTGTCATGCTTTTGTAAAAAACTGCGCTGTTCAGGTTTTTTATCACTGCACACATGTCGGACTCTCCAAACCCCAGTTCTGCCGCTCCGTTGTATGAAACAACGGTAAAGCGAATGCCATTGGGTTGAGATGCTACTTGCAGCACCAAAGAGAGTGTATAATGTGGGCACAGTTTTTCCATGAAGGCATTTATAACAAATTATGTTACTTGTAGCAAACAGTTTGAGAGGAGGTTTAGATGAGCGAAATGGTTTACACGGTAGCCCTGGCGGGGCTACTGCACGATGTGGGGAAATTTATGCAGCGGGCTGAAGCGCCGCTCTCTGCCGAAGCAAAAAAATATGGAAGGGACGATCTGTCCTGTGTATCAAGGGGGATCTTCGGCATGGTGTCACCTCCAAAAGGCAGGAAATTATGTTGGCAAGCTCAAAAAGGTAGGACATAGGCAGGTACAGAATTAAAAAACCCGCTGATCCATTTTTAAAGATCAGCGGGTAAAAGATAGTATTTCAAGCATTAACCCACTGTTTTTTATCGTTATTTCTTATGCCCTCTATACCCTTCAAAACCCTCACTCATCCTGTTTGTGCAACTTGTAGTCAATACTGTCGATCAGCGCCTGATAGGAAGCATCAATAATGTTGTCGGAAACCCCGACCGTGCCCCAGCGGGTGTGCTTGTCGCCCGACTCGATCAGCACGCGGGTGGAAGAGGCGGTGCCCTGGCCGGCAGGCAGAACCCGAACCTTGTAATCAAGCAGCTTGAGCTCCTTCAACTTCGGGTAAAACTTCTCCAGCGCCTTGCGGAGAGCGTTATCAAGGGCATTGACCGGTCCGTTTCCTTCGGCGGCGGTGTGTTCCACCTTGCCACTAACCTTGACCCTGATTGTGGCTTCGGCCATCGGCTTCTGGTCCTCGCCGCGCTTTTCGTCGAGCACTCGGAAACCGAGTACGGTAAAGAACTTTTTATGAGTCCCGAGAGCTTTTTTCATCAACAGCTCGAAAGATGCCTCGGCCCCCTCGAATTGATAGCCGCGGTTCTCCATCTCCTTGATATTGTCCAGAATCTCCAGCGTAACCGGGTCTTTGCTGTCCAGATTGATATTAAACTCCTCGGCCTTGGCCAGGATGTTGGAACGGCCTGAAAGATCGGAGATCAGAACACGAGTACAGTTACCGACCAATTCGGGACGCATGTGTTCATAGGTTTCGGGGTGACGCTGAATTGCGCTGACGTGGACACCACCTTTATGGGCAAAGGCGGAGTTGCCGACATACGCCTGGTGCTTGTTGGGCGCAAGGTTGGCCAGCTCGTAAACAAAGCGGGAAAGGTCCCGCAGATGGCGCATCTGCTCGTCGGAGATGCACTCCTTCTTCATCTTGACCTTCAGAGCCGGAATGATCGAGCAGAGGTTGGCGTTGCCGCAGCGCTCACCAAAACCGTTGATGGTGCCCTGCACCTGGACAATGCCCTGTTCGACGGCGATCATCGAGTTGGCCACGGCGCATTCACCATCGTTGTGGGTATGGATGCCGAGCGGCGTCTTGATCTGTTTTTTGACGGCCTTGAGAATTTCCGTCATCTCAAACGGCATGGTGCCGCCGTTGGTGTCACAAAGAATGATGCAGTCGGCTTTGGCCTGCTCGGCCGCCTTGAGCGTCTTGATGGCGTATGCCGGATCAGCCTTGTAACCGTCGAAGAAATGTTCGGCGTCGTAAAAAACTTCCGGGGCATGTTTTTTCAGATACTCCAGTGAATCGAAAATCAGTTCCAGGTTCTCTTCCAGAGATATGCGCAAAGCCTCGCGCACATGGAAATCCCAGGTCTTGCCGAAGATGGTGATCGCATCAGGCTCGGCCTTGACCAGCGTTATGATATTGCTGTCTTTATCGGGGGTCACCTTGGCGCGGCGGGTCGAACCGAAAGCCGCTATTTTGGCATGAGAGAGTTTTTCCTTCTTGATATCCTTGAAAAAGGCGACATCCTTGGGATTACTGCCCGGCCAGCCACCCTCGATATAATGAATACCGAGATCATCCAGCTTGTGGGCGATGCGGATTTTGTCCTCCATCTGAAATGAGATATCCTCCGCCTGAGTACCGTCCCGCAGGGTCGTATCGTACAGTTTTACCAGACTCATGTGTGCCTCCGTAAAGTGATAATATATGCCGCCGTACCATCAGTTCATAAATGGTGCTCCCTTTTATCTGCTTTTTTCATATTTTTCAACAAAAACGGCAGTCGCAAGAGGTTCTCACTTACTAATTCGTATTTCAGATGTATTGCGATATACTAAGGGATATTCCATCTGCTCAAACCCAGAGAGGCTTCCCATGCGTAATCCCAAAAAACTGCTCCTGATCGTCGCGGGCAGTATGACCGCTCTGATACTCTTCTCGATCGCCATCCTGCCGCTCATAATCCGCAGCCAGGCGGTCAAAGCCATACATGAGGCCACCGGCAGACCTGTTCGCATCGAAAAGGTCGCCATCAATCCCTTCACGCTGACGGTAACAATCAGCGGGTTCGGCATTGGGGAGGGAGCAGGAGCTCATTTTATCGGCGTGGACAGAGTCCGGGTTTCTCTGAGTGCCGCTTCAATCATCAAGCGGGCCCTGGTGGTTGACGAGGTTACCATCGACGCTCCTTCCGTCTCTTTTGCCCGGTTGGCCGCCAACCGTTACAGCTTCAGCGACATAATCGAACGTTTGCAGGCACAACCAAAAAAAGAATCCAAGGGTGAATCCCGGTTTTCTATCAACAACATCAGCATTCACAACGGATCGATCAGTTTTGACGACCGCGCGGTTGACGGCGGGAGAGCACATTCCGTCAAGAACCTGGAAATCGCTGTCCCCTTCATCAGCAATATCCCGTATCTGATCGAAAAATATACCGATCCCAAGTTTTCCGCCATTGTCAACGGAGCAGCCTTCAGCTTCGGCGGCAAGGTCAAGCCGCTCAGCAGATCGATGGAAACCTCCGTCAGGATTGATCTGAAACAACTTGATCTTCCACGCTACGTCGCCTATGCCCCCCAGCGACCACCGGCCGACCTTGCTTCAGGGTTTCTGACTGTCGATTCGGAAATCCATTACAAGGTTTCAGCCGACAAGAAACCGGAATTGAGCATAAAAGGGGGCATACGTCTTGACAATATCGCACTCAACTTACGAAACGGCCGGCCGCTCATAAAAATCCCGTCATTGCAGATCAACGCCTCCCGTCTTGATGTCTTTGCCCGGCAATTCTCCGTTGAGTCAATCCGGCTGGATGGTCCGGAGGTTTTCGCCAGCCGTGACAGGAAGGGTGAATGGATGTACTCCGGCCTGCTTCCAAAAGGAGAAAACAAGCATTCAGAGAAGTCCGGAAAGTCCAGCACGTCGGACAAACCCGGCAACAGCACCATATCCGTAACCTCGTTCATGCTCAACAACGGTTCCGTGCATCTGAGCGATGCCCTGCCGACCGGCGGATTCAAAACAACACTCTCCGAAATTGACATCGCTGCCCATAATATCTCGACCGTCGCTGACACAAAGGCCGATTACGAACTGTCCATGCTTCTGGATAATGAAGCCGGCTTCAGCGCGGATGGCACCTTCTCCGTAGCTCCCCTTGCGGCAAACGTGTCATTAGAATTGAGCGACTTTAAACTTCAGAAAGGGTGGCCCTATCTGGCGCAATTTCTGACCGCACCTGTCAAGGGGACGGTCGCAGCATCGGCGGAAGTGTCCTACCGCAAAGAGGACGGCTTTAAAGCCGCTGACGGCAGACTCGCGGTAAAGGGGCTGTCTGCACGGTACGGCGACAGGGAGGGGCTCGATCTGGCACTGCTGGAGGCAAGCGGCTTAGCCTTCAATCAGAAGGAGAACCGCGCCACGGCCGACGACGTACGGCTGTCAGGCGGAAGCATTTCTCTGTCCCGCGAGTCTGACGGCGGCATCTCCCTGCTTTCTCTACTGAAAAAGAACCCTGCTGACCCTCTGCCGAACGTGACGGAAAAAACAGGAGACAAACAGCGGCCGGCACCGGTGACATCACCGCCACCGGCGACCTCCGGGGCACAGCGGGATTCAAAGCCGCTATGGTGGTCTTTGCAACGCTTCCGGGTTGAACGCTTCAATTCATCATTCACCGATAAGAGCATCGCCGGGCATCCGCTCTTTACCCTCACTAACAGCCAGTTGACGATGACCGGCCTCAACGGGCCGAAGTTTTTTCCGGTCGGTCTGAAGTTTTCGTCTCTCTTCAACAGGGAAACGCCGCTGAAAGCCAGTGGTGAACTGACCCCCCTCCCCTTCCGCTACAAGGGCGAACTGTCATTCGGGCGCCTTCAAATCCGGGACTTTGAAGATTATTTCCCCGACAATGTCAACGTTTTCATCATTGGCGGTACTGCAGATACTGCGATGAACGTGGATATCGCTCTCAAGGAGGGCAAACCGGTCGGCAGTTTCAAGGGGAGTCTCGGAGTACGCTCGTTTCACTGCATTGATACCGTGGCCGAAGATGACCTGTTGAAGTGGGAAAGTCTCCAGCTCGATGATATTCAGGGAACACTGGCTCCTTTCAGTCTCGCTATCCGCGAGGTGTCACTCAGCACTGTCTTCTCGCGGATCGTGGTAAGGAAAGATGGTTCGCTCAACCTGCAGAATCTGGTGGATAAACCGGAAGCGGAAAAGCGGAATCCGCCTGAAGGTACGGAAGTGAATATCACTCCTGCGACTCTCCCCACCCGGAATCCTGCGGCTGCAGCTTCTCCGCAGGCGGCCTCACAGCAGGCCAGACCGCCGATTGCAGTCGGGGCGATCACTGTTCAGGACGGCACGATTGCCTTTACCGACCGGCACCTGCCCCAGACATTCAGCAGTACCTTCTACCATATGGGAGGCCGGGTCAGCGGCCTCTCCTCCGAAGAATCCGGACGGGCCGAAGTAGATCTGCGCGGTAACCTTGAAAACCATTCTCCGTTGCAGATTACCGGCCGGATCAACCCGCTCAGGGATGATCTTTTTGTCGATCTTAAAATATCATTCAAAGACATCGACCTGTCGCCGGTCACCCCCTATTCCGGCACATATCTCGGCTATACTGTTGAAAAAGGGAAGCTTTTTCTCGATCTCACCTATCTGATCGACAAGAAGCAGCTCACTTCCGAAAACAGGATATTTATCGACCAGTTTACCTTCGGCTCAAAGATAGAGAGTGAGAAGGCCACCAGCCTGCCGGTGCGACTGGCGGTAGCTCTGCTCAAGGATCGCAGGGGGGAGATCCATCTCGACCTGCCTGTCACCGGCAGGACGGATGACCCGAAGTTCAGCGTCTGGGGTGTGGTCTGGCAGGTCTTGAAAAACCTGATTGTCAAGGCCGCCACCTCACCCTTCGCCCTGCTCTCGTCAATGTTCGGCGGAAGCCAGGATTTCAGCTTCGTACAGTTTACTGCCGGATCAAGCAGACTGAGCGCTCCGGAGGAACAGAAACTGACCGCTCTGGCAAAGGTGCTGGCAGACAGACCCGGGCTCAAGATGGAGATCAAGGGTTACGTTGAAAAGGAGCGGGATGCCGAAGGATATCGCCGCGAGCTGCTGGAAGGAAAACTGCGCAATGAGAAATTTCTTGAACGGGCAAAGGAGCGGCTCAACAAGGAGGGCGAGAGTGCCGACTCAATCCGGATCCTTCCCGAAGAGACGTCCGGACTTCTGAAAGCGGTCTACAAAAAAGAGAAATTCCCGAAACCCCGTAATGCAATCGGTATGGTAAAAGATCTTCCGGACGATGAAATGCGTAAACTGATCATTGCCAGTACAGCGGTCGGCGAGCCGGAACTGCAGAAGCTGGCCCGTGAGCGGGCAACTTCAGTCATGGACTATCTGGTTAAAAAGGGAGGTCTGCCGGCCGAACGGCTTTTTCAGAAAAATGATGACATTCACAAGGCTCCGGAGAAAAACGACGCCGTACGCAGCCGGGTGGAGTTCAACGCAATCGCGCAATGAAGAAGGTCTGTCCACCCCGCAACTACTCCCCTCCCGCACCCAGCACCTTGTACAGGGTCACCATAGTGGCCAGCCGGGCCAGTTGTGAGGTAATGAGGTTCTGCCGGGCGCTGTAAAGGGATCGCTGAGAGTCGAGGACCGTCAGGAAACTGTCTACCCCCTTGTCAAAGCGAGCCTGGGAGAGGCGGTAGCTCTCGCTGGTTGCCGCGGTGAGCGATTGCTGCGCGGCAACCTGCTCGTCGAAGGTGCCTCGCTGGGCCAGGGCGTCGGCCACTTCCCGGAAAGCTGACTGGATGATCTTCTCATACTGGGCCAGTGCGATATCGCGATCGACTTCCGCCACCTTAAGGTTGGCCTTGTTGCTGCCTCCGTCGAAGATCGGCACCGTTATCTGCGGCGCAAATTTCCAGGCAAAGGAACCGGGCGTGAAGAGCCCCGCCAGATCGTCACTGCCGAAGCCGAGTGACGAAACCAGAGTGATACGCGGGAAGAAGGCCGCCCGTGCAGCGCCGATATTGGCGTTGATCCCCTTGAGCTGGCTTTCGGCCTGGAGGACGTCGGGGCGATGAAGCAGGACGTCAGACGGCAGACCGGGCGTGAGCTCCCTGAGAGAGTTCACCATGTCGGAAAACAGTGGCGGCTGCAGATCCGGCGGCAGGGCCGAGCCAACCACCAGGGTCAGAGCATTTTCGTCCTGCGCCACCAGCGTTGTGTAGCGGGCAATGTCCACCCGGGCCGCATCCACAGTGGTTTGGGCCTGATGAACAGTAAGTGAGGATGTAACTCCGGCATCGAATCTGCTCCTGATCAGCCTGAACGACTCCTGTTGATTGGCCAGTGTTTCTTTTGCCAGTTGCAGACGCTCCCGGTCGGCTGCCAGAGTCAGGTAACCTGCGGCAACCTGTGAAACAAGGCTGATCTGCACACTGCGCCTGGCCTGTCCGGTGGCAAGATACTGCTCCAGCGCCTGCTCCTTGAGGCTTCGAACCCGTCCGAACAGGTCAAGCTCGTAGGAGCTGACACCGAGGCCAAGGCTGTATTGCTCAAGCGTCGTGACTTTTCCACTGCCGGAGAGTCCTTCGGGCACCCGCTGGAAGTTGGCGCCGGCAGATGCGTCAATTTTCGGAAGTATATCGGAACGCCTGATCTGATACAGGGCCTGGGATCTCTCGATATTCAGGGTGGCGATGCGCAGATCGCGGTTGTTCTCCAGCGCCAGGGTAATCAGCTTCCGCAACCGGCCATCCACAAAAAATTCCTGCCAGGGTATGTCGGCAACCGCTTTTTCTCCGATTCCGGCCGGAGTCTCTTTGTAAGCCGGCCCCTGTGGCCATGCAGCCTGAACAGGTGCTGCCGGTTGTATGTATGTGGGGGCCATGGTCGAACAGCCGGTCAAAACTGCTGCAACTAAAAAAACCGTTATTCTCGCCTGTTTCATATCAGATCACCTCCGGGGAGCCACTGGAAACACCGGTTTGTACGTGAAGCCGTTTCTTCTCGAACATTCGGGAGACTAAAACAAAGAAAAACGGGATGAAGATCAGGTCGATGAAGGTGGCCGAGAGCAGACCGCCGGTGACGGCGGTGCCGATGGCGTTCTGGGCTGCAGCGCCGGCTCCCTTGGTAAGCGCCAGCGGCAAGGTGCCGAAGAAGAACGCCAGCGATGTCATGATAACCGGACGGAGCCTGATCTTCACCGCCATCAGCGTGGCCTCGACCAGTTCATGCCCCTGATGCATCTGCTCCTTGATGAACTGGATGATCAGGATGGCGTTCTTGGTGGACAACCCGATAGTCGTCAGAAGCCCGATCTGGAGATAGACATCGTTGGGGAACACCCGCAGCTTGACCGCGACCACAGCCCCGACGAGCCCTAACGGCAACATCAGCAGGTTGACGAACGGAATGGTCCAACTCTCGTAGAGGGCTGCCACGGAGAGAAAGACCACCAGCAGCGAGATGGCGTAGAGCGCCGGCGCCTGGGCCCCGGCATTCTTCTCCTCATAGGAGAGGCCGGTCCATTCGTACCCGATGCCAGGCGGCAGCTGGGCTGCCATTTTTTCCACTTCGTCCATCGCCTCTCCGGTGCTGATACCCGGCGCGGCCTGACCAAGTATCTCCACGGCCGGAATACCGTTGTAACGCTCCAGACGGGGCGAGCCGAACTGCCAGCGAGCGGTGGCAAAGGCTGAAAACGGCACCATCTGGCCGTTCCTGTTGTTGACATACCAGCTGTTGATATCCTCCGGCAGCATACGGTATTGGGAGGCGGACTGGAGGTAGACTTTCTTGACCCGGCCGTTCTGGATGAAGTCGTTGACGTAGGAACTCCCCCAGGCGGTGGAGAGCACGTTGTTGATATCGGCCTGGGAAACTCCCAGAGCCCCGGCCCGCACATCGTCGATATCAAGCTTGAACTGGGGCGAGTCGTCCTGGCCGTTGGGGCGCACCGCTATCAGTTTTTTGTTTTTCATGGCCAGGCCCAGCAGCTGGTTACGCGCCTCCATCAGCTTTTCATGCCCCAGCCCGCCACGATCCTGCAACTGAAAGTCGAAACCGTTGGCAACGCCCAGTTCAAGCACCGCTGGTGGCGAGAAGGCAAAGGCCAGGCCGTCCCTGAACTTTGAGAATGCCCCCATGGCCCGGCCGGCAATGGCCGACGCCTTCATAGCGGGGCTCTTGCGTTGATCCCAGTGTTTGAGTCTGACAAAGGCCAGACCCATGTTCTGGCCGCGACCGGCAAAGCTGAACCCGGCTACGGTGATGACACCCTCAACCGCTTTGGATTCCTTCTCCAGGAAATGCTGTTCCAACTGCCGTATGACCCCGATGGTCCGCTCCTGGGTGGCGCCGGCCGGCAGCTGGATCTGGCAGATGATGAAGCCCTGATCCTCGTCCGGCAGAAATGATGTGGGAAGATGCAGGAAGAAGAAAACCATGGCGGCCACAATGGCACCGTACACCACCAGATAGCGCACCGGCTTGCCGAAGGAGCGGCCGACGATCCCCTCGTAGTTGTGCCGGCAGAATTCAAATGCCCGGTTGAAGTAGCGGAAGAACCAGGCAAACCAGCCGGTCTCTCCGGCATGATGTCCCTTTGCAACCGGCTTGAGCAGGGTGGCGCAGAGGGCCGGAGTCAGGATCATGGCCACCATCACCGACAGGATCATGGCCGAGATGATAGTAACGGAGAACTGGCGGTAGATGACGCCGGTGGAGCCGGGGAAGAAGGCCATCGGGAGGAAGACCGCCGTCAGTACAGTGGCGATACCCCAGAGGGCGCTGGTGATCTGCCCCATGGATTTGATGGTGGCATCATGGGGCGACAGCCCTTCTT
>JBAXVG010000050.1:0-35747 GCA_037129255.1 Desulfuromonadales bacterium | reverse complement strand
TACTACAGCATTTTTAAAGTGCCAGATTTACTACATGTTCACGGCGCCGCTCACACTCGCAACAACCTTGCCCTGTTCCTCGATTTTACCAATAATTTCTTCCGGTGTACGGTCATCCATTTTCGTGACCACATTCGGATTTACCGCCTTCAGATCAAACACAGCAGAATCGATTTCATCTGCCTTGGATTGAGCATCCCGCCCGAAGGGCTGAAAAAACTGATCGATCAACTATTAAAAAAACAACTTTATTCACCGCTCCCGCTTGCGGTGATTACCCGCGAATCATCACAAACGGGCAAAGCTGGGACTTGAAACAGCTGCTGAGGCGGTCTTGTGGGCGCGATCACAAAAGTAGTCATCGACACCAATGTTTTCATCTCGGCCTTCGGTTGGGATGGTAAACCGGAAGCTGTGCTGAGTCTGATGGAGCAGCGGAAGGTTGTCAACTGCGAAATCATATCTTTAATAAATCCCGGAGATAAGGAGTTCTGAAAATAGTTGCCTTTTCTTGATACAGGTCAAGCTGCTATTACTAACATTACGATACCTTGTTCCAATGAATGAGCAACAAAGGGAGGGCAAATGGATAACTCATTAAAACAACTGCTCGACGATGCTCCGGACGCGATTCTCATTTCAGATCGGGAAGGGATTATCCGTTACTGGAACAATGGGGCAGAACGGATGTTTGGTCATACTGCCGCCGAAGCGGTGGGCCAATCACTTGATCTGATCATCCCTGAAAACCTGCGTGGTCGCCACTGGGAAGGTTATGGACGGGTAATGGCGTCCGGAGAAACAAAATACAAAACCGGTCTGCTCTCCTCGCCAGGCGTACGTAAGGACGGCACTCGGGTTTCTCTGGAGTTCAGTATGATCCTGCTGCGTGATGAATCCGGTGTCATGACAGGCTGTGCCTCTATTATGCGTGATGTGACTGAGCGGTGGAAGAAAGAGAAGGAATTGAAAGAGCGACTCAGCATCTGCGAAGCAAAACTGGTGTAAAAACGGATAACATCTGACAGTCAAGAAGTGCATCATGCCTGGCCGTTTTTAATATCCTGCAAATTGGTCACTTCATCGGATGCGGGAGGGATTTTGAAGCAGATTGGATACAAAAAGGGAAGTTGCTACAAGTTGCCGGAAAGATTTAGCACGTTGGAAAAAGTTCAAAAACAGAATTTGTCCAAACTTACACCTTAAACTTACTCTCGCTCCCCGCCATCAGGCGCCGTATGTTTTCGTGGTGCCGAAAAATAACGACGGCCGCAATCAGCAGAGTCGCCACGGTCAAAATTCTGCTGCCGCCAAGCAGTGCAACAGCAACCGGCATGACCGCTGCCGCGCCGATCGACCCCAGCGATACGTAGCGCCGGAAATAGAGCAGCAGGGCAAAGACCCCCACAGCCATTGCCAGCGCCAGCGGCGTCAGTGCCAGAAACACTCCGAGGGCGGTTGCAACCCCTTTTCCCCCTTTGAATTTCAGGAACAGTGAGAAAACATGCCCGCTGAAGGCGGCTAATCCGACCCAGACGGCATAGTCAGACGGAAGAGAAGAGTATGAAACGGCCAGAACAGGGACAAAGCCTTTCAGACAGTCGCCGAACAGAGTCATGATGCCAACCTTGCGACCGACAGTGCGATACAGGTTGGTGGCGCCGATGTTGCCGCTCCCCTCCCTGCGGACATCTACGCCACAGGCTTTGCCCAGAATCAGCCCGGTCGGAATTGATCCAATCATGTAAGCAGCTGCTACAAGCAGTGCCAGAGAAATAGCTTCATGTCCTGTCATGAGCTATTACTCCGCAATGATATGCAGCAGTATGCCGGCCAGCAGGCGCCACACTACAGGAATGAAAACATCGACTTCTTGGTGCCGGATCTGAATGTGCTTGCCGGAAACTCCCGCGAAAGCCGTTCGAACGTCTCCCGGCTTTTTGCTTTTTCTCCATTTTCCAGGTACGCCCTGCCCAGATAGTAAAGAGCTTCGTCACGCCGAGGCTGTTCGGGAAATGATGTGAGGGCATCTTCGAAGCGTTTTATGGCCGCTTTATTGGCATCCGACTTCAGGTAGAACCGTCCGACATATATTTCATATTGCAGTTGTTTATCGCGACAATCGCTGATTTTTCCCATGACTTCCGCCGATTGTTCTCCTCCGGGATACAATTTCAGATAAGAATCAAAAATCTGGAGGGCGTTCTTTAGCGGTGTCTGGTCAGTATCGATACCACTTATCTGGTTATAATAGCTCATCGCCTGACGATAAAGTGCGAAGGCGGCCTGTGGATGTTTTGGGTGCAGTTTGCGAAAATCCTCATAAGCAACGGCGGACTCGATAAAATCCTTGTTGAGGAAGTAGGCGTCTGCAATGCCGAGTTCGGCACGGGTCGTCAATTCAGGAGTCTGGTAACTCTCTTTGACTTTTTTCCACTGTGCGATGGCGTCCTCATAATTGCCTTTCCGGTAGAACTGCTCCCCTTCTTTAAAGAGTACATCGACCGGTTTGTTGACCTGCGGTGCGGCACAGCCCTGAAGCAGCGCTGCCGCCATGATAATCGTGGTGACAAGTTTTGTAGTTGTCATATGCTCCCTCATTCAGGTTCCGGGGTTTTGCCTGACCTGCTAGATTATACCGGCGCCACCGGTATCCGCAAGCAAGCGGCCTATAATGTCGTGATTGAGCCAGACCACCGGTGCGTCCGGCTTCCAGGAAGCATGCAGCATCAGCCTGCCGGTGGAAAGAAATACCATGCGGGACAGCTCGGCACAGATCAGCTGCTTCTGATCGGTGTGCATGCCCATGAGATCGGTCGAGCTGGACAGCATCAATTCGGCCTGTTCCCTGGTGTTGTGCTGCGGCCAGGTGGCAAAATCAATGATTTTTTCAAGAACGGGTGATGCCAGGTAACTGTCGGCTCTCTCCAGCAGACCCGCCACGGTTTCACCTTCTTTCAGCATGGCCTGGCAGCGCGCTTCTACCGTGGCGGCGGCGCTCTCCCCCGCCTCGCGGCGAATGGCTGTCAGAAGTGGATACAGTGATATTTCAACGCCCAGAAAAAGGGCGCTGGAGTTGGTCTGGATCTCCGGGCAGTTAAAAACCGTTGCGGAAATGCCCCTGGCAGAAGCTTCCCCGGCGACGGCTTCCAGTCGCATCTTGGCGCTGCCCTGAACATAAGGTGTGTAGGATTGCCAGCGATAGTCACCCCCCACCAGTACGCCGGTGCCGTGATATCCATAGGCAGTGTAACAGACTCTGGCACCGGAAGCGGAAGCGCGCTTGCGAAGCCCGGCGGTCTCTTCGATCAGATAACGGAAGGTATCGGCCGTAACTTCATTGAAACTTGCAGAACACAAACGGCCAAGTCCGCTGTTCCAGAATGTTTCCGAGGAAAGAAATTTATCGCCGGTGCCCTTGAAAACCCGATTCAGGAGCGGCATGAAGATTCGGGCGCGGGGTATGCCTCCGGCCATGGAATGGGCAAGCAGGATATTGGCCCCGGCAGGAACCCGGAACTCCAGTTCCTGCGCCATTCGCGCGAGTGCGGCTCGAAAGCGGGCAGTACCCGTGGAGCGGGCCTTTTCAATACAATCGTCAGTAAAGCTGATCGACTCGAAATCGTCCGGCCTTGCTTTTTTGAGCTGTTCAGCAACGGAGGGTTGACCATCAACCGCTTCCATGTCAAAGCCTGATTCCAGCGGAATATTGATGATCGTACCACCCAGAAGCGCCCCGGCCTCGGCCAGTTCATCCGGATTCAGCGGACGCAGGGGGCCGCCGTTGTCGCGCCGCCCGACAGTGGTGCCGATAACGGTCATGCCGAGCCGTTTAGCCTCCTCAACCAGACCATTGGCGTAGCCCCGGCCAAAAAGTTCACCCACCAGCACCAGCACGTCGCCTGCTTTATATCCGGCTGTCTCAGGAAGTTGCAGCATTGGTCGATATTCGGTCATTTAATCCTCCCGCCTTGATAAACAGAAGTATACTATCTAGCACGAACCGGCCTGTCATGTGAACAGAAAAAGCTGGTGGAGCCTTATTCTACCACTCAACCCGAACAGGGTAACTGCCAATATGCGTATCAGGGGTAAGAATGGTCATGTAGTTGGTCAGATCAAGGGGCAAAGGCGGACAAGGGGAGTGGGAGAAACGGCGTACAACTGTTGCTGCAGTCATTACACAGCGGCACCAAAGAGTTTGCCGACGCCCGCCGTGATACCCATTGCCAGTGTTCCCCAGAAGGCGACACGCACGGCGCCCCTGGTAACAGAGGCGCCGCCTGCGTATGCTGCGGTTCCTCCAAGTATTACTAAAGATACAAGAGCCGTCGCGTACGAGACTTCGACAATCCGGGCCGCAGGCGCCAGCCACGCGGTAGCAAGCGGTATAATCGCACCTGCAACAAAGGAACCGGCGGAAGAACAGGCGGCCTGGATCGGCCGTGCCCGCAGAGTCTCCGTAATGCCGAGTTCATCGCGGGCATGTGCTCCAAGTGCATCACTCGACATCAGCTTTTCTGCTACAAGCCGTGCCAGTGGTTGATCAAGCCCGCGGTTTACATAAATTGCGGTCAGCTCGGCCAGTTCGCTTTCCGGTTCAATTTCCAGTTCTCTTTTTTCTTTTTCGAGATCTGCTGTTTCAGTGTCGGCTTGCGACTGAACCGAGACATACTCGCCGGCCGCCATTGACATGGCACCGGCGACCAGACCAGCCACACCTGTCAACAGAATAGTATGCTGGGGGGCTCCGGCAGCTGCTATGCCAACGACGAGACTTGCTACCGATATGGCTCCGTCATTTGCACCGAGCACAGCAGCGCGAAGCCAGTTGATTCGGTCTGATCTGTGAAACTCCCTCTGAATGATCGAGACGCAGGAGTTGGTTGTTCCAAGATTTATTCCGATCACTTTACTCATGTCGTGTAATCCTCCTGTTGTTCTAAGCTAGTGACTGTTTTATTTCCCCCATAAAGCTGCTGCATGTTCCTGACATTGCCCTATCGAGCCCGGGGCGCACACTGTCCCGTCTTTCCAGATGGCACCATCCAGGGTGGCAGAATCAAGCTTCGCCGCCGTCATGCCGCTCTGCCGCAAGTTTGACATTTTCAAGTTGGCGCCGGTTAAATCTGCCCGCTCAAGATTTGATTCTCCCAGGTCGGCTCGTTCCAAATCAGCATGATTCAGATCTGCCCCTTTCAGGTTGCACCTGCCCATATTGACTCCGATAAGTTTGAGGCCGCTCAGGTTCTTTCCTGACAAGTCTCGCGTAGTGTTCAGGATTTCCATGACCTGCTTAATAGTCAGTCTGTCTCCCGGAAGCATTTCGATAATGACTTTACCGTTTTTTTTGGAAGGCCCTTTTTTACGTTTCTTAATCACCTTTTCCTTAACAGTTGTATCTGCAGTTATCGTTTTTTCAGGGTCAATTACGGGAATGATCGCCACTCCGTCAACAGACTTTGGATCAGAACTCTCAGCATCTGCGCTGAATAAAGGAAAGTCAGCCAAAGCAGTAACCAGCAGCAGATTAACAACGATTACTATCGACCTGCAGTATGACATGTTGCTCCCTCCGGTATTGTCAATCTGCAGGCAGAGGTCTGCCGGACTCGATGTCGCGTTTCTCGTGGTATAAGAAGCGGACCATGTAGTACTCGAAGGGATAGCCGCTCTCATAGTAGCGGAAACTCTGATTATGCCGGGTGTCTACGAAATTGAGGGTTGTTATGCTTGCGTCAATGGGGAAACTGTTGCCGGTGAATCCGAACGGATCGATCGCAGAGTAGATCCCGTACGTGATGCCGGTGTCCACGACAAGACCACCTGTATCCCGCACAGACGAAGGTCCGAAAAACGGCAGCACCAGGTAGGGCCCGGAGCCTGCGCCCCAGTAGCCAAGCGTCTTGCCGAAATCCTCGTTGTGCCGCTCCAGGCCGAAGCTGGTGGCCGGATCGAACAAACCGCCAATGCCCACAGTACTGTTCGTCACAAAGCGCCCAAGCGTTGTCATGGACTCAATCCCCTTGAGCTGGAACAGACTGTTGGTTAAATTTTTGACTTCCCCGAGGTTATTGTAAAAAGCCGAGATGCGTTCCTGGAGGAAAACGGGAGTGACAAACTCGTAACTGTTCACCACAGGGATGAAGAGATATCTGTCGACGTAGAAGTTGAACCGGTACATGTTCCGGTTAAAACCTTCCCAGGGATCTGAAACTTCTGCGAAATTCTGATCTCTAAACTCGTTTATCGAGTGCATCGCCGGCACCTCGGCCTGGCTGTTCACTCCGGTCGTGGCGCATCCGGCAAGGGACAGCGACAGCATCAGGGCGAGACAGATCCGTATAACGTGACATCGGATAACAATCATCATGGAACCCTCCTTATTTTTTGAAGAAATCGACCATGTAGGCCAGGTTGTCTTTGTACTCCAGATTGCCCAGATGCCCGCCGCGCGGGTAGATCCTGGCCCGTTCGCCAAAGAGCTGCTTCAGGTAATCCAGCTCCTCTTTTGTCAGGATGAAGTCATTTTCGTTGGTCATCATACCGAATTTGGCTGATGTCTTCAGATATGACTCGATGCTCCTTAAGCTCTCGGAGTCGATCAGTGCCTGTTTTGTCAGACCCGGCCGCTGCTTCAGGAAGTGGGGATAAAAGTATTCGTTGAAATAGTCGTAGAAGCTCAGGTGAGTTGAGACCAGGAAATAATCAAAAAGCGAATCGGTAGGACTCAGCACCCGGTTCTTCGGTACGACGTAGCCACTGTTGGTCATCACGTCGGAGGAAAAGATCATGCCTCCCAGGCCGATACGGTAGGAGAGTCCGATCAGTCCCGCTGTTTCCGGGCGGGAGAAGAGTTTCTCCGTGTATATTGTGTAGAGAAAATTCTCGTTAACAGCGACAAAATTGCCATAGCGGTAAAACTCGCTGAACTTGGAAAGCATTCTGTTGAAAAAGATACCCTGCTTCTTGGCTCCTCCGGGGATCTGCTGCAGCAGTTCCTCAATCCGAGTGACCGAATTGTAGAGACTTACCGAGGGGTTGATCATCAGCACCTTGCGGAAGTTGAAAAGTCGGCGCTCTTCGTCCAGTTTAGCTACGAAAGCCGCTTGAGTGGCCCCCATGCTGTATCCGCCCAGATGAAAATCAGATACCTCAATGTCACCTTTTACCTCATTCCAGGCGGCTTCCATCACCCGGTACAGGTCAACTGCATCCTCGGTCAGATCGCCGGGGATGCCGCTTTGTGAGGCGGAGACGATGAAGTTCGAATGGGTCGGGGAGGGGAGGGTGATGACGTGAAATCCGGCCTGATAGAGTGCCTTTGTCATTGTCAGAAGCCGGGGAGTCTGGTTGCCGGCTCCTGTGCCGCCTATCAGAAAAACCAGAGGAGCTTTCTGCTTCTGATAGGCAAAGGTGCAGAGCAACCCCTGGTCGTGAAAGAAAATCGGAGGTTTTTTCCGGTCCGGGAAAATATCAAGTTCGAGCTGCCGGGTGCGTATATATGCGGGCAACGGGGGTATGAGAGCAGCCGGGGTTCCGATGATGGTGGCTTCGTACGATCCCGGGATCGGGTACCCATAGTCGCCATCAGCCGCATGTGATTGCAGTGGCGAGAGGATGAAACAGGCTGCTATGAACATTAATTTCAGGTACACCATGATGATTCCTCCGTTTCAGTTATTCTTCGACTTGTGACATATCCTGCACCACGTACCTGCCGCAGATAAAACATAAGAGTCCGGCCAGAACCATGGCGCAAGGGGTGATCAGCAATGCGCTGCGCAAATCCCGCTGGTCGGACAGCCAGCCGAGGATGGAGGGAGAAATTGCGTCGCCCAGGGCGTGGATAAAGAATATGTTTATGGCAAAAGCCATAGCGCGGACAGCCGGGTTGGTCACGTTGATCATGACGGTGTTGAGCGGCCCGGTATTGAGAAAAAGAAAAAACTCGGCGAAAAATATTGCCGACATACAGCCGGTCAAGCCGGGGGCAAGGATGGCCCAGACGGCAAAGGGAGTGCCAATCAGGAATCCCCAGCCGGAGATGAGCAGATAGCCTTTGCTGTTCCTTTTTTGCCAGAGGTCGCCGAGCCAGCCACCGGCAAGGGTTCCCAGTATCCCTGCCAGCACCGTTGTCGCCCCGAACATGGTATTCCCCTTTGCCACATCAAGGGAATGGACGCGGTGCAGAAAAGAGGGAATCCATTGTGCGAGTCCGCCGATGGCGAAGGTCATCGCCGCCATGGCGAGGGTATTGAAGACAAACGAGCGGTTTTTTAACAGGGCTTTGTATCCTGCCGAAGCCTTCCCTTCTGGTTGCTGCTGCGGGGCGGAGTCACCGCCGCGAGGCGGAGTGCGCAACAGCGCAATTGGAATGGCCAGCAGAAGACCCGGCAAACCGACCATCAGAAAAGCGCTGTGCCAGCCGTACTTCTGTCCCAGTACACCTCCAAGAAGATAACCCAGCGCGCTGCCGACCGGAATTGCAACATAGAACCAGGCCAGTATCCGGCCGCGACACTCCTTCGGAAAAAAGTCGACGACGAGTCCGGGAGATACCGTGCCGAAACTTGCCTCACCGACTCCTACGGTGGCACGGGCGGCCAGGAGGCTCCGGTACCCAGTGGCAAATCCGGCCAGAGTCGTGGCCAGACTCCAGAGAATGAGACCTCCGGAAGCAAGCCTGGTCCGGCTCCAGCGATCACCCAGCCAGCCGAAGAGCGGGGCAAAGAGCAGATAGCTGAGCATGAAGGCGCTGCCGAGAAACCCCAGCGCTGTATCGGAGAGGCTCAGATCGATCTTGATCAGCGGAAATACCGCGAAAAGAACCTGCCGGTCGATGTAGTTGAGCATGTTCACTGCCAGAAGAAGCCCCAGGGCGTAGCGGCGGTACGGGAGAGATGTCGGTCCGGAAGCCATTTGATGAATCCTCCACATGGTATGTTCCCTGAGTCAAAAGTTAATTGGCAATTATCACGCCAGAAAGAGCCTGATGACCACGGGAGCACAACAGTTTGAATGTGTGCGGGAAAATGGAAAGAGGGTGTGCGAAGTAAAGATAAATCCGTCAATCAAATCCGTCATACGATGCATAACCGCCATATGTGACGGCTAACTGGTTCATGGTAATTGTGCCTGTATTTTCCGAGCAGAACCGACAGCACCATGATCAGTTCGAGCATCCACGCCGACAGACCCCAGAACTTGCCGAGAAACATGAGAACCGGATGCCCTGTCTTTTTGACCACTTCGTTGTAACCGTGCTCCCTCCGGCTAACGTCAACCTCCGCCTGCGAAAGCCCTGTGTCGGGGTTCACATGCGGTCACGTTCATCCAAACCGATGCGTCTGAACACATCCGCCCAGGTCAGGAACTTTCCGTATTCTTTTTCCTGTTCATTATTGACAGACTGCCCTTCCCACTCCGGATGCTCTTCAACGAATTGTGCGTACACATGTTCGGCATGGTCTTCGAACTTTTCCTGAACAAACTCTTAACCACGACCACGATCACAACCAGTACGGCGAGCGCCGCCCACATCCACGTTCCACCCCACATCCATCCGCCTGCTTCATTCATCAGCATCCCTTGATTCTAAACGGCTCTCCGCCCTTGAATAACGTTTACCAACACCGTTATAATAGCAATTACGAGCAGAATATGGATCAGACCACCCATGGTATAAGCAGTAACAACACCTAACAGCCAAAGCACTATCAGGACTACACAGATTGTCCACAACATAACATCCCCCTTTTGCATCCTGATTTGAAATTGGTATTATCTGTCTCTCTCCGCTACTTCTCCAAAACCTTCTCAACCTGGCCTACCTTTTTCTGAACTTTACCCGCGATCTTTTCGCCGAGACCTTCACCTTCCAAGTTTGGATTGTCGCTCAGTTTACCGGCGGCCTCCCTGGCCTTTCCCTTGATTTCGTGAAACGTACCTTCCACCTGATCCCTCGTACCGGTTTTCATGGTATTTCTCCTTTCGCGTTTGACACTGTTCGTGTTCTTTCAGGAAGAATAGCGCAACTAACGTGCCGGAGAAAAATTACTGGTACTTTATGTGGAACACTCTGATTTTAATGGAAATAGTGGAAGAGGTTAAAAGCAGGGTTGCTGTAAAGCCGTCATACAAATCCATCAAGCATCAACATAACTGCCATATATGACGGATCATTTTAATTATTTCGTTTACGGACGGAGAATGCTTATCGGAGTTCGGAATCAGGGGATAATCAGGGGATAATCAAAAAAAAGCCGCATCCGAAGATGCGGCTTTTTGGGGTGCCGATGAGGGCAATATTATTACTTGGCAGGTGCGGCAGGAGCCGGTGTTGTCGTGGTCTCATCTTTTTTAGTTTCTTTTACGACTTTCTTGCCTTTTTTGGATTTCTTAACGGATTTCTTTACTTCTTTTTTCTCGGTCTTTACTTCACCGGCGGGGGACACAGTTGTTTTCTCGGACTTGACGTCAGAAGATTTCACGTCGGCGGCAAAAACAACACTTGCAAAGGAAACGGCAACGAGAGCGGCTACGATAGTGGAAATAATTTTTTTCATTTGTACAACCTCCGGTTAAATGAGCGAATCTGAGTATTATAATTGCACAGGTGGTGCCAAAAGGCCGTAACACTGCAACTATCCGGGATATAGAGATATAATATAATGATTCCGAATAGTTTTCCCAAAATCCACCTCATATCATCTTTACACTAACCTATATGGAGTTCTTTCTGTTACGCAGTACATGTACAATTTTTTGTACAGTGCTTTTTGGCTCTATGGATGCCAATCTCTGTTTGGGCCTGTCTGCAATATTTACACTGTTCCGGATGGTTTTCCAGCATGCCCTGATTCATACAAATCTGCAGGGAATCAATCCCTCCTCGTTGAACGAATAGACTGCACACATTCGGTGATCTTCTTTTTACATCAGCGTTTCAACTCCATACCGGGCAGGCCTCTGCGGATCAGTTGGGAAAAATCAGGAGATTTGTCCATGCCTTTCGCCCGTTCATTGATCAGACTCCGCTTTTTCAGTTCAGGAAACGGCAGGCTTGAATCAATCGCCCTCCTCTCGTAGAGCATTTCGTCGATGAAGCCATTGGCGATGAGCCGCCAATCGAGACGGGAATCCGGGTTATACGGTGCCTTAAGGATACGGATGCTGGTCATGCAGTTGCCGGTGAGTGCGTTGTACCATTCGGGGCGGTCTTTCAATGAGTTTACCTCACGCAGGTAATCCAGAAAAACCATACGGACAAGTTCCGCTGACTCATTGAGGCGATACAGGTACACCAGTTCACCCCGGTACTGTGTCCGCAGTCCGATCAGGTCACGTTCGTCGGCAACAACATAGGTCAGTTCGTACTGCCTGAAGAACCCCTTGATGGTCGAATATCCTTCGCCAACCTCCTTGCGGGTTTCGGCGGAGAAGCAGACAGTACCGCCATCTCCGAAGCCGAAACTGAGCATGGTATGGGCGATATATGGTGACCCCCAGTAAACCAGAGAGAGGTCGATACTCTTCAATTTGGCCAGATCAAAAGATTTGTCGTAGTGACGGACGGTGTAGTCGGTTTCGCTCCGGTAGTCGCAGTTACGGATGTTATGAATGGTCACCCTGTTTCCCCGTATATCCGCCCAGGGGAGCAGTGCCACATCCGGTTGCCAGTCTCTGCTGTTGGAAGGCGGCATGAGCAACCACCAGACGAGTACGGCGGAAAATGCTGCCAGAAATCCCGGCAATGCCCATCGGTTGCCATACCTGCCGACAAGAGCGAACAGACTGCCGATACCGAAGATACCGGCGATCCAGGGGCGCAGAAAACCGGGCAGATTTGAGAACAGAATTGCAAGAGCAGCCCATCCGGACATCGCCAGGAGGCAGAATCGAATAAAGACTTTTCCAAAATCCATGAACCATTGTGGCATATAGTTATCCGGCATGAATTTTGCTCGCCATCGCTCCTGTGCAGTCCGAGGCACCCCACTGTCGACAGGGAAGGTTTATCGCACGTAACGCGCCAAAGCATATTTGGCAGATCACGAGAGTGTAATGGTGTGATAGTACAATCGCGTTACGCTCTTTTATAAAAATCATGAGCTGCGGCATTCCCTCAGCAGCATAACAATTCCCCGCAAGCTGAGATCTACTCGATCTGGGTGGCTGTTCAGCCCGTATCCGAGTTCGTTAACAACTTTCTGAATCAGAAAGCAGCGCAGCATGTGTTTAGTTGCAATAATATTTAAAAGTATTATTGCAACTAAACACTACCATGTCTACCTTGGCGAACCGTTCTACAGTCATAGCGGTTACCTCGGCCTTGTGCGTAACGGGATAGACCATCTCAAACCTCCTGTTGTTCGTGGGCAATTCGTATAATTTCTTTGGCGATATCCTCAGGTGAAAGAATAAAATCAATATACCCGCTGGCTATTGCGCTCTCAGGCATATCCGGCTGCCCTGCGGTTTCGGGCTTCTGCGCAAAAGTAATGCCGCCCGCTTCTTTTATGCCGTGCAGCGCTGCGGCACCATCACCATCAAAGCCGGAAACAATGACAGCAATAAGTTTACCGTCCCAGTTATCTGTCAGGGAACGCATAAATACCGTAATCACGTCGGGCCATCCCCTTGGTTTTGATATCGGTTTGAGACGAAATTCGCCATCAAGAACGTGCAAATCGCGATTTTCCGGGATGATGAACACATGGTCGGGTTCGATGTCCAATCTTTCCGTGATCAGTTCCACCGGCATCTTCGTGTAGTGCGGGAGAATCTCGTGGAGCAGGGTGGCTACGCTTCTCAGATGATTGACGATAACGATAGCAACACCCATATCGGCCGGCAGGTGCTTTAATAAACGGGTATAGGCATCGAGGCCGCCAGCTGAACCGCCGACGCAAACAACAGGGAACTCTTTTGCAACAATCCCGGTTTTCATTTACAATCACTCCATGCATGGTATATGAAGAAACTATTCCAGACAGCCAAAGCACTATCAGGATAGGTATGAAGCAACGGGCGCGCCAGTGGAGTTTACGGAAGCTGAGAGTGTAACAGCTTGATTGTAAAGGATAAAAATGAAGGAACCGTTATGAATAACGGGAGAGCTGTCAGTGTGATCCGTCATGTGTAACATATCTGTCAAATATGGCAGATCACGCTGCAGGTAGTGATCACTGCCCGGCTAAAATTACCTGCGTCGACATCACGGCGGCAAAGAAAATTGAACACGAATTGCAGGATAAGATTGCAAAACTTGAAGCGCAAGTTGCAGGGTGACATTGGAGAGACGTCATGACCAAAGACACAGAAAACATAACCACAGCCGCAGAACTGCGCCACAAGGTCGAAGAACAGGTAGCTAACCCGTACTTCAAGTCGTCTGTCCAAAATGAGATCTACACATCGCGCATACTTCATGAGCTGCAAGTCCATCAGGTTGAACTGGAGATGCAGAACGAAGAGCTGCATCGGATAATTGAGGAAAAGAATGAATCCGAATTACACCTGCGCAATATTATTTCGCAGACACCTGCCGGTTATTTCCGTATCGACCCGGAGGGATACTTTCTTGACGTCAATGATGCCTGGCTACGTATGTACTGCTATGATTCAAAAGATGAGGTTGTTGGAAAACACTTCAGCGTGATGCAGGTTGACAGCAGTTCATTCACCGCTCTCTCCCATCTGGCAGAGCTGCAAAGAGGCCGGCCTATCCCATACGGCGAGTTTGAAAGCCGCCGCAAGGACGGTTCGGTCGGTCACCATATTTTTTCTGCTCATCCGGTCGTGCGTTCAGGCACAATCATCGGATTTGAGTGGTTCATTATCGACATAAGTCGTCGCAAAAAGGCAGAACTGAGCCTTCAGCGTAAACAGGAGATGCTTGAGAGGACTGAGAAAATCTCGCATATCGGAAGCTGGGAATGGGAGGTTGCAACTGACACCGTAACATGGTCCGGGGAGATGTTCCGAATTGTTCAACGAGACCCTGCCGATGGTGCACCATCTATAAAAGAACATTCCAAAATATGTCATCCTGATGACTTTGAGGAACTGAAACGGGTTGTCGGGATCGCTTTGAATGAAGGTATGCTTTACGAAATCGAGTTGCGTGCCATTCGACCGGACGGTGAGACACGCTATTGCCTGGCCCGGGGTTTTGCAGAGAGAACTATTGGAGGAATAACCACACGCCTCTACGGTTCGCTTCAGGACATCACTGAACGCAAAATTATTGAGGAACAGCTACGTAAAAGTGAGAAGCAGTACCGCTCCCTGTTCGAGATGATGGATGAAGGTTATTGTGTTGTCGATTTGATCCATGATGCAAACGGTAAACCGGTAGACTTCCGTTTTCTTGAAATCAACCCGGCGTTCGTGAAGCAGACGGGGCTACACCAGGCTCTGGGAAAGACAATGAGGCAGTTAGTCCCGGATTTTGAAGATTTCTGGTTTGAGATCTACGATGAAGTAATCCGAACTGGTGAATCCAGACGTTTTGAGAACCATACCGCCGCTATGGATAGGTTCTACGATGTATTTGCTTTCTGTATCGGCGAGGAAGGTAAACAGAGAATTGGAATCCTCTTTAATGACATCACCAACCGCAAAAAAGCGGAGGCAGAAAAAGCAAACCTCGAATACCGGCTCAACCAGGCACAGAAGATGGAAGCGATCGGCCAGTTGGCTGGTGGTGTAGCCCACGACTTCAATAACAAGCTCATGGCGATTCTGGGCAATGCAGAACTTGCCAAAATGGATATTCATGACAGTGACATGGTAATGAATTATTTGAACGAGATACGACGAGCCGCCGAACATTCCAGAGATATTACCTATCGACTGCTGGCTTTCTCACGACAACAGGTTGTCACCCCCCAGGTGCTGGATGCAAACAAGATAATTGCTGATGCCCTTAAATCTCTTTCCCGTCTCATTGGAGAACACATCTCCATTGCATTTGAGCCTTGTGATAAACTCTGGAACATCCGGATGGATCCGGTACAACTTGACCAGGTTGTTATGAATCTGGCCATCAACGCCCGGGATGCAATGCCGGACGGCGGATCGTTAATCATTGAAACCAGAAATACCACCTGTGACATAAGCAGCAGTTCCAGCATTGATGCTATTCCAGGTGATTACGTCATGGTAACGTTCAGTGACACCGGAACCGGAATGGATAAGAAAACGTTGAAGCATATTTTTGAACCTTTTTTTACAACAAAGGAAGTCGGCAAAGGAACGGGACTTGGCCTTGCAACCATTTACGGCATTATTCGTCAGAACGACGGCTTCATTGATGTGGCAAGTAACGTTGGTTATGGAACTGAATTCAGGCTTTACATTCCACGATTCAGCGCATCAAAAACAGAGACCACCAAGGTAGCCGACACCTTATGTACCGGCAGTTGTTCCATATTGCTTGTTGAGGATGAGGATGCTGTTAGAAGTATGACATCGCTGTTTCTGAAGAAAATCGGCTACACCGTCCATGAAGTCGCAACTCCACGTGCAGCTCTGGAACTTGCGAGAGACTTTTCAATACAGATTGATCTGGTTTTGACTGATTTTCTCATGCCGGAAATGAACGGCAGAGTGATGATGGAGCAGATACTGGAACTGAGACCACAGTTGCAATGTATTTATGCTTCAGGGTTTACTGCCAAGCATGTCCTGTTGAGTGAAGAGGAAAATTTCATACAGAAACCCTATGACTTTATAAAGCTGAGTGGATATTTAAAGCGGGTACTTGGCGGGAGTGAGGAGCAATAATGGCAAAGATTCTACTCATTGACGATGACGAGCAGGTGTTGAAGGTCATGACCTCTTTTCTGGAGAGGGAACATCACGAGATTTCGACTGCCATGGATGGTAAACAGGGAATCGGGCTGCTCAAAAACCAGCAGTTTGACCTTGTCATCACCGATGTAATCATGCCGGAGCAGGATGGACTGGAAGTGTTGATGTGGTTAATGGAGCAGACAAACCATCAAAAAATAATGGCAATTTCGGGCGGGTCTGTTTCTCAGGATCAAAACTTCCTGTTGGAAATGTGCAAAAAATTACGTGCCGATAAAGTCCTGGCAAAACCTGTGGACTTCAAGACACTCACCACTGCTGTTCGTGAGGTGCTTGAGAGTGGGGCATTGTATTAGGTCTTCCTTGACCCTTACCCCCTGATACTCGCGAAGGTGAAGGTTCCTACGCGTACGACCTTACTTCATCAACAAGATCGGGGTGCTTATCCAAAATCTTCAACAGCATAAGGGTAGACTTGGCCGGTTTGGTAACACCTCGCTCATACTCAGAAAAAGCATTGACGCCACCACCAAACAATTGCGCCGCCTCTTTCTGGGTAAGATGCAATTTACGACGTATCCGCTGCAGATCTTCGGCTTGGCGTTTATCAACGACAGCAACAAAATGGTCAAGCGCAGCGGCATAGCGAACACCTTCACCATCGGCAAACAGCGCCTCATTACATGAAGAACAGAACCAGCCACGTATCTGTTCAACTACAAGGTGCTCGTGTTTATAGTCAAAAGGAATATCACGCGACTCAAATAGCATATTTGGTGAACCACACGCAGGACATGCTTTCATCTTATTTCTCCTTAAACTGGATTACGATCGCTCCCTCTTGCAATGTGAGCTTGATATATGCGCAACGCCCGACTGGAGTGGGAGCATGATATACGTCTTGCCACATGGACGAGTCGAAATGAGTGGTCATGCTCTTGTAGAACATTGTCGGAGTCAAAGCAGCAACCACCGCTACGGCCTGTGCAGCAGAAAGTCCCATCAAACGGGCATTAGTAAGGGCAGTAACAGTAAAAGCATCAGCACCTTTGGTAGCGATCAGACTGATTATTTCATGCAGAGGATAGTGTGCGCGCCGTTTTTCCATATAAGCAGACTAACGGAATCCGTTAATAAATGCAAGAGTAGATATGAGCTGTAGTTTCACTAATATAATCAGTTCCGGAGAAGCCCAAGTGGCAAGACTATTGCACAGACAGACCATCTTCTATGACGGCGCAGATATGATCTCAGAGGGGGACTGTCAACAAAAGTGTGTAAATGACGTTTCGGGTTATTTGCGGATTAGTAACTGTCCAGCACCCGGTAGCGCAGTTCTAAATCATAAACAATGATGCCTTGCTGGGCGCAGTCGATTATTTGCTGGTTGAATGCAAATGCTTCTTTTAGTTTATCTTCCGCTTGCTTGCGCTCGGTAACATCGTGCCCGACACCCAGCACGCCGACAATCTTCCCTTCTTCATCCAGCATTGGCGTTTTTATCGTATCCAGTAATGCACGGTGGCCATCGTCGGCAAAGGTAATCCATTCCTCGTTTTTGGTAGGCTTACCGGCAGTCATTGCCTTTCGATCATGCTCACGGAAGAAGTCTGCCAGTTCCTTGTCCACAAAATCATAATCAGTCCTGCCACATATATCGGAAGTCCTGGCGCCAAAAAAACGCTCGAACATCCTGTTGCAGGACAAATAGACGCCGTCAGCGTCTTTTAGCCAGATCAGGTCAGGGATCGTGTTTACCAGAATGCGATAGCGTTTATCACTTTCACGAAACCGTTTTGCCTCTTTCTGAAGCTCTGCATAGCGGGTTTCAAGCAGAATAACCATTTTCCCCAGAGACGTGCGTAGTACCTCCAGTTCTCCCCTGAAAGCAAAGTTTTCAAGTAAAGCAGGCTGTTTATCGTCACTACAGACCGAAACAGCATATGTTTCAAGTTTTTTGAGGGGTCTCAGGACATTCCTGTTTAAGATGTAGAACAAGCAGCAGATCAAGATGATGTCAAGCAGCAGGATGCTGGCGACGATTATGAAACTGTTGATTTCTATTGCTTCTCTCAGGAATTTTGTCGTGGCTATAAGAGTTATTGTTCCAAGCTGTTCACCCTCAAAGATGATCGGTAGTTCACAGGTGACGCTTCCCGCCTGAACAGCTGCCGGTTCGCCAACTACAGATTTCCAACTATCATCCCGGCTTCGGGCATAAACCTTATCGCTGGTTTTGACAATGATACCAGCGAGGGTGCGGTCTTTCATGCCGGCATCGAGAACCTTTCCTACCTGGGGCTTGTCAACAGTCCACAAGGCCGCTGCTATGGAAGTTTGTAGCTGTTCAGCAGTCAGGGATAGCCGGTTGTTTAGCCTTGTCATCTCACGATTGCGGTTAATCAGGGTGCTGGACAGGGCATAGATCAATAAAACAATGGTTACTACGGCTACGAGTGAAGATATCAGTAGCATCGATAAGGAACGATTCCGTGCCAGCATCATTTATCTCCAATTATTTTTCTTCTTTGCGTGCGGGATCGGCATTCAGACGTTTCTTTTCAGCCTTTTTGATCATAGTGCTCAATTCACCACTGGTGATCATTTCTTTGATTACCTTAGATATGCCGGGAGCCAGATCCGCTTTCGATGGGATCAGGGCGTTATAAAAATCTCTTTTTGCCAGGTCGGCAATCAGTTGGACGTCTTTCAGGTTCATTCGTCTAATCACATCAAGACCGTTGATATGAACATCGACAGCGACGTCTATCCGGTTAAGTTCCAGCATCTCGAACAACTGCTCCACGGAATTGACAACCACGAGCTTGGGTACACCCTCTGTTACAACAGCAGCATGGGCAACGCCCCGTATGATGCCAACCCGGTATTTATGCAAATCTTTCGGCGAGTTGACAACAATCGCACGGCCATTCTTTGCAAATGCGCTTGTTAACAGATGATAGTAAGCAGGTTCGACCTTGATTAGACGTGGGTTCTTATCAAAATATGGGCCGACACGTGCAACTTCACCATCAATTTGATTTTTGAGAACCTTGTCAGTGTTCCGGGCGGGAGGTGATGGTTCGATCTTTGCGGTCAATCCGGCGCGTTTATATATTTCAGTCAGCAACTCAGCGGCAACGTCTTGCACCGCCTCATCCTGGTTCAAACTTAAAATCACAGTTTGTGCCTGTCCCAACGCAGAGGAGAGAGCAAGCAAGAGCGTCGTCCAAACAATGAGCAAATAGTTGATCCTCTGAAATCGTCTACTATCTCGCATAATGAAGCCCTATAAAAATAAATAAAATGCAGTTAATCGTATTCTTTGACACTCTTCAGCACGTCACGCAACACATTAAAATTGTATGGTTTGCTCATTAACCCGGCTATCGCATCTTGGGAGATTATGCTGGTTATTTCAGCATCACCAAAACCGCTGGAAATTACAATCGGCAGTGTGGGGTTACGTTGTTTCAGCTCTCTGAATAAAGCATAACCATCCATAACTGGCATACCTATATCAGTAACAACTAATGTGATGCTTGTGGCATTTAGTTGATAAAGTTCCAATCCTTCTTTACCGTTGTATGCCTTGATCACCGCAAAACCCAACTCCTCCAGCATTGCTTCAGCAACATTTATGACTTGTTCCTCATCCTCCACCAGTAAAATAGTACCATTTCCCTTCCACGGAGCCGGAAGGTTTATGCACTGCTGAGATTGATCACCCACTGATGCAGCGAGCTGAATGGGCAAGTAGACCTTAAAAGTCGAACCTTTGCCCGGTTCGCTTAAAATTTGTAATGCTCCGTTATGTGATTTGATTATGCCGAGAACGGCCGACATTCCCAGACCTCGTCCGGTGAATTTGGTGGTGTAGAACGGCTCGAATATTCTCCGTTGTGTTTCGGCGTCCATGCCGCAACCATTGTCTGTGATTTCCAGACAGGCATACCAGCCCGGGGGGATGATACTGCCAAGGTGGTCTTTTTCATGTTGCTCTTTCCGTACAGATCTTTTTGCAAGGGAGATACGGACTTCGCCATAGGATTCGCCGATGGCTTCTGAAGCGTTTATGATCAGGTTCATTGTCACCTGTCGTATTTGGCTTCCATCAACCGTGATAAGGGGAATATCGGATGCAAGAGCACTGATGATCTTAACATTCTGCCCAATGGAGGCACTGGACAGATTAACCATTTCAGCTACAAGGTCTTCAAGGTTTATCAGGGATTGTGACGTATGTGCTTTTCCTGCGTAGGCAAGCATTTGCTGGCAAAGTGCGGCAGCACGTTCAGCCGCAATCTCTATTGGCGGGATGTTATCAATGGCTGTTATCGGTCTGAGTTTCGCCAGAGAGCAACGGCCAATTATGACCGCAAGCAGATTGTTAAAGTCGTGGGCGATGCCACCGGCCAGGACCCCAAGACTCTCCAGCTTCTGGGACTGCTGGAGTTGTTGCTCAAGAGCTTGTCTTTCTTCCACAGCATTTTTTATGTCGGCAATGTCAGTGACAAAGTTCAGTGTTGCCGGCTGTCCTTCCCACTCAATTCTAGCTCCGCTGATCTCAACCCATCTAACACTCGTATCCTTTTTCACTATTTGTATTTCATACCTTTGGTCAACCGGTTCTCCCTTCAACCGTTTTACGTAATTGTTTTTCATCAAATCTCTGTAGTTCAAATGTACAAAATCGAGAAACGGAATCGATAACAGCTCCTCTTCAGTATAGCCGGTGATCTCTGATATTACAGGGTTAACAAACCTGATATTGGCACCCTGAGCAACCAATATACCTTCTGAAGCTGTTTCTATCAGAAGACGGTAGCGCTGCTCACTTGCATGAAGTTCCGCTTCAATCCTCTTACGTTCCGAGATGTCACGTCCTATTCCCAAAAATGAGATCTTGCTGTTGTCACGCAACAGCGAGCCATTTGCAGAATACCAGATCCACGTACCATTCTTGTGAAGTACCCGGTATTCAATCCCACTCTGGTTTTCTCCGGATTCAAACACATTCTGCAAGGCTGAGTAGCAGGCGGCAACATCATCAGGGTGGACAAAAGGTATAAATGGCTTGCCGACAGTCTCTTCAAGTTCGTAGCCGAACGCATCTTTCCAGTTGGGTGAGACATACGTGAAAATACCTTCTGTCGAAAGGGAAAAGACTATGTCATTCGCATGTTCGACAAAAGAGCGGAACCTCTCATTCTCCTGTTTACGTTCCGTGACATCTGTCATCATGACTAATAAGCAAGGCTTCATGTCAAAAGTGATCAATTCAGCAGAGTACAGTATATCTATGACCGGCCCGTATTTATGCCGGAGTTGTACGGGACGGTTAACAATCCTTCTTTGCTCCTTGATGATAGCAATAATTTCGTTGCGCTCTTCAAACTCTACAAAGAGAGAAAGTTCAGCAATTGTTCTCCCAATAACTTCATCACGATCGTATCCCAAAAGCCGTAGCCACGCATTGTTGATTTCGAGCAACTGGCTGCTCTGCACATCTCCGATTCCAATGGCGACCGGCGAATGGTCAAATATGCTCCTGAACCGGTTTTCACTTTCTCGAAGAGCGGCTTCTGAATGTCTGCGTTCAGTGATGTCACGATGAAAACTTTGAAAATATGATTTCCCTCCGGAAGTGATAAGGGATGCCGTAACCTCAAGAGGGAAAACATGGCCGTCCTTGTGGTAGTGTTCCACTTCAAAGAGAAGGGTTTCTCCTGCCAAAAGGCGGCGCATCCTCTCAGGTGCCAGGCGTGAGGTTTCCGGAGTATCCAGATCTTTCAGCGTGAGTTGCAGCATTTCTGTTTGACTGTAACCGTGCATCCTGGTAAATGACTCATTAACCTCAATAAGAATTCCTTCCGTGGATATAATCACAATCCCTTCTCCAGCATTGGAAAACAAATCCTGATAGAGTTGTTTCCTCTCCTGTAACGACGTCTCAGCTTCATATTGTCTCCTGTGCTGCAAACCTTGCTCTGCCAACAATTGCGTAAGACTATGGATATAAGCCAGATTCTTGTGAAGCCTCTCCTCAGGGAAATATGGAACTTTACGCATGGCTTCCAGATACTTGTTTTCGTCAAAACCATATTGTCGAGCCTGTTTGATGAAATATTCTTCGTCAGTCGGCTCGATGAATACCTGGCCTGTGAAAACGTTGCCGAGATGGTTACCCTCAATAATTATCGGAGTTGCTGCATCTACAAGTCCCATCGGGCAACGGTAGATGATGTGGGGCATCTCCTTATCAAGCCCGGCACTAATGTGAGTGTCGCTCTCAATGCACTTCTTCTCAGTTTCAGGGTTAATTCGATGGAATTTTGTGCAGATGTCTTGCCAGGCGGTGGCGGTAAGGATATTCCCCTCAATGTCTATAATTGCAGAGGGCATACTGTGAATTTCGTCCATTGCATCAAGTAGTTCCCTCAGTTTAGGAATATTCAGAAGGTCTTTCAGGGTGTAGCCCATAGAGTTTCCTCAAAAATGAAGTGATTTTCTGGATTTCCGATATTAGAAAGTCAATTGAACAACTTCCATTGTCCACTTTTTTACGATTATTTTCAATATCGGATATATCAGCTTGAACCTGGCTTCATCGTTGGGAAAATGCTCTATTCCATCTAATCTTTTATATCTATGTGTGCAGCATGGGGCTCCGTGCTCTGATAATACGTACTTATGCCAGCCTCGGTTAACCTTGCAGCTTCGGTTGTCCTGGCTTCCTGTGCCACTTCCTGAGCAGCTCTGTTCTCTTGATATGCCTCGACAGCCTGTTGTGCTTCGTCTTTCGAAATAACCTCAGCAGAATAATCAGTAGCGTGTGACCTGGCAACAATGGCCGCACGCCGTAAGCCCTCAGCTTTATCAGTTTTGGCTGCTAATGCATCTTCCAGTGCAGCTTTGTTCCTTTGGTACTTTGCAGCATCCGTTTTGGCGTATTCTGCCGCCTGCGCGGCTTCCTTCGCTTCTTTTCTCTTCCGGACTGCCGTCTTTGCATCTGTTTCGGCATTTTTCGCTATCTGAGCCGCCTTATCATCGTCTTTATGTGTCTGAAGCGACGCTGCCGCATCTTCCCTGTCGGTTCTGGCAGCAAGGAGCTTCTCGCGGGCTTCTTTGGCCTCCTGATACGCTTCTGCCTGTGCTGCTCTGGCTTCTTTGGCCTCCCGGGCAACCTCCAGGGCTTTTTTTTGCGCCTGAAACAGCGCACGTGCTTTGTCTGCGGCTGCTTGCGCATTATCACCGGCCGAGAGCTCAACAGCGCCGACCGGGTTGATCTGTTCAATTGGCATGTGGTTCACCTTTGCTTTCTGTTGGCTGTAAGGGATGCAGAGAATACTGATCTGTTCAACACAACCTGCGATAAATGGTATTATAATACATTCCGAATCCACCCTCCTCCTAATGCCTTAACCAACAGAACCGTGGCGGCAAGTCTCCGACCCAAAAGAGCCAGGGCGCTTCGCTCGTTTGCAAGAACAGTTGTTTGCGCGACAAGCACATTGAGATAGGCTACGGTCCCGGCCTGATACTGATGGGTGGTGATGTTGAGAACCTGCCGCGCCGCCTGTACAGCCTGATCCTGAATCATTGCCTCTTCTTCCAGAATGCGCAGCGCCGCCAGATTATCCTCAACCTCCTGAAAACCTGTCAGCACCGAACTCCGGTAAGCAGCCACCGTGGCGTCATAGACCGCTACGGCCTGGTCGGACTGGGCCCGGCGCAGACCACCGTCGAACAGGGCCGCCGAAACAGCGCTTCCGACAGCCCAAAAGCGACTCGGCCAGCTGAACCATGAGGCAAGGGTCGCCGCTTCCAGTCCGGCAGCGGCAGACAGTTTGACGGTCGGATAATAGGCTGCCCTGGCAACGCCGATCCGGGCGTTGGCGGCCGCCATTCTCCTCTCTGACGCGGCGATATCGGGACGCCGTTCAAGAAGTTCGGACGGCAGTCCCGACGGTATCAGCGGAATAACGGCAGCCAATGATGCTGGCGGCAGAGAAAAGGCTGCCGGCGGTTTGCCGATCAGCAGGGCGATGGCGTGTTCCAGCTGGGCACGCTGCACGCCGAGATCGATCATCTGCGCTTCTGCGCTTCTCAGCTGTGTTTCGGCCTGAAGCACGTCTGTTTTGGCTACCAGACCGGCTTCATAGCGGTTATTAGTCAGTTCAAGCGACGTGCGGTATAGTGCTGTTGTGTCATCAAGGAGTTGTTTCCGGGCATCCTGTATGCGCAACTGAAAATAGTCACCGGCCAGTTCTGCCTGGGCGCTCAGTGTTACAGCGGCCAGGTCTGCGGCACTTGCCTGGAGGCCGGATTGACTTGCTTCGACGCCACGGCGTATCCTGCCCCACAGGTCAAGCTCCCATGACAAATCCACCGGAAGCTGAAAATGTGAGCTCGTTGCCCCGCCGCCGCTTCCAGCGCCGGGCTTCCCGGAGCTTTGCGCACGAGTCGCCGAGACGCCCGCCGAGAGAGCCGGATAGTAGCCGGCTCCGGCACCCTGCACCAGTGCGCGGGCCTGACGGAATTGCGCCTCGGCAGAAGCGATGGTGAGGTTTGATATCGCTACCTGTTCGACAAGAGAGTTCAGGACCGGGTCATTGTACTGCTCCCACCATCGTTCGGCAATTGCACTATCCTGCGGTTGCGCCACCTTCCACCCTGAAAGCTCCTTGTACGCCGTCGGCATTGTTTCGACCGGGGCCGGCCTGACATAGTCCGGACCAACGCTGCAGGAGGTCAGCAGAAATGGCAGGAAAAACAAGATAATAAGAGTCGTGACGCCTGTTTTCACGAGCTCTCCGGTTATATCGAAAGTTGTCACATTCAAAAGCAAATCCCCCTCAATCCCCCTTTGCAAAGGGGGAGGTCCAAGTTCTCCCGCAATCTGACAAATCAGAGCACATCCCCCTCAATCCCTCGCCAGTGCCTCGATCGGGTCAAGCTGAGCCGCTTTTCTGGCTGGAAGATAACCGAATATGATGCCGGTAAGAAATGCGCACGCGAAGGCAATGACGATCGGCGCAACCGTGAAAATCACACGCCAGCCGGCGATTGCCGAGGTAACCATCCCGCCGCCGACACCGATGCCGACACCCGCCAGGCCGCCGATAAAACAGACCATAACCGCCTCGGTCAGAAACTGAAACATCACATCGTAGCTGCGTGCGCCGATCGCCATGCGGATACCTATTTCGCGTGTCCGTTCAGTAACCGAGACCAGCATGATGTTCATCACGCCAATGCCGCCGACAACAAGCGAAATAACGGCAATTGCCGCCAGCAGATAGGTGAGCGTGTTCTGTGTTTCACTGGCGGTGGCAATTGTTTCGGCCATATTGCGAATGTTAAAGTCTTCCTTGTGATGGCGCTTCATCAGCAGCGCATGGAGTCCGGCCTGCACCGTGCTCATGTCTGCGCCCGGCTTCACTCTCACGATGATGCTGTTGAAAAACCGGCGTCCGAAGATGCGTGCGCCGGCCGTTGTATAGGGCAGCCAGGCGGAGTTGTCCAGATCGTCTCCCCGCCCGCTCAAACCTTTACTGCTCAGTACACCGATGACCATGAAAGGCGCGTTGCCGATCAGCACGTACTGGCCGAGCGGTTTCGTGCCTTCGGGGAACAGGTTCTTCGCAACGGTCTGGCCGAGCACTACGACCTGCGCATAGCGCTTGACATGTTCCGCCGAGAAAAAGACTCCTGCCTGCGGCGGCCAATCGTGTACCTGCGGAAAATCTTCTCCGGTTCCAACCACCGTGACTGTCAGATCCTGATCACCGAAGCGCAGCAGTGAAGACAACTCCGTTTCAGGGACCGCCTGGGCCACACCCGGCAAACTGTCGATGAACGACATGTCTTCCGGCAGGAAACTGGTCACAATTCCGCCCGAGGCGTGCATGGCCGGCGGCCCCCGCCTGATCGTCAACAGATCGGTGCCCATGGCCTGGATGCGCTCGAGAACGTCCTGCTTGGCGCCATTGCCGATCGCCATCAGGGCGACCACCGAGGCCACCCCGATGATGATGCCAAGCATGGTCAGCATTGTCCTCATCCGGTTATTCGTCAGCGAACGCAACGCCATCTTCAGCGCTTCACCGAGAACCGCCACGCCGGGCCTGGCAATCTTTCCCGTTGAGTCGATCTGCTCCTGAAGGAGTGCCTCCCCTTTCTGCTGCTCATCGGATGTGACGCGCCCATCGGTAATGTGCACGATGCGCCGCGCATGTGCGGCGATGTCACTGTCGTGGGTGACCAGAATGATCGTGTGCCCCTGGCTGTTCAGCTTCTCCAGAATGGCCATAACCTCCTTGCCGCCCGTGCTGTCCAGCGCGCCGGTCGGTTCATCAGCCAGGATCACCGGTCCGCCGTTCATGAGCGCGCGGGCAATACTGACCCGCTGCTGCTGTCCGCCGGAGAGTTGACTGGGATGGTGCTGCAGCCGGTCACTCAGACCGAGCTCACGCAACAGGTCACTGGCGTGCGCTTCCCGATCCGGTTTCGCCATGCCGCGGTACACTGCCGGAACTTCGGCGTTTTCGACGGCGCTCAGATCCGACATCAGGTTGTAGCGTTGGAAGATGAAGCCAAAGGTATCGCGCCGCAGTGCGGCCAGAGCATCGCCGCCCAAACTGGCTACTTCGATGCCGCGAATTTTATACGTGCCGTTCGTCGGCTTGTCGAGGCAGCCGATGATGTTCATCAGCGTTGACTTGCCTGAGCCGGATGCGCCCATAATGGCGACAAATTCGCCACTCCGGATCGTCAGACATACGTCAGTAAGCACTGTCAGCGGCGAACCGCCTGTGGTATAGGTACGGCTGACCCCGCTCATTTCAAGCAGCGGTGATGACATTACCGCCCCTTCCCGCCGCTCAGCGCGTTTTTAGACGTGCCCTTGTTTTTTACTTCACCAATCACGACCAGTTCCTTCTCCTTGAGACCCTCCGTGACTTCTGCCAGGATTTCGCTCTTGATGCCGATTCTGATCATGCGCTGCTCGACCTTGCCATTTACTTTCAGCACCCGCACCTTGATTTCAGAGCCCTCCACAGCATTGCCTATGGCGGCAGCCGGAATGAGCAAAACTCCCTTCGACTCTGCCAATACGATGAAGACCTGGGCCGTCATCTGAATCTTCAATACCCGCTCGGGATTAGGAATATCAAACAGCACGTCGTAGAACACCACGTTATTGATAAGCTCCGGAGTGGGGAGAATTTGCCTGACCACGCCGTTCCAGCGCCGCGGCTCGCCAAGGACGGTGAAATGGACCTTCTGGCCGCGCCTGACGCGAACGATGTCCGCTTCCGATACTTGCGCCCATACCGTCACGGTGCTGATATCGGCAATCCGCAGGATATTCGGCGCCTGCTGGTTGGCGTTGAGCGTCTGTCCTTCCAGGAGGGTGATGGAAACGACTTCGCCGGCCATCGGCGCCATGATTCTGGTATAGCCAAGATTGGCTTTTGCGGTGTCCACTGCTGCCGTAGCCTGCTTTATCTGGGCCGAGAGCGCAGCAACTTCAGCGAGAGCGACATCATAATTGGCCCTGGTGATGTCGCGGTCGCTGACGGAGATTGATCCTTCTCCCTGGGCAAAGAGTTTTTCGTTGCGGTCCCGCTGCAGTTTGGCGAGCACGCATTGCGCCTCTTTCACGGAGCGCAGCGAGCTCATATTTTCGAGGGCCGCATCAGCCGCCGTGAGTGCCGTATCCGCCAGTATCGGGTCAATTTCCGCGATCAACTGATTCTTTTTCACCTGATCTCCGCGTATGACCTTCAACGATTTAAGCACACCGGAGGTCTGGGCGCCGACATCAACAAACGTGATCGGCTGAACAATGCCTGCCGCCACGACCGCGCTTTCAATGTCGCCGCGTTCGACGACAGCGGTGGTGTAGACAGCCTTTGGCGTGCCAAATAACCGGTAATAGCCGAACAGACCGGTAACGGCGATGAGGAGTGCGACGATCAGCCAGAGCATGCGGTGTTTCAGCAGCACCCGAAATGTTGAAGGGGGAACGTGAGCAGAAGTCGCAGGCTCACCTTCAGCTATCGCTTTGGATTGCTCTTCCGGGATGCTGTATATCGGTACCATCATGCACCTGATTCCTTATCCCTGAGCCTGATTCTCAAAGCCTTTCCACTGCCAGGCGCGTCTTTTCCACGATCTCGGCCGGCTCCTCATAGCGGAACCGCAGCGGCTCTCCAAACGTTACCGTTACGTTGCCTCGTTTCGGCCATCTGGCATCATGTGGCAGAACCTGATCGGTTCCGCTGATTTTGACCGGCACGACCGGAATCCCCAGTTCCTTGACCATGAGGCCGAGACCCGGCTGGAAGGGCTGCATCCTGCCGTCCCGGGAGTGCCCTCCTTCCGGGAAGATCAGGATGTTAATGCCGGCATCGACGAGCCTGCCCATAAATGTGAGCGACCCGCTGAACCCGTGTGACTGGGGCAGCGGAAAGAGATTGAACATCACGGTGCCGTACTCGTAGCTCAGGCGCCTCACCATTTTATCGACTCCATGGTAGTCGCCGAAGAAAAACTCCTCCCAGGCGGCGGTCGCGCATCCGGAGCGGAGCTTTTGCGGGAGCGCGAACATGACGGCAGGCTGGTCCAGGTAGGACAGATGGTTGGCGACGAAAAACACCGGTTCAGCAAGCTTATTCAGTCTGTCAATCCCCCGCACCTCAAGTGTGACGTAACTTCGGAACAGGGGACCATGGCATACGGCGTCCCAGACGATCCTGATCCCTCTGAATAAGCGGGAATTGGTCCAGAAACGGAAATGGTCGTTATGGACCAGCTTTTCCCGTTTTGCGATGATCTGACGCAGGTCCGAGACTTTCGTCTGCGGGCCGATCTGCGAATCCTCGATATCCATCCGGAATTCCTGTTCCAGATAATTGACCAGTTCCACCCGGTCGATGGAAGTAAGGCCCAGATCGGCCACGAGCAGTGATTCTTCGCGGATCTCTGCGGGATTCGTGCCGGTCACTCTGGCGATCAGGTTGAGCAGGCTGTCCCGGCTGACGGTGGTATCGCCTTGCTCCGGTCCTTTTTTAACCTCCTCCCTGACCGCGAACTTTTTGATCTTGAGTGTCGTGGTTTTGGGAAATTCCGGCTCGCTCCAGATGGAGTGACTGGTGATCTGATGCAGCGAATCCAGACTCTTGTTCGCCTGGGCGATGATTTCTTCCGGAGCCCTGCCGCTTCCGTCCAGAATAAGCACGGCGTGCACATCTTCGCCCGTACCTCGGTCAACGCCGATAACGCACGACTCCTTCACTCCGGCAATCTTGTTCAGCACCGCTTCCAGTTCATCGGGATAGACTTTGATCCCCGAACCGGTGACGATCAGCTCCTTCTCTCTCCCCTTGATGCTGAGCCACCCATCAGGGCCGAGCTCTCCGAGATCCCCGGTACGGAACCAGCCGTCACCGGTGAAGGCGTCGCGGCTGGCCTGCTCGTTCTCGTAGTAGCCGGGAAAGACATTGTCCCCGCGCACAAGGACTTCCTTGTTCCCGATTTTTACCTGAACACCCGGCAGCGGCGGGCCAACCGATCCGGCCAGTTGACGCTCCATGGTGTTGACGCAGAGCACGGGCGAGGTTTCGGTGAGTCCATACCCCTCCAGCACGGTGAATCCGATGCTGCTCCAGAAATTGAACACCTCCGGATCCAGCGGGGCGCCACCTGAGACAAAGGCGGTGAAATTGCCGCCGAACCTGCTCTGTACCGGGAAAAAGAGGATCCGACGCACAGATTTCGGAAGGCGTGCCGCAAGCTTCGCCAACATCCGGAAAACTCCGGAGAGATGCTTTTCTTCCAGTTCCCGCTCGATGGTTGTTTTTAAAAGCTGCATGAGGCGAGGTACGGACATGATGATGTAGATGTCCTCCCCGCTCAGCGCTTCCATGATCGCGGAGGGTTTGAGAGTGCGCAGGTAGACGATAGACGCGCCACGGTAGAGCGGGGTGAAAAAGCCGCCCATCTGCTCGAACATGTGGGAAAGCGGGAGCAGGGAGAGAAAACTGAATTCGGAGGTGATGATCGGTACAGCAAGGTTAATCTGGGTCATGTTGGCGACCAGGTTTTTGTGGGTAAGGATGACACCTTTCGGATTGCCGGTGGTACCGGACGTATAGATGAGCTGCGCCGTATCTTCGGGAGCAGCCGCTACAGGTTCGCCAATCGGTTGAATCTCTTCGAGCAGGTACGGGAGATCTTCCAGAAACAGTGAATCGCCTTCGGAGATCCGCTCGGATTTGTAGCGGCTCTGCAGGATGACTCCGGCTTTAGTGAGGATGCGGATTCCGTCGGCGCGTGCCTGATCTGACATGAAATCAACCGGGACGGCGACCGCGCCCCGGATGATGATGCCCCAATATGCCACCGCCCACCAGGAAGAGTTGGGGCCCCAGATAAGCACCTTGTCCCCGGGTTCCACACGGTGTTGAGTCAGAAGATTCGCCATCTTCAGGGCAAGATCGTGGAATTCCCGATAGGAAACCACGATTCTCCGGACTCCGGTGCGGTTGATAAAGGCGGTCTTATCACCCAGTGCTTCGAACGTATTAAAAAGATCAATTAATGTCTGCACTGATTGCTCCGATGTAATTGCACAAGCAATGTGTCAATCCAAGTCAACATTGTCCGGTTAGGTCTTTGCATTTAGCCTTATCACGCCAGTTACCGTACCATTCACAGCTGGGAAGTCAACATTGTCCGGTTAGGTCTTTGCATTTAGCCTCCCCTCCCTTGACGGGAGGGGATTGAGGGGTGGGTGAAGCTGCAACTGACTGAAATGGTAGCAACTTCCCCTCCACCCTCACCCTCCCCCGCAAGGGGACTGTTTTTGAGAATTTGCGAGATCATCAAATATGGCGAATTCCCCCACCCTCTACCCCCCTCCCGCAAGGGAGGGACTTTTAAGTCAATTGCAATAATCTAACCGGACAACCCTGAATCCAGCTAATTATCTCGTCCCCGGCCTCGCTCGCCATCTCTGTTCTGCCCTTGACCGCGACCACCATGATCAGGCTCTTGCGACACCCCCCTGTCATGGTCCTGCGGCCTTGGCGCCTGCTGCTGAGGCTGCGGATGCTGATCAGCCGGAGCACCCTGCCGGGGCTGTCCTGAATGCTGGTTATCCTGCTGCTGAGGCTGCGGATGCTGATCAGCCGGAGCGCCCTGCCGGGGTGGCCTTGAATGCTGGCTCTCCTGCTGCTGTTCCTGACCCCTCGGCGGAGGAGCTTCCTGCCTGCCATGCTGGGGAGGTACAGGCGCTTTTTGTTCCATCTGCTGTTTCAAATGCTCACGTACAGCCGTGTCACGCGGCTGGTAGCGGTAATTCTCGTTACGCAGAGGATGCTGCTGATCCGGCCGGGGATACCGGTCGCCCGAATACTGACGCTGGTAGACTGGCAGCGGAGCCGGCGCCGGAGCGGAGCCGCGCTTCCATTTGTCCCATCCGCTTCGACGCTGTTCCCATTCCCGGCCCCAGTGCTGGCCCCAGCGGGGGGGAGCATTCGACTGCCACCCGCGAAAATACGGAGGGGGTTGCCGATAGTAGCTTACCGGGATACGCAGGACGAACAGCGGCACAGCCCCCGGTTCCACGATCCCCCAAGGGCCGTTGTACCAGGAACTGGCGTACCAGTTATCGTTCTGGTACACCCAGTACATGCCGTCGTAAAAAAAGTAGTTGGCATCCAGACGTGGAGCGTAATAGACCGGGTAACCGGGTACCCGGGCCATTTCCGGGTACACCGGCAGGTTGATTCCGATGCTCACGTTGGGAAAACCGATGCCGATACTCACCTGGGCCGCAGCAAAAGTCACCGGGCAGAGCAACATCCATAGAACAATCAATCCGAAACGTGTTTTCTGCATTTTTTCCTCCACAAAATATATTACATGCTTCTACTGCACGATTATTTCAAAGAGAACGCGCATGTTTGCCTTTGCCGCCGGTGAGTAGATCTCCCTGGGCGCCGACTCATAGACTTCCGGGTGAGCCTCGCCATATCCGATGGTCGAAAGCCTGTCCCGCGTTATTACACCTTCGTTGACGAGGTATTCCTTAACAGCGCTCGCCCTTCGTTCACTCAACTTCTGGTTGTACTCTTCAGTGCCGGATGCAGAGGTATACCCAGCCACACGGACTTTGGCATGAGGGTTATCCTTCAGAATCTGGATATCCCTTTTCAGGATTACCTTCGCTTCCGGTTTAAGAGTCGATTTATCGAAATCAAAATGAACGTCCTCAAAGGCAAGGACAACAACGTTAGCCTTCTTCGCGGAGACGACGGCAACGACCTGCTCGGCAACCTTCGGTTCGGCTGCGAGGATAATGAGCGGTGCTGCGGCTTTCGGCTCGCTCATCGGCATCGGTGTCACCGGACAGAGGGCTTGTGCCATCGCAGTTGCCTGTTTTGCCAGCGCGGCGCCTTCCTCGGTGTGGCATGCCCTGAATACATCATAGGCTTTTTTCCTGGCATCCTCGGCAGCCTGAAATTCAGTCGGGCAGGCTCTGTCTTTACCGGCCTGGCGCGCAGCTTCTACAGCCCGGTCCGCCTCCTGCATCTCGGACCGGATATAATAGCCCGGGATGTCGCCACGTCTGGTATTTACCTCGTAATTGGCACATCCGAATATCATGCTCATTGAGAGCGATGAAACGATAAAACCGGAAACGTTCATAGCATTCCTCATGTCCATTTTGAGACCTCCTTCAGCTCCTTTAGTATGTTCTTCCAGGAAGGTAGACGGCAACTTGCATGCCGGAACAGTCCTGCGAGTGTCGCAGGTGTAACAAACGGATAGTACAGGTAATAATGCGGTGACCAGGCGCGGGGTGCAGCGAAAACTGTCAACAGGATCCGTCATCAATAACATAACCGCCATATGTGACAGATTGCTTTGGCCGACAATGCTTCCCGATTTCAGACACTTCTTCAGTCAATTACGGCATACCCTGTTTTCGCTCAGTATTGTCCGGTTAGATTATTGCATGCGGTCAAAGCTCCCCCTCATCCGCCCTGACGGGCACCTTCTCCCTCATGGAGAAGGAAAAAACTAAAACCCTTCACCCACCGGGAGAAGGTGGCCGAAGGCCGGATGAGGGGATAAGGCCGGGTTTTAGCCTTGGTGCAATTACCTAACCGGACAATGCTGGCTTTCGCTGCAAAATATCTTTAGGACAATTAATTAAATGCTGATATGCTCATACATGATGAAAAAGCAACGGCAACCGAATAACCGCGGAGAAGAATCTGTCAATGTCCCGGGAGAAGTCATCTCTTCAGAGCAGGAGTCTCCCCGCTTCCCGATAGTCGGCATCGGCGCTTCTGCCGGCGGACTGGAGGCGCTGGAGCTGTTTCTGGCTCATGTGCCTGATGGAAGCGGCATTGCTTTTGTCATCATCCAGCACCTGGACCCGACTCACAAGGGAATCATGCCGGAACTGCTCCAACGAGCCACCAAAATGGAGGTCCTCCAGGTGTGCGACCGGACGGAAGTCCACAAGAACTGTGTCTATGTGATCCCCCCCAACAAAGACATGTCCACTCTGCACGGCGTACTGCATCTGTTCGAGCCGGCTGCGCCCCGCGGTCTTCGACTCCCTATTGATTTTTTCCTGAGCTCACTGGCCGAAGACCGGCAGGAGTTGAGTATCGGCGTCATCCTCTCCGGAATGGGCTCGGACGGCACGGCCGGCCTGCGCTCCATCAGGGAAAAAACCGGAGTGACGCTGGTTCAGGAACCTGTCTCGGCCAGGTTTGACAGTATGCCCAGAAGTGCCATTGAGGCCGGGCTGGCCGATATAGTGGCCCCTGTTGAAGATCTGCCCGGTAAGATCATCGGCTACCTCCGGAACCAGCTCATCATCACCAGGAGTGTGCCACAACTGGAGGAGAAGGATCAGAGAGCCCTGGAGAAAGTTCTCATCCTTCTGCGGGCTAAAACCGGTCACGATTTTTCGCTGTACAAGCAGAACACTGTGCACCGGCGGGTCGAACGACGCATGAGCATTCATCAGATCAGCAGAATTGCCTCGTATGTCCGCTATCTGCAGGAGAATCCCCAGGAGGTGGAGCTCCTCTTCAAGGAACTTCTGATCGGGGTAACCAATTTTTTCCGGGACCCGTATGCGTGGGAAGAGTTGCGGGGAGAGGGTATCCCGTTACTCTTGAAGCGTTATCCGGCCGGAGGGTGTCTCAGGGCCTGGTCGACAGGCTGCTCAACCGGGGAGGAGGCCTATTCACTGGCTATTGCCTTCAAGGAGGCAGTTGAACAGATCAATGACGGGCCGAATTTCACCCTGCAGATCTTTGCCACCGACCTGGACCAGGACGCAATTGATAAAGCCCGCCAGGGACTGTTTCCGGCCGTTATCTCCGACAACGTGTCGCCGGAACGGCTGCGCCGGTTTTTTGTCAAGGAAGAGAACCGTTACCGGGTCGGCAAGGATATCCGCGAGATGGTTACCTTCGCCACGCAAAACCTCATCATGCACCCCCCTTTTACTAAAATGGATATTCTCATCTGCCGCAACCTTCTGATCTATCTGACCCCGGAACTTCAGAAAAAGCTCCTGCCGCTCTTTCACTACAGTCTGAACCCGGGTGGCGTCCTTTTTCTGGGGAGTTCGGAGTCGGTCGGCACCTTTACCGATCTCTTTGCTCCACTGAGTATCAAGTCAAGACTTTTCCTGCGCCGCGAATCAATCTTTCAAACCGGGCTGCTCGATTTTCCGGCTTCGTTTGTCCCCATCCACCAGGGAGCCACCAGGGAGCTGTCACTGGTGCATCCGGTAGTCAATCTTCAGTCGCTCGCAGACCGGCAGCTTCTACAGCACTTTTCCCCGCCTGCCGTACTGACCAGCGACAAGGGTGATATCCTCCATATAAACGGAAGGACAGGAAAATATCTTGAGCCGGCGGCCGGCAAGGCCAACTGGAATATTTTCGCCATGGTGCGTGAAGGCATCCGTTCTGCCCTGGGAAGCGCCTTCCAGCAGGCGATCCGGCAAAAAAAGGTTGTAATTGTCAAAAATCTCAAGGTTGGGAGCGGTGCCGGATCAGAAAATGTCGATATCACGGTCCAGCCGATTGAGGAACCGGAGGCTCTGCGAGGGATTGTGATGATCGTCTTTACCGCTGTGTCAGCGCCAAAAAAAATGAAACCGTCGAGACGCTCCGGAAGCACTCCAGCCGGAAATACCCTGGCTAATGAATGTGATCAGGAACTTCTGGAAGCCCGCGCAGCTCTTCAGATCACTCGCGAAGAGATGCACTCCTCGCAGGCAGAGCTCACATCCACCAACGAGGAGTTGCAGTCCACCAATGAAGAACTGCAATCCACCAATGAAGAGCTGACTACCTCCCGGGAAGAGATGCAATCTCTGAATGAAGAGCTGCAGATGGTGAATGTCGAGCAACAGTCAAAAATGGACGAGTTTGCGCGGGTGAACAACGATATGAGGAACCTGCTCAACAGTACGGAAATAGTCACCATATTCCTGGATAATGAACTCCGGATCCGTCGGTTTACCAGCGGTGCCGACAAACTCTTCAAGCTGATTAAGGGTGATGTGGGGCGACCGCTTTCCGATATTGTGAACAACCTGCTCTATCCCGGGATGACCGCAGAAGCGCATGAGGTGCTCCGGACGCTGGCCTTTTCGGAAAAGCAGATCAGTACTACGGACGGCAGCTGGTTTTCGGTGCGCATAATGCCTTACCGCACCATGGAGGATGTAATCGTCGGTCTGGTCATTACTTTTTCGAACATCACCGCAGCCAAGGCTTTGGAGACGGAACTACGCGAGGAGAATGCAAAGCTGAAGAAACTGGTTCAAGGTACCAAAATCCGATTCAAGAGACGAGTTATCAGATGAAAGCAGA
>JBAXVG010000005.1:0-165830 GCA_037129255.1 Desulfuromonadales bacterium | reverse complement strand
CCAAACCAGTTTACAGGAAAAAACGCTTAACTACAGGCGGGATCAGGAAACGTGACGGGGAGAGATGCCTCTTCGATAACGATTTTGAATTGAACGTTCTCTCCGATAAGTTTTTCGATAAATGCTCCCACTTTGGAAACAATCATGTTTACATTCTGAAGTTTCGAATTCATCACCTGCGTACGGCTGAAGGCAAGCAGGTGGTGCGTCAAACCTCCCGCCCGACCTGATGCCTCCAGTATTTTCGCCACATATTCAGTCAGTTCCTGATCCTGCCCCATCTCCATCTGCAGCAGACTGCAATAGCCGTTGATAATGCAGAGAACATTGTTGAAATCATGGGCCAGCCCCCCGGCCAGTTGCCCGACAGCCTCCATTTTCTGAGACTGGATAAGCTGGTCTTTAAGAGTTTTGCTCTCGGTGATGTCGGTATCGCTGCCACGGTAGCCGATCAGGATTCCGTCTGCGTCCAGAATGGGGATGCCGTTTGTTGAAACCCAGATTTTACGATCAGCATTGGCGAATACACTGCCGTGTTCAAAATTCTCAAAATTCCTTTTCAGTGCGAAAACCTCGAAGGCGGTTTCCATGATCGGTTCCCGTTCTGATGCGGGCAGCATGTCGTAGAAATACATCCTGCCGACTACTTCGTCAGGACGCAAACCGTAAATGGACTCCGACATTGAGCTGATATAGGTGTAAAGCCCCTGTGCATCCACCTCCCAGATGACCGTACGGCTATGCTCGGCCAACTGCGTGAAGCGCGCGTTTTTCTCCTGCAGCTCAGCCGTTCTCTCTTTTACCCGCTGCTCCAGCGATTCGTTGATACACACGAGCTCATGTTTCTGCTCCTCAAGTGTATTCGCCATCTCTCGCAGAGCATTTTCCGTATTTTTGAGATGGGTGATGTTTTTGGCTGAACAGATAGCAGAAATTATTTCACCGTGCGCGTTTTTGATCGGAGTAATTGTCGTCATGAAATGCTGCTCACCGCCTGCAGCCGGAAAGCAGACCTGCAGGGTTTCCACCCCGCCGGTGCTGAAAACCCTGCTCAGCACGGCGTAGCGTTTATCTGCCTCCTCCTTGGGAAACAGATCCCACAGAGATTTGCCCGTGATCTCGTCGACCGGTCTGCCGATATTCCGGGAGAATGCCCGGTTGGCGTAGATGTAACGGGCTTCCGGTGAAAAGGAAAAAATGCTGTCGGATGATTCGTCAAGAAGAATGCGGTACTTCTGCTCACTCTCCCGCAATGCGTCTTCGATCTGTCTGCGTTCGGTGATGTCCCGGCCGATTCCGGCAAATGTGAGCGTACCATCTACCGGATCCGTCATCGGGGCGCCATTTGCCGTGTACCATACATACGAGCCATCTTTGCACCGCACGCGATATTCTATACCGCTCTGCTTTTTACCGGTGTCCATAGTTTTTTGCAGGAAGGCGAAACAAGAGGAAACGTCGTCCGGATGGACAAAAGGTATGAACGGCTGACCGATGGTTTCGCAGAGCTCATAGCCGAAAACCTCCTTCCACTGTGGAGAAACATAGCTGAAGAATCCTGATGGCGTAAGAGTGAACAGAACGTCATTTGCATTTTCAACAAAAGACTGGAAGCGATATTCACTCTTCTGCAACGCTTCCTTCCTCTCCTCCGCCTGTTGCAGCAGCGATTCGTTGGCCAGCAGGACTTTGATGATCCATCTGGCAAAACCTGCCACCAGCAGAGTGAGCAAGAATGCGCATTGCAGCAGATGCCGCCGGGTGGCGTGAATTAAATCCGCCGCAACAGCAGAAGCCGTCGAAAGCTCCCGTTCACCCAGCACCAGTTGCATATCCTTGTGCAGCACCCAGCTGACATAGAACGTCAGCGACCAGATACTGATCAGCAAAATGGCCAATGAGATGAGAATCACTCTTGTTTCGAGCGGACGCCGTTTAAAGATGCTGAAGTTCATTCGTTATTCTCCGAGGTGGCCTCAACCGGTATGCCGGGTTGTTGGGGTGAAACCTCATGCTGAAACGCTTCTATTTCGTCTTTCATCTGCCGGATCAGGGCAATCGCTTCGTCAAGCCGACCCTCCCGAGCATCCGTTTCCATCGTTAAAGCGGTGTTCCATATCCGGCGGGCGGCAATATTGCCGGCGGCGCCTTTGATCGTATGGGCCTGTATTCGAAGCTGATCGCCGTCTCTGCGCAGGGCGGCCGACTCAAGCGCCTCCATGTATCCGGCCACATTTTTTTCAAACATCTTGAAGAATACTCCCAGCAAATCCTCGTTGCCTCCAAGGCGCCCCAGCAGTTCGTTCCGGTCGAACACCGGGATAGTGTCATCAGCGCCGGCCGGAAGAGTCGGACTCGTCGGAGCTGTTTGAGCGGCCTGACAGGCAGGATCAGTCGGGGCGGCCTGTTGATCTGCCCCGCAGTCAGCTACCAGCCGAATGAGTGTTTCAATGATTTCAGCCGGTCTCGCCGGTTTGGAGAGATAACCATCCATACCGGCATCCAGACATTTTTCCCGGTCTCCCTGCATGGCGTAAGCGGTCATGGCGACAATTGGAGTCCGTTTTGAAGCATTCACTTTCTCGAGCTCCCGAATCCGGCTCACCGCTCCATAGCCGTCCAGAACCGGCATCTGCATATCCATGAAGATTATATCGAACAGACCTTGCGAGAACCGGTCAACCGCATCCTCCCCATCCAGTGCCATTGTTATCCGGTGCCCCTGCTTTTCGAGCGTTATGCGCAGCAGTTCGCGGTTTATCTCCACATCATCCACCACCAGAATAGAGCAGCTGCGCGCATGTTTCTCCCGCACGCTGTGGCGTGTCACCAGCTCCGTGGAATTGATTTCATAGCCGCCGATAATAGCCGCCAGTGCATCGCGAAGTTCTTCAAGGATTACCGGTTTAGTCAGGTATCCATCAATGCGGTGTTCTTTGCAGCGTTCGGCGTCGCCACGCATTCCGGCACTGGGCATGATGAGAATCCGGATGCTGTCGTACTCCCGCTGCCGTCGCAGTCTGGCTGCCAGCTCCCAGCCATCCGTACCGGGCATGTGGACATCGGTCAATAACAGCCGGGGGAGGGTGCCCTCTTCAAGCATACGGGCCAGTGCCGCCTGCGCCTCGTCGGCATCACGCACCAGGTGTGCCGTCATGCGCCAGCGGGCCAGGAAACCGCTCAGCATCCGGCGGTTGATGGAGTTGTCATCGACCACCAGTACCGATATGCCTTCCAGGTTTTCGGCAGCCGCACTATCGGATGTCACATAATCCTGCCGGTCGAACCGGGCAGTGAAACTGAAGCAGCTCCCTTCTCCCGGTGTGCTGGTAACGGTGATTTCGCCCCCCATCAAGGCAACCAGTTTCCTTGAAATCGCAAGTCCGAGGCCGGTTCCGCCGAACTGCTTGGTGGTGGAGGCGTCCCCCTGCTCGAATGCGTCAAAAATACGTTTCTGTTGTTCCGTTGTTATGCCGATTCCTTTGTCACAGACATCAAACTTGAGCAGAATACCATCCGGAGAGTTATCTGCCAGGCTGATGATGACGCTGATGTCCCCCTTGTCCGTGAACTTTACCGCATTTCCCGCCAGGTTGATCAATACCTGCCGGAGCCGTCCGGGGTCGCCCAGCAGGGCATCCGGCACATCCGGCTCAACGTTGAAGACCAGTTCGAGCCCTTTTTGATTGGCCCGCGCTGCAAGAGACCGCAACGTCTGACCCACCATGCTGCGCAGGAGAAACGGTGATTCGTAGAGCTCGATGCGCCCCTCTTCAATTTTTGAGAAGTCCAGGACATCGTTGATGATCGCAAGCAGATTTTCGCCTGAGATTTTAATAGTGCCAAGGTAATCTCTCTGTTCCTTGTCAAGTCTGGTATCCATCATAAGGTCGGTCATACCGATAATGCCGTTCATGGGGGTGCGGATCTCGTGGCTCATGTTGGCCAGAAATTCGCTTTTTGCTCTGCTGGCGGCCTCGGCGGCCTCTTTTGCCGCCAGCAGCAGAATATTCTGTTCGGCGATGGCTTTTTCCCTGATGCTGGTCTCTTCCAGGCGGGTATTGAGGGCAGTGGTGCGGATGCTGCTTCTGATCATAGCTACGGCGCCGAACAGAATCAACAGGCCGATGCCTGCTGTTACAGCAAGAAGACGGCGCGGAGACCCCTCGTTTACTTCCGCTGCCGGAATGAAGACGGCTAAAGCAAAGGGGGTCGACTGTATCGCAATCCTGAATGCCGTCATCTCCTTTGATTCCTCACCCGGCATCGGCACGAGAAAATGGACCGGTTCGCGTTCACTCAGGTTTTCAGCCGGCGGCAACTGGTCGTGAGTTACGTGTCTGCTGGTTATATTGGGGGTTAAGAGGTAGCTTTTCTCGAACAGCAGCGCAATTGGATTTTTCTGTTTGTCGCCTCTGGCAAGAAAATGACGGTTAATATCCGCCGGTGAGAGCCAGGCCAGGATATGCCCGCTTTTCTTTTCTTTGAAGAAGTAGGGGAGCGAAATGACGATTGTGGCGGTATCGTCACGTCCTTCGGCAAAATACCTGATTTTTGAACCCCTTTTCACCGTATATGCTTTCCAGTTCCGCTCCTCGCCCTTGCGGGGAGTTATGCTTTCACCATGGGCATCCAGCAGTATATGTGCTGCGGTATCAAGAAAAACGACTCTTTTGTAGATATCAACTTCACCGAGACGTCTCTTTATCCGGAACGACGCAAAGACCGCGCCGGCTTCTTCGAGGCTGGCCGCCAGTCCGTACTCCATCGACATGCCAAGTGCCTGATTCTCAAAATAAGCCGAGAGCTCCCGGTTGGCCGCCAGTTCCTGCAGGTCGGTAAAGCGTTCGGAGAAGAAATAGCCTACCGCCTGTGAGCGCTTGTCTGCATCATCAAGCAGACGGGCCCGGCTCGACTGCTGCAGGTCGCTGCGTGAACGATAGAGGTCAGTCAGCAGAAATCCGAGGTAAGCAACCAGAGAAAGGCCGATCAGGAGTGGCGCAATGCGCCGTATGCCGGTAAATATGTATGACATGGACAAAGGCAGGTTCATGGGGCGCGGCATCAAAGCCGCGCCCATGAATTATTGCTATTTCATACCCTTGAAAAATTCAGGGAAGTAGGTTTTTGCCGTCGGATAGTATTTCTTGATGAGTTTCATATAGGTTCCGTCAGACTGTGCCTTCTTGATAAAGGCGTTGTAAGCCTCGAGCAGTTTTGGAGAATCCTGCGAAAAACCGCCGGCCATCAGCTGTTTGTTGGAAACCGGACCCAGTATCTTCATCTTGCCCTTCCACTTGTCCAGCGCAACCAGAGCATCCGGAACGTCCAGTATGGTCATTTCGGCATCCTTGTTGATCATCGCAAATGCTATTTCGTTAAGTTTTCCATTGAAGTTGATTATTTTTGCTCCGGTGGCGGCAAGGTTGTAGAGAGCCGGATCGAGGCAGGTTTTCTCCAGAGTGAGAATGCTGCGATCCTTCATCAGTGCCTTGGTAAGCTCGATATCTTTTTCAATTTTTCCGGTCGGTTTGATCGGTCTTAACGGTGAATCTGATCTTACCACCAGCCAGATCTGATTGGGGAATGTCGGGGTTGAAAAATTCACAACCTGCTGACGCCACGGGATAATGGTCAAGCCGTTGGCGATTAAGTCCCCCCTCACAGGAGCGTCTTCCAGCAGTTCCGCCTTGCCGTTGACAACTTTCACCTTTTTGCCGATCAGATCCTGAATAAGCGGCCCCCAATCGCTCTCAACAAACTCGTACCTGACGCCGAGCGATTTTGCGAAAAGTTTGGTCAGCTCAGCTTCCATGCCGTCACCGGAGCCGGTGTTGAAGTTGGCGTATGGCAGGCCGATGTGGCGCAGCACACCCCGTGCCTTGACATCGTCCAGATCACCCGCCGATGCCATTGTGCTTACTGCCAGTGCCGCAAGAAATACCGCTGCTGTCATGAGCCATCGTTTCATCTGTACTACCTCCTGTTTGATATTATGCTGCATAATCATTATTCCAAAAAACTGTCATTCCGGCATGTTTTAAGCCGGAATCCAGATTCTGACTGACTGAAAAGGCTGGATCCCCGATAGAGTTATTCGGGGATGACAGGTTTTTTGAAAGAGCCTCTATTGTAACGCCGCCGCTACCGAGTAGCTCAAATCGATCAGGTTGTAAGGTTTCTGGATCAAGCCTCTTACCCCGAGTTGCGTGAGCTCGGAGGCGGTTCCTTCATCATGGAAACCGGAACAGAAGAGCACCCGCACGTCCGGGTTCATCTTCTTCAGCCGCAGTAGCGATTCCCTGCCGTTCAAGTTGGGCATGATCATATCGAGCATGACCAGATCTATGGATTCACGATGTTGAGCGTAGAGCGCCAGCCCACGTTCACCGTCTTCTGCCAGATACACGGTGTAGCCCAGCTCTTCAAGCAGATCGCGCCCGATACTCCGGAGAATCTCCTCATCATCCACCAGCAGGATGCCGCCGCTGCCCCTGATAAAAGTGTTATTCTGAGCGCCTTCCGCAGCTGCAGACGTGCAGAGTGGCAGATATACGTTGAAGACGGATCCCTTTCCCGGTTCGCTGTAGACGATAATACTCCCCTTGTGATCGCGGATTGTTCCGTACACAGCCGCCAGGCCCAGTCCGGTGCCCTTGCCATGTTCCTTGGTGGTGAAAAACGGCTCAAAAATCCGGTTCATGTTCTCTCTGGGAATTCCGATTCCGGTATCTGAAACTGAAATCAACAGATAACTTCCCGGATTGAGGGGAGTCTGATGCATCTTACAGTCGGAAGCGTTCAAAGAGACCAGCGACGTAGTGTAGGACAGAGTGCCCCCTTCCGGCATGGCATCGCGGGCATTGACACCCAGGTTGAGCAGGGCATTCTGCAACAGGGACGGATCACCCAGAATAACCGGACTGTCAGCCTCCAGCCTGGCTACGAGATGAATACCTTTGTCGATCGTATGTTCGAGAAGTCCGACGACTGCGGTTATCGTATCATTGAGTGCAACCGGGCGGCTTTCCTTGACGCCTTTGCGTGAAAACACCAAAAGTTCCCTTGTGAGCTCAGCCGAGCGTGACGCAGCATTAAGGATGGTGTCAACCAACTTCATATTTGTGTCATCAGGCGTCATGCGATGTTTCATCAGCTCGGCTGAGCCCATGATTCCGGCCAGCATATTATTGAAATCGTGTGCGATACCACCTGCCAACTGGCCGATAACATCCATTTTCTGCGCCTGGTGCATCTGTTCTTCCAGCCGGATCTTCTTGGTGACATCCTCAAGCATGAGTATGAAATCCGCTGCACTCGTTTGTGACGTAAGCGACGCAGAAACAAGCGAAATAACCAGCGGACGGCTGTCAGACGATTGGAGCGGCATCTCCGGCAGTCGCAGAGACTGCTCGGTATTCAGTCGGTTGATAAACTCCACGTATGCTTCTTCAGACGCAAAGAGTCGTTTCAAGGTATGACCGATGTCTTCTGCCGAGCAGCCGAATATAGTGCTGGCCGCCCGGTTCCAGAGGCTGATTCGGCCGGCATGATCCAGACTTATTATGGCAAGTGGCGATGCATGGATCATCGTTTCCAGATTATTGTTCGAGTCGCTCAAAAGATGCTGGTTAATTTCAGAAACTTCTAATTGTTCCCGCAGCATCTCTTCGGTGGCCAGCAGTTGATCGTGAGTTTCCTGATATTCCTGAATCTGAGTTCGAAGCGTCTCTTCTGTTGATAACAATTCATCGTTCTGATCGAGCAGTTCTTCCTGGCTGCCCTGTAGTTCTTTGAGCAGATCAGCCCTCTGGCGCTCATTCCTCCAGAAAGCCCATCCAAGGAGCAGTACAAGGAAGGACAGTACAGATCCGACTCCATAAGCCTGCCTTGCCCGTTCATTGACCGAGTGCAGTATGTCCTCTTCAGTACGCAGAACAAGCACAACCAGCGGATAATTCTGCAGACGACGATATGCTCCGATGCGGACAACGCCGTCCACCGCACTCGGCACCTTGTAAATACCTGCGGCAGGTCTTGCGGAATCAAGGAAAACGCGATCCTTTGGAATCGTGAGTCCTCGTGCTTCTGTAGAGTTTGAGTATTTCGAGGCACGGGCACGGATGACGCCGTCCATACCGAGCAGCGTGATGGCCCCCCCTGGTCCGACATCAATACTCTTGTAATAGTTTGAAAAATAGTCCGGATTTATGGAAAGTACTACCATTCCGGCGAAGGAACCGGCGCTATCCGGAATTTTGCGGGTGAATTGGATACTCCATCTTTTTGAGACCCGGCCGATGACCGGCTTACTGATGTGGAGTCGGTCGTCCTGCCCGGAAAGGTGTATGCGGAAATGCTCCCGATCACTGAGATTAAGAGGAATGGCGGGCATTCCGATGGTATTGAACGTCATAACCCCCTGTTTGTCAGTGACGCTGACCTGGATCAGGAGCTCCGACACACTCTTATGCTCTGCAAGAAACCGTATCCGGTCAGAGAAGCCTTGTGGTTTCCGCTGATACTCATCCCGCAGTTGAAGAAGCAAACCGTCAATGTTCTCTACGCTTTTTTTTACGTGCTCTTCAAATGCCATGGCCAGGTTGGCGGAACTGATTTCAGCAGCTGAGAGCGCCAGACTCCGGTCGTACGACATCTGGTAAAAGAGCGCGCACCAGATGACTGCAAGTGCCAACAGGCAGACAAGAATAATGTGAATGGTACGGTTGCGAAACATGGCAGAATCTCAGTTCTTATTGCCGCATAAAAAACGAAGTCTGCTGAAGAAATTCATGTCACTCCAAGGCCGCGAAACCTCCTGGAATGAACGCGGGCAGCCAAACAGCGATATATTGGATGCGTAGGTTGTGTAGAATAAACTAAATTTGGCTATCTGTATATTCATAGAAATAACTAGGAGTGCGATTTTTGGGGTATCAGATCAGACGGCATTTCACGTACCTTGGCGATTCAGTCAGCCCCGTTTTCGGAAGTTCGGATGAACCTGAGTGCTCTGACTACTGTCGAAAAACCTTACACTATGGCATCAGTGAGTAAGCTATCTATAGAAACTCTAGTTATTTAAGTCATTTACAGTTTTGGCACTCATATTGCTTTCGTGGGATACTTGCGTTATTACGCGAGTATCCCACGTAAAAATCTGATAAAGGAAAAACGACATGAGAAAAATGCAAATCACTTTGACAGTAATCCTGGTGGTGGCGATGGCAGCTTCAGCCCATGCCTTACAGTTCACCAACACTCTTTACAATACTGGAGCCGGCGTTGCAGCAAGCAATCTGGCAGATGCTCACTATGACATTATCTCGGCTCCGAATGGAGTTACTCTCGGCGATGCGAACGTATACGCCAGCAATCAGTTCCCATTATTAAGTAATTGGCTGGCCGACAATAGTACATCCAAGTGGATAGGGCCTGCCGGGGGGAATGGCAATGTCGCTGTCGGTTCATATACCTACCGGACCACTTTCAATATCCAGAACGGTTTCGACCTTACTTCTCTGGTAATTAATGGCAGATGGATGACTGACAATTACGGAAGCAGCATCAAGTTGAATGGACATGCTTTGGCGTTGCCCTCTTTACCTATCGGCTTTGGTGCTACCAATTGGGCAAATTTCAGCATTACGCAAGATTTTTTCCAAACGGGCATTAATACTCTGGATTTTGTCGTTGACAACGCTGCAGGCAACTCCGGGAATCCTACTGGCTTGCGAGTTGAATTTACATCAAATGATGGAACTCCGGTACCTGAGCCGGGTACAGTCATGTTACTTGGCTTTGGCATGCTGGGTCTTGCAGTATACGGCAAGCGTAGAATGAACAAGTCATAAACAAACGTTCTTCCGTGGAACTCCACAGATCAATACTGAAAGGGCGGCGCACCGGCACCGCCCTTTTTTCATCTCCTTATTCTCTCAACTGTTCCGCCAGCAACTCCACCGTATGTCGTACGTTCACATTTGCTCCATCCTGATCCATGCCCCCTCTGATCTGCATGACACAACCGGGACAATCCATGGCGACGACCGGTGCGCCGGTCTCCTTGATGTTCTTAAGTTTCCGCTGCAGGATCGGGGCTGATATCTCCGGCAGTTTGAGCGAGTAGGAACCGCCCATACCGCAGCAGATATCACACTCGAACATCTCGGTCAGCTCATAGCCCGCTTTTTGCAGTAACTCTCTCGGTTGTTCCGACACCTTCAACGTCCGTTTCAGATGACAGGAATCATGGTAGGTTATTTTTCCGAGTATATTGCCATCCTTCAGCGATAACCGCCCTTTATCGACAAGTTTCTTGACCAGTGTGGAAAAGTCAACCGTTTTTCCGGCCAGTTCCCTCGCCTTTGCTATCCATTCAGTCAGCCCCAGGCTTTCAAAAGTGCTGATGAATTCGTGATCCAGCGCCACGGTGCAGGTCGGACAGGCGGAAATCACGTACTGCACATCTTCAGAGAGCAGGGCCCTGATATTGTCCACGGCATTACCTGCCGCAACCTCGTAGGCCCCGTTGTAACGGGCCGGAGCACCGCAGCAGGTCTGATCGAGCGGAAAGAGTACCTCGATACCGGCCTTGTTCAGGATCTTGACAAGTGCCTCGCCCATTTCCGGATACGCGAAATCGATCAGGCAACCGGAGTAGAAGGCAGCTTTTTCTTTACATTTCGGTTGTTTGATACCCTTGATACGGTCCCGAAAGGGTTCGGCCGCAATGGCCGGCAGGCTGCGTCCATCGGTCAGGTCCGCCAGAAACAGCGGCAGGTGCCGGACAAATTTTCCTGTCGTAAAGGGCTTTCCGGCAAGCGCGGCAGCCCTCAACATGCCATGGAAGAGCGTGCGGTTGTTCACCACACTGTAAATCGCCTGCTGCAGAAGCGGCAGCCCCTGTTCAAGCACAAGACGCCGCCTGATCTCCATGATCAGCTCCGGGATGTCGATCTTTCCGGGGCAGACATCCCGGCAGGTACCGCACTGGATGCAGAGCCCCTGGATATCTTCGGATTTTTTTAATTCATCGAACCAGGCTGTCAGGATCGTACCGATGCCTCCGGTATAGACCTTGCCGAACACATGTCCTCCGACCAGTCGGAAGATAGGACAGACGTTGAGGCAGGAGGCGCAACGGATGCACTGCAGCGCCTGCCTGAATTTGGGATCGGCCGCCATTTCGCTGCGGCGATTGTCCATCAGGATGATATGCAGATCCTTCATGGAACCGTCCGTGTTTGGTGTCGGACCGGTGATGATCGAGACATAGCTCGTCAGGAGCTGGGCCGTGGCGCTGCGGGGCAGAGCCTTCAGGATCGTGGCGATATCGGCATAATTGGCGATCAGTTTTTCTATGCCGATCAGTGCAATGTGAATTTTGGGCAGTGAAGTGACCAGCCGGGCATTGCCTTCGTTGGTCATCAACACGATGCTGCCTGTCTCTGCTACAGCGATGTTCCCGCCCGAAATACCCATATCGGCTTCGAGAAACCGGGGGCGCAGCTCATTACGGGCCACCCTGACCAGCCTCGGGATGTCCGATGTAAGACGTTCGTTGACCTCTTTGCTGAACAGGTCCGAGACCTCCTCTTTCGTCATATGGATGGCAGGCATGACCATGTGTGAGGGGGTCTGTCCGGCCAGCTGGATAATCCATTCGCCCAGGTCGGTTTCCCCGACCGATATGCCGGCTTTTTCAAGAAAGGGATTCAGATGGATTTCTTCCGTTGCCATCGATTTTGATTTGACAACTGTTGTGACGCCGTTGTCCTGTGCCACCTTCAGGATGTATTCCCTGACTCTGGCGGGATCATTCGTTCTGAATACTTTGGCTCCGCAGGCTTCAGCATTGCGGGTGAACTGCTCGGAGAGCATCTCGAGGTTGGAAGCGGCATAAGATTTCAGCTCGGCAATGCGCCCCCGCAGTTCCTCGAAGTCGATCCCCTCATATGCCTTGGCGCGATTAACCTTGTAGGCTTCGGAGAATTTGCCGAGCGCGCCGGTCAGGTTGGCATTATTGACGGCTTTTTGGATGGATTCCTTGAATTCAGTTCCCATTAGTTTGTACCTCCAAGCCCATCAACACAAAAAATAACAAGCCGTTCCGGCCCATGCACTCCGATAGTCAGCACCCGCTCTATGTCAGCCGTTCGGCTCGGCCCGGTAATCATGGCGATGTAGGCACTCTCTTTGGGATTGATCCTGGACAACAGCGCCGGCATGTCGGGCAGTATGTTGCTGGTCGGCAGCAGAGCGATATGGATGGTTGGAAGTGATGACACCAGGCGCTGTGCTATGGCCGTGGAGTTTTGAACCAATGAACCGGTATCCGCCAGAGCCCACTCCATCTGACTTATCCCGAAGCGGGCTTCCGATGCCAGCTCGCGGGTGACCTCAAACTTCAACCCGGCGATCATCTTAAGTGCGTTCCGGTCAAAACCGGCCAGGAATGAACAATCGGCCCACAGAGCAGAAGCGCACGGTTTGTCAGCCAGCCCCTCCCTTTGCAGAAACTCTATCAGACCGGAAAGAGCTGCGTCCCCGGTTGCATACCGGTATACCTCCGCACTGACTCCTTCGGCTCTCATCTTGAATTGCTGGTACAGCATGACATGCCTCCTCTGCCTCTCGCTGCGTAGTAATGACACACTGAAATGCGCAAATGCTGCAATTTTCCACTATACCGATGCCCCGTGTACGGGCAATCCGTTTGTTTACTACCATATATTCAGCATTGGGGAGGAAAAGTATTGTGTGGCACTTAATTTGCATGACTTTATAGTGTGGTCGAGCACATACTGCCATGTGTGCTCCTTTCTTTCATAGCGGGGGGGAGCAATCTTCCCCGCTAGATAGAGAATGTCAGTAAGCTCAGCTTTGTTTACGGCACGTACACCTGCTCGTTCTTCGGCACGTACCACTTGATCTGGTTATGCCCGATGCCGGCCGGGGCAGGCTCCACACCTCTGATTCTGGCACTCACCACCGGAAGGGCGTCCGGCACATACAGAAAGGTGTAGGGCTGCTCATCCGCCAGAATCTCCTGGATGCGAAAATAGGCCTGTTTGCGCTTCCCAACGTCGAATGTACTGCGCCCTTCTACCAACAGCCGATCCACTTCGGCATTTTTGTAACCGATAAAGTTCAACTCGCCGGAATTGGTCTTGCTGGAATGCCAGATATCGTACATATCCGGGTCCTGAGAGATGTTCCACCCCAACATCACAACCTCGAAATTTCCCTTGTCGATAAATTCCTTGAGAAATGCAGCCCACTCAACGATGCGGATCTTGACGTCAATTCCCACATACTTCAGTCTTTGCTGGACAATCTGAGCAGTCAGGAGACGTTGCTGATTGCCCTGATTGGTCAGAATGGTGAATCGTAACGGCTTGCCGTCCTTGACCAGGATGCCGCTGGTGTTCTTTTCCCGCCAGCCGGCCTGGGCCAGCAGCTCAGTCGCGTGTTTTGGGTCATAGGCAATATCCTTCACACCGGGATTGTACGCCCAGCGTCCGGGAACAATAGGACCAACCGACCTCTGCCCCATGCCGAACAAAATGCCATGTATCAATTCGTCCTTGTCGATGGCGGCGGTAAGGGCCTGACGCACACGCTTGTCCGCAAAGAGCGGATGACGCAGATTATAGCCCATGTAGACATAGCCGGAAGAGGGGTAACGGTATTTGTTGAAATGAGAGGAAAAACGGACTCCGGTTGTCTGACGGGCAAACTGCACCGGTGTCAGGTTCATCAGGTCTATGGTGCCGGCCTTCAACTCCATGTACATGGTGGAGCTGTCCGGTATGATGCGGTAGACATACCTGTCAATAAAGGGACGCCCTTCGAAGTACGAGCTGTAGGCTTCCAGCACGATCTTCTGGCCCGGGATCCATTCCTTGAAGCGATATGGCCCAGTGCCGACCGGCTTCCTGGCCAGTGGGCTCTTTGTGATATCCTGTCCCTCCAGAAGATGGGCAGGCAGAATGTTCATGCCCCAGGACGCCAGGGCCGGAGCGAATGGTGCGCCATAGCTCACGCGAACGGTATGTTCATCTGCCGCAGAGATGGTTTTGACCTGCTTGAAATCTTCGGCATAGGCGGTAGGAGTTTTGGGATCAATCGTGACACGGTAGGTATACAGCACATCGCGGGCTGTGAATGGTGCGCCGTCATGCCATTTCACACCGTGGCGCAGATGGAATGTGATGGTCAATCCATCCCCGGATATATCGAATGACTCAGCCAGATCACCGACTATGTTCAGATTTTTGTCGTATTTGACAAGTCCATTATAGATCTGACCGGCTACTGCGTGGGAAGAGGCGTCGGAAGCGAGAATGGGAATGAGTGTCGAAGCTTCGCCGATTGTACCTTCAACAAGTGAATCTCCTGCAGCAGGCAGTGATACTTCGGAGCGCACGGCCGGCGGGGGGGATGTTTCCGGAGAGCTGCAAGCAGCAATATAACAGGCACACAAAAGGAGGATCGGGAAAAAAACCAGCAGACTGCCGCCGGATAACGGCCTCATTTCTCGCCATGCTCCCCTTTAAACCTGCGAATCTTTTCAGCCAGATCCTTGCGTTCAGGATCGATTTCCAAAGCTTTGCGATACTGTTTCAGGGCCGTTTTATATTCACGCCTGGCAGCATGGGCGTCCCCCAAGTGCTCCGCAATAGTAGAGTCGTCATTTACCAGGCTGAAAGCATCTTCCAGTAACCTGACCGCCTCATCATAGCGCTTCAGTTTATAGTAGACCCAACCGAGACTGTCGAGGATAAAAGCATCATTGGGACGAATTTCAACCGCCAGCTTGAGATATGCGAGGGCTACCTCAAGATTGATGCCCATTTCGGCATACGTATACCCCAGATAGTTGAGTGCCTGGGCATCTTTGGGATTGAGAACCAGCACTTTTTTCATCTGCTCTACCGAGGCTTCACGCTTGCCAAGCTTGTCGAGCAGTGTGCCGATACGAAAATGGTAACGCGGATCGGTCGAAAAAAGGTGTTCGTTTTCAAGGAGAAACGTTAGACCGGCGTCAGGTTTGTCAAGTGATTCATACAGGGACGCCAGATTCAGGTACAACTCGACCTGGCTGACGTTGGTTTTGATGGTTTCCTTGAGGATTTCGACAGCCTGCTCCGATTTGCCTTTTTCTTTGAGGATAAACGCAATGTGGCCGATCGCCTCCAGATAAGGCGCCGAACCTGGCTGGATCTTGGAAAATTCGGCAAGGGCATTGTCCAGATCACCCTTCTCCTCGTATGCAATCGCCAGATAAAGACGTATGTGGTGGGCGGCGGGGTCTTTGGCAAGCATATCTGTGAATACGGCAAGCGCCTCGTCAAACTGCTCAAGCTCAAGATGCACCAGGCCGATTTTCCGCAGGGTTTCGTATCCGCCATAGCCGGATTTAACAGCATTCTGGAGGTATTCCAGCGCCTCGGGAAAGCGTCGCTGCTGTATCAGAAGTTGAATCAGCCTCTGCAACACAATTCCCCTGTTTTCATCCTGTCCCAGCTGGCTGCGGTAGCTTTCGATGGCCTGCGGATAATCTCCCACTGCTTCATAGGTGGCAGCCATATCGATTGCAGCCTGATCAAATTCGGGGCGGAGCTCAAGTGTTTTTCTGAAATAATTCAGCGCTTCCCGATAGAGCTTCATCTGGCTGTAGGTACGTCCGAGATAATAATAGCCCAATACCGAATCAGGATTGATGCTTACCAGGGCTTTGAGTGTCGAGACCACTTCTTCATACTCAAACAGCCTTGTCAGTGAAAGTGAAAGGTGCAGGTAGGCATCCTCTTTGGACGGGTCAAGTTTGACAGCTTTACGCAGATACTCTGCGGCCTCCAAATCCTTGCCCGCGGAAGACATCAGTACTCCCGCCATGACATACGGATGTCGATAGGACGGATCAAGCTTGATCGCTTTATTGATGTATGCAAGGGATTCAGGCACTTGACCTGTCTTTAGTTTAATTTCTGCAGTCTCGACATGCAGAATTGCCGAACCGGGATCAAGTTCGATAGCATCACGCAGAAAATTCAGGGCGGATGGATAATCACCTTCATATGTGGACAGGCGGGCGCGGGAATAGAGGTATAACGAGCGGGAATGACGGTCAAAAGCCCTGGGGGCTTCAGGCATTTCAGTTTCAGGATGAGGCGTGCCGGCTGCACAAGCAGACAGAACCAGAAGGGACATCAGTATGATCAACCGCAGCAGCATTTCGAGGGTATTCCATTTCCAGGTAAATTCATTTCAATAACTAGCATGAATCAATATGTCCGGTCAAACGATTCATGCTAATCGCTGAATCTTTCCATCCATCCGTCAAAAATCTGAACTTTCCCCACACCAAAAGCAAGCAGGCTTTTTCGCACCTGCTCGACTGATTTTTTTTGAGCAAGTTTTTTCGGGTTCTTGGAATAGAACAGATCCGCAAAGCAGATGATTTGCTCGGAGAGTGAAATCGGAAACATATCCCGATGCGGAAGGGGCAAACTCTGCATTTGTATATCCTCTACCGTCAGTCCGACTCCGATGTGGCGTTCACATACCAGACCGTGCACCGGATATCCCTCTTTTTCAAGGATGGCACGGCCAAGTACACCATGCATGATGTAGGGACGTTCCCCGAACAGCCCCAGCCCCGGTGCATGCACCTGACTGACGCCAATGTCATGCAGCAATGCTGCCTCTTCGATGAAAACACGTTCATGAACCGGCATCGTCAGATGTTCACACACATCTAGAGCCAGACTGGCGACAAGGCGGCTGTGTTCAAGAACAATCCGCAAAGGGTCGTCTTCAAGATACCTGGCGAGAAGCTGCTCTGCCCACATTACGTACACTCCCAAGTCAATATTTTGAATGTGCTGGATCAAACAAGAACCCACAAGAGTCAATACTATGACAAAAATTTATAACCACATGTAATTACAGATATAAACAAGTTGGCACTAACTATGCTTAAGGTTAGATACGAAGCATGACACACACCAATTTTTCCCGTAAAGCAGGTTTCAGGAGGTCGCCATGTACGCAAAATTTCCATTCTATTCGGTAGCCCAGATGTATGCTTTGACGCTAAATACGCCCGTTGCGATCATGTTGGGAGGAGATCACCTCTATTGGGTCGTGGACCAGCACAACGAGATTGAATTTCTGAAAGTAGGTTGTTCGCTCCTCTCTCATGCCCGCTGAATCAGGAATTGGCATTCAAGCCGGATTTTGCACTGCTGGATCATACATATGAAGCTTGATCTTCCTGATGAATGATTGAGCTTCTCCAGTTGAACGCTTCCAACTGGGCAGCCAGTAATTGATCCAGGGATATTCCACACTCCTTCAATAATACCGTAACCGCATCAAAATCAGTTATCTCCAGTTTTTCAGTCAGAGTGAGCATCTTGCCAAGTTGACCCTCCCTTTGTAATAAGGCGGCGCCGACATGCTCATCCAGATTCAGATTGGATACAATCTCTTCCATTGGTGTCTCAAACAGGACGTCCAGCAGCGAAAGTATGCCGACCATAAAAGCCGCTTCAGCCTGTTCATCGCCGACGGCGAGACCGGACAGTTGTCTGACCATGATCTCCATAAGCCGTCCCCGGACGGCCGCCATCTCCAGGAGCGGGTGGTCTATGCTGCGGGAATCATGCCCGGTAAAGAGTGAAAGCTGAATCCAGCGGCGCAGATGATTTATACCCAGCAGGATTATGGCGTGGCGGAGTGTTTTTATCTTTTCGCGCATTCCAAGCGCCACTGAATTGACCAGTCGCAGCAGATTATAAGAAAGACTCGGATTCTCCTTAAATGTCTGTTCAATCTGATCCAAGTTGGCATCCATCGTAAGTTGCTGCAGCAGCTTCAGCATCGCCAGGCCGGATACATCTATTTTTTTGCGGTTAAGAACGATCGGACGTTCAAAAAAATACCCCTGAAACATATCAAAGCCCAAATCGTAACAGATCTGGAACTGCTCAAATGTCTCAACTTTTTCAGCCAAAATTTTGACTGGATACTTGCGAAGCTGCCGGGCTATTTTCGGCAGGTTCTCCATGCCAGTCAATAGAATGTCAATTTTTATAATATCAACGACAGAGTAGATATCCGTATTGGCAGGGTCGAACTCGTGGTCGTCAAGCGCAAGCAAAAAGCCCATTTCTTTGAGTTCGCGACAGCGCTCGACCACCTGATCATCAAGCTGAATCATCTCAAGCAGTTCAAGCACCGTCAGTCCAATAGGCAGCAATTCGAGCATTTCAGAGAGAAGCATGCTGATATGGATATTGATAAAGCCAAGCTTGCCGCACAGCACTTCATGCATGCCAAATGATGAAAGGGCTCTGTTGATAACACTGGCACAAGCCTGGGAATAGCTGTCAAATTCAGCGAAATCGATATCGGCTGCCCGAAATAGCAATTCATAGCCGATAATTTCCTGATCGCGGTTAAGTATCGGCTGGCGTCCCAGAAAGAATTTTTCGCTTACGGTTTCCATGAGCACCCTTTATACACTGAACAATAACGGCTAGCAAAAATATTATCAATATCAGTCGCAGGACTTTTGCAAGAACCTCTGATGCAACTGAAACCTGTGGACAGAATACATCACAATTTTCTTGACCTGCCGGCAGATAACCGGCTATTCGTTATTAAAGAGCTGGATCCCGGATAGAACCCTTCCGGGATGACAAACTCTTAAATGAAACGGTATTGAGCGTAAAGCTGTAAAACATCCGTAAGGAGACCACATAGAATGCAGTTCACATCCATGATCATATCCAACGTGGAGGTCTCGCCCGGCTACTGGCGCATGCGCATGACCGCCCCGCAGGAATTCGCCTCGGCCTCGCCCGGCCAGTTTGTGATGGTGCGGGTCAACGGCGCCATCGATCCGCTGCTGCGGCGTCCTTTCGGTATCTTCGACATCGGCGCATATACACCGGCCCATAGCGGCGCTGCCGCTCAACCGTACCTGGAGATGCTCTACCGGGTGGTGGGGAAGGGCACCGCCATGCTTTCAGCCCTGCATGAGACGGATCTGCTGGATATCCTGGGGCCGCTCGGGACAGGTTTTGATCCGGGGAGTGCAGACGAAGAGAAGCTGATTGTCGGCGGCGGAGTGGGACTGGCTCCGCTGTATCTGCTGGCGAAAGAGCTGGTGAAACAGTCGCCGGTACGTCTGTTTGCCGGCGGCCGGACGCGGGACGACATCCTCTGTATAACGGAGTTCGAGCGGTTGGGTGTTGAGTGCTACACCGCCACCGAGGATGGTTCTCTGGGCGAATGCGGCCTAGTGACCGAGGCGCTGGTCAGGCGGCTGGATACGCTGAAGGGCAGGGCGAGCATCTACGCCTGCGGGCCGCACGGCATGCTGAACGCTGTTGCCGGCATAGCGGTGGCCCGCTCAATCCCCTGCCAGGTCTCGCTGGAGGGCTACATGGCCTGCGGAGTAGGTTCCTGTCTGGGGTGTGTCGCACCGGGTAGCACGCATTCTCCTGAAACCCCCGATTTTCGCTGTGTCTGCACTGAAGGGCCGGTCTTTGAATCAGGTGAACTGAAGTGGAGGGATTGATCATGAAACCTGATATGACCGTCAACTGTGCCGGTATGCTGCTGCGTAATCCGGTCATGACCGCTTCCGGAACCTTCGGCTATGGTGAGGAGTTTGCTGAATACATCGATCTCGAATCGATAGGCGCTTTTGTGACCAAGGGGCTTTCTCTCAAGCCGCGGGCCGGCAACCCGACTCCACGTATCGTCGAGACGCCCGGCGGGATGCTGAACGCCATCGGTCTGCAGAACGTGGGGATCGACGCTTTTATCGAGAAGAAGGTTCCGTTCCTGCGTACGGTCAACACTCCGGCCATTGCCAACTTCTTCGGCAACACGGTTGATGAATATGCCGAACTGGCCCGCCGTCTGGACGAGATCCCTGAAGTAGCCGGATTGGAGATAAATATATCCTGTCCCAATGTCAAGCAGGGGGGCATTGTTTTCGGCACCGACCCGGCCTGCGCGGCGAGTGTTGTCACTGCCTGCCGCGCTGTCGCAAAGAAGCCGCTGATCGTCAAGCTCTCACCCAACGTAACCGACGTGGTCGTCATGGCCAAAGCCTGCCGGGACGCCGGCGCCGATGCCCTGTCGCTGATCAACACCCTGACCGGCATGGCGATTGATCTGAACAGGCGCAGGCCGGTGCTGGCAAATATTACCGGAGGCCTGTCCGGTCCTGCCATCAAGCCTGTGGCCCTGCGCATGGTCTGGCAGGTGGCCAGGGCTGTCAACTTGCCGATCATCGGCATCGGCGGGATAATGAACGCTACCGATGCACTGGAGTTCATCCTGGCGGGGGCCACGGCGGTTCAGGTCGGCACCGCCAGCTTCATCAACCCCGGTGCGGCTCAGCGGATCGCGGCGGAGATGGAGGAGTGGCTGGCCGCCAACGGTGTGACCGACATAAAAAGCCTGACAGGCGCTCTGGAGGTATAACGCATGCAGGAACTCCGGGCATTCACACAAGGAGCGCCACGCAGATGATTTCTACGGCATATGCGGCAGATTCAGCGCCGTTCACATCCCTGATAGATGTCAACTTCATTTTGATCAACCGCATCTTTGTGCTGGCTGTCACACTGCTCTTTTTTTCGGTTGTTCTGCTGCTGCGCCGTAACCGCGGACAGGATGTTCACCCTCGTGTCACAGCACCCATCAAGCTGGCCCTGACCGGTCTTCTGCTGTTGTACGCAGAACTGGCCTTGTCTGGCATGCCCAGCTATCAGTCAGTTTTAAAGAGTGTGCAGACGATAATCGTTCTGATCTGCCTTGCAAAACTGGTGAACTATCTGGTCATAGATGTCTATCTGCGTCTCCATACCCAGCGTGAAGTCCCCTCTTTTGTGCGTGACACTGTTCGACTGGTTGTATATCTGATCGCAGGAATCATTTCGTTGCGGCTTGTTTTCAAGATTGACATTGCGGCCATAGTCACAACCACCACGGTCATTACCGCTACCATTGCATTTGCGATGCAGAGTACCCTTGCAAACGCCCTGTCGGGTTTTTCCATTCAGACGGACCCTCTGCTGGCCCGTCAAAACTGGATTTCGATCAAGGAAAAGAACATCTTTGGGCAGATCGTCAATGTCGGGTTCCGGTATACGACCCTGCGCACTCTCGATAGCGGCCAGTTGATGGTTCCCAACGGAATCATCATGCAGAATATAGTCACCCATCATGGTAACCGCGATACCGACGACAAGCCCGCCGTGCAGGTGGAAGTCATGCTTGGGTATGATATGCCGCCCGAAACCGCCAAGTTGCAGCTTCTGAAGGTTCTACGAGATGAACAGGATGTATTGACGGAACCTGAACCCATTGTAAGACTGATGGCGCTCAACGACAGCGGCATGACCTACCTGCTCAGATTCTGGATTGCCGATCCTGCCAGCAAGATCCACGTACAGGACGCAATCTACAGTCAGGTCTGGTATGCGGTTAATCGCGCCGGTTACAGCTTTCCATTTCCCCATCGGCAGATTATTACCGCAGAAGCAAAACGGCCATTCATATTTTCCCGTGAGCATATTGCCGAAGAACTGCGTCAGTCGGATCTCTTTAACGTCCTCGACGAAGTCACTATTACTTCCCTTGCCGAACATGCTCTTGTTGAGGTTTTCGGGCCGGGCGAGGTGGTGGTGCGCCAGGGTGATGATGGCAGTTCGCTTTTCATTGTGCTAAAAGGGATACTTGATGTGGCCGTGGATGATGCGATTGTGGGCCGCATCCAGGAAGACTCCTTTTTTGGCGAGATGTCGCTCCTAACGGGGGAGCCGCGCCGCGCCACGGTAAGGGCTGCGAGTGAGGTCTGGCTGGCCGAGGTGACCAGGGAACTGCTGGAACCGATCCTGATCGCGAATCCGTCGGTACTTGAAACGCTCAGCAACATACTGGCCGAGCGCGAAGCCAAAACAAAGCTGAGCCAGGCGGCGAGCGATGACCCTGCTGCAAGTTCTCAGCGACGCGAAGCGTATCTGAAGCGTCTCAAGCTTTTTTTCAGGTTATGATGCGTTCGCAAATTCCATATGTCATCCCCGAGTGTTTCTATCGGGGATCCATGATTTCAACAACGTAAAGGCTGGATTCCGGCTCAGAATCTCTGCCGGAATGACAAATCGCGAGGGCATCAGGTTATAGTTCCTTGCGAAGATTGTATGCGAGCAGATCAAGCAGAAACAAATGGAAGCACGTCGGTCGCTGGTGGGCCGCCCGGTCTTCAAAACCGGTGGGGGGGATGAGAAATCTCCCCGGTGGGTTCGATTCCCATGTGCTTCCGCCATAATAAAAACAAGCAGTTAACCTTAATTGGCTGGCTGCTTTTTTATTACCCATATCCCCCCTTCAGATTTCCTGATCCCGACGGGGTTTAATCGGTCTTTTCGGCAAACAGGCTTGGCACCAAACCTGATCGTAATGTCATTAATTTTTCGATTATGTAGGCCGGATGAAGCGGAGCGCATCCGGCGACAATGCTGGCAATGGCAGCGATGCCGGATCCGCTTCGCTTGATCCGGCCTACGAAAAATATGTTCCAAGTCGCTTTCCTACCGGATCAGGAAGTCTGAAGGGATTAAGAGCATCGCGCAGCACCGCTTCCAGCAGACTGCGACTGTCGGCTTCGGTGGTGTTCAGGCTTGCCTCTAACTGGTCACACAGCGCCATCAGTTCATCAACCTTGGCAACGATGCGGTGCTGCTCGGCGAGGGGTGGGAGGCCAAAAACAAACTCATCTACATCTTCTCTTGCAATCCCTGGTATAAGACTTCGCGCACATTCTCGTAGAGCTTCGGCCAGCCGGTACGTGATCATTTCCATAAAATTGCTGTTCCACTCGATTGCAGTCAATGCCATCAACTGCCTACTGATTGCAACCTCCTGAATGTCACAAACAGTAGTTTTGCCTACGCCAGATCCTTTTACCGTAAGCAATAGTTGCCCCTTGTAGGCTATAGCCTTACGGACTAATGCATATCGAGTTATAACTAAGCCCTCATGTCCAAAATCAGAAGGACCGGTTATATAAGCGACTCCAGCATTTTCATTCTCGGTGTATTCCGGTGGTTGAAGGTGTTGTCCTGAAACAAGATGAATCACTGAACCAAGGCGAACCCAAGCCCAATGTTTTGGTATGTCAAAAAGCTGCTCATCACATCGAATAGGTGCCAGTGCCTGCTGTTTCCTGATTTTTCCTTCCTTCACCAACCGAGTCTTCTCCGCCTGAATCCGCTTCAACAGCTCCATCGCCGGTTCATCATGCGCATCTTGCGGAACAAGCCGACCACGCACTGCCAGGTTGAGAATCGTTTGGCGCAGTTGCTTGATGTGTTCGGTGCGGGTGGTCAGGCGTGGGAGGTTGTCAAGGTGAAAACGGGCCGCATCTTTGGCCTCTTCTGCCGTAGTGGTGCTGATACGGTTCAGGCTGGAAGCCACCAGGCGGTCGCGCCGTACCTCTCGTTTGTTACGCTCCGCTTCCAACTGGTCACACAGCGCCATCAGTTCATCCACCTTGGCAACGATGCGGTGCTGTTCGGCGAGGGGGGGGATAACGATAGGCAGTTGATAGGCTTCTGATCGGCTCAGTCCAGGCTTTACACCTTTGCCTAGACGTCCTAAGTCAAGCACTTGAAGTGCAATATAAAGAAAACGAATATCAAAAAAATCAGGTGGTGTCAGGAAATACGCTACGTCAGTAGTCCATGAAGGACCATTACAGAGATTCAATGCCCCTGCCGAGCCTTTGCGGCCAATGATAATTGCAGGTTCTTCTACGAGTGCTGTTTCGCAAAATCCGACAATACCGTTAGAGCCAAATACTGCCACTCTTCCTTGATCGTTGCGGTCTGTTGCTGGAAAAGCTTTCCCGTATTGAAACGTCATGAGTTGTCCAATATTGGCAGAAAGCCAATTTTCGGGAACACCGGAAGTCCTAGTTACTTCCTTCCGCTTCAACAACTCTGCCGCCGGTTCATCACTGGTATCTTGCTCCACCAGCTTCCCTCGTACAGCCAGATCAAGGATAAACCGCCGCAGGCGGGGAATGGCGTCCGGTGCTTCGCTGATGCGGTCAAAGTGCTGCAGCAACAGTTCTCTGTTCATGGCGTACCCCCTGCAGCAATAAGCCCCTGCCAGATAGGGCGCGCCTGCCAGTCGTGTGGAGCACCCATATCCTTTATCAACGCCAGGTCAAGCGTCTGCATCAGGTGCAGCAGGCGATGCGGCCAGTGGGTGGCCGGTTCTATAACCTGCATCAGGTGAATAAGCAGCACCAGCGAGTTGTAGAGTTTACGTTCTTTGCCGACTCCGTGCAGTGGATCGTTGCAGAAGTTATCCCAGAGATAGGACGGCTTCTTGCGGGGCAGTTGGAAAGTCACAGCAAATTTGCGGTTCCAGAGACGGCTATGGTGCGCGGCGGTATTACGCAGTACGCTGAGGTGATGAAAGAGAGAACAGAAGGTCTTTTCGTCAAGTTGATAGGTGCTGGCAATGGTCTGCCGGATGTGCGGCGAGACAAGCTGGCTGACCAGATTTGATATGGTGCCGAATGACGCCACTTCAATCGCTACCCAGACAGGAGGCCACGGCATACCGAGAGTCGTTTGGTGGTGGATGATGAAATCTTCCCGGCTACGCTTCATTTCATCGTCCAAGTTGGTAATGGCGCGGGTATGAAGCACCGGATTCTTGAAGTGACAGCTTTCAAGGTAGGCAAGTGGATCGAGCTGATGACCGACTTCATACGCCCAGCGGGAACGTACGGAAATCTCGACACGCTTGCAGGCCTCCAGAACCAACTGGCGCAGGGCACGATCAAAACAGTAAAGCTCCCAGATTTGCTGAAAGGTTATGCCAGGTTTGAATTGGTCAGGATTGCCGGAAACCATGAAGGGAAAACGATAGGCGGATAAACGGTAGTAGTTGTGATGTTCCAGACAGTGTATGGCAAAAGGTTCGTCGGTAACGGCCAAACCACGGTTTTTGAGGGTATCAAGTTGTTCCTGATAGGTCTTGGCAGGCTTACTCATATTCTACCTGCAGTCCCGCCACCAAGAGCCAGAAACAAGAAACCCCCCTGGTGCGCATTGTTAAGAGGCGTGGGGGGTATTGTTAAGCCACTACTACCACCCACACATTGATTCGTCAAGCAAAATTTCATCTCAGCAGCGCCTCCGCAAGAATATTCTTGAGTTGGTCACGCAGGTTGGCGGTCAGGCTTTCGCTCTCCTCCAATTTTGCCAGCAGTTCCTCCGGATCGCCGTGGTCATCAGCTACCGTGTGCGGGTTTTTGAAATCAAGGTTGTAGTCCCGCGCCTTGATCTCATCGATAGTCACTTTCCATGCCTGTTCCGTCTCCTGCCTGTTCTCTCGCTCTGCTCCACCCCACCATTCGACACAGCCGTTCAGGTGTTCAACCTTGATCGGTCTGGTCATGGAGTAGGCTTTCTGCCCTTCCGGCACGCTGTGCTCGTAGAACCAGACCTCCTGGGTCGGCTCACCTTTCTCAAAAAACAGCAGGTTGGTGCCGATGCTGGCGTAGGGTTTGAAGACGCTGTTGGGTAACCGGACGATGGTGTGCAGGTTGCACTCTGCCAACAGATGCTCTTTCAGGCGGGTCTTGACCCCTTCACCAAACAGGGAGCCATCAGGCAAAACGATGGCAGCACGTCCACCCGGTTTGAGCAGGCGAATGAACAGAGCCAGGAACAGATCAGCGGTTTCCTTGGTGCGGAAGTGAGCCGGGAAGTTGGATTCGATGCCGTCTTCTTCACGTCCGCCAAAGGGGGGATTGGTGAGGATGATGTCAACCCGGTCGCTCTGACCGTAGCTGATGTAGGGTCGCGCCAGGGTATTGTCATGACGTACAAAGCTGGGGTCTTCAATGCCATGCAGCAGCATGTTGGTGACGCAGAGCATGTGCGGGAGTTGTTTCTTCTCTACAGCCCGCAAACCGGCTTGCAGCGCTTGTTCGTCTTCCACCTTTTTCACATAACGATCACGCATGTGGCGAATGGCACAAGTAAGAAAGCCGCCGGTGCCGCAGGAGGGGTCAAAGAGAATCTGCCCCGGCTTGGGATCAATCCGGTCAACCATAAAGGCGGTGACGGCACGGGGAGTGTAATATTCACCCGCATTGCCGGCGCTTTGCAGGTCGTTCAGCAGTTGCTCGTAGATGTCACCAAAATGCTTGCGCTCGGCCAGGTCGTTAAAGTCCACCCCGCTGATCTTGTTGATGACCTGGCGTAGAAGCTGCCCAGACTTCATGTAGTTGTAGGCATCTTCAAAAACGCTTTTCACCACGCGGGCGCGGTTGGCATTGTTGCCAACAGCGGACAACTCCTTGAGAGCCGGGAACAGTTCTTCATTGATAAAGGCCATCAGCATGTCGCCGGTAATTCCTTCCGGGTCGGCGGCCCAGTTGCGCCATTGGTATTTCTCCGGAATTGGCGACTGGTAATTATCCTGCATGACTTCCAACTGCTGATCCTGATCATCAATGATTTTGAGGAAAAACATCCAGCAGAGCTGGGAGAGGCGCTGGGCATCGCCATCAACGCCCACATCCTGACGCATGATATCTTGAATGGATTTTACGGTGTTTCTTGCGGACATTTACGAATTCCTTTTACAGCAATTTTGCTCACGCCAAGGCGCCAAGTACGCCAAGAAGGTCAAAAGCTTAACAATGAGATAATCAATAAATCACTTTTGAACATATGCATAAAATGCAAATATTTTTAGTAGTTAAAGCAATTGCGTCATATTTTTCTTGGCGTCCTTGGCGCCTTGGCGTGAGATAATCCTTGTGCTTTACAGATAAACACGGTTGTTGATAATACGGTGTATGCCCGTTTTCATCAGTTCATCTCCAAAATTTATCAACAGCCCGAGTCGCAGCCCACTTAACCGTAAGTAAGTCAAAACCTGTTTTTTATGAACAGGGAGGATTTTTTCTACTGATTTCAATTCAAGAATCACCAGGTTATTTACAATCAAATCAGCACGGAATCCTTCTTCGAAACTCATTCCGTTGAAAACGATTGGTATGGGTGTCTGTCGAACGACACAACATCCTTTTTGTTCAAGCTCGTGGGCAAGAACAATCAAGTAGACGCTTTCCAAAAGCCCGGGACCCAGAGCAGTATGAAGTTTTATACAAGTGTCAACCACTAAAGCAGCAATACGATCTTCTTCCTGACTGGGTTCCTGGCGATTCAGCTGTTTTGCGGGAAAAATATCCGTCATGCGACATCCTGATACAACGCATTCTGCATTTCGTGGACGGCGTCCTCATACTTGGCTTTAGTGCCGAATTGCTTGATAAGCTGGAGCGGTGTTCCCATGCTGTTAAAGGGCTGGATCTCCAATACCCTGACATTATCGAGGCCGCCTACCACCCCTTCATCCTGATACTTGATCAGCAGGGCTTCGAGCACAGCGCACGCCTGAGTACCATACTTGGTGAAGATGTCGCGCTTCTTGACATTGTTGGCGCGTTCCCGGCGGGTGAGTGGCGGTTGGTCAAAGGCGATATGGCAGATCAGATCAAAGGGGTCCAGGTCTTTGCCAACTTCTTCAAGCAGCGGCTCAAGCAGCAACCCCTCAGCGGCCAACTCTTCAATAATGGCTTCTTTATGCTCTGTAGTTCTCCAGCGCCGCAGAAACTGGTCGAGGCTGGCATACTGCGCCCGGATTGTCTTACGTGAATAATCACGCAGGGACTCGGTGATAAGTTTACCGTATTCATCAAGGTATTCGATGCGCTCCATTACCACTGTAACCGGTTCGCCATTGATGTAATATTTCGGGTTTGGTGGTGGCGGTGGAGGTGGCGGCGGCCCAGGTGGCGGCGGATCGTCAATAATGGTTTCATCGTCACCCGGTTCAGGCGGAATGGGATCGTCAGTGTCATCAGGTGGCGGAACATCAGGCGGAACGGGTGAATCATCTTCGCCCGGTTCGTAAATCTGTACCGGTTCTCCATCGAAATCAGGATCAGCAAAGTGGGCGGTGGCTTTCCGGAAATCAACCAGGGTGAAGTAATACTTTTTGGTGTCCTCATGCACCCGTGTGCCGCGACCGACGATCTGCTTGAACTCGGTCATGGAACCAACGGCGCGATCAAGCACAATCAGGCGGCACGTCTGGGCATCGACTCCGGTTGATAGGAGACGCGAGGTGGTTACTATGACCGGATAGGTGGATTCCGGGTCGATGAAATTACCCAGTTGGGCCTGACCGGCAGCATCATCTCCGGTGATGCGCATGATGTAGCGGTCACTCTTCAGTACCAGATCCTGATTCTCGATAATCAAAGCCTGTCGCAATAGTGAAGCATGCTCGGTATCGACACAGAAAATGATAGTCTTCTGAAACCGGTTGCCGCTTTGTTTGAGGTAGTCGGAAATCCACCTGGCTACCCGCTGGGTGCGAGTGTCGATGACAATGCTTCTATCAAAGTCTTTGATGTTGTAGATGCGGTCGTCAATCACCAAACCATGCTTGTCCACTTCACCCTGCTGAGGGCGATAACCTTCCACATCAATGTCAAGATGCACCTTGATGACTTTGTACGGTGCGAGGAAACCATCGCTGATACCTTGCTTGAGTGAATAGGTAAACACAGGTTTGCCGAAGTAGTGAATGTTGGAAACGTACTCTGTTTCTTTGGGTGTTGCGGTGAGGCCGATTTGAGTGGCGCTTGTAAAATGCTCCAGTATCTCACGCCAGGCTGAATCCTCAGCAGCACTGCCACGGTGACATTCGTCAATAATGATGAGATCGAAAAAGTCTGAAGACAGTTCTTTGAAAAGTTTTTGCCGTTCCTCCGGGCCGGTAAGCGCCTGGTACAGACCGAGATAGATTTCGTAAGCGGTATCAATGCGCCGCTTGCTATCAACAGCAGTAGTCAATTCTGTGGTAGTGCCATCTGGCCGTTCAATGGTTTTGGCTCCGATACTGAGTTTGGCCATGGTTGCGCCAAAGGGGCGGAAGTCGTTGACCATGGTCTGATCAACCAGAACATTGCGATCGGCCAGGAACAGGACACGTTTTTGTTTCCCTGATCGCCACTCTGATTTCCAGAGCCTCCAGATAATCTGAAAGGCGGTGTAGGTTTTGCCGGTGCCAGTCGCCATAACCAGTAATACTCGGTCTTGACCCTTGGCAATGCCTTCTACAGAAGCGTTGACGGCATTACGCTGGTAATAGCGCGGTTCTTTGCCACTGCCGTCATCGTAATACGGTTGAAGGACAATCTTTTCCTCGGCGGGAGTAAGGCTTTTCCATTCTCGATATTTTGCCCACAATGTTTCTGGAGCGGGGAAATCTTCCATGCCGAGATCTACTTCGCCTTTAGCGCTCAAGCCTGTCTTGTCATGGAAGACAAAACCCTTGCCGTTACTTGAAAAGACAAAAGGAATGTGCAGTGTTCTGGCATAGTCGAGCGCCTGCTGCATACCATGACCGGCACTAAATGTACTTTTCTTCGCTTCGATAATCGCAATCGGGAAATGCTGGTAATACAACACAATATCAGCCTTCTTGGCTTTGCCACGGCTGACCAGCCTGCCTCTCACGATGATTCGGCCATTAGTGAAAGACACCTGGCGGCGAATCTGGGAAGACTCATCCCAACCTGCTTTCGTCAGAGCAGGAGTTATGTACTTTACGCTGATGTCGTCTTCGCTGAGATTGTGCAAAATTGGCTCGGTTGAAGTTGTATTAGACATATGGCGAATGGTGGTAAAGAATTGCAGCTATCAAGTCGCCAGACTTTAAGTGTGCACTCTATCACAACAGATATTTATGTCAATTTTAATTGTATAAATTTATTCTTGAATATCGTAGTGGTGCTTGTACGGTTCAGGCTGGATGCCACCAGCCGGTCACGCCGGGCTTCACGCTCTTTCCGTACCATTTCGCTTTAATACCAATAACCAAAGCCTGACCCCGCCTGGCCTCCTGAAACGTCTCAAACTTTTTTTCAGGTTATGATGCGTTCGCAAATTCCATATGTCATCCCCGAGTGTTTCTATCGGGGATCCATGATTTCAACAACGTAAAGGCTGGATTCCGGCTCAGAATCTCTGCCGGAATGACAAATCGCGAGGGCATCAGGTTATAGTTCCTTGCGAAGATTGTATGCGAGCAGATCAAGCAGAAACAAATGGAAGCACGTCGGTCGCTGGTGGGCCGCCCGGTCTTCAAAACCGGTGGGGGGGATGAGAAATCTCCCCGGTGGGTTCGATTCCCATGTGCTTCCGCCATAATAAAAATAAGCAGTTAACCTTGATTGGTTGGCTGCTTTTTTATTTCACATATTGCCTGATACCCAAAATGGGACACTGGTGGGGCACTAATTCACAACAATACAGAATAAGAAATAACTTCAGCAGACAAATTGACTTCGCTACTTAAGTCATAGCTGCCAATCCTTTGCGATCAAGAATGTTCAGGAGCTTTAGCGACGGGCCGCCTGGATGCTTCTCTCCTATCTCCCACTTTTGGACGGTTGACAAGCTGATATTTAAAACGGTGGCAAGCACGGCCTGGCTGATATGGTAACGCTCGCGCAGCGACTTGATCTGTTCTGATGTATATTCGGGAACCGGAGGAACGCAGAGAGCGTCGTAGCTCTCCATCGCCCTTTTATCTATGAAGCCGAGTTTATGCAGGTCCCTGGCTGTTTCATGAACTGCTTCAAGTACCCTGCTATGATTCTTTCCCATAACACACCTCCATCAGTACGCCTTCTGCGACTGTATTTTGCAACTGTTCTGTTGTCAGCCCAAGCAGGTCTTTTGCAACCATCCGCAAGGCATCACGTTCTTTCTCGGATATATTTGCCCGTTCGTTCTTCTCAAAACCCAAGATAAAAATCCATCGGTCACCCCGGTTTGTTGCCAGAAGTGTTCTGGCGCTGCCTTACCTGGTAGTGTTTGTTGCAATCGTAAGGATGGATTCTTGCGCATATCCAAAGCCCCGCCTGTCCCACATGTTCTTATTCCAAGTCAGCAGTGTCCGGTTTGGTTCTTGCTGTTGACTAAAAGTCCCCCCGCCTCTTGCGGGGGTTAGGGGGTGGGGGAATTTGCTCATTTGATGCTGATAGCAGCTTCACCCACCCCTCAGTCCCCTCCCGTCAAGGGAGGGGAGGCTTAATGCAAAGACCAAACCGGACACCACTGATTCCAAGTCGCATTCAAGATGACACTTACGTAGGGTGCGCCGTGCGCACCAATCACCGCTGCTTGGTGCGCATGGCACACCCTACGGCGAAAATAGATATCATCTTGATTGCAATAGTGAATTAATACAAATATCCAAAGCCTGTCTGCTTGCCGAATCAAAAACGCCAAGCGGGAGCTTGGCGAACCATTCTGTTAATCTCAAAAAAAAAATTGCGGGTGCGCTTCGCGCACATAACTAAAAACCAATACCAGTCAACATACCTTGCCGCTACGGCACGGTTACGGCAATCTACGGGTTCGCTCCGCTTCACCCTCCGTTGCCTGCACCGGCCTACGCTGTGACCTGGCTCACTGGACTGGGGAAGCAAGGCGGAAGCCAACACCGGCGTTGCGAAGGCCGGGCGAATTGTAGCGACGGTTCGCCGCCCGCGCGTACTCGGTATCGCTGAGCCAACTGCCACCGCGATTCACGCGGTTAGAGCCCAATGACGCACCGGTCGGATTGCGGCTGCTGCTCGGATAGTTCTTGTCATACCGGTCCTGAACCCATTCCCAGACGTTGCCTGACATGTCGTAGATTCCCAGGCCATTCGGCTGTTTCTGCCCCACCGGATGTGTCTTCGACCCACTGTTGCCGTCGTACCAGGCGACTGCACCCACTTCATTGCCGCCGCAATACTCTTCATTTCTACCACCGCTGCGACAGGCGTATTCCCATTCGGTTTCTGTCGGCAGACGGTAACGCCCGCCAGTCTGGCTGTTGAGTCTGCTGATAAATGATTGGGCATCATCCCAGCTCACCTCTTCCACCGGGCAGTCATCGCCGCAACTGCTGAAATGTGATGGGTTACTCCCCATAATGCGTCTGTACTGCCCCTGGGTAACTTCGTACGTGCCGATGCGAAATGAATCGAGGCAAACCTGAGAGCTGTTTGCATTGAAACAACCTGCAGGAACGGTGACGAATTCTCCCGCCAGATGCTTTTCTTTCTGCCGCGCTTCTTCTTTTTCCCTGGCAAGTCTGGCCTGTCGCTCTTCTTCATCTTTTTTCCGTTTCTGCTCAACGGTGATGAACGTGCCGTTGTCCAGCACCAGCCCCAGCGCGGACAGGAAGGCCCTTGTGTCATATTGCGTGGCACCGGCCGCTTCGGGGTAGCTGTTAACCAGGGCTTTCCAGGCCGCAGCTTTAAGTTCTGATCCCATAGGGGACGCGATTATTTCTTCGTATTTGGCAAGGTCGGCTTTTATAAGTTCCAGGCGTTCTCGTTTTTCTTTTTCTATGGTTTTGGCGCGGGAGAGCATGTCATCCAGGCTGTCGGATGCGCGGGGCGCTTGCTTGGCTGGTTCTGCCGCCGGTAACGGCTGGGACAGCGTCTGAGGTTTCAGGTCGGTCATTTCCGATGGCGAGATGAAGGAGAAGTCGCGTTGAACCGTGGCAGGGCCATTGATGTAGGGGGTCTGCTGATGGCCGGTGGCCTCCTGAACCTGCCTGCTGGCGGCGTACAGCACACCCCCGAGGGTCAGGTCGTTCCCCTTGAAGGCGGTGAGCAGCCCTGCGGTGAACTGGCCGTTCCTTCCGCTGCCGTCGGCAGCCACGTTGCCGGGGTCGGTGGCGTAGACGACAACGGTCCCTTTGGGCATGGTGGAGGGGGGCGCAAGGCCACGGGTACCGCCGGTTCTGAATTTGCCACTGATCGGGTTGTTGCGGCAGGCGTCCAGTATGACGATGTTGACCCGACTCTTGCTGCTGTCCATCTCTTCGAGCAGCTGGTTGACGTTGACGGTCCGGTATGGAACCTTGGCCTCCGAGTCTATGTTGGCATCCACCGGCACCATGTAGTTCTGTCCCTTGACCTGCAGACCGTGACCGGCGTAGTAGAAGAGCGACGCGTCGCTGTTGGCTATCTTGCGGCCGAAGTCGGTGATGGCTTCGTCCATCTCCTCTTTGGTCAGGTTCTTCCTGGCGACGACCTCGAACCCGAACCGCCGCAAGGCAGCGGCCATGTCGTCGGCGTCGTTGGCCGGGTTGGCCAGCTTCGGCATGCTGTCGGTGTAGCGGTAGGCGCTGTTGCCGATCACCAGCGCCACACGCTTGCGGCCGTCGCGGCTCTTCTCGACTGCAGCCAGGCTACGGTCGTCACTGTCGGCCTTCCTGGCCTTCTTCCTGGTGGTTTCGGCGGCGTGAACAGGGGGCGTCAGGAACGGCTGCGCGAGCAGCAGGGCTACAGCAAGGGTGAAGAGGTATCTCATTCTGTTCTCCGGAGCATGAAGGTTAAAGGGAGGCAAGTTGGCGGGATACTACAAGAAATGGGGATGTGCGTCAAGAGCCTGAAGAAGTACAGGTAATGCCAGGTGCCTGGACACTCTTTCAAAAATCTGATAGACCGAAAATAGCAAATATGCTATAGTGCAAACATGCCTTGGACAATCACTTACTACAACGATTTTGTACAACAAGAGATCCTCGCAATGCCGTCTGGTTTTCTCGGTCGTTATCTCCGGTATTCCGACCGAATGGAGATATACGGCCCCGATCTCGGTATGCCGCATACTCGTGCAATGGGAGATGGACTTTTTGAATTGCGACTGAAAGCAACAAAGGGAATACACGGGGTTTCTATTGCACAAATGGTTGGCCAAAAAATTGTTATGTTACATCAATTCGCCAAGAAACCTGATAAAACACCGCCGAGAGAGTTTAAAACGGCACAACGAAGAATGAAGGAGTACAATAAATGCTCACTCACAAGAAACTTAAAGCCCGTGCACTTGAAAGGGCAGATGTAAAAACAGAATATGATCGACTGGATGAAGAGTTCCGATTCCTTGACGAATTTCTCAAAGCTCGTGCTGCCGCAGGTGTCACACAAGCTGAAGTAGCAGAGCGAATCGGCACAACACAGTCCGCTGTAGCCCGTCTTGAGTCAGGACGAGGGAAGCACTCTCCATCAATCGCCACATTGGAAAAATATGCACACGCCCTCGGTTGCCGTTTGGAGTTGCGATTAGTCAAAGAAAAGATCTCCAGAAAAGTAGAAGTTCAAGCTACCCGTTCAGCCGGACGCACTAAAAAACAGTGTGCCGCTTAAAATCTCGCCTCCAAAACAAAAACAACACAGAGAAAGAACAAAATTTCCAACCAGAAAGTTAGACCCGCCCAAAAACCGGCGGTCAACTTCATGTCCGTTGAGCAAAAGCGAAAAACCAATGAAAAACCGAGTTACGTGTCTCAAACCGCTGATAAGAGACAACGCAAAATGGATTCCATGCGAAACGAATGTTCGACCGCTTTTCTTCTGAGAAAAATTGGCTGATATGGAAAAATGAAAAACTGAAGTGAAATAAGGGTGCCACCGGGGGGTAAGAGTCACTTATCCTGACAGGTTGAACAGAACATTTCTATTGAGCTAAAAGAATAGTTAACGGTATAAATCTATATACCTTCCATAGCCTCCTTCATTACCTCTCTCAACTGGCTGAATTTATTTATGAGGTAGTTTTGTCACGGATAATCCCTGGGTAATGTTCCTTTACGCATTCAGGACAGACACCATGACTAAACATTGCATCTGTATGTTGTGAAATGTACATTTCGAGTTGATCCCATGATTCATGTTCGTTGCGGATCTTCTTACAGTGCATACAGATGGAGATAATCCCCTCCAGATGCTTCATTCTAGAAACGGTAGCCTCTATTTCCTCTTTCTGAAGAGTCACGGTCTCTGTTAAAAGCTTTTGCTCTGTCAGTGCCCTATTTAGTGCCAGATTTGCTTCATCAAGATCAAAAGTTCTAACCTTTACACGCTGTTCAAGGGTTGCAAATATTTCTTTTAGATGCTGTGCCATACCAATAAACGATCTTCCAAGCTGCCCCATCTCGTCTTTACGATTAATATCTATAGTTTGGTATTCGTCCCATGATCCCTCTGCTAATAGTTTCGCAGCCATATTCAAATTAGTAATGGGTGTGGTCACCCAATTTGCTGCCAACATGCCCAAGACGATGGAGACTATAAGTGTGACAATGCAAAGCAGTATAGTGCTATTTCTGTTAGTATCAATCTGACTCATGAAATCTGCTTCTGGGATAATAATTGCCGTCAACCAGTCAAGTCCAAATTTATCAGCATATGGTGACACATAGAGCAAATAACGATTACCTGCTACAGTAAATGTATGTTTTTGCTTTCCTTTCAAGGTAGAAAGGTCTGGAGTTTGCTTAAGCAACTCTTCACTGGATAGCTTAATCAAGCTGGTTTTACTTTGGCGAAAATTCAACCGAGTGGCGTTAGCCCCAATCAACGGTTCGTCGGTAGATGAGGCAACCAGGTCGCCTGACCGCTCAATTATAAATGCCATCCCTGTTTTACTGACTTTGAGTTCCTTTAAAAAACGATTTACGTCTCTAAAAACGAAAGAACTGCCGAATACGCCTTTGAGATTTTCTTTTTGATAAAAAGGTCTAACTGCCGTGATTGATAATCCACGACCACTAAAATCGACATAAATAGGGCTCCAAGCTGCCTTTTTAGCTTTAACTGCAGTTTGGTACCAAGGTCGAGTTCTTGCATCATAATTGGGCTTCTGCTCAGCCAGTTTAATTGTTTGCCCATCAGAACCAACATCATAGTAATCAGCGCGGCCTTGGGTTGAGGCGTTGGTACGCACAATTTGCAACTGGTCTGAATCAGTTTTACGAGAACCATAAAATTCCCCAGAACTTGTTCCTATGTAAGAGAAGCTTATTTCTGGATACTCCTTCAGTTGTCTCCAAAAGTAGTGTTCAATTTTCAAGACATTTTGAGACGCAATATTTGCAGTTTCGTCAGGGAATAAGTTATTTTCAACAAATTGATTTTCATGTTGCAGATTAAGAGCTTGAGGGGTTGCGATATAGTTATTGAGAGTATTATCAATACGCTCTTCCATGGACTCTGCTAATTTATCGGCCAAATAATATACTGAGCTTTGGCCTGACTGATAGGAGAGATAGCCCACCAAACTGACACAGGCTATAATCAGCGCCACAAAGGGAAAGATCAAAACAGTCCTAAGTTTAGATATTCCCAGCAGTTGTGAGTTGTATTGGTAAAATGTATTTCTGATGGATTTAAAATTCATTATGATTCCCATTATCTAAGCAATATCGTGGAAACTACTTATTATCTAAACGATATATCCATACTTCTGTAACAAGGGTACTCACGGAGTTTTGTTTTCTTCTTGATTGATATAACATACTTCGCTTGATAACTTATTGATATTCGATAAGCATGATTGAATTTGCATAAATGGGCAACGTTAACATCTAAATCTGCCTTCAAATATTATGCTGAATTGATTCAGTGCTGACTTCTAGACCCTGATAGGCATTGTCCACTTTTTGGGAATGTTCCTCAGAGCCAGGTAGATCAACTTGAACATGGCTTCGTCGCTGGGGAAACACTGCCGGATCTGTCTGCTACAGGAAAACAGGAATGGAACGACAGAGGATTATCTCTTCAGGGGTGACGCTAGCCTGATAGGCGAGCAGTTCAACGCCAGCCTCGGCAGCCTGGCGCAGCAGTCTACCGTAGACTGGATCAATGGCATCTGCCGGGGTCACGGCAGAGGCATTTGCGTGCTGAACCACAAAAAAGTTGACTGCACGGGCACCGCCAGCCACCATGGCCATCAACTCGCGCAGATGTTTCTGCCCTCGCGTCGTTGCTGCGTCGGGGAAACGGGCTATACCATTTTCCACTAGAGTGACATTCTTAACCTCTACATAACAAAGTCCCGGTTCTTCCAGCAGCAGATCAATCCTGCTTCGCTCACTACCGTAGCAAACCTCCTGCCGGATACGTTCATAACCCAGCAGTTCGCTTACTATCCCTTGCTCGATCCCTTCGCGGACCAGATGGTTTGGCAGGGAGGTGTTGATGCCGATCCAGCAATCATCGGCGTGAACAAGTTCCCAGGTATGAGGGTATTTTCGGGAGAGGTTGCCACTCCGGGAGAGTAGTACCGGACTGCCGGGCGCAGCACAACCGAGCATGCTGCCCGAGTTGGGGCAGTGTGCGGTTACCACGCTGCCGTCGGACATTTCCACATCTGCCAGAAAACGCTTGTAACGGCGCAGGAGCAGCCCTGAAGCAAGTGGTTGCGGGAGTTTCATGCTTCCCTCATATATCGTCGGTTAAATGTCATGGCGTCGGACATAACGCCGCCCAGTCGGTCAATAGTTCCGCTAAATAAGCTTCCAATATGAATGACCCTATATCCCGGCAGGCGCCAGCAGGTAGAGTATCAGAGGAAGCGATGAAATGAAGTGACATGCCACTCCCTGCTTATCGGTGGGGAGCATGCTACAATCAACACAGTTAAGTATTTCGACAAAAAAAGGGCGCTGCAATTGGCAACGCCCTTCCTGTTTTATACTTGCCCTATTTACTATCAGGCTTCATTCTTTTTTGCGCGACGCTTGCCGTAGACTGCAAGACCAGCCATCCCAAGACCAAGCAAGGCCATCGTTCCTGGCTCTGGTACTGGTGCACTTTGTGGAGGTACATCATGCAAGTAGAAATCTGCTGTGAAATATCCAGTATGGGTTCTAATATTTTCAGCAGATAAAGTAATATCAAGAATACCTGAAGCGCCTAAATTATAAGAATATTGAACAGGTAAAGATGGTAAAAAGAAATTATCAAAACCAGAATAAGTGGGGTGATCAAAAATAAAATTTGATCCAAAGGTCATGCCACTAACTCCTTGCACATCAATGGTGAATCCTGATGCTGTGCTTTGAGAACCATTCTCTAAAAGATTATTTGTATAAGCAAAAATGTTTTCAGTAACATGAGCTCCTGCTGTTAAATTCGCATTCGCTGAAATACCTGAAAGTGTGACATTTGTAAGAGGCGCATGCGGTAATAGGGAAACATTATAATAAATTGAAGTAGCCATTGCATTCGTTGCCGCCAACATCAGTACCCCTGCCAACACAGCAAATACTCTCTTTTTCATTTTGACCCTCCAATTTTATAAATATCGATCTTAACACTTTAATTAGCAAAACAAATGCCAACAATATAACCGCTTAATTTGCTGAAGAAATATAACTGCGATAAAAAAATAAAATAAATCTCGTAAACTTTCCCGACACCTCCTGAGATCATGAAGCATTGTAGCAAACATCTGATTCACTTCTGTGGATATGCAAATACAAGCTTCAAAAAACCCGCATGTGAGAATTCCATGCGAAACGAATTTTCGACCGCTTTTCTTCCGTGAAATTTTGGCTGGTATAGATAAATGAAAATCAGAAGTGAAATAAGGGTGCCACTGGGGGGCCAGATCCTGATTGGTTGAACAGAACATTTCTAATGATCGAAAAGAATGGTTAACGGTATATTCCAGCAACGCCGGACGCATTGTCAGTGGCGGTAGTGCTGCTGCAGATGTCTCCGGCATGCCGTTATTTATTCTCCCAGCCGTTTTTATATTTTTTCTCTCTCAAGTCGTTCAGATGGCTTGATTTCTCAACTCGAACCTGCTACCCATCGAGTTATATTGCTGTTTGAGGGTGAGACCATGCGCATCAAGGACACTTTTTCGCTCAAAGAATTAGATAAAAACACCAGAAATACGTCGCCTTTCAAAAAAACATTAAACTCTTTTTTTGCGGCAGAGTTGACACTGCATGAAGAAGAAATTGAAACGCATGAACAGTACGTCGAAGCGTTGCGAAAAGAGATAGAATCAGCCGGCAATAAATTGACTTTGGAACCGACTTTGGCAAACTTCAAGCAATTCCGGGACCTTTTAAGCAAACTGGCGAAACGGATCAGTGCGGAGGCATACCGTCTAGAGAAATTTGGCGGGACTCCTCAAAATCCCAGGTATTATGAGATCATCACCGTCATCAACAGTGAGGCCGATAAACTTTACAACCTTATTGTCCAGGAAAACCGGGACCATATGGCCATTACAGCAAAAGTGATCGGCATTAAAGGATTGGTTGTTGATCTGGTGACGTGACGTACACCAGATGAAACACCAGATGAAACTGTTGCCTGAAATGAGGTGTCTGTGTATTATCCCCACATTACTAATTGATCGGAGGATGCCATGAGTCTTAAAAAAGTCGGTATTTTGACAGGGGGAGGAGACTGCTCAGGACTTAACGCCGTTATTCGCGCTGTTACCAGATCTGCCATTATCGAACACGGTGCCAAGGTCGTTGGTATTGAAGGAGGATTCGAAGGTCTGGTTTTTAATCACACTCAGGATCTTACGATCAGGAGCACCAGAGATATTCTCACACTGGGGGGTACCATTCTGGGCACCACCAACAAGGGCAATCCTTTTGAGTGGCGCGAGCAGAATCAGGATGGCTCAATAAGTGTCTACGACTATTCGGACAGAGCGGTACAAACCATTCGGGATCTTGAGCTTGATTGTCTTTTTGTCGTTGGCGGTGAGGGCACGCTGGAAATCGGTTATAAATTTCAGAACAAGGGAGTTCAGGTAATCGGTATCCCCAAAACTATCGACAACGACCTGGACAAGACAGATTATACCTTCGGGTACCAGACTGCGGTGCAGGTTGCCTGCGATGCGCTTGACCGTCTGGCTACCACCGGCCGCAGCCATCAAAGGGTCATGATTCTTGAAGTCATGGGGCGCACAGCCGGATGGATTGCGCTTGAGGCCGGCATTGCAGGCGGGGCCCACATCATATTGATTCCTGAAATACCCTACGATATCGAGAGTGTTGTTCAGAAAATACGTCTTCGAGCCAAGGGTGGAAGTCCCTATAGTGTTATCATGGTGGCGGAAGGAGCAAAACCGGTCGGCGGGGACGTCATTACCCTGGAATCCGCTACCACCCGGCTTCAGGGAGTGCCGCAACTGGGCGGCATCGGTTTGCATCTGGGCAACGAAATCAAGGAGCGGATCGATCTGGAAGTTCGTTGCACCGTGTTGGGACACATTCAGCGAGGCGGGTCACCTACAGCTTTCGATCGGGTATTGGGAACAAGGCTTGGGAGTCATGCCGTTCAAGCGGCTGCGGAAGGCATGTTTGGCGTCATGGTTGCTCTCCGGACGCCGGACATTATTCTGGTGCCGTTACATGAACTTGCCGGCGTCGTCAGGCGTGTCCCGCCCGACTCTCAATTGATCAAATGCGCAGAATCAATCGGAATCAATATGGGGCGAGAGGCCGCTTGAGGGAATAACCGGATCAAAAATGTTGCATTTTACTGAATGTTTATGTATTGTTCGCATTTCTGTTTTTGGCATATGCCGGACATGTGAAAATATTTCTGCTTCAGTATCGCTGTTTTTGTAGAGAGGTTCTGGTAATCATGCATTACAAAATCAGGGTTTTTTCCGGAAACTCCAATCCCGACCTGGCGCTAAAAATTTGTAATTGTCTGGGTGTTCCCCTGGCTTCTGCCCGGGTGCGTTGCTTTTCCGATGGCGAAGTCATGGTCGAGATCGGTGAGAATGTGCGTGGCCGTGATGTCTACGTGATTCAGTCTACCTGCGCGCCTACCAACGATAACCTGATGGAGCTGCTGGTCATGACCGATGCGCTCAAACGGGCTTCTGCCGCTACCATTACTGCTGTTATCCCCTATTATGGTTACGCCCGACAGGATCGCAAAGCGGCCCCGCGTACCCCGATCACTGCCAAACTTGTGGCAGATCTGATTACGACTGCCGGTGTCGACCGGGTGGTGACTATCGATCTGCATGCGGCTCAGATTCAGGGTTTCTTCAATATTCCGGTTGATAACCTTTATGCTGCGCCGGTGATACTGAAATATTTGAAAGAGCGCTTTAACAGTGATGAAGTTGTCATGGTTACCCCGGATGCCGGTGGAACAGAGCGCGCACGGGCATTTGCCAAACGTCTGGAATGTTCTCTTGCCGTTATCGACAAACGTCGCACCGGACCCAACGTGGCTGAGGTAATGTATCTGATCGGCGATGTGCGGGATAAGATTGCCATAATCCTCGACGACATGGTCGATACGGCCGGTACATTGACGCAGGCTGCCAGGGCGCTCAAGGATAATGGAGCGAAGGTCATCTATGCCTGTGCCACCCACGGCGTCCTCTCCGGTCCGGCCATCGAACGCATTAACAATTCCGACATAGAAGAGGTTGTCCTGACTGACTCTATTCCTTTGGGCAACAGGGAACAGATGACATCGAAAATAAGAATCCTGTCCGTAGCAGACCTTCTGGCCGAGGCTATCCGCCGCATCCATGAGGACGAATCGGTAAGTTCACTTTTTGAATAAGCAAGCACTATATCTGGAATAGGACGGGGTCAGCCCGTCACTAACAAGTGGAGGAAGAGTATGCAACAGAAACAGATGAATATTGAACTGCGCACCGGGACCGGAAAAGGCGTAAGCCGCAGACTTCGCTGCGCTGAAATGGTTCCGGGCGTTGTCTATGGCAAAGGGATGGATCCGATGCCGATCAGCATCAAAGTTGGCGAACTGAAGGAAGCCCTGTCCGGAGAAGGTGGCCAGAATAACCTGATCACACTGGTCGGAGGAGGAACCCTGGACCAGACCATGGCCATTGTTGCCGATCTTCAGCGTGATGCCATCAAAAGGACATATGATCACGTTGACCTTCACCGCATCAACATGAACGAGAAACTGCGCGTGACCGTACCGGTGCTCCTGAAAGGCACGGCCGCCGGTGTCAAGGAAGGGGGGCTTCTGGATCTGGCCCACCACGAGCTGCACGTCGAATGCCTGCCGGCCCACATTCCTGACCATATCGTGATTGACATCACCCAGCTCAAAATTGCTCATTCGATCCATGTCAGCGAGCTTTTACTCCCGGAAGGTGTCAAGGTTCTGGATAACCCCCGCACACCTGTTGTCAGCGTTCTCGGTAGAGCCAAGGAAGATGCAGTGGCAGCTGCGGTCTGACATTCAGCGTAATTCTATGAGTACGTTTATCATAGCGGGGCTGGGCAATCCCGGCCCCCAGTATCAATGGACCCGCCACAATGCGGGTTTCTTTTTTTTGGATCGGCTGGCCAGCCAGGAGGGCATCGCCGTCACCCGCAAAACATTCTCCAGCCTTGTCGGGGAATGGAGCCATAACGGCCATCGGCTGATACTGATCAAACCGCAGACATTCATGAACCTCTCCGGCAGAGCGGTCATGCAGGCATTGCAGTTTCACAAGCTCCCCGCGTCACAGTTGATTGTCGTTCATGACGAACTTGATATCCCCTTTGGTGCCGCGCGCCTCAAACAGGGTGGCGGGCATGGTGGTCATAACGGATTGCGCTCCATCATGGAACTGCTCGGCAAAGGTGATTTTATCCGTTTGCGTATCGGCATAGGCAGACCTCCCCATGGAGATACATCAGGATATGTACTCGGAAATGTGCCGCCGGATCAGATGGAACAGCTGCCGCGCGTTCTTGATGGTGGCCGGGATATGGTGGAGCTGATGCTGGATGAGGGGCTTCCCAAAGCGATGAGTTTGAATAACAACAGGAATTTTCTGGAAGGATAGAACCGAGGCGATCGGGTTTAATGTTTAGTTGACGGGCCACCCGGACGGGTGGCTCTTTTTGCGTTTGTACGAAGTCTATGTTTTGATTGTACCTTGTCATAAATATATGCTACTTGTTTCAAACTCCTGTCGAAAATGAGCAACACATGACCAGGCTTCTTTCAATGTCGATTCGCAAGCAGATTATGATCCTCACCGTGGCGATGATGGTTGCTCCGATGGTGCTCATCATTTATTCCGCAACAAACCAGCGCAAACAGGATATCCAGGAAGCGCACCTGCTGGTTGAGAGGCTGGCCAACCGGATCAGCAATGATCAGAACGTCATGCTCTCCGGTGCCGAGCAGCTGTTGAGCACCCTGGCGTACATCCCGGCGGTGCAGCAACGTGAAGTCGATGCCGTCAAGAAGCTCCTGGCAGAACTGATGCGGATAAACCCTCAATATTCCAATCTGCTGCTGATGGACAGCAGTGGACTGCTCTGGGCTTCGGCAATTCCGGCCACGGGGGCCATTTCGTATACCGACCGGAGATACTTCAAAAATGCGATGGCGTCAGGCAGATTTTCATCGGGTGAGTACGTCATCAGCAGAACGATCAACAAGCCGGTGATGAATTTCAGTTACCCGATCAAAGATTCTGCCGGTAACATTACGGATGTGGCTGTTGTTGCCTTCACCCCTGACACGTATGCAAATCAGTTCAAAAGCGACAGACTCCCTGCCAACACATCGCTCCTGCTTGCCGATAACAAAGGAACCATCCTTTTCAATCAGACGGCCCCGCAAACCATTGGAATAAAAGATCGGGATGATCTGTTCCGCCGGATGTCAGAAGGCCATGACGAAGGGACTTTCGAAGGTTCCAGCAATACCGGAGTTCAGCGCTACTTTGCCTATCGCAAACTGCGGCTGGGCAATGAAAAGACTCCGTACATGTATGTCCGTGCCGGAATACCGGTTAATGACGTTCTGAAAAAAACAACCTCGCAGATTATATTCAACGTCGGCATCATTTCGTCAGTCATGCTGCTGTTACTTGCCGTGACCGTTTATATTGCCAGGCACGGCATTATTCACAAAATTGACGCTCTCAGATATGCCACTCAAAATGTGGCCCTGGGGAATCTCGATGTCCGCGTCTCGGATCAGGTTTCCGGAGGAGAGCTCGGCGAATTGGGGGAGTCATTCGACCACATGTCCCGCAGGCTTTCGGAGGAGATGGCTGCGGTTAACCTCAATATCACACAGCGCTTGCAGGCTGAAGAGGCCCTCAAGCAATCCAGACAGCAACTGATGGATATCATCGATTTTCTGCCCGATGCAACGTTCGTTATTGACAGCGACAAAAAAATAATTGCCTGGAACAGAGCCATGGAGGAGATGACCGGTGTCTGCAAGGAGGATATGCTCGGTCAGGGCGATAACGCCTGCACAATCCCTTTTTACGGTGAACGAAGACCGCATCTGCTCGATCTTCTTGATATCGACGATGAAGAGCTCAAGTCGAAGTACCGAAATATCATCAAAAAAAGGGAAACGCTGTATGCCGAGACAGCAACCCCCGCCCTCTATGGAGGGAAAGGGGCATATGTCTGGGCAATAGGCGCGCCCCTTTATAATGCCGACGGCGAGCGGGCCGGCGCGATAGAATCGATTCGCGACATAACCGAAAAGAAAATTGCCGAGGAGCAGCGCAACAATGACGTGGCACTGATCGAGAGCCTGCTGCATAACTCGCCGGCCGGTATACGGGTATTCGATGCCGAATCAGGACAGTGCGTGCTTGTCAATCAGTCGGCGGCAGATATCGCCGGCGGTTCCCGCGAACAGCTGCTGGCGCAGAACTTCAGATTGCTTGACTCCTGGCGGGAGTCCGGACTGTTATCCCGTGCCGAAGAGGTTGTCTCAGACGGAATTCCGCGCAGTATTGAAGTCGACCTGCATACCAGCTTCGGGAAAGATGTTGCGGTTACCTACCAGATATCCAGGTTCATGGTTCGTGACCGCCCGAACCTGCTGGTCATTGGACGCGATATTTCCGAGGAGAGAAGACTGGCTGCCGAGCGGAAGAGGATCGAAGATCAGATGCTGCATTCCCAGAAGCTCGAAAGCATGGGCATTCTTGCCGGTGGTATTGCCCACGATTTCAACAACATCCTCACAGCCATAATCGGTAACGCCGATCTTGCGCTTATGCGCCTCAACCCGGAGTCTCCCGTCCTTGAAAACCTGCAGCGGATAGAGAAGGCAGCCGGAAGGGCTTCCGACCTGGCCAGGCAGATGCTGGCCTATTCGGGTAAAGGGAAGTTTGTTGTGGAGAGTCTGGACATTAACCGGCTTGTTGAAGAGATGCTGCACATGCTTGAGGTCTCGATTTCCAAGAAAGCAGTACTACGGCTCAACCTGCTCCACCCGCTACCCACCGTTGAGGCCGATGCCACTCAGCTGCGCCAGATAATAATGAATCTGGTTATTAATGCTTCAGAGGCTATTGGTGACAGGAGCGGGTTTGTAGCCATAACCTCCGGTTGCATGGAGTGCGACCGGAAATACCTGAAGGATGTCTGGCTGGATGAAAATCTTTCCGATGGCCTTTACGTCTACCTTGAAATTGCTGATAACGGTTGCGGCATGGACAAGGAAACCCTTGCGAAGATTTTCGACCCCTTTTTCACCACCAAGTTTACCGGGCGTGGGCTTGGAATGGCCGCAGTTCTTGGCATAGTCAGAGGCCACAAGGGAGCAATCAAGCTTTACAGCGAACCCGGAAGAGGCTCTACGTTCAAGATTCTGCTGCCGGCCAGCCACAAGCCGGAAGAGGCGCTGGCCACCGCTGGAGGTGATGTTTCATGGAGAGGGGCCGGGATGGTTCTCCTTGTTGATGATGAAGAGATAATTCGTGACCTTGGCAGCGAAATGCTCCGGGAACTCGGTTTTCAGGTAGTAACGGCGGTAGACGGCAGGCATGCGCTGGAGATATTCAGACAGCGTGATGACATTAGTTTCGTCATGCTCGACCTGACAATGCCGCATATGGACGGAGAACAGACCTTCAGGGAACTTCGGCGTCTGCGACCGGATGTCAGGGTGATCATGTCAAGCGGGTATAACGAACAGGAAGTTACGCAGAAGTTTGTCGGCAAAGGATTGGCCGGTTTCATACAGAAGCCGTACAGGCTTTCTACGATGAGGGATGTTATCAGCACCATATCGGTTTAACATTATGGACTCACATCAATACATACTGGATGAATCTCTCGGGTTTTTGACAGGAAGATTATGCCGCTTGATTCTCAAGAGGAACGTGGAAAAGTTTTATCAACATGGGCTTCCTCTGACGTCGGAACAGTGGATAGTTCTCGTGCATCTGTGGTCACAGGATGGAATCACACAACAAACATTATCTGATCTGATGCATAAAGATAAATCAAGCACTGCACGTCTGATCCGCGATCTGGAAAGCCAAGAGTTATTGTGTCGCGCCACCGGCGACAAAGATGCCCGAGAGAAAACCGTCCACCTGACTGAAAAGGGTAAAATAGTCATGAAACAGGCAACAGGGCTCGTTCATCAGGTTCTCGAAACGTCCTACACAGGCATAGATGCTGAAGAGTTGACAATATGCAGGAATGTCCTGAGGCAGGCGTATAAAAATCTGCAATGATTTTTTTTGATACATTAGTTGATTGCATCCACCATTGAAAGAGGCCGGAGGCCACACATGATCTTGAACGATCGACAATTCAAGTACCGCATTGCAACAGGAATTGCGATCATAAACCTGATCGTTTTCGGCCTGTCCGGCTTTTCCATATACAATAGCAGACAACATTACGAGGATCAGGCCAGGATTGAAACCGGGAATCTGTCCCGTTCGCTGGAGTTCATCATCTGTGGCATTCTCGACAACATTGATCTGGCATTATGGACTGAAAAAGCCGAAGCGGAACGGCAACTGGCGAGTGGAGGTATCAGGAAACTGCAATTTGATGCTCATATTACCAACACTCTCAACAGGATTCCCGAGATGGCCAATCTGCGCATGGCCGACTCCAGGGGAGATATTCTCTATGGTGTTGAGGCAGGTTCAGGGGCAGTTGCAAATGTGGCAGACCGGGACTATTTCACGCATTTACGGGATAACCCCGCGTCTGAATTGTTCATCTCCAAACCTGTTCTTGGTCGAATATCAAAGAAATGGATTCTGATAATTGCGCGTCGGGTCAATAACCCGGATGGTTCTTTTGCCGGCGTCATTCACGGCAACATACCAATCGATGTAATCCAGAAACAGTTCGCCTCCTTTGAACTCGGCAAACGCGGCATGATCACCCTTCGCGACAAGGATTTGTCGATAATTGTCCGCTATCCGGAGACGGAGAAGAGCACTCCCGGCAGTTATTCTGCAACAAAGGAGTTCGCTCAGAAGATTCAGGCGGGGCAGATGACCGGCAGCTATAAGGTAATCAGCAAAGTAGACGGAATAAAACGGATCCTGTCGTATCGGAAGGTTGAGAACTATCCGCTTATTGTCAATTGCGGACTTGCTTCGCAGGACTATCTCGTGGCATGGCACAAGGAGATTGTTAAACAACTGATGCTGGTTGTGCTTTTTTCTCTGTGTACCTTGGCCGGGGCACGCTTTATCCTGAACTCCTGGAAGCAGAAACAGCTGGCTTTGGATGATCTGAGTGACGCACGGGACAAGTTGGAACACCGGGTCGCAGAACGGACTGAAGAGCTGCAGACCGTCAACGGGAATTTGCTGGAACAGCGGGCGCAACTTCAGGAGGAAGTAACTCATCGGCAGGTTGCACAGGAGGAGCTCGCCCGGAAGAACGAACAGCTTGAGCAGCAGATTATAATTCGCAAACATGCTGAAGAAGAACGGAACAGGTTGGAAGACAAGATGCAGCAGACCCAGAAACTTGAGAGCCTTGGGGTGCTGGCCGGTGGTATAGCGCATGATTTCAACAACATTCTGATGGCCATTATCGGCAATGCCGATCTGGCTCTGATGAGGCTTAACCCTGAATCGCCGGCCAGAGACAATCTGCTCAAGATCGAACAGGCTGCAGCGCGGGCCGCAGACCTGGCCAGGCAGATGCTGGCCTATTCGGGTAAAGGAAAGTTTGTTGTTGAAACTCTTGATCTGAACCGATTGCTGGAAGAGATGCTTCATATGCTGGAGGTATCCATTTCCAAGAAGGCGGTTTTGCGTCTTAACCTGAATAAACCGCTGCCGGCAGTGGAAGCCGATGCAACCCAGATGCGTCAGATCTTCATGAATCTCGTCATCAACGCATCCGAAGCCATTGGTGAAAAGAGCGGTATCATCGCTATCACCACAGGCTGCATGGAGTGTGACGCAGGCTACCTGAAGGATGTCTGGCTGGACGACACCATTTCCGCCGGTTTGTATGTTTTTATTGAAGTGGCGGATTCCGGGTGCGGCATGGAACATGCCACCCTGCAGAAGATATTCGATCCGTTCTTCACGACCAAATTCACCGGACGCGGTTTGGGCATGTCGGCGGTACTTGGTATCATCAGAGGACACAATGGCGCCATCAAGATATACAGCGAACCGGGCAAGGGAAGCAGTTTTAAAATCCTCCTGCCTGCAACGCAGGACAAGTCGGAATCACCAAACGTTGAACACCGTCTGAATGATTGGAAGGGGACCGGCACCGTATTGCTTGTCGATGACGAGGAAACGGTGTGCGCTATCGGTGCCGAAATGCTGAAGGAATTGGGGTTTCACGTCATCACTGCCGACGATGGACGGGAAGCGGTCGCAGTTTTCAAAGACAACCCGGACATCGGCTTTGTAATTCTGGATCTGACCATGCCTCACATGGATGGCGAGCAATGTTATCGTGAATTGCATCAGCTCAGGCCTGACGTCAAGGTGATCATGTCCAGCGGATTTAACGAGCAGGAGGTAACTCAGAGATTTGTGGGTAAGGGGCTGGCCGGATTTATTCAGAAACCATACAACGTGTCGGTTTTGCGTGATGCGATTATGAAGATGGATCACTAACTCAATGGGGGTGTGTTATTATGGACACAATACGAAAAGCCGCCTCACCTGTTCAGAAATTGAATGTGAGCTCTCCTGCCAATGATATTCCCACCCACTTTGCTGCTGCCGGGCGAAAAACAGACGCTGAGCTGAATGAGGATATCAGACGGGCCACCACCAATACCTTTATAAACGGCCTTATGACCATCGCAAACGGGCTGTTTGCTGTTTTGAACGATAAACGGCAGATTATCTCCCTCAACGACTCCTTCATCAGGCTTTTGGGAGTCGAAGACCCCGGTAAAATATTGGGATTGCGTCCCGGCGAGACGGTCAATTGTATCCATGCCTGTGAAATGCCGGACGGTTGCGGGACATCTGAATATTGCTCCACCTGTGGCGCCGTTCTTTCGATAATTGCAACCCTGGAGACCGGGTTGCCACAAGAACGCACCTGTGCGATTACCATCGAAAAAGATAACCAGAACGTTGATCTTTATTTCAGTGTGCGCAGTTGTCCTCTGGTAATTGACGGCGACCTGTATGTTCTTCTCTTCCTGCAGGACATCAGCATGCAGCAGTACCGGGCCTGCCTGGATCGAACCTTCTTTCATGATATCAATAACATCCTTTGCGGACTGATCGGAAAGAGCGAGCTGATAGCTCTTCGCGCTCAACCAACGGAAGATAAATTGAAAGAGCTGCATCATATCGTCCTCCGGATTGCCCAGGAGATATCCATTCAGAATTCTCTCCAGAAATCGCTTGATATGACCTACAAACCCCTTTACGCTGAAATCAGGGCCAACAGCATCCTGACAGAAGTTGAGCAACTTTTCCACGATCACCCTTTGACTGCGCACCGCAGACTTGAAGTGATTTTTGCGCCGTATGACATCACCGTTACCACGGATTTTCATCTGGCAAGCCGGATTGTCATCAACATGGTTACTAATGCGCTTGAAGCGACAGACGAAGGGGGAACGGTTACGTTGTTTATTGAACCGCATCAAAATTCGATTTCGTTTTGCGTGAAGAATCCCGGTGTAATTCCGGAAGATATTGCACGAAGAATCTACCAGCGGAATTTCAGCACCAAAGGCAGTCTGGGAAGAGGGTTTGGAACATTTTCAATGAAATTATTCGGCGAACAGGTACTTGGCGGTTCGGTGCAATTTGAATCTACGGACGCACATGGGACCATTTTCAGATTCACTCTTCTCTCGCAATAATAATACCCGGAAAGGTCACCATGTCATGAATCTTTTTACCCCTTCGACACGAAAAAACAATCGCATGCTGTTGACCCTGTTCCTGTGTGTGGTGCTGACCGCGCTGTCAGTCAGTTGCCTTGCCGCAGACACGGTTCGCATCAACGGCTCCGGAAGTGCTCTTGACATGCTGAAGCCGATGATTGAGACATATCAGAAGACCAACCGGGACGTCCGCCTGCACATTGAAAAGCCGCTGGGTAGTTCAGGCGCTATCAAGGCGCTGCTGGCCGGCGCTCTGGATATAGCTGTGACCAGTAGAGCGCTCAAGCCGGAAGAAATCGCACAAGGGGGGCAACTGCGGGAGTTCGGCCGCACTCCGCTGGTCATGGTGACCGAAAAGAGCGTCCAAAAGTCGAATATCACCACAAAAGAGCTTGAAGAGATCTATTCCGGCGGTACCTCAAAATGGCACAACGGCGAAACCATCAGACTGGTTCTAAGGCCAAGGGAAGATATTGACACCCAAATACTGAGAGGGCTTTCCCCCGGTATGGATAAAGCAATTACCGCTTCCCAGTCCCGTCCCGGAATGATCGTTACCGTCAATGATGTTGATGCATATACAACCATTTCAAAAACGCCGGGCGGTCTGGGAGCATCCGGCCTGACCAGCCTCCTTACCGAAAAACTCCCCCTGAACATCCTTTCACTGAACGGCGTGACGCCTTCTCCAATGAACCTGGCCAGCGGGGCCTACCCGCTGTTCAAGGCAATCAGCTTCGTAACCGGTTCAAGAACATCGCCGGAAGCGCACACATTCATCACCTTTGTCTTTTCGCCGCAGGGACGTGCTATTGCATCAAAGGCCGGCGTTCTCGTTACCGCCGGGAAGAAAGCGGACAAGTGAGAAATGTTGGCCGTTCCATAGAGCTCTTTTCGCTGCGGGTGATTTTGGGTATCTCGTTACTCATAGCGTTCGTGCCTCCGGTTACGTATTATCTGGTTTCATATGAGTACCTGCGGGGAGTTCTGGATGTGCAGTCAGAGTTGAATGCCTATGCCGTGACCGGCATAGTCCGATCAAATCCCTACATGTGGCGCTATGAGTCACTCCGGCTTTCCGAACTGCTCGGGCGGACCGCCAGCGATAACGTTGCCGAATACAGAAGCATTCATGATGCCAAAGAAGTGCTCATCGCATCCAATGATATTACGGTACCAGCGCCACGTATCACCCGCAGCAAAAATATCTACGATGCCGGAACTATCGTTGCCTACATCAAAATTACACGCACCCTGAGGCCGATCCTGCAAAGGTCGACTCTGCTGGCAATTTTTTCATGCGGACTTGCGACTCTGGTGTTTTATTTTTTCCGTTCTTTTCCCGCTAAATCCATTAAAGCGGCCTACCGGGAGCTGGCAGAGAGCGAAGTTAAATACCGTTCCCTTTACGAAACTATGCTTAAAGGAGAGGAGCGCTACCGGGCATTGTTCAATCAGGCCGGCGAAGGGATTATGATCATGTCCGAAGAGGGAGATATCATTGATGTCAACGAATCGTTCTGCAGAATGCATGGTTATGATAAACAGGAAATTCTGAGTATGAATATCAGAGATCTTGACACGTTTGGAGGCATACAGGAGGCGCCTGAAAGGACGCACGCAATGTTGGCCGGGGAGTCCCTGACATTCGAGGTGGAGCACTACCACAAGGATGGCCATGTTTTCCCGCTTGAGGTTTCGGCAGGCTTGATCACGTACGGCGAAGGATCAAGTATTCAGAGTTTTCATCGCGATATCTCCGAGCGCAGGAAGGCCAGGGAGGAACAGACCAAACTTGAAGCCCAGCTCCAGCAGGCCCAGAAAATGGAATCGGTGGGACGATTGGCGGGCGGAGTGGCTCACGATTTCAACAACCTGCTGACTGTCATCTCCGGTTATGCAGAACTCGGTATACTGGAGACCAAGCCTGGTCAGCGGGTCCATACCTTCTTTAGTACAATTCAGGATGCCGCCCAAAAATCTGCCGACCTCACACGACAGTTGTTGGCCTTTGCCCGCAGGCAGACCATCGCCCCCATAGTGCTCGAACTGAACGAAATGGTGGCGGGCATGCTCAAAATGCTGCAACGGCTGATAGGGGAGGACATTCATATCGTCTGGCAACCTGCGCCAGATCTCTGGTTTGTCAACATGGACCCTTCCCAGATCGACCAGATTCTGGCCAATCTGTGTGTCAACGCCCGCGACTCCATTGCAGGCACCGGCACGATAACAATTGAGACAGCGAACAACTTCATCGATGAGGCGTACTGTGCCAGACACGCGGGTATCAGGCTCGGCGATTATGTCCGGTTTACCGTCAGCGATAACGGCTGCGGTATGGACAAGGAAACAGTGGCAAAGATTTTCGAACCGTTCTTCACGACCAAGGAACTGGGCAAAGGTACCGGCCTGGGGTTGTCCACGGTTTATGGTATCGTCAAACAGAACAAAGGTTTTATCAACGTCTACAGTGAACCGGGTATCGGAACGTCATTCTCGATTTACCTGCCCCGTTTTGAAGGTGATGTTACGCAGTCGCTGACGGAAGAATCGGCGGAAGCGGCCCCGCACGGCCAGGAGACGGTGCTTCTGGTGGAAGACGAGCTGGGCATCCTGAATTTGGCCGCGAGTATTCTCACAAGCCTCGGCTATACCGTGCTACCGGCAGACAATCCGGGCGAAGCTGCCCGTATTGCCGGAAAACACGCCAGTGAGATTCATCTGCTTATAACCGACGTGGTCATGCCTCACATGAACGGCAGGGACCTGGCTGATAGTTTGAAAGTTCACCATCCGCACCTCAAATGCCTGTTCATGTCCGGATATACAGTGGACGTCATTGCTCAATATGGCGTACTCAACGAAGGGGTCAATTTCATTCAGAAGCCGTTTTCGTTGCGCGATCTGGCGACCAAAGTACGGGATGTGCTGGAGAGTGCATGATAGAGTCCAACCGCCGCGAATACGGTCACCTGTACGACCTGCTGACCTTTGCGTCACCTGAAAAGCTCGTTGAAGCCGGCAAAGAACGAACAGAGCTGCTGCAGTGGCTGGATCAGCGCGCCTCTTTCGGGTACGCCGGTACCAAGGTGGATTGCAGCGGTCTCTCTCCCGGTTGCCGGTGCTGCGGTGATGGCGGCTGGTCCTGTCTGTTCGTCAATGGCCGCTGCAACGGGCGATGTTTCTACTGCCCCACGGCGCAGGACGATGATGGGCCGCCGGTTACCAATGGTCTGGCATTCTCCGGACCGGAGGAATATGCAGCCTATGTGAGTGCCCTTGGTTTCAGCGGCGTCAGTATCAGCGGCGGTGAGCCGTTGATGACGCCGGATCTGACTCTGGCCTATCTGGCAGCTGTTCGCAGGCGTTGCGGTGATGATATTCACCTCTGGCTCTATACCAACGGCACACTCCTGACAGCTGAGCTCTGCCGGCGTCTGCGGGATGCCGGCCTGGACGAGATCCGCTTCGATCTGGGGGCAGTCCGCTATCATCTCAAAAAATTGCGCATGACGGTGGGTTGCATCAAGGTGGTAACGGTGGAAATTCCGGCTGTACCGGAGGATGAAGAGCTGCTGAAAAGCAAGATGGTTGAAATGGCCGATGCAGGTGTCAATCACCTCAATCTGCACCAGATGCGGTTGACACCGCACAACTTCGGCCCGCTGACGGAGCGGGGCTATACCTTTCTCCATGGTGAGAAGGTCACGGTACTTGAATCGGAGCTTTGCGCATTGCGGCTGGTCCGTTACGGGCTGGAGCAGGGTATCCCTCTGCCGGTCAACTACTGTTCATTCCCCTACAAACGGCGCTTCCAGCACTCAGCCGCCCGGCGGCGTGCGGCCCTGATCGCCTCCGTTTCCGGCGAGGTGGTGACGGAATCCGGCTATCTGCGTATCCCTTCTGCAACAGGTGTACGCTACTGCGAGGCATCTCTGCTGCAGAATCCAAGCTACCGACATCCGTTCCAGAAGATCATGCTGGAAACCGGTCGTGCCTTGTATCTGGAGCGACGGGCGCTGACGTCGGAACTGGAACTGTCGGATGCTGAATTGTCTGCTCTGGAAGCGGGCCGGCCACCGGAGCGGGTTGCCCGCTTTGAACAGATTGAGAGCGGTCTGGCCGAGTATTTCTGATTCTTTTTAAAGACCCCATACGACAATAGTTGCATGATCCGAACTTGCTGCATCCTCAATAGATGCCCTCCTGAAGCAATTTCCGTTTACTCCCTGTCAACTTATGTCGTATGGGTCACATTCGATTCAATCGGCTAACCATTAGATTTATAGAGTTAAATTCACACGTTGTTGTTGGCATGTCATCTGCTGATATTAATTCATGCTATATTAAACTAAGAGGTGTTGATGCAGACTCATCAAGTTGTTATTACAACACCCGCAAATATCCGTGCAGAGTTGCCCGGACCAGCCGTAATAAAACCCAACCTGGTACTTGTCTTTGCCGCTCCTGTTTTTTTTGAACAGGCGGATTTCAGCCCGATACTGGCGGAGTGTTTTCCTGATTCCTGCGTGGTCGGCTGCTCCACTGCCGGTGAGATTTGCCATGAAGGAGTGCTTCAAAATCATTGTGTTGTCACTGCAATCCGTTTTGACCACACATCAGTAGTTACCACATCGACCCCTCTTGCCGATATGGCCGATTCACGTGATGCCGGTCGCCGTCTTGCTGAAAATCTTTGTGAACCGGCATTACAAGCGGTAATGGTTTTCGGACAGGGACTTAAAATTAATGGCAGCGCTCTGATCGAAGGTTTGACGGATAAACTCGGCACAGCAATCCCGATAACGGGAGGACTGGCGGGGGATAATGGTCTTTTTGCGCACACTTGGACCATCGGGCCTGAAGGTGTTTCAAACCGGGCGATTGTAGCGGTTGGTCTGAGTGGCGACCGTCTGCAGTTCAGTCATGGCTCATTCGGGGGGTGGGAGACATTAGGGCCTGCCCAAAAAGTCACACGTTGCCAGGGTAATGTTTTATTTGAACTTGACAATGGGCCTGCGTTGCCGATCTATAAACGATACCTTGGTGATTATGCCAATAAACTCCCTGCATCCGGTTTATTGTTTCCTTTTGCAATGCTCGGCGAAGACCGTAACACGGTTGGTCTCATCCGCTCCATACTGGGGGTAAATGAAACGGATGGCAGCCTTATCCTTGCCGGCGAAATAGCGCTGCATGGCTATCTTAAACTGATGCATGCCACAACCGACGCTCTCGTTGACGGAGCGGACGCGGCAGCCCAGGCTGTTGCGCAGATGCGTGGACAGACCGGGAGGGGGCTGGCGATCCTGGTGTCATGCGTCGGTCGCAAGCTGGTGATGGGTAACCGTGTTGATGATGAAGTTAAAGCGGTTGCCGCTGTTCTCGGTCATGAGACAACACTGACCGGGTTCTATTCATACGGCGAGATCAGCCCGATAGCCCCCGAGGCCTGTTGCAAACTGCATAACCAGACAATGACAATCGTATTTCTTGCAGAGTTGTGATATGCCGATAATGAACAGGGAATTGGAGAAATTCGAAAGCGCGGAACACGCCGGAACGGCTCTGAAAGTACTGGAAGCCCAGATCCAGCAGCTGTATAGGCAAACGTGGATTGCCCTGTTTGGAGGCTTCGTTGTCGCTGTTTCTATCTGCTATCTGCTCTGGCATGTTGTTCCTCCCTGGAAGCTGTCATTATGGCTTGCAGTTTTGTTTCTGGTCAGCATGGCACGGGGTATCCTCTCTGTTTCATTCCATCGGAGAGAGCCGGCAGCCGGTGATATCGAGCGGTGGGCGACACGGCATGTCATAAGCGCTTCAATGTCGGGCGTAACGTGGGCGTTGCCCTCCTTTTTTCTGTGGCCGGCTGCCGTGTCAATATATCAGCTGGTATGGCCTATCTGCATACTACCTCTGAGCGCTTCAGCCGTAGCAACCTACTACACATGGAAACGCTCATATATTTCTTATCTCACCCTCTCGGTAGTTCCGGTATCACTCCGTTTTATATACGAAGGCGGCCCGCTGTACACCGCCCTGGGAACGCTGAGTCTGTTCTTTATCGGTATCCTGGCCCAGACGGGCAGGGTGATTCATGCTGCCAACGTGCGGGCGCTGGAAGAAGGCTTTCGCAATGAAGCGCTCAGTGTTTTCCTGGTTGAAGAAAAAGCTAAAGTGGAAGAGCGCACCGCCGAACTGACCACTGCCATTAATGAAGCCGGCACCGCTCTTTCACTTGTTGAGGCGACGCTTGATGCCACCGACAACGGTATTCTGGTTGTTGATTGCACCGGAAAGATCACATCGTCGAACAGGCGTTTTGCCCAGATGTGGCAAATCCCTGCCGAACTGATCGCCGCCGGGGACGACAAAGCGGTGATTGCCCATGTACTCGACCAGTTTTCCGATCCCGCACTTTTTCTGCGCAAGGTCGAATCGCTCTACAATACCCCCGCCGCCATATCCCGTGACACTCTGGTTTTCCGTGACGGCCGCGTGTTTGCACGCTATTCGCACCCGCAGACGCTTGCCGGTGAAATCGTCGGGCGGGTCTGGAGTTTTCTCGACATTTCGGATCAGCGTCGGGCCGAAGAACGTGTGCTCCAGCTGTCACAGAATATTACGGATGAACTGGAGCGATCAGAACGTCAGCGCGGCCTGCTCCAGGCATTATTGAGTGCCATTCCCGATCTGGTATGGTTGAAGGACCAGGATGGTGTATTCCTCTCGTGCAATCCGGCTTTCGGCCTGCTTATGGGTGCATCGCCGCCGGAGATTCTTGGCAAAACGGATTTCGATTTTTTCCCGGTTGAAGTGTCTGAAGCGTTTCGCAGTGATGACCGGGCTGCCGCAGATAGCCCGGTTCCAATCATGACGGAAGAGTGGGTTACCTACCTTGGCGACGGCCATAGGGGACTGCTTGAAACCATCAAGACCGCTGTGCGTGACCACGACGACAATGTTCTTGGCGTGTTGGGGATTGCCCGTGATATCACAAAGATGCGGACGCTGATGGATGAACTCGACCAGGCCCGCCGTGAAGCTCAACACTCCAACGAGACAAAGTCGCTCTTCCTCGCCAACATGAGTCATGAAATACGTACACCGATGAATGCGATAATCGGCATGTCCGACCTGTGTCTGGCAACGTCGCTGACTGAGCGCCAGCGGCATTATCTCAGCAAGATCAAATCAGCCTCGGATTCCCTGCTGTATATTATCAACGACATTCTCGACTTTTCCAAGATTGAGGCCGGTAAGCTGCACATTGAAAAAATCCCGTTTGTACTTGATTCAGTGTTTGAACAACTGTCCAGCCTGACTGCTTTACGCGCAGAAAATCAGGGCATAGAGCTTGCCTATGATATTCGCAGCAGCACTCACCTGCTGGTTGGCGACGCATTACGTCTGGGACAGGTGTTGACCAACCTTGTCACCAATGCCCTCAAGTTCTCTGCCGGAGGCAATGTTGTCGTCACGGTTGATACGTCATATACCGATGAAGCCGAAGTGGAGCTCCATTTTTCAGTCAGTGACGAGGGAATCGGCATGTCGGCTGAGCAGGTTGCCGGGCTTTTTCAGCCATTTACTCAGGTGGACATCTCAACCACCCGTCGCTATGGGGGAACAGGATTGGGGCTGGCAATCTGCCGGCATCTGGTAACCATGATGAATGGCCGCATCTGGGTTGAAAGCGCTCTCGGAGCCGGCAGTATTTTCCATTTTACTGCGCGCTTCGGCAATGCAGGTACCGACCGCAGGCAGTGCAGGCAGGGCATGGCTGCCAGACTTGCGGCGTACGACAAGCGTTTGGTGATGGTGGTCGATGACAGCCCCCTTGCCTTGGGTCTTCTGGAGGTGATGTTTGGCCAGCTTGGCCTGACAGCGCATTCCGCCTCTTGCGCCGAAGAGGCTTTGGCACTCCTGTCCGGCGACACCGCCGACAGCTACCTTGCCTGCTTCATCGACTGGCAAATGCCGAAAGTGGACGGGATCGAGACTATTTGCCGCCTGCGCAAAAAGTTCAGCTCATACGGCATTGATATGCCTCCCCCCATGATCCTGGTCACTGCACACAGCCATCATGATGATCTTCCGGAAGTCAGTGACAGGGTTGACGGACTGCTCGCCAAGCCTGTCACAACCCGCCAGCTGTACACTGAACTCGCCCATTGCCTCGGTGTTACTGTCGAAGAGACGCCGGAAATAAACCGGCGAAAGGCAAACAAAACCGTGCACTGGGCACGTTTCAGCAGACTTGATATTCTGCTGGTTGAAGATAACGAAGTCAACCAGGAGGTAATCACTGAGCTTCTGGCCGCTGTCGGACTCTCGGTAAGGCTGGCTGCCAATGGCGCAGAAGCGCTGGCTGAGGTCGCCAGAAAAACGCCGGATGTCATCCTGATGGATTGCCAGATGCCGGTGATGGATGGTTTTACGGCTACTCGCACGTTACGCGAGAAACCGGAATGGCATAGTCTGCCGATAATCGCATTAACCGCCAATGCGATGGTGGAGGATATGGAACGTTGTCTGGCTGCCGGAATGAGCGCGTATCTGGCCAAGCCGGTCAGTATGGATGAGCTTTTCGAACGTCTGCTTCAATGTGTACCCGGTATCGAGGAAGATGAGGCCGCGTCTGCAGCCGTTTTTACCGTGCCTGAAGATACACTGGAATTGCCACGGTTCCCCGGCATAGACACTGTTTTCGGCTTGAGCAGCGTTGCTGACAGCCTGCCTCTGTACATCAGGGTGCTGAAGCTGTTCAGGGACAATCTTGGGCAGAGTTTCGAAGATCAAATGACCGGGGCCCTGGCAACTGGTGACTGGGAAACAGCCGACAGGCTGGCTCACTCGCTTAAAGGTGTTTCGCGCACACTGGGTGCGCTGGATCTTGGTGATTCGGCTGAAATACTAAACTCTGCCGCTAATAACCACGATGCCGCACAATGTGAGGAAATTTTTCCTCGTGTGCTTGAACAACTGAAGATAGTCACGGCAGGTTTAGCTGATCTGGAAGGTTTACTGGATGAACCGAAGCAGCCGGTTCAGGGAGCCGGCACTGCGGTGTCAGATGTTGTGCCTATGTTGGAAAAGATGGCGGAGATGCTTGCACAAAGGGACACCGAGGCGGTTGAATTTGCACTTGACATTACTTCCGGTTTTGCAGCAACTCCTTATCGCGCATCCTGGGCAACTATAGCGAGTGCGATTGAACGTTATGATTTCAAAAATGCCGCTGCAGCACTTGAGTCTCTGCAAAATATTGTGCGGGTAAATGGTGCTGTTTACGTTGGAGAAAAACAATAATGGATGAGCCTTGTACCAACACTATTCTGGTCGTCGATGATGTGCCTGAAAATATTTCCGTGCTATCAGGGATTTTGCGTGGAGAGTACAGGGTAATCTTTGCCACACAAGGCGTAGATGCCTTGCAGATCGTGCGCCAGCAGCAGGTTGATCTGATCCTGCTCGACGTGATGATGCCGGAAATGGATGGCTATGAAGTGTGCCGCCGGCTTAAAAACGATATCACGACAAAGGAGATTCCGGTTATCTTTGTCACCACGTTATCAGAAGCAAGGGATGAGGCGTTCGGTCTCGAACTGGGCGCCGTTGATTTTCTGCACAAACCATGTCATGAGGCAATTGTTCGTCTGCGAGTTCAGATGCATCTTGAACGATACAATCAGAACCGGACGCTCGAACGATTAGTGCGGGAACGTACATTCGATCTTGAAGATACCCGTGTTGAGATCGTCCGTCGCCTGGGTCGCGCAGCCGAATATCGGGATAATGAGACAGGAATGCATGTGATCCGGATCAGTCATACCGCACGTCTTCTTGCTCTTGCTGCGGGTATTTCCGAGAATCAGGCCAATCTGTTGTTCAACGCGGCGCCGATGCACGACATAGGTAAAATTGGCATACCTGATGCGGTGCTGCTTAAGCCCGGAAAACTGGATGCCGCAGAATGGGAGCTCATGAAGACCCATCCGGCGATCGGTGCCGAGATCATTGGTGAACACTCGTCCAGACTGCTGCAACTGGCGCGCAGGGTGGCGCTTACTCATCACGAAAAATGGGATGGCAGCGGTTACCCTCATGGCCTTGTCGGCGAGGCAATTCCTGTAGAGGGTCGTATTGTGACAATTGTAGACGTGTTTGACGCGCTCAAGAGCGAACGCCCCTATAAACGCCCCTGGCCAACCTCTGAAGCGATCAGTTATCTGCAGGATGAGTCCGGGCGCAGCTTCAATCCGGACCTGCTGCGACTGTTTCTCGGCCTTATTCCCAGGGTCGAGGAGATACTGCACCAATATTCCGACATCCCGTAAAACCGGATTCCGTGAAGGCTGAATGAACAACTTCGGTGGGAGCCGCTCCATGAATCCTGTGCCATGCCCGACTATCCTGGTCATTGACGACGAAATTATTATCAGAAGCTCGATTGCCACCTATCTTGAGGATCTTGACTATCGGGTGCTTGAGGCTGACAACGGCAGCACGGGAATGGAAATATTCCTGAGTGAACGTCCCGATCTGGTAATTACCGATTTGCGAATGCCGGTGATGGACGGTTTTGCCGTGGTCGAACAACTGGCGCTGAAGTCACCGGAAACACCGCTGATTGTTGTGTCCGGCGCGGATAGAGTAGATGAGGCCATTCGAGCCCTTAAACTGGGGGCCTGGGATTATATAAGCAAACCGATCGAAAGCTTCGAGACTGTCATCATTATTCTGGAGAGGATGTTGGAACGGGCCAGACTGCTTCGCGAAAACCGCACCTACCAGCAAAAGCTGGAAAAGCTGGTTGAGGAGCGCACATTACAGGTTCAAGCATCACAAGGTCGCCTCATTCAGGCCCACAAACTTGCTTCCATCGGCATGCTCGCTTCGGGCATAGCTCACGAGATCAACAATCCGAATAACTACATTGCCTTCAATACCGATTTATTGACGGAGATCTGGCGCGACGCCATGCAAGTGCTGGTTGAATACTCAAAAAAACATCCTGATTTCACTCTGGGCGGGCTCCCTTTTGACGAGATTCCATCGACGACGGCTCGACTTTTGAGCGGCCTTGCTGACGGTTCACGCCGGATCAGCTCTATTGTCAGCCAACTCAAGCAATATGCCCGTCCAGGCTCTGATGCCGATCCTGACGGATTTGATGTAAACCGTTCCGTTACAAATGCCGCTACTCTGCTGGATCACCACATACGGCGCATTACAGATTTATTCAGTTTGGAGCTGGGCTCTCATCTGCCTCATGCACTGGGTGTACCGCAGCAGATTGAACAGGTACTGCTAAACCTGATTACCAATGCTTTGCAGGCGCTTACGGGGAGAAATCAGGTGATTAAAGTGATCACCTCTTACGATGCATCAATTGGCGAGGTTGTAATTTCAGTAATTGACGAAGGTCATGGAATGTTGCCCGAAACTCTGGAGCGTTTGAAGGAGCCGTTTTTCTCTACCCGTCACGACACCGGCGGGACAGGTCTGGGGCTTTCAATAAGCGATTCGATCGTTCAGGAACAGGGTGGTACGCTTACCTTTGAGAGTGCACCAGGTAGAGGCACACGTGCTCAAATCAAGCTGAAGCCATATTATCAAAGGAATTAATATGAAGCTAACATCGAGTGATCCGGCCATTCTGCTGGTGGATGATGAAGAAGAGCTGCTGTTCAGCACCCAACTGATCCTGCGCCGGGCTGAATTCCGCAACGTTCAGACCCAGTCTGACAGTCGAAAAGTGATGGACATACTGGCGGAACAGAAGGTTGCGCTGGTGCTGCTGGACATGACGATGCCATATATTTCCGGTAAAGAACTGCTGAGCTCTATCAAGGAAAGCTATCCTGAAATCGGCGTTATCATGCTGACAGCTGTAAACGACATAGATACGGCTGTCAGCTGCATGCAGGCCGGGGCAGACAACTATCTGGTAAAACCGGTAGAACGCGACCGTCTGATTTCTACCGTGCGAACCTGCTATGAACTGGCCCGTACCAGAGGAGAGCTGCATCGCATCCGCCGCCATCTCTCCGAAGGTACTCTGGGAAATGAAAAAGCGTTCAGCCGCATTATCACGGTCTCACCAAGGATGCGCAGCATCTTCCTGTACCTGGAATCAGTGGCTCCTTCCCGGCAGCCGGTTCTGATAACCGGTGAAACCGGCACCGGCAAGGAGTTGATCGCCCAGGCCGTTCATGACGTGAGTGGCCGCACTGGTCCGTTCGTGGCGATTAATCTGGCCGGGCTGGATGACACCATGTTCAGCGATACCCTTTTTGGTCATCAGCGTGGCGCCTTTACCGGCGCAGAACGGGTGCGTGAGGGATTGATACGGCAAGCGGCCGGAGGCACGCTTTTTCTGGACGAGATCGGTGATCTCACTCCTGGTTCGCAGGTCAAGCTGCTGCGACTGCTGCAGGAAGGCGAATATCTTCCACTGGGTTCCGATAAAGTACACAAAAGCGATGCCCGAATCGTGGCTGCCACGCATGCCGATCTGAAAAAACTCATGGATACGGGCTCTTTTCGGCCTGATCTGTATTACCGGCTCTGCGCACACCGGCTAGAACTGCCGCCACTGAGAGAGCGACATGAAGATCTTTCTGTTCTGGTGGCACACCTTATTGACAAAGCTGCCAGGAGTTTGGGTAAACCTTGTCCGGTTGCTCCGGTCGAACTCTGCCGCTATCTGGCAGCCTACCGCTTTCCCGGCAATATCAGGGAGCTGGAGGCGATGATCCATGACGCCGTGGCCCGTCACAATGGACGTATCCTGCCGCTTGATTCTTTTGCCGCTGCCATCGGCAGCAATCTGGCCGTGCCTTCCGCCGAGCTGCTTAACGCCAGCCGTTGCCAGGTCTGCCCTTTTGGCGAAAAATTTCCCACTTTGAAGGATGCCGAAGAGCACCTTGTTTCGGAAGCGCTCCGCCTGGCCGGCAACAATCAGCGTCTGGCCGCCGCCTATCTCGGTATTACCCGGCAGGCGATCAACAAACGGCTGTCAAGATCATCAACCCAGTAGTTCGTTTCACAAATTTATTATACTTTGAAATTTGAATTCTGATAGTGTATATTACATAGTAATACAGCTTGGAAGGGGTTCAGATGAGAAGAAATGCAAGCGTAACACTCGGGTCTCATTATGACGATTTTATTGATACACAAATTAAAGCCGGTAGTTTCTGCTCTCGCAGCGAGGTTGTGAGGGCTGGTCTCAGCTTGTTAGAGATGCATCAGGCCAAAATCAAGGCGTTAAAACACGCCATTGATGTAGGGCTTACTAGTGAATCTGTTGAATGCTCCTATGAAGATTTTCTGTCCCGAATGGAACAGGAAGACAGCTTTACAGCATGAAATATGTGATCAAGAGAGCCGCATTAGCAGATTTAAAGGACATAGCAAGATACACAAGGAAAAGCTGGGGCAGAAATCAAGAGCAGGTCTATATCAAAGGCATATTTGATTGTTTTGAAAAGATCGCCTCGCAAGAGATTTTTAATGTTGATTTTTCATACATCAAGGAAGGATGTTTTAAATGTAAGATCAATCATCATTTGGTTTTCTTTCGATGGCTTACAGATGGGCGTCCGGAAATAATCCGGATTCTGCATGAAGAAATGGATATCCCGCTGCAATTGGTAAAATCAAAATAAAGGCGCGCCCACCCACTAAATAGACTTATTCCACGCAGAAACTAGCCTTAATATGGTACACTAACCCCAACGGACGTATAACAAAGTATCATTCAAAGAACCTGACTCCCCTGCGACGGAAGTTGCGTCAGCACCTTTTGCATATCCTGTATAAAAACAAATAATAACAGTCTGTTATCATCTATTACATAATGCCTCCGACAAATCAGGTCGCATCCTCCTCAGACGTATTCTGCTTGTAACATACTGTTTTTTAGTGTAAAATTCCAATATCACCATTGGCACATTACCTGCTCGTTCGAAAGAGCAAGGTTCCATATTTTAAAACAATTTTAAACCTGGAAAAAGCATTTGGCCACAGAGAACACAGAGTTCACAGAGTAAAATCAAAGAGGATGACTATGACTACCTGATGGAAACAAACGCCGAATTTAAGAGTGCAGGCTTGATGCGAATTTCTTACCCCGATCTGCCTGCCGGATTAAAGCGTTATATTCTCTGTAGTCACAAGGTGAGTGAGGACGTGATACATAAAATCAACACCGCTATCAAGGTGGAGAAAGTACACTGATTCAGTTCTTCCGTGAACATTCCCTCTCCCCCATGGAGATTATCATGAAAAGCAGCTGGAACGACGATGGGACATATTCTGTTCAGGTTGATGGTGACTGGACTGTATGTACAGTAACGAATCATCTTCAGATTATTGCTGCGCAATCTTTTACAATTTCGGATCTGTCGCTGCATTTTTCGAAGCATAATCCGGCCGGCAAGGTAATTACCGAGCTCGATCTGAACGGCATCACCTCAATTGATGACAGCGGTTTCAGGATTCTGCACCTCTGGCAGGAACATCTGAAAAAACAGGGTTTCAACCCAGTAATCATGCACAGGAATCCGGATTTCTGTCAGAGAATATCCGGCACATAGTCAATTCACCACTAGAGGGAGATTCGCATCATGGAATCAACATTTTTTGCACCCGCAGGTAGAGCGGATGATTCTCAACTATCTCAGCAGCAGCGGACGGTATCACAGGCTGCATTCATAACTGCAATGCTTAACGCGGTGCCGGATATGATGCTGATACTGAACGAACATCGCCAGATTGTTGCAGCAAACAAGAGTTTGCTCTCCGCATTTGGAGTTACAGATCAATCTGCATTGGTTGGTACGAGGCCGGGCGAAGCGGTCAGTTGCGTTCATAGCAGCGAAGGCCCTGACGGATGTGGGACTTCAAAGACATGCTCAGTTTGTGGAGCCGTCATGACCATCCTTGCAAGTCAGGAAACCGGAGTACAGGCTGAAGGTGAATGTCGGATCATAATTTCCAGAGATGGCGGAACGGCTCTTGACCTTGAGGCTACGGCAACACCCATTGATATAGCAGGAATCCCCTTTACAATTTTTGCACTCAGGGATATTGGTCCAGATAAACGAAGACAGGTGCTTGAACGCACGTTTTTCCATGATATCCTTAATACTGTCGGCGGCATCAGCGGCATTGCAGGGATGCTTGTAGACAGCGAAACTTTAACAACAGAATCAGAGACCGAATACAAGCAGCTCATGGTTGAACTTTCAGAAAACCTGGCGGAAGAAATCGCACAGCAGCGCCGTCTGCTGTCAGCAGAACGTGGCGAATATATTCCTGATTTTAAAGATACCAATCTCCGGGAAATGTTGCAGGAAGTCTGTAAACTGTACGGCAATCATATTCGTACCCCCGACCGCACGGTTCTCCTGGAGGATTTTCCGGAGTACCATCTGAAGACTGACAGCTCCATGCTGCGTCGTATCGTCGGTAATATGGTATTGAATGCTCTCGAAGCCACTCCTGTTGGCGGGATTGTCCGGGTTGATCTTATTATCAGTGCCGAAGATGTCAGCATAACGGTTACCAACCCTGGCGAAATATCTGAAGATGTGCAGCTGAGCATATTCAAGCGCTCCTTCAGTACCAAGAGCTCATCCGGCCGGGGTATCGGCACCTACAGCATGAAGCTGTTCGGTGAACGCTACCTGGGTGGTAACGTAAGTTTTAACTGTGCAGACGGGAATACGGTATTCCATATCAGACTTCCGATTTAAGAGATTGCGAACCATTATGCCCACACCAGCAACCGCCATTTCCACGAAATACAGCGTCCCGCTTTTGCTGGCTCTGATTGCCGCTGGTCTGGCGGGCAACCATTTCAAATATCCTATCTTTCTCAATATAGACTTCCTCTTCGGCAGCATCTTCGCCATGCTTGCGCTGCAGTTCTTCGGGCTTGGACGGGGCATTGTCGCTGCCGCTGCCATTGCCGGATACACCTACATCCTCTGGAATCATCCCTACGCCGTCATAATACTGACTGCTGAAGTCGCAGTTGTCGGATGGCTGATGACCCGCCGCACGTTCAGCATGGTAGTGGCCGATACGATTTACTGGCTGTTTCTCGGTATGCCGCTGGTCTACCTGTTCTATCACGTTGTCATGCAGGTTCCCCCCAGCAATACCTATATTGTCATGACAAAGCAGGCCATGAACGGCATCGCCAATGCGCTGGTCGCCCGGTTGATCTTTACTGCAGTAATGCTCCGCAGTAGATCACAACTCTTTTCCCTGCGCGAAGTCATTTTGAATCTGTTTGTATTCTTCATCATGCTGCAGTCACTGGTGATGCTTGCTACCACAAGCCGATCCGATTTTACCGAAACCGACCGTCATATTCGCAGCAATCTTAAACATACCAGTCAACGGTTGGATCACTATGTTGCAACCTGGCTGAAAAATAGAACATCAACCATTGTAAGTCTGGCTGAAATGGCAGCCACCAGATCTCCGCAGCAGATGCAGCCTTATCTTGAATTGACAAAGAAGTCGAATGTCAGTTTTCCACGGGTCGGATTACTGGACCACACCGCTACTATAACCGCTTACGCCCCTCTGGTTGATGAAACAGGTAAGAGTAATATCGGCATAAGCGCAGCAGATCGCCCCTACCTTTCACAGCTTAACCAAAACCTCAAGCCGATGCTCTCGGAAGTTGTCATGGGCAGGGTAGGCACCCCAAAGCCGAGAGTATTTATGCTGGCCCCTGTGTTGATCCGAGGAGAATTCGGCGGCTATGTTGTTGGGGTCATGGATCTGGAGCAAATACGGGCGCAACTTGACAAGAGTCTCTCAGAAAACTTAACGCTTTACACATTGCTGGATAAAAACGGCAATATCATTATGACCAACCGCACCGATCAAAAGGTCATGACGCCCATAGATCGCGGCAAAGGGTCGCTCAATCGTCTTGATAAAGATGTCAGTCAGTGGATTCCGGCTCTGCCTCCCAATACACCTGTATCGGAACGCTGGAAAAAATCATTCTATGTTGCAGAAACTTCCATAGGCGACCTGGCCGAATGGAAGTTGATTCTTGAGCAGCCGGTTGCACCATTTCAGAAAAAACTTTATGACAGCTACACAAACAAGTGATGTTGCTATTTCTTATTCTGCTCTGTGTGATGGCACTGGCAGAATTATTGAGCCGTAAGGCCATCTTAGCTCTTGAAAAGCTCCGTCTGATCACCATTGATCTTCCAGCTAAACTGGCCTCAGGCAGCATTGAAATCGTCTGGCCGGAAAGCGGCATTACAGAGACGAACCAGCTAATCTGCAATTTTAAGGAAATGTCGGATACTTTGCTGGAGCGGGATCTGAAAATTGTATTGCAGGTTGAGCAAATGAGACAAGCGCAGGAGATGGCAAAGATCGGCTATTGGAGTTTTGATATAAAGTCCGGCATACCAATATGGTCGAGTATGATGTTTGAAATTTATGGTCGCGACCCGTCTTCGAATGTTCCGAATTACTCAGAACATCAGGAGTTAATCCATCCCGATGACTGGTTGTTTTTTGACAGCGCCGTCCAAGGTTGTATCGCAGGCACTCCGCTACACCTCGTCTTTCGTGTCATTTTCCCTGACAAAACCGTCCATTACCTTGAAACCCAGGGTTATCCTCAATATGCTGTTGACGGGAGCATCACTACTCTCATTGGCACGACACAGGACGTCACTGAACACAAGCTGGCAGAGGAAGATTTACTACGATCAAAAGATGAACTCGAACATTTGGTGGAGGAGCGGACGGCAGAGTTACAGGTTAGCGTATCCAGATTCAAAGCTATATTCAATTCATCTCCAGTCCCTAAGGCTTTGAATGATGAGCAAATGAACATAACTTTACTGAATCCCGCATTTATCAGGACTTTTGGTTATGCGTTGGAAGAAATCCCTACTGTGGAAAAATGGTGGGCAAGAGCTTATCCTGATCATGAACACCGGCAATATGTCGTCGATGCCTGGAGCACAAGACTGGAAAATGCTACAACTGAAGGAGGAGCATTTGAACCGATAGAGGTAACAATAAGATGCAAGGACGGCACGGATAAAACAGTAATAGCTAACGCGGCTCCTCTTGGAGAATCATATTCAGGAGAACATCTCGTTATTCTCTTCGACATCACCGAGCGCAAACAGTCAGAAGACGCTTTGAGCCGACTTGCCAGAGAACAGTCAATTATTCTCGACAATGCTGGTTTTGGAATCTCGTTAGTCCGGAATCGTCAGCTGATATGGGCCAATAAAACCTTTGGCAAATTATTAGGATACGATTCGGATGAAATGAAAGGTAGCAGTACCAGCAGATACTTCTCGTCACAGGAGGAGTACTGCCTGTTCACCAAAGAAGCATTTCCGGTGCTGGCATCCGGGGAAACTTTTACAACGAGCCTGCAAATGCCCCGAAGTAACGGCACAACGTTTCGTGCGCGATTTACCGGTAAGGCAGTCAACCCGGAAAATTTGTTTGATGGAATTATCTGGATTCTTGTTGACGAAACCTCCGAGCATGAACTGAAAAGAAAATTACTGGAATCAGAAGCATTTATGAGTAGTGTTATTGATCAAAGTCCGATCAATATGTGGGTCGCTGATGAAAAAGGAACCCTCATTCGGGCAAATAAGGCATTACGAGACCAACTCAAGGTAACTGATGACGAGATAGTTGGGATATATAACATTTTTGACGACCCAATAATTGAAGAACAGGGGTTCATGCCTCAAGTGCGTGACGTTTTCGACAAAGGACGTACCGCCCGTTTTACTATCACCTATGATACCTCTCGGAACAAAAATCTGAGTCTTGAAACCACATCGAAGTCAGTGCTTGAAGTGACCATTTCGCCGGTTCTTGATTCAGAGGGCAATGTCACGAATGCCATAATACAGCACCTGGATATCAGTGAACTGAAACAACTGGAAGAAAATCTCACTACCTCCAAAGAAGCCGCCGAATCCGCAAACCGGGCCAAGAGCCAGTTCCTGGCCAACATGAGCCACGAGATCCGCACCCCCATGAACGGCGTGCTCGGTATGACACAGCTTCTGGAACTGACCGAACTGACCGCAGAACAGTATGAGTACGTAGCCGCCCTTAAACTTTCCGCCAAAAACCTGCTTACCCTGATCAGCGACATCCTTGACCTGTCTAAAATCGAGGCGGGAAAAATAATCCTGGAGTTGGCTGAATTCAGCCTGCATCAATCTATCAACGGTGTTGTCCTGATGCAAAAACACTTCGCATCTGTAAAGCACATTGCTCTGGAGCTGAATCTATCCAAGGACATCCCTCCTCTCCTTGTGGGCGACCAGTTGCGGATCAAGCAGATCCTCCTCAACCTGGTTGGGAATGCCGTCAAGTTCACTTCACAGGGGAGCATTGCAATTTCAACGCAACTCCTGGAACATCACGATAATTCTGTACTCATACAGATAGCGGTTCGCGACAGCGGGATTGGCATCTCATCCGAGTCTCTTGACACCATCTTCAAGCCGTTCACCCAGGAAGATGGCTCAATAAACAGAAAATTCGGAGGTACCGGCCTCGGCTTAACCATCAGTCTGCGCCTGGCAGAGCTTATGGGCGGCACCATCAGCGTAGAAAGCACCCAGGGCGCCGGCAGCTGTTTCACCGTCACGCTTCCTTTTACCGTCGGCAGGGAAGTCGCCTCCATCCATCCCGCAACCTCAATAACAGCATTCGGCTGGGATGGCCCGCCACTGCGGATACTGTTTGCAGAAGATGATCAGGTCAATATAAAGTTCGGGTTATCACTGCTCAGAAAGATCGGATTTGATGTCACTGTTGTCGAGAATGGCAGGGAGTGCCTCGCAGCACTGGAGCAAAGTACATTCGGTCTTGTGTTGATGGACATCCATATGCCGCTCATGAATGGTGAAGAAGCACTGCGCGAAATCCGCTCCAAAGAACAGGGAACAACACTCCACCAGCCGGTCATCGCCTTGACGGCCTACTCGATGCGAGGCGATATGGAGCGGTTTCTGGACGAAGGATTTGATGGCTATGTATCGAAGCCCCTGATCACCAGGGAGCTTGTTGCAGAGATAAAGCGGGTCATGAGTTGACAATCACGCCCTGCCAAAGGTACTCTTTATTCAATACTTGCATATCCGGATACACGGTTGTTGAGAGAAAGTGTCTCTGAACCAGATAGTTGGAGCATCCCATGAGCATACCATTTCCCAAATCCATACGATCCCAACTGTTCATTATCGCCTTAATAGTGGCCTTCCCGGCAGTTTGTGTCATCTTTTACTCCGGTTTTCAGTCACGGAACGATGCAATTTCCGAGGCCCGGCGGGACACTTTGAAACTTGCGGAAATTATCGCAACAGAGCAACAGCATCTGGTTATCGGTGCTGAACAATTGATGACCGCTTTGGCACAACTTCCCGATGTAAGGAAGCGGGACACAGCCCGGGTCGAGCCGGTTCTGAAGAAGCTTCGGGCATTAAACCCGATGTTTTCAAATATTTTCATAGCGGATCTCGACGGTCTTGTCTGGGCCACTGCGGTGCCTGCCACACCTCCTTTTGTCATATCGGACCGGCGCTATTTTAAAAATGCCGTGGCAAGCGGTCAATTGTCATCGGGCGAGTACGTTGTCAGTCGCGCCACAACCAAACCGGCCTTTAACCTTGCCTATCCGGTGAAGGATGACCAGGGCACAATAATCGGGGTGATAAGTGTAGGATTCATTATCGACAAGTACCGGCAATTGGTGGAACGCCAGCATGTTCCGGAAGGTACCAGCTTCGTACTCGTAGATCACCGTGGAATAATTTTGTCCAGGGCCATTGAGCCGGAACGGTATATCGGAAAACCATATACTCCTGACAGTTTTCGAAAGATGCTGGAAGAGCCTGATACTTCCACCACTATACGGACTGGAATTGCAGGCGACCGGAGGATCATCTCGCTTCGGAAGCTTTATCTGCCGGGCGAAAAAAATCCGTACATGTTCATCACCGCCGGCGTGCCGGTTGACGTCGCTCTTCGTGACGCCAATCGGCTCCTTTTAAAAAGTGTGACCTTTTTCATGTTATTCCTGGGGGCAGCATTACTGCTTGCCTGGTATTTTGGCAAGCGCTCCATTTCAGACCGGATCAGAGTGCTGGAAAACGCTTCTCAACGATTGGCTGACGGTGATCTCCATGTCAAAGTATCCTCCCTGATTTCAGGAGGAGAATTGGGACGGCTGGCTGACTCTTTTGACATCATGGTGCGGAAACTTGCCGAGTCTGACAAAGTTCGACAGGACAAGGAGTTCATGCTGCGGGAGCAAAACAACCAGCTTGAGATGGAAATGGGAGAGCGGCAGAAGGCACAGGAGCAGTTACGCGAGAAAGAGCGCTTTCTGCAGACAATTATTGATACTGAACCGGAATGCGTCAAGATGCTGGACATTGAGGGCAATCTTCTCCTGATGAACCGATCCGGCCTTATGATGATTGACGCAGAATCATTTGATCAGGTAAAGGGTCAGAATGTATGCCCGCTTGTGGTTCAGGAGTATCGCGATGCCTTTCTTCAGCTGACCGTCAATGCCTTTGCCGGGAAGTCGGGAATGCTCCGTTTTGAAGTTGTGGGACTGAAAGGGCGGCATGTCTGGCTCGAATCACATGTCGTTCCGTATCGCGATCAATCAGGAGATGTGGTCGCCTCCCTTAGTATTACCCGTGATATCACCGGGCAAAAACATGCTGCTGAGGAGCAGCAAAAAACAGCATTTATTCTGGAAAACCTGGCTGATGCAGTCTACTGGACTGATATGAAAGGCAAATTTTTGTATGTCAATAAGGCTGCCTGCATAATGCGGGGATATTCCCGCGAAGAATTACTCTCAATGAGGGTTGCTGATACGGATCCCAATTACCCTGTTGAGGCGTGGGAGGCTCATATGGAAGAGCTTAAACGTGATGGCAGCCGCCATTTTGAAACCATTCATCAGGCAAAGGATGGCCGTTTCATTCCCGTTGATATGGCGGTGTATCATTTCAATTATGAAGGCGTCGAGTATAACTGTGCAATCGCACGCGACATAACAAGACACAGGTCAGATGCTGAAGAACGGGAAAAACTTGAAAAACAGTTAATTCAGTTGCAGAAGATTGAATCCGTCGGTCGTCTGGCCGGAGGCATTGCCCATGATTTCAACAATCTGCTGACCCCGATTCTCGGCTATTCTGAACTGCTTAAACGAAATATCCCGGCCGATAGCGCTGATAGTGAGAAAATAAACAGTATTATCCAGGCCGCTGACAAGGCCAGGATACTAACCAGGCAACTGCTCAGCTTCGGCCGCAAGCAGATTCTCGAAATGAAGACCGTAGACATGAATGACGTCATAACGTCCTTCTATCAGATCCTGCGCAGGACTATCCGTGAAAATATCGATATCCGGCTCCACCTGACGGAAGACAGGCGAGGTATCAGAGCAGACATGAACCAGCTTGAACAGATGATCATGAATCTTGCTGTCAACGCCCAGGACGCAATCGCGGGAAATGGCATCATAACCATTGAAACCGAATATGTAACCCTGGACGATGAATACGTCCGCCAGCATGCGGGTGTAACAGCCGGTAACTACCTGATGCTGGCAGTTACGGACACCGGAAGTGGTATGGACCAGCAGACGCTTGCAAATATATTTGAACCGTTTTTCACCACAAAAGGTATCGGCAAAGGGTCAGGCCTCGGGCTTGCGACAGTGTATGGTCTGCTCAAGCAGCATGGCGGAAATGTCTGGGTGTACAGTGAAATTGATAAGGGCACCGTCTTTAAATTATACTTCCCGCTGGTTGACGAGAAACCGGATGTCTGCATGGAGACAGTATCGGAACAGCCGGTGATACAGGCGGATGGCCGGGTTATCCTGCTGGTTGAAGACAACAATATGGTCAGGGAACTTGCCCACGATGCACTGCTTGGCTACGGGTTTACCGTACTGGCTGAAGAAGGTCCACTGCAGGCGATTAAGATAAGCGAAGGGCGGCATATTGATTTACTGGTATCTGACGTGATCATGCCGGACATGAACGGTCCGGCACTCCATAAGTGCCTGCTCGAAACTCATCCCGGTTTGCAGGTGATCTACATGTCCGGCTATACCAACAATGTCATTGCACATCACGGTGTTCTTGATAAAGGGATTAACTTTATCCAGAAACCTTTTACTATTAATGATCTGGCCAGGAAGGTTGAAGCTGTTTTAAATCCTCCTTGATCCATCCGTAAAAAGTAAAATACTGTAACAGCCTAAAATATTAGTATAAATAGCAAGTTTTAACTTGACGCCAAGTCGGTTTTGTGGTAGCAATCTCCAATCATTTCAATGAGATGAATGGAGATCGGATGTTTTACACCAAAGACCACAAAACCATCGACATGTTCGATCCTTTTGCCTTTCTGGAGGCCAAACGGAGAACTCTTCTGCACTCGACCTGGGCAGGTCTTTTCCGTGATGAAATACTGCCGGTACTTCCAGTCGAACTATTAGCTCCACTTATCACGATTTTATGGGACGTCCCACGAAAGAACTGTACGCGATGCTTGGGCTCATGATCATTCAGCAGATGGACCCGAAACAGCTATAGTCGCACTATTACGGCGCTACCTGAATAAGGAGGAAGAGGCCCGTGCTCTTGCGAGAGAACTATTTGTCTCTTCTGGCGACATTGAACCGGACGTGCGTGCCAATACTCTGACTGTCAGAATTCATCGAATGGCAAGCCCGGTTCATGATAGGGCTATCGCTAGACTTCTGGAAGAATTAACCAAGCAGGAGTTCTGCCACCCCGAAACCGGAGTTGAATCCCTCCGACTGGATGTGGAAAAACTGGCAGATTATATCTTGCGGCTGGCTGTTCCTGATGCAGATCGAAAAGTGATCCCGCTACGAAAAGCAGCATAATGCTTTATCTATTACGCTTGACGTAATACACCGGATAAGATAGGATTGCTCCTGATGATAAAGAACTTCCAGAACAAAGACACTGAGGCGTTATTTAATGATCGCCTTGTAAAGCGGTTTCAGGCATTCGAGCGGCAGGCACGACGGAAGCTTTATTACCTGCATAGTGCCAAGACTCTTCAAGACCTGCTTACACCACCGGGGAACCGGCTTGAAGGATTAAGCGGCGACCGTGCAGGTCTTTACAGTATCCGGATAAATGACCAATGGCGGATATGCTTTAAATGGATTGACGGCGATGCGTACGATGTTGAAATTGTAGATTATCACTGAAAGGACACAACACTATGCCAACCTGCCTTGACCCAATACATCCCGGAGAAATTCTGTTAGAGGAGTTTTTGCAGCCAATGGGAATCAGCATAAACCGGCTTGCCCGCGGGATCGAAGTACCACCGGGGAGAATCAGCACTATCGTCAATGGCAAGAGATCAATAACGGCAGATACAGCTCTACGTCTTGGAATGTTTTTCAACGTATCACCTGAATTGTGGCTGAATCTGCAATCTGATTATGATTTGCGCATTGCCAGAAGAAATACCGAACTTCACATTATACCTTTCAAACTGGCAGCATAAACAGTGAAACAGCCAGAATGAAGGACATTGAAGAATCTGGCTTTTCTGCCGTTTCTGATGCTTTGCCGTGCTATTGCAATGGCAAGGTGCGTTTTGCCGCTGCCAGTGCCTCCCACCATAATTACGTTGGTGTGTCTGTGATAAAATTCCCTTCGTGGAGATTGCTTACCTGCATCTCGGTAACCGTCAACTGAGGGCATCTTGAATTGCAGTTGGTAGTATGGGAGTATTACAATACTTTGGCCGTACTCCAGTTATCGGGGAGTAGTTCGTGGATAAGTTTCGCGGGATGGGCCATGATACGCCGCCGCACATCTTCCAGATATTCCTGCGGGTTGATTTTCAGGTTTCGGCATGGCTCCCCCGTTTTTGACGTGGTTTTTTTGACGTGGTTTCAAGACCACGTCACTGGCCACGTCATAACCATAGGATTTCACCGTACCAAATAGGGCTTATAGTGCAATAGATAATAAAAAACCCTTGATTTCTCAAGGGCTTTTGTACCACATCGGACTATGCCGGATTATGTAATGGTGCCGAAGGCGAGACTCGAACTCGCATGGGCGGTTGCCCGCCACCCCCTCAAGATGGTGTGTCTACCAGTTCCACCACTTCGGCAATTGAATGTCTGTTTAGCACATGACTAGCTGGTAATCAAATTATTTTTGAGTCGGCGCACCCGTAGAAGTGGTCACCGGTTTACCCTGGACAGGCGGTACAACCGGTTTCGTTGTTCCAGGGGCGGCCGGTGCTTTGCTGCTGCTTGCCGGCGCGGTCGGCGACGGAGCTTGGGCAGGCGCAGGCTTGCCTTTGCCCGACATGATCGAAGAAGAAGACGGATTACCTGAAACATAGGCCAGCGTCAACGAAGTCAGCATGAAGATAACAGCCGCGCCGGTTGTCATCTTGCTCAAAAATGATGTTCCTCCACCAGCCCCAAAAACTGACTGACTGCCGCTGCTGCCAAAAGACGCACCCATTTCGGCGCCCTTTCCAGACTGCAACAGGACAACACCGATCAGAAAAATACTTACTGCTACATGTAATAATGTGAGAACTATCGTCATTCCGTATCCCCTGGCAATATTTTCAAGAAAGTTCATATACCATAAAAACCAGCAGGCTGTAAAGCTCTAAGTGACTTATAGATCTCGAACGAAAAAAAATGAATGGCCTCAATCGTTAAATCGGACAATCGCGGCAAAGGATTCAGCCTTGAGGCTTGCTCCGCCCACTAAGGCCCCGTCTATGTCCGGTTGGGACATCAAGCCCTTTACGTTATCCGGCTTGACACTCCCGCCATACAGTATACGGACGGTATCAGCAGCAGCTTGTCCGAAAAGGCGTGTCACCAGTTTGCGGATAAAGGCATGTACCTCCTGTGCCTGTTCGTCACTGGCGGTTTTGCCTGTTCCAATAGCCCATACCGGTTCGTAGGCGATAATCATTTTGCTGACCACTTCCGGAGAAATTCCTTCCAATCCAGATTGAATCTGGGTTTCAATGACAGAAAATGTTTTATCAGATTCCCGCTCCGCAAGAGTTTCTCCCACACAGACAATGGCGGATAATCCGGTCTGTATGACAGCTTTGGCTTTCTTGTTGACGGTTGCATCAGTCTCACCAAAATACTGGCGGCGCTCAGAGTGGCCAATTATGACATGGCTGCAGCCGGCGTCTTTCAACAGTTTCGGTGAAACCTCACCGGTGAAGGCCCCCTCTTCTTCCCAGAAACAGTCCTGGGCCGCCAGATGTATATTAGAACCCAAAGCCGCCTCGGCCACACGACCAAGGGCTGTAAATACGGGAGAAACTACTATTTCTACATCCTTTGTTCCTGCAACAAGAACTTTAAGTTCGTTGACCAGCGCAGTTGCTTCTCCAATAGTCTTGAACAGCTTCCAGTTTCCCGCAATGACAGGTATACGCATAAAACCTCCTATTTTCTGGCTTAAACTTCCAGTGCTTTGACACCCGGCAGGGTTTTTCCTTCAAGCAGCTCCAGAAAAGCGCCGCCACCGGTAGAAATATAACTGACGCGGTTCTCTACACCTGCCTTGCGAACAGCCGAGTCAGTATCACCGCCACCGATGATGGTAGTTGCAAAGCAGTTGGCCACCGCCTCCGCAACTGCGTAGGTACCGCGAGAAAACGCGTCCATCTCGAAAACCCCCATCGGTCCGTTCCAGATGACCGTCTTGGCATCTCGCAGGGTTTCGGCAAAAAGGGTTGCAGATGCCGGGCCGATATCCAGTGCCATCCATCCCGCGGGAATCTCCTGGGCAGTCGTAATAAAATTGGTGGCGGTAGCCTCAAAGAGATCAGCGACCACACAATCCACCGGCAGATAGAACATGACCCCCTTCTCGCGGGCCTTGTCCATGATCGTACGGGCGGTGGGAATCAACTCGTCTTCCACCAGGGATTTCCCGACGTTGTAGCCCATCGCCTTGAGAAACGTGAAGGCCATTCCGCCGCCGATTACTACCTTGTCAACCTTGTTGAGCAGGGTTTCCAGCACCTCCAGTTTGCCGGACACCTTTGCGCCGCCCAGAATAGCCACCAGCGGCCGTACCGGATTCTGCATTGCCTTCTCAAAAAAGGTCATTTCATTCTTCATCAGGAAGCCGGCTGCTATGACCGGGATATTTTTTGTTATTGCTTCCACCGAAGCATGGGCGCGATGGGAGACGGCAAAGGCGTCATTGACATAGATCTCGCAGTCGTTGGCCAGCTTATTGGCAAAGTCGGCATCATTTTTTTCTTCGCCGGGATAAAACCGCACGTTCTCAAGCATTACCGCTTCGCCCGGCTGCATGGCGTTAACAAGTGCGTCCACTTCAGGACCGAAGCAGTCCGGCGCCTGTTTGACTGTTTTGCCCAACAACTCGGAAAGCCGCCTGGTGGCGGGAGCCATAGAGTATTTGGACTTCTTTTCACCTTTTGGCCGTCCCAGATGAGAAGCAAGAACGACCTTCGCCCCTTGCTCCAGAGCATATTTGATGGTGGGGACAGCGCCGGTTATCCGGGTATCCTCGGTAATGTTACCCTCTTCATCCTGCGGAACGTTGAAATCAACTCTTATAAAGACCTTTTTTCCCTTGAGATCCTTGAGCTGATCGATATAGAGAATCGGCATGGCAAGCCTCCTTGACTAAAATGTGAGTGCTGTGGCAAAAAAAGAGGGGGAATCACGTTCCCCCTCGCGGTGTACCTTCATCTTCACACTATTTTTTTGAAGCGATCAGGTGGAAGAGATCAACAACCCGGTTGGAGAAGCCGCACTCATTGTCGTACCAGGAGAGAACCTTAACCATGTTGTCACCGATTACTTTTGTACAGGCGGCATCAACAATTGACGATAGCGGGTTACCGTTGAAATCAATGGAAACCAGCGGAGCCTCTTCAAAACCCAGAATACCTTTGAGAGCACCTTCGGATGCTGCTTTGAGAGCAGCGTTAACTTTGGCGACATCTGCATTTTTCTTAAGCGAAACTACCAGATCAACCACCGAAACATTAGGTGTCGGCACTCGGATAGCCATACCGTCCAACTTGCCTTTCAACTCAGGCAGTACCAGAGATACCGCTTTGGCAGCACCGGTTGTCGTTGGAATCATGGACATGGCGCCAGCTCTTGCGCGACGCAGATCTTTATGAGGCAGATCAAGGATGTTCTGGTCATTGGTATAGGAGTGCACCGTTGTGACGAGGCCTTTCTCTATTTCGAATGTCTCATGCAGTACTTTGGCAACCGGAGCCAGACAGTTTGTGGTGCAGGACGCATTTGAAATAACATTGTGCTTCGCGGGATCGTATAAATGATCGTTGACACCCATGACGATAGTGATATCTTCGTTGGTCGCAGGAGCGGAAATGACAACTTTCCCGGCACCGGCCTGAATATGCATCTCGGCTTTTTCCTTCGAAGTAAAAAGCCCGGTTGATTCAAGAACTACATCAATTTCGTCCTTTTTCCAGGGCAGCTCGGCCGGATTTCTGACAGCATATATCTTGATGGATTTGCCATTGACTATCAGGCTGTCAGTGGTGTGTTCCACATCACCAGGAAAGATGCCGTGTACGGAATCATACTTGAACAGATGCGCCAGTGTGGCGGCATCCGTAAGATCGTTAATTGCTACAAATTCAAAATTATTATCCTTAACTGCAGCTCGTAATACCATCCTGCCAATCCTGCCGAAACCGTTGATTGCTACCCGTAATGCCATGTGCTGCCTCCTATGAAGTAGAATATCTTGCGTGATCAGAAAAACTCATATCCTTTCACGTAGCGTGTTTTCTGAATAATAGAACATAAAAATGAATCGTCAACTATATTTTTGCCACAAACGTGCTTATGATTGAATATGAAATTCCCGGAAGCACTGTTCGCCACCCTTATCCGCCCGCCAGCTTGACCCTGAAGCCACGAGTCTGTAATTCAAGCATCAATGTGTCCCGATGATCGCCCTGAATTTCGATGACTCCGTCCTTGATGGTTCCACCACAGCCACAGCGCTTCTTTAATGCGCCGGCCAGTTCCTTGAGAGCAGTTCCCGCCAACGGGACTCCGTTGATGACAATAACAGTACCGCCGCCGCGTCCCTTGGTCTGGCGCTGCAGTCGCACCGTTCCGTCTGATTGTGGTGAAGCGGATATATATTCTCCACTTCCCGGCTTTATTCGACCCGTTTCCGTTGAATAGACAACAATGTTGTGCGAGTTGCCTTTCATTTCCCCCAGTCCCTTGCATACCTGAAATCACGGTCTATGGTCCGGTTCGATACCTTGGCAATTACCGGCAGACGCCTTTTGAAATGAGAATTCTGGATTTTGGAGTAGATACTGTCAATGAAGTCACCGGCCAGACCGGAATGTATAAGCTCTTCCCGATTAAGGCGCTGATCCACCATGCGGTACAGCAGTTCGTCCACCCGGCGGTAGGAGAAACCAAGCTCCTCTTCGTCTGTCTGACCGGCCCACAGGTCGGCCGAGGGCTGTTTTTCGATCACTTCGCGGGGAACCGCCATTGCTTCTGAAAGTTGCCAGACCTGGGATTTGTAGAGGTCGCCGATCGGGTTCAGGGCCGAGGCCATATCGCCGTAAAGAGTACCGTAACCAAGCAACAGTTCGGTCTTGTTGCTGGTGCCGAGTACCAGTGCCCGCAGACGGGCGGAGTGATCGAAAAGGATTGTCATCCGCTCGCGGGCCATCTTGTTGCCGCGCCGCATATTATCAGCGTCGGGGAACATATCGAAGTAGGCGTCCACCATGGGGGTGATCGGTACGATCTCGAAGTTGACACAGCAGGCAGCGGCCACCAGACGGGCATGAAGTTCACTCTCGGGATTGCTTGACTTGTAGGGCATGCAGATGGCGTGGACATTCTCCGGGCCCAGCGCCTCGGCGGCAATAAAAGCAACCAGGGCGGAATCGATACCTCCGGATAGTCCCAGCACGGCTTTTCTGAGCCCGACTTTGTGGACTTCATCACGCACAAAGTTTACCAGCAACCGCTGTAATATTGCAGTATTTGCCGTCAATCCTGACATGAGCGCCCCCTTTCCCGCTCTATGCGCCGTAACTCCTGCATGGTTACAAACAGGTTCTCGTCGCGCAGCATGGGGGAGAAAATCCGCTCACGTCGCAGACAGCCTTCATCCAGAGTCGCGGTGATGAAGTCTTCTTCAAGCATGTTTCCCCTGACGATTGACTCGCCGGATGGCGAGACGTACTCCGAGCCGCCCCAGAAGTTGATTCCGTCCTCAAAACCGACCCGATTACAGTACAGTACGCGACAGTTGAGGAACATTGCCGTTGTGGAAGTCAACTGTTGCCAGGCCGTAGCCGAGTCGAGCGATTCGCCTCCCACGCCGCGGCCGGGGCTGCTGGAGAGACATATCAGTGTCGTTGCACCATCCATGGCCAGGATATACGAGGCCGACAAGTGCCACATGTCTTCACAGATCAGGAGGCCCATGCGGCCATGTCTGGTGTCGAAGGCCCGGAAGCGCTCGCCGCGTGCCAGATAACGTTGCTCATCAAACAGGCCGTAGGTGGGGAGGTATACTTTGCGGTGCAGATGACTGATGATGCCATTTTCAAGATAAATTGCAGAGTTGAAGAATCGGTAGTCATCGGTTACTTCAACAAATCCGACTGCTATGGAGATAGTGTGGGAGAGCTGTTGCAGATGTTGGATCTCTGGTGAATCAATCCGCAGCGCTACTTCCGGTACGAGATCTTTCAGGAAATAGCCTGTCAGCGCCAGTTCCGGGAAGAGCACCAGGTCGGCCCCTGCGGAAACCGCCTGTTTGATCCGCTCTTCGACCAGTGCCAGGTTGTCGTCAACACAGCCGAGTTTTGGTTTTATCTGAACCAGAACGGCGGTAAAATCCATACGTTTCTCCTTGATTATGGAAACGGATACAATGGTTACGCAAAAAGCGCATCCAGGGCGTCAAAATCAAAAGTTTCCTCCGCCAGACTGCGTACCAGCTCCAGCTTCTCGGTATCTTGCGAGGTCAGCTTGGAAACGTCTTCGGTAATGATCCGGTATAGTTCTGCGGTGGTATTTTGTTCGGTGCGCAGGTAGGGAATTTTGCTTCGATCCAGGATCTGCTGAGTGATCACGCTGATCGGTATGACCCCCGGAATGAGCAGTCCGGCAATTTTTCCACGATAGGCAGGGATCTGGTACAGGTTGGCCATGGTCACCAGCAGTTCGTCGCGACTGCTGGTAACAATCAGAAAGGTGGAGTCTTTTAAAAGTTCGGCTACTCTTTGAGTTGAAGCTGCACCGATTTGCACGTGGTTGATGATGCGATGTGAATCACGTTTGTTACCTTGAAGAGGAAGCCCCAGCAGGTTGGCAACCCGGCGCAGAGTCGGGTTGGCCAGTACCGGATGGTAATCAAATCCGGCCAGCACCTTGAACGGTTCCCCGGCAAAGCATCGCCGCAGATAATCAATGGTTCTGTCCCGCTTCTCCGGGATCAGCTTGTTTGCCAGGATGGCCCGGACATCAACCCCTTCTTTTTCAAAAAGAGCGAGGTTCATGTAGACCGAATCCACAACGTTCCCCAAACCGCCTCCAGTGACCATCAATACCGGTGCGTTCAAAATCTTGGCGATACGGGCATTTGACAGTTTAATTACCGAGCCGACGCCGACGTGTCCGGCGCCCTCGATAATCAGGAAGTCGCACTTTCTTTCCAACTCTGCGCAGGCTTCAATTACCCGCCGTTGCAAATCACCTACGGCCAATTCACCGTCTACCACCTGCCGTGTCGAACCCGAATGCAAAACAACCGGTGACATCAGGCTCAGGTCTTTTCCCAGATTGAATACCTGGGCCATCAGAGCAGCGTCCTTGTCAACTTCCCTGCCGTGCAGCAAGGCTGGTTTCGGGCCAATCGGTTTGATAAAGCCAACCCGCGCATATCTCTTGAGTGCCAGGTGCATCAAAAAAAGGCTTGTGGTCGTTTTACCGGTATTCTGTCCGGTGGCTGCTATGAAAATCTTACGCGCCATGTCTCATGTCCCTTGCCTCACTTTTCGCCACTTTTATGCGAATTTGAATTGACTCACAATTCGTCGCAGGTCGTCGGCAAGCGCGGAAAGTTGTCTGGCGGCAGTCGCCGATTGATGAGCGCCACGGGATGTCTGGGCGACGACTTCCGTGATCTGAAGCATGTTGCTGCTGATTTCAGAGGTCGTTGCGGTCTGTTCTTCGGCTGCGGTGGCAACCTGGTGTATCTGGGAGTTGACATCGTTGATCTGCTGGAGAATCTGTTCAAGAGCCTTGCCGGAATCAGCCGCCTTCTCACTTCCTTTGGCAACTTCACTGACCCCCTCTTCCATGGCGATCACGGCGCTTTTCGTTTCATGCTGGATGGCTTTGATCATTTCACCGATTTCGCGCGTCGCCCGGGTGGTACGCTCGGCCAGCGCCCGTACCTCATCGGCAACAACGGCAAAACCTCTCCCCTGTTCGCCCGCCCGGGCAGCCTCAATCGCCGCATTCAGAGCCAGCAGGTTAGTCTGGTCGGCGATGTCTTCAATGGTGCCGACGATTTCACCGATCTGGTCGGAACGACTGCCAAGACTTTCAACCGCTCTTGCGGAACTTTTTACCCGTTCGGCAATGCTGTTCATAACTGAAATGCTCTCGTTAACAACCTCTGCACCGGAAACTGCGGCGATACTGGCCTGTTGAGAACCTTCCGAGGCCATCTGGCAATTCTGCGCGATGTCGCCTGATGTAGCCGACATCTCTTCACCCGCCGTGGCAACAGTTTCGGCCTGAGCAGATACTTCTTCGGCCCCGGTGGCTATCTGTTCAGCATTAGACTGGAGCTCTGTGGCTGAGGAAGATACCAGCTCGCTGGTCCGGGCGATCTGGGTGATGATCTTTCTGATCTTTTCCACGAGTGAGTTAATTTCATCGGCCAGCTGCCCGAATTCATCATTGGATGTAACGTTGATCAGTTTGGTAAGATCTCCTTCTCCTCTGGCGAGATCGGTCACTTTGGCGACAAAGTCGTTAAGCTTCTTCGTAACGGTTATCCGCAGGACCAGCATCAGACAGATGAAGCTGGCGGCAAGCGCTACACCTCCCGAAACGAGGAGCCAGAAGGCTGCCTTTCTACTGGCGGAATATCCCTGCTCGATACTGGTGCTAAGCCTGAGCGCACCCAGAATCTTGATATCCTTGTCATGACAACCCTGGCAGCGTTCTTCGTTCAGGAGGGGCAATACGGTTTCAAGAACATGAGTGCCTTTTTGGATTCCCTCTGAATTTGCAGTTTTGTGGCTTTTTAAAACTTCGTCAACAAGGGAGTCACCTTTCGCTCCGGTTCCGCGCTCGTTACCCTTCTCATTGTAGATGGAAAGACCTTCCGCCCTTTTATGTTCAATTACGTTTTTGACGTAGGCATCAACCTTTTTCATGTCATCTGCCATCATGGCGTCTTTTATGTCGTCACCCATCAGATTGACAAAAACAAGGCTGTTTTCACGCTGCAGCCCCACAAGCGCCTGATTTTCCAGATACAGTGCCGAGCCGCCCACAATTACAAGACCTGTTATCAGGGCCAGGGATGCCGCCAGCAGAATCTTGGTGGCAATTCCGGTTTTCCCTCTTCCTCGCGACGTCGAAGCTGTAAAATCCTGATGTGACATACAGTACCTCCTTGGAGTGATCAAGTTTTGAGCCTTGCCGCAGCACGGGCACATTATTATCGGACGGGATACAGATACAATATTTGCGACGGAGTGATGATTCAGAAACTGAATGAAATGGTTGTACACCAAATTATTAATAATGTAAGCTTTTTTTTTTGTCCGCAGGTTCCGGCAGGTAATGCGCAAACTGTCAATCAGCCGGCATCCTTTACTTTTTGTTTCCGTTTTTGTAAAAATATGCCATTACTTTGCAGGAAAAGCATCAGCGACAGCGTACTTGCGTGGGAGAGTTATGAAAATAATAGATACAATAATGACGGCCAAGCAGTTTATATCACTGGAATATTTCCCGCCCAAGGGGCGCGGAGAGTGGCCACTCTTTTTTCAGACGGTCAAGCAGTTATGCAGTCTCAACCCTCTTTTTGCTTCTGTCACGTATGGTGCGGGGGGAAGCACACACAGAGACACACTGGAAATTGTCACTCGTCTGCAGAAAGAGCATGGTCTGGAATCCATGGCGCATCTTACCTGTATCGGATCATCACCCGAAGAGGTGGTACATTTTCTGAACGAACTTGCATCTGCCGGCGTCGGTAATGTACTGGCTTTGCGAGGGGATCCGCCCCAGGAGACTGCTCCGGGCCTGCCACCTTGTTCGAACCTGCAGCATGCCTCTGATCTGGTCAGTTTTATCCGATCATCCCACCCCGACTTCGGGATTGGTGTTGCAGGCTATCCGGAGTCCCACCCGGAATCGTCAAGCCCGGAGGCCGACCTTGCCTATCTGAAGCTCAAATGTGACAATGGCGCCGATTTTGCGATAACCCAGCTGTTCTTTGACAACCGTCTGTACTTTGACTTTGTGCGAATGGCTCGATCCGTCGGCATAACCAAGCCGATTATCCCCGGCATTCTGCCGGTAGTCAGTCTGAAGGTTATCAAGAGGATTGTATCACTGTGCGGCGCCACCATACCGGCTGATTTTCTGACGAATCTTGAAGAAGCGGATCTGCGTGGCGGAGCATCGGCCGTGCAGAAGGTCGGAGTGGCATTTGCCCGGGCTCAGGCGCAGGAACTTCTGAATGCCGGCGTACCGGGAGTACATATTTACACTCTCAATCGGGCTGAAGTTGTACGGGAACTGGTGGATGGACTATTGCCTCGCTCATCTTAAAGCACCAGAGCACCTTGCTTGTTCTATAGTTTATGGACATAAATTATGCATGGAGTAGAACCATGACTATCAGCCAGGAACAATTTGAGACCATTGTCGTGCTTGCCAGTTCCTACGGTGTGACCCGCCTGTTTCTTTTTGGCAGCGCGCTGGACAATCCATCCGAGGCTCACGACATTGACCTTGCCTGTGATGGTGTGAATGGCTGGAAACTGTATGAACTTGCAGCACGGTTGGAGAATGAATTGAATATTCCGTTCGACCTTGTGCCACTGACGCCACCAACCCGTTTTACCAGATTGGTTGAGACCAGAGGCAGGCGACTGATATGACAAACCTGGAACTCAAAGAAGAAATTGCCATTGAGCTTGAGGCCATGAACACGATTGTGGATGAAGCTGTTGCCTTGTTCCATGATATTTCCGGACGTGACGCCACCATCAGGGAAAAGACAGCTGCCGCCGCATTTATGGCGCAATTTTACGGTGGAATTGAAAACATTCTGAAACGGATACATCGATGCAATGGGATAACAACTCCGTCCGGCGATTCCTGGCATATTGAAATATTCAAGCGTTTCTGCAACTCTCCGTACCCCGGACTGCCACTCCTCTTCGATGAAAAGCTTGCTCATCAACTTGCTCCGTTCCGAAAATTTCGGCATATTGTGTATCATGGCTACGGGTTTCAGCTTGAATGGGAGCGCATGATTGATGGACTTGAAGCAATAAAAGGTGTTCATATGAGTTTTACTGTCGCCGTGTCTGCGTACCTTGATACTTTGAGTTAAAATCACCGTTACTCCCGCGCAAACCGATACTCCTCGCCGGTCAGAGCGGCGATGCGGAGCATGATGCTGTTGGTGGTGCGGTTCAACACCGCATCGTCCAGCGCCGCGTCTTTCAGATGATCAAACCGTAACGGTTCGCCGATGTGAATACTTTGCCTTGCGCAGTTTCGACCTTTTGTCCCTCACCGACATGATCTCCCACGTACCTCGCATGCCTACCGTTTGCGCTTGCCAACGCCTTTTATTTTGTGTCTTCCAAATCCCACTGATGCAACACTTCCAATACGCTTGCAGGCGATTCCACCGGCACAAGATGACCGCAATTCGGAACGATTTTCAGTTGCGCATTTTCAATTGATTCTGCAAGCCGCTCTGAATGACCAATCGGTTCTGCAACATCTTCATCACCGACCATCACGATTGTTGGGCAAGATATTTCACTCAATTGAAGAAATTTGTCGGAACGGTTCAACACCGCCTTGACACAGGGAACGACGCTGTTTGCCTGCCTATCACCGAGGTTCTTTTTAAAAGCATGGGCGGTAACAGGATGTTCATAACGGAAATGGCTTGAATCGCCTGAATTGATGTTGAAAAATCTGGAAGGGGTTGATGAAAGCGACCGGCAACTGCTCTACCGGATTACGGAATGGATGAAGGAAAGGCGGGGGTGATGGGACGGCTGTAAACGTGTTCAGCCTCGATCAATACGAAGCTGAAACTTCTTCTTGCATCCACATAATAATTGTAAGATAATGTGTATAAATTATGCCAATAGAGGTGCATTATGCTAGCCAGAACCAATGTAGTCATAGACACTGATCTGCTGGATGAAGCCGGACGCCTTACCGGAATCAGGACCAAAAAGGATATCATCGTCTGCGCCTTACAGGAATTGATCAGGCAACGCAGCCGAAAACGTCTGCTTACTGTCCGCCATGCTGCTCTCTGGCAGGGTGATCTGAATGCTTTACGGGAAAATCGCCATGACCTTGGTTGATACCAGCGCACTGATTGAGTTCCTTAACCGCACCGGCTCTTTATCTGACAAGGCTGTTGAAACGCTGATCACGAATGACGCAGAGATTGCCATTGCGGATATCACACTTACCGAGGCGCTGCAGGGCATTCGAAGCGAGCGGGACTACCATGAAGTACGGGCTTCGCTGTTGACGTTTCCGATACTCTCCCTAAAAGATCATGATTCCTACATTAAAGCCGCAGATATGTACAGAAAATGCAGAACTAAAGGCTTGACCATCCGCAGTACGGTTGATCTGCTGATAGCGCAAACAGCCATCGAGAATAACGCCGAGTTGTTACACAATGACCGTGACTTTGAGGCTATCGCCTCTGTCTCATCACTCAAACTGCATGGTTCTGCGAACTAATTTACCCATGTCACCCCGCTTTTACCGATAGTCCTCCCTTCTTCGACATCTGGCTGGCCGATCTAAACCCGATCAGGGGGAGCGAACAGTCTGGCATGCGAATTGTTGAGGATTATCTTCGCATTCTCATGGGGCTGTAAGCAGCCCTTTATATAAACCAACCATCATATCTCTTTTGCCGTTCCGATCGACATCACCGCTTCACCCTCGGATCCAGCGCATCCCTGATTCCCTCACCAAGCAGATTGTAGGAAAGCACCGTCACCAGTATCGCCAGACCGGGAAAGAATGACAGCCACCAGGCAAATTCGATATAATCCTTGCCGGAGGTGAGGATGTTGCCCCAGCTGGGGGTAGGTGGCTGAATACCGATGCCGAGAAACGACAGGGCTGATTCGGTCAGTATGGCGCCGGCAACGCCAAGCGTAGCCGAGACAAGCACGGGAGAAACAGCGTTGGGGAGGATATGGCGGAAGATGATGCGCGAACTGGAGCAGCCGATGCAGCGCGCCGCAAGAATGTAGTCCATCTCACGGATGGAGAGGGTTTCGGCCCGTACCAGACGCGCCACCCCCATCCAGCCGGTCAGGCCGATCACCATCATGATGTACCAGATGGATGGCTCCAGAAAGGTGATAACCGCCAGAATCAGGAAAAAGGCCGGGAAACAGAGCATGATGTCTACCAGACGCATCAGGGTGGCATCCACCAGGCCACTGAAATAACCGGAGATCAGGCCGACTGCCGTGCCCAGGATAACAGCGATGCCGACCGCCACAAAACCGACTTTAAGTGATATGCGGGCTCCGAAAAGAACGCGGCTGAGTACGTCCCGACCCAGTTCATCAGTGCCGAACCAGTGCTGCCATGATGGCGGAGACAACACCTTCCAGGCATTAATGGCACTGGGATCATACGGAGCAATCAAAGGAGCCAGCAGGGAGACGAGGAACAACACCAGCACTACGGTTCCGCCTGCCAGAGCCATAGGGTTGCGTTGTAATCCCGGCCAGAAGACTGAGTAAAAATAGGAGTGTTTAAATTCCATGTCTACACTCCTCCATGTCTGATACGGGGGTCTGCCAGGGCATAGCAGAGATCTGCAATCAGATTGCCGATCAGTGTCAGAAAGGCGCCGATCACAAGAATGCCCATGACCACCGGGTAGTCACGCGCCATGACCCCCTGGTAGAAGAGCTGTCCCATACCGGGAATGGCAAAGATGGTTTCAAAAATGACACTGCCGCCAATCAGGCCGGGGATAGAAAAGCCGAGCAGGGTAATTAACGGCAGGAGCGCATTTCGCAAAGCATGTCTATAGATGACAGTCCGCTCGGTAAGACCCTTGGCACGGGCAGTGGTGATATAATCCTGGCTTATGACGTTCAGCATGGATGAACGCATATAGCGTGACAACCCGGCCAGACTGCCGAATGATGCCACCGTTATCGGCATGATCAGGTGTTTGGCCAGATCCCACAGGTAGCGCACTGTTCCCCAGGAATCGCTTCCCAGGGTATGCAGGCCTGAAATGGGGAGCCAGTTCAGTTTGACGCCGAAAAAATACATTAAAAGGAGGGCCAGCCAGAAGGTCGGCACGGCGAATCCGACGAATACAAAAACGGTTATCCCCCTGTCCAGCAAGGAATCGCGATGGGTAGCCGCCAGAATGCCGATGGGCACCGCCAATCCGAATTCCAGAATCAGGGCGATAATATTCAGCGAAATGGTCACCGGCAACCGTTCCTTGATCTTGTCCACCACCGGGCGGCTGTCTGACGAGAAAGAACGTCCCAGATCGAGGCGGGCCAGTTTGCCGACCCAGGAGAAGTACTGTTCGTGCAACGGCTTGTCCAGTCCGTAGAACTTCTTGAGCCGTTCGCGGGCCTCCTTGCCTACTTTGGGGTTCATGGCCATCTGCATCTCGACCGGCTCACCCGGCGCCAGATGGATGACGGAGAAGGTGATCAGCGTGATGCCGATCATCAGCGGAATCAGTATCAGGATACGTTTTACAAGATAGGTTGTCATGCCGTGTGTTCTTTCATCATCAGTCGGATCTTTTCCATTTCCTGCTCTCGAAATCATAAACGCGACGGCCGAACGGCGGAAACGTGACATATGACAGTGTGTGATAATCCGATCGCGACGAATATCTGAATCCATTATCCATAAACGTCATTTTTGCCTTTTCCGGTACCTTCGCCATGAACAACGGCTCCAGCTGATCAAGTCGTTCCGGATAGGCGCCGGTTTTTGCCTTGAATGCCTCCACTGCCGCTATGACGGAGTCGGCGCGAAATCTGGCAAGAGATGTATTGTATATTCGCAGTGCGCACACCATTAACACAGCAGACAGGTAGATTGCAAAACGAATGAGACGTTCGCGGCGACAATTTTTATAATGGTCTCCAAAACTTTTGGGCAGGTAGACAACAAGGAGAAATATCCCGATCAAAAAAGAAAGCACTCCCTGTTCATCACAAGCGATCAGCAGCAACGATAGAGCTATCGGCTTTATCCAGCGCAACACATTATTCATATCCTGATTATTTCATTCATGATGGTACGTGGCGCCTCTCATGCCATAACCCTGATATTTTCCGGTACCGGTACGGTTTTGTTCTTTACGCTGTCAAAACAGACCATTGTGGTAAGGGCTGTGGCGTAGGTCTTGTCCTGGCCGTTATGAATCCTGTATTCCAGATCAAAACTCGACCTTCCTATCTTCGACACCCAGAGCGAAACAACAACGTCATCATAGAGCATGATCGGGATTTTGAAGTCGCACGCGGCCCGGGCAACAAGAGTGAAAATCCCGTGGCTGGAGACTTCTCTGAAGAAATCATTAAACAGCTTGACCCGCGCCGTTTCCAGGTAGGTGAAGTAAACAGCGCTGTTTACATGACCATAGGCGTCGAGATCGGAAAACCTCAGCTCAATGCCGGTTGAATACGTTTGTGCCATTATCTGCTCCTTTGTATGAGATACCGGTTGTGATTGCGGGTGAACATCCGGCACGTACCCTGGTTATTCCTTGCCCAGCATCCCTTTTTTAAGCGACTCGTCGGCAGGTTTATCGCCAAGATAGATGGCCAGTACGCCTCTGGCCAGTTTAGTTGACGGAATGTTTCCCAGTAATTTACCGTTATGACTGGCCGAAACGCTGCCATCTGCGCCAAGAAGCAGATCAACGGTATCGCCGCGATTAAAATCAGCCGTAAAGAGCGACAGAAATTTTTTCACTTCCGGAGAGCCGATCAGGTCGGGTGAATTGTTGGCAAATCCCTCGTTAAAGGCTTCAATGATTTTTTCCTTTTCAACCTTTGTATGCAGGAAATTCATCCTGATCTGCTTGTCAGCGCCGTCACCCAGCGCTGCAGCCGCTGAGGCAAGATGTTTCGAAGAGTAGAGCGATCCGATGTAGACCTTGACGAAGAACTTTTTTCTGATTCCGTATCCGTTCAACTTGAGCTGCTGCTTATTGACCGTCACGACCGGCTCAAGGTTGACGCCGGCAACTTCAACGGCGGTTGACTGGCCGGCTGCGACCAGAGTAAGAACAAGCGCCACAAACAGATTCTTCATAGTAACTCCCTCGCTTCCTGATTTCAGCCGATTTCGCGACCGGCTGTAAAGCCCTGATGAATAGCCTCAAAGACCATGGCGGGTTTAAGAGCGTCTCCCACAACACGAAAGGGTATCCCGCCGGATGCCACCAGCTCCTGGAGCGGATTATGGGCTCGTGTACCGACAGCCAGCACAACGGAGTCGGCCGGAACCTCTTCAATCCGGCCTTCGTATTCGATTCTGACGCTATCAGCAGTGATTTCAACCACTTTTGCGGTAGCTCTGCTCTTGACGCCATACCGTTCCACATCCTGCATCATACCCCAACGGGTACTCTTGCCGAAGTTTTTACCCAGGTCTCCCAGCATTTCGAGCACCGTTACATCCTTGCTGCCACGAGTTGCCAGTCCGTACAGATCTTCCAGAGACTCGGCGCCATGGACCAGCAGAAATTTGAGAGCCTCTCCGGAGAGGGTTCCTGTTTCCGCCAGCAACAGAGCGGTCTCGATGCCGACGGCACCTCCCCCGATCACAACTACACGCCTGCCGGTCTCGGCATCCCCGGCCAACACATCCCAGGCCTGGACAACGTGCGGCAGGTCAACTCCCGGAATCGCCGGAGTGACCGGCAGGCCGCCGGTGGCGATGATAACCGCGTCCGGTTTGGCATCCTTAAGAAACTGATCATCGACGATGGAATTGTATACGACAGTGGCTCCTGAAAGTTCAAGCTGCCGTTCCAGATCGGCTGCCAGTTCCAGAAATTCCTCCCTACCCGGCGGCGCACCGGCCAGCAGGAGCTGTCCGCCCAGATGGTCGCCCGCTTCATGCAGCGTCACACGGTGCCCGCGCTCGGCGGCGGCAGTGGCCGCGCTCATCCCGGCCGCTCCGCCCCCGATCACGATTACGCTCAGAGTGGTTTCGGTGATGGAAATCGCACGTGCACGCTCATGGCCAGCACGCGGGTTGCAGAGGCATTCCACCGACTTCATCTTGAAGAGGTTGTCAAAACAGCCCTGGGCGCAGGCAACGCAATGGACAATGTCAGTCTCAAGACCCCTGCGGGCCTTCTCGGGAAAGCGGGGATCGGCGATCAGCGCCCGTCCGACCGCTACCATGTCGCACAGCCCGTCGACAAGCATGCTCCGGGCCAGATCGGGATCATTGATGCGGTGACTGGCAATGACCGGTATACTGACCAGCTCCTTGATGCCCCGGGCCAGATAGCCGAAGACGCCGCGCGGCACCTCGGTGACGATCTGCGGTACCTGGGCTTCATGCCAGCCTACGTTGATGCTGAGGGCATCCACTCCGTTTTCTGCCAGTCTGACGGCGTACTCCTGTAATTCCAGTCGGCTTGAGCCGCCCTTCATGAATTCGTTACCATTCATCCTGACCAGCAGCGGGAAGTCATTGCCCACAGCCTTGCGGACGGCCCGTATCACCTCCAGACCGAAGCGGATGCGGTTTGCGAAAGCTCCTCCGTAGTCGTCACAACGCCTGTTGGTAAGCGGGGAAAGAAATTCGCTGATCAGGTAGCCGGTGCCGGACAGGATCTCAACCGCGTCGAAGCCGGATTCTTGGACGCGCCTGGCCGCTTGGGCAAAGCGATCTATGATCTCTTCGATCTCGGCTAACTCCAGCTCATGCGGTGTCTCGCGGGTCAGTCGCGACGGGATGGGGGAGGGGGCTACCGGCTGTTTGCCCCCCATCAGCATGGAGTGATTGTAGCGCCCGGCATGGTTCAACTGAACCGAGGAGCGTGCGCCGTAGTCGCGGATGGCTTTTGCCAAACGGATCAGGCCAGGGATGTAGCTATCCTTGTGGGCGCCGATGTTGCCGGGGTTGCCGGAGCGCTCATCTACAGTGGCGTAGCCGACCGTGATCATGCCGGCTCCGCCGCGGGCTCGTTCAATGTAGAAATCAACCAGCTGGTCGCTGACCGCATAATTTCCGGCCATATTCATATGCATGGCCGGCATGTAGATGCGGTTCTTGACCTCCATGCGGTTTATTACAATTGGTTGGAAAAGTGGATCAGTCATGGGTTTCTCCATTTACACAAAGGCAGAATACAGCTCGCAGACCTGATCGAACAGCCCGATCTGATCCAGGGACGTTTTGAGCAGGGCGGGGTTCTCGATAAAATCCAGCATGAACACTATCTCGGATATCTTCAGGTAGACAAAGAACGGATCGTCGTGTCTTCCCCGGAAGAGCCGGTCAATAATCTCGTTGACGGCAAGCCTCTTAAGCGGCAGCAACTGGGTGGCGCGTTCGAGGAGAGTCTTCACATAGAAGAGGATTGCCTCATCCACGCTCCCTACAAACTGGCGGTGTCCCGGCATGATCCGTTTGCCGCGCAGCTGCGCCAGCTTGATGAGTGTGGCGGAATACGCTTCATAATTGCGGAAACGCCCCTCAAATGTCTCCAGATCGGTATCCAGCAGCGGAGCCTGGAAAATGTTCCTCAGCAGGATATCTCCGGTCACTGCGTACTCTCCGACCAGGTAGACCAGATCGCTTTGAGTATGTCCCGGACAGGCCAGCCAGGACACACCCAGATCCTGAAGTTCAGAGGACTCTTCTGCAATCCTGTATCTCTCCGGAGATACAGGGAAAATCTTGTTGCGATCAAATGATGCACGCAGCCGGCCTGCGAAGTCGTCACTGAACCCGTAATAATTGAGCAGGGCGCCGATACATGCCACTCGTTCGATATGTCGCTTCAGCTTGATGGAATCCGTGCGGGGAATGTATACCTCGGCGGCGCTGTTTTCCAGAACGAAGTTTGCCAGGCCGTAATGGTCGACATGACAATGGGTGATGAACAGATATTTGAGGCGTGCGAGATCGACACACTCCCGCAGGCATTCCACCGCTTCAGGTGTGGACGGGCCGGTGTCGAAAAGCGCCAGGCCGCCGTCGTTCAGCCCGATGCTGTAGAAATGGGCTTCGCCGACTATATAGGGGGTTTGTACGGTGTGCTGTTGCATAGAGTCAGAAAAAATACTTCTCCAGTTCGAGTGAGGCCGCAGCCAGTTGCCGTTTGGCCTTGAGCAGCCCGGTGGCGTCGTATCTGGTAAACCGGCGAATGCCGGCCAGCAGCATGGTCAGGGTATCCCCCTCCTCAATGAAGTAGGCGGCTCTTCGTGCTGCGGATGCAGCCTTTTCGTTGCCGTTAAAGGTGAATACCTTCACGGCGGCGCAGACGGATGCCTTTCTGCTTTCGCTCAGTTTCGGCAGAATCTTTTCAGCCCGCAGCACGACGCTTTCGATGGCAAAGATGTTGATAGCCAGGTCAGCCACGGCCAGCAGAATCTCCTGCTCATCCTTGATGGTATCCATGAATTTCTGCACACCACTGCCGGCCAGCACCAGGAAGGCCTGTTTCAGGCTGGCAACCAGCGCCTTTTCCGCAGCGAACGGAACAGTGTCATCAAGCTCTTCAAACGATGGCGACATCAGAGATTCAAAGGCCTTCACGGCCTCTTTCTGAAGCGGGATTTCCCCCTTCATCGCACGACGGAGAATGATGCCGGGGATCAGCAGGCGATTGATTTCGTTGGTTCCTTCCCAGATCCGGTTAATCCTTTCATCGCGATAGTAACTCTCGGCGGCATATTCCTGAATAAAACCGTATCCGCCATGAATCTGGACGACCGCATCAACGACATCCGCCAGTACCTCGCTGCAGAAAACCTTGGCGATGGCGCATTCTACGGAATATTCCTCTATGCCTTGCTGATAGGCTTCATAATAGTTGTCAATATCCTTCGGCAGCGTGGCAAGACGGTCATCAATCAGACCGGCCAGGCGGTAGACAACCGACTCCGACGCGAAGATGGCACTGCTCATGTCGGCAATCTTTTCCTGTATGGCCCCGAAGCTTCCGATGGTTACGCCGAAAGCCTTACGTTCGTTGGCATATCTGATGCCGGTGGTAAGTGCCGCCTTGGCTGCGCCGGTAGCGCCGGCACCCAGCTTGAAGCGCCCGACATTCAGGACGTTGAAGGCGATCTTGTGTCCCTTGCCGATCTCGCCCAAAAGGTTTTCAACCGGTACCCTGGCATCTTCCAGGATGATCTGGGTGGTGGACGAACCTCTGACCCCCATCTTGTTCTCCTCCGGCCCGACACTGAGCCCTTCGGTATCCCGCTCCACCAGGAAGCCGGTGAAATGCTGTTTGTCGATCTTCGCAAAGACGGTGTAAAGATTGGCGATGCCTCCGTTGGTGATAAACTGTTTGGTGCCATTCAGAATGTAGTGCTTCCCGTCCGCAGAGAGCGTGGCGGTCGCCGCCGCTCCCAGCGCATCACTGCCGGAGCCCGGTTCTGTCAGGCAGTAGGCTGCAATCCACTCACCGGAGGTGATCCTGCCGAGATACTTCTCCTTCTGCTCTCTGGTGCCGTAATAGACCAGAGGCAGCGTACCGATACCGGTATGGGCGGAATAAGTGACGGAAAACGAACCGGCCTGGGCCAGCTTTTCAGCCGCCAGCATGCTGGTGGCCTTGTCCAGCTCCAGCCCTCCGTACTCCTCGGGGGTATCGATCATCAACAGTCCCAGTTCGCCACATTTTTTCATCAACTCAACCGTCAGTGGAAGATTGTGATGCTCTATCTCCTCGCGATGCGGCATCACCTCATTCAGGACGAACTGCTCTGTCGTGTCGCCGATCTGCCGCTGCTCATCGCTGAAATCCTCCGGGGTGAAGATATCTCCCTTATCTGCCGCTGTAATCAGGTATTCTGCGCCTTTGAATAGTTTTGCTGCCATGGTGTCACCTCGTTATGAATTTAATATTGTAACTGACTTTGAATTTTCCTCCCCTCCCTTGACGGGAGGGGACTGAGGGGTGGGTGATGCTGCGGATTTAATGACATGTGCCAGCTTCCCCCGCCCCCTAACCCCCTCCCGCAAGGGGCGGGGGGACTTTTTACTCAACAAATTACACCTTCTCAAATATCCCGGCCGCGCCCATGCCGCCACCGATACACATAGAGACCATACCGTAGCGGGTATCCGTGCGCTGCATCTCCTGCAGCAGGCCGGCAGTCAGTTTGGCTCCGGTGCAGCCGAGCGGGTGGCCCAGGGCAATCGCCCCGCCGTTGACGTTAACCCGGGCAGGATCGATGCCCAGCTCTTTGACACAGGCCAGCGACTGGGCTGCAAAGGCTTCGTTCAGTTCAATCAGACCTATGTCATCCAGAGTCAGTCCGGCCAGCTTCAGTGCTGCCGGGATGGCTGCCACCGGGCCGATTCCCATGATCTCGGGCGGCACACCCCTGACAGCAAACGCGACAAAGCGGGCCAGCGCCTTTTTACCGATCTTATTGAGATACTCTTCCGAAACAACCAGTACCGCCGCCGCACCGTCAGTCATCTGGGAGGCGTTTCCGGCAGTGACGGTGCCGGTCGCCTTGAAAGCCGGCTTCAGTCTGGCCAGTGCGGCAGCGGTCGTGTCAGCGCGTACACCATCATCGCTATCTACCAGCTCTTTGCTCCTTTTCATTTTTCCGTTGACCAGGACGCAGTTTTCGATTTCCACCGGAATGATTTCATCCCTGAATTTACCTGCAGCAATGGCGGCGGCGGCCCTGGCATGGCTGGCTGCGGCAAAGGCGTCCTGATCCTCGCGTGAAATACCGTACGTGTCCGCCACCAGTTCAGCGGTAATACCCATCGAGGCGAACGCTTCCGGCCAACTGGCCATCAGTGAAGGGTTGGCACTGTATTTGCTCCCCCCCATCGGAATCATGCTCATGCTCTCGGCCCCGCCTGCGATGATGCAGTCGGCGAAGCCGGCCATGATCCGCTCCGCCGCCGTGGCGATCGTCTGCAGGCCCGATGAGCAGAAACGGTTAACCGTCTGGGCCGGCACTTCGACCGGCACGCCTGCCTTCATGGCCGCTACGCGGGCGAAGTTCATCCCCTGTTCACCTTCCGGGAAGGCACAGCCGATGATAATGTCCTCAACATCGTGCGGATCTATGCCTGTTCTTTCCAGCAGCCCCCTGATGGCGGCTGCAGCCAGATCGTCCGGACGAACATCTTTCAGTTTCCCCTTTTTTGCCCGGCAGCCGGGAGTGCGGTAGGCGGCCAGAATATATGCGTTTCTCATTGTATCCTCCTCGTTGTATGTCCCCCTTTTGTAAAGGGGGATTCAGGGGGATTTCGCTTTTGACGTCAAATCCCCCCAACCCCCCTTTAAAAAGGGGGGAGCCTTTATTCTCTAGTTTCTCAGCGGTTTGCCCTTCTTAAGCATATGCTGGATACGCTCCATAGTCTTCTTCTGTCCGCAAAGCCGGACAAAAGCCTCCCGCTCCAGATCCAGCAGGTACTCTTCGGTAATCAGGGTTCCGGCCGGGACATCCCCGCCGGTGATGACTTCGGCCACCGCACCGGCCAGATACTGATCATATTCTGAAATGAAACCACCCTTTTGCATATTCCAGAGCTGTGACTTGATACTGGCGGCCACGCTGCGGCCGGGTGCCTTCAGATCAGTCAGCGGACGGGCGGGGCGGTAGTTTGCAGCCAGTGATATGGCTTTCAGCTTGGCGTCATGGATGCGCTTGTCGATATCCATCGTGATGGCGTCCCCCTGACGCATGAAACCCATCGGAATCAGCTCGGCGGCCGACATGCTGACTTTGGCCATGGCAATATTCATGTAGTTTTTGAAGATAAAGGGCGTGGCATCCATTTCGTATGCTTCTGCCAGTTTGATGGCGCGTATCGCCATCTCCTTGGTGCCGCCGCCGGCAGGCAGCAGACCGACTCCGAGTTCCACCAGACCCATGTAGGTTTCGGCATGCGGAATGATTGCATCGGCGTGCAGGCAGGTTTCGCAGCCGCCCCCCATAACCAGATTGTGCGGGGCTGCCACAACCGGTATTTTCGAATATTTTATCGCCATCATCGCTTTCTGGAAACTCCTGACCGACATGGCTATCTCATCGAATGCCCCTTCGGCGATCGCCATCACCAGAAGCATCAGGTTTGCTCCGACCGAGAACATGCTCCCTTCATTGGCGATCACCAGCCCGACCCCTTCTTCTTCCGTACGTTTGATAGCCTTATGAACCATGGACAGTATTTCGCCGCCTATGGCATTCATCTTGGAATGGAATTCGAGACAGAACACACCGTCGTCCAGATCAAGTACGGAGGCGCCGCTGTTCTTTTCCAGTACCCTGTTGTTTTTCCTGATAACCGAAAGGCTGATATGTCCCGTTTTTTGCGGCACTTCGCGGTACGTACCGTCCTGAATGCTGTAGTAGAGGTTACGTCCGTTTTCGAATTTGTAGAAGCTCTCGACGCTCTTGAGGACGGTCGGGAGCTGCACACCATCCTTCCCGGCTCTTTCAATAAAATATGCCACACCTATCGCATCCAGTATCTCGAAGGGGCCGAGCTCCCAGTTAAAACCCCACTTCATGGCATTGTCGATATTGACGATGTCGTCGGCGATCTCCGGAATCCGGTTGATAGTGTAGATAAGTGTGTCGCGCAGATTTGTCCAGGCGAACTGAGCCGCCTTGTCGTTGGCGGTGATCAGCGCCTTGAGACGTTTGGCCGGATCATCGATCGACCTGGCGGCTTCAATCGATGCAAATTTGGGACGCTGTGAGGGTGCATATTCTCCCGTGTTGTAATCGTAATAGAAAAACTCCTGCCCCTTCTCCCCCTTTACTTTCTTGAAGAAACCCTGCCTGCTTTTGTTGCCCAGCAGTCCTTTGGACACCATCTCCCTGATAAAGTCAGGAAATTTGAAAATTTCTCGCTGTTCGTCATTGACCAGCAGGTCGTAGGAATTGCCGGCTACGTGCTGGAGTGTGTCGAGACCGACCAGGTCGGCAGTACGGAATGCTGCGCTTTTGGGGCGGGCGGTAGCCGGACCGGCGACAGCGTCCACCTCCTCGACGGTCATGCCGCTTTCCATCATGGTCCGCACGCAGTTGCAGATGGCGTAGACACCGATGCGGTTGGCAATGAAGTTGGGGGTGTCCTTGGCGTAGACAATCCCTTTGCCGAGTCGACTGGAGATGAAATCAGCCATAAAGGCGGTGACGGCCGGATCGGTGGCGGAGCATGAAACAATCTCCAAAAGGCGCATGTAGCGGGGAGGATTGAAGAAATGAGTTACCAGGAAGTTTGTGCGGACGTGCTCCGGCAGGCATTCCGCCATTTCGTTGACCGACAGACCGCTGGTGTTGGTGGAGAGAATCGCCCCTTCTTTCAGGTTCGGCACGACTTTTTCAGTGAAGAGCTGCTTTTTTATCGCCATATTCTCGATGACAACCTCAATCACCCACTCGCATTCGCGCAGCTTCGGCATGTCATCGTCGAAATTTCCGACCTTGATGTTGGCTGCGTGGCCCGGCAGGAAGAGTGGGGCCGGTTTCATCTTCAACAACCCGTCCCGTCCTTCAGTGGCGATCCGGTTGCGGACCTTGCCGTCCGCGATGGTAAGTCCGGCTGCTTTCCCGGCATCGTCCGGCTCCCGCGGTACGATGTCGAGCAGAAGCACCGACAGGCCAGCATTGGCGAGGTGTGCTGCAATGGTGGCCCCCATCACACCCGCCCCCAGAACTGCTACCTTGTTGATCTGTTTCATATATTTCCTCCTCTGTTTGTGTGACGTTTCAATTACTGTGATCAATGTACAGATCTTCTATCCTGTGTTTGTATTTTTCGTAAATAACCTTGCGTCTCAGCTTCAGCGTCGGTGTTAACTCACCGCCTTCGATCGAAAAATCCTGGGCCAGCAGTACGAACTTTTTAATAGTTTCATAGGGAGCCAGGCGGCTGTTGATGTCAGCCAATCTCTGTTCGAACAGTTTGTGAACCTGCTCATTAATGACGAGGTCCTCCATTTCGAAATAATGGAGATGGTGCTCTTTGGCAAATTCCAGCATTCGCTCCATATTGGGTACAAGCAGGGCGGTCAGATAAGGTTTGCGATCACCGTACACAAAAGCCGAGGAGACGTACTTTATCATCTTCAATTCATTCTCTATCGGCTGAGGAGCAATATTTTTGCCGCCTGCTGTGATGATCAGCTCCTTCTTGCGATCAGTTATAAATACGAAGCCGTCTTCGATATGTCCGATATCTCCGGTCTTGAACCAGCCGTCCTGAATTGCTTCGGATGTGGCGACCGGATCATTGTAATAACCCGCCATGACCTGTGGACCCTTGACCAGTATTTCTCCATCATCGGCAATTTTGAATTCCGTTTCTTCAAGGGCGACACCTACCGACCCGAAGCGGATATGTTCAAAATTATTGAAACTGAGAGCCGGGCTTGTTTCGGTCAGGCCATACCCTTCGAAAATCGGGATCCCGATAACCCAGAAAAACTCATTGATGGTTTTGTCCAGCGGGGCTCCGCCTGAGCAGAACAGTTTCATGTTGCCGCCGAACCTGGCTCTGATCTTACTGAATACCAAACGGTCGGCCAGTCTGTATTTCAGCTTTAACAGCGTTGCAGGCTGCTTATGAATATACGTCGCAGCGATGAATTTTTTGCCTACATCGACAGCCCAGTGGAAAAGGTTTTTCTTGATAGCCGGCATCTGATGCGCATTTTCAAAAATCCGGTGGTAGATCTTTTCGAAAAGTCTGGGGACGCACACCATCACCGTCGGTTTTACTTCCATCATATTTTCGGCAACTTTTTCGATGCTGTCTGCAAAGGCCATCAGGGCGCCGTTGCGGACAGTCATGTAGTAGCCGGCTGTTCTTTCAAGAATATGGCTCAAGGGCAGAAAACTCAGAAGGACATCGTCCTTTTCAACCGCTCCGCTCTGCTCTGTCAGGTAGCGGGTGTTGGTCAAAATGTTATTGTGCGAAAGCATGACCCCTTTCGGGACGCCGGTTGTTCCGGAAGTATAGATTAACGTCAGAATGTCAGCAGGTTCAATCCGGTCTATCCCTGCTTCGATCGCCTGCTTCTCTGCATCGGTAATGGGGGAGTCTATCTCGGAGAGCTGGTAGAAAGTCGTGACCGGCAATGACGGGTCCCCCAGAAAACGCTCGAAAGAGACGACAAGTTCCAATCCCGGAATTGATTGTCTGACCTTCAGAAGCTTTGAGTACTGGAACTTCCCGGAAACAAACACAATTCTGGCTCCCGAGTGGTTGATCGTGTACTCGATCTGTTCGGGGGTGTTGGTCGGATAGATCGGCACGGTTATTCCGCCGGTACACAGAATGCCCATATCGGCAATAACCCAGCCGGCCCGGTTTTCGGAGAGAATTGCTATCCGGTCGCCCGGTTTGGCCTGCATCTTCCCCAGCCCCCTGGCAACCATCAATACCCGTTCATAGTAGGCGGCATATGTCAGCGTGACAAACGAACCATGTTTGCGATATTTGAGGGCCAGTCTGCCGCCGATTTCCTTGACATTGCACCTGAGCATGTCGGGTACGGAGCGATATGTCGAACTGCTCATGCTTCACCTCCACGAGTTTCATGCTTCTACTTATATCTACTTGACGTTCATGTCAAGTAGATATTATTCGTGCAGGAGATATTTAGTTCTTGACACAAGCGTCAAGGTGACATAGCCTGTCGAAAATGCTGTTCTATTAATTCAAAAATCGTCGGACCGGTGGAATACTTGCCAGAAAACGTTGTACGACACATCTGTTTGTAACCGCGTACTATCAGTGAGAATGAGCGACGATGAACGGGGGGTGATTCAGAACTGCGATTGTTTGGAAAGGTCGCGCGCGTATCAAATGGTCATGAGGGAAGCATAGCGGATGTGCATGAAACGAAGTGCAGAACACACCATAACGGAAAGGAGTTTTAAAATGAAAAACAAACTGGTTCTCGCGTGGATACTGGCGACTCTGACAGGGACAGCTTCCCTGGCCGGGGCGGCGGGGTTAAAGGTGAATGAGCAGGGGGCAAAGGCTATGGCGATGGGGAATGCCTTTGTCGCACAGGCCGATGACCCGTCTGCGCTCTTCCATAACCCGGCCGGGATTGCATTTCTCAAGGGAGTTCAAGTAAACCTCGGGACAACGACAATCTATGTGCCTTCGACAGAATTCAGAGGCACGGCTCCTCTGAGCGGCAACGCGCCACAGGGTGTCGGCGGTGCTTCGATTTATGAAAAGTCAAAAAACGATATTTTCCTCGCACCGGCCTTTTATGCAAGCTACTCACTGGAAAAACTGCCGCTCTCCTTCGGATTTGCCGTAAACTCAATTTATCCCCTGGCAAAAAGCTGGGATGACAGCAGTGCCTTTCGCGCAGAGATCATGAATATCGCGGTCAAGCCGATCAATTTTCAACCGACCGTGGCATACCGTTTTGATGACTGGAATCTCGCCATTGCCGCCGGACTTGATATTACCTATGCCATGGTCACCATGCAGAAAATGGCCTATGCCCCGAACAGTGCTGTCCCTAACTCGGCCTATGAGCTTGGAAACATGGGGCTGGACGGGACCGCTACCGACATCGGCTATAACCTGGGCCTCAAATGGAAACCGCTGTCCAGCCTCTCTTTTGGTGTTGCCTACCGGAGCGAGGTCGAGCTCAAGATCAAAGGCGATGCGAACTACCTTGCGACGACTCCGGCCGGTTTTGACATTATCGGCATGACAACCGGTGCGACCTCCCTCTACTCTAAGACGCGAGCCACTTCTACCGTTTCTTCGACAATCACGCTTCCGGCAAGCCTGGGCGTGGGCGTTGCCTGGCAGCCGATCGACAGGCTGACGCTGGAATTTGATGCCGAGTGGACCGGCTGGAGTTCGATGAAAAAACTGGAGTTCCAGTTTGGCGGCCCGCAGTTCGCCAACTTCAATAACAAACCGAAACCGCTGAACTGGCAGGACGTCTGGTGCTACAAATTTGGCGGACAATACGCCCTGACGAAAAATGTCGATCTGCGGGCCGGCTACATGTACGACTTGAATCCCGTCCCTGACGCCACGCTCGGGCCGGTCCTGCCCGACTCTGACCGTCACAGCTTCAGCATCGGTCAAGGTTTTCACACTGACATGTTTTCGCTTGATCTGGCCTACATGTGGACCCACTTTGTGGACAGAACGGTCAGCAACCAGGATATGATGGCACTCACCGGGGCAAACGGCACGTATAAGAGCGATGTCCATCTCTTCGGCGGTTCCGTCACCGTCAGGTTTTAAAATAACCACCATTACATACACGAGAGAGGTAATGCCATGAATGCACGTATCACACGACTTCTGTTATATTTCGGCATCATTCTGGTGACCGGTTGTTCCGGCAGTGACCCGTCAGGCACCAACAGTCCCAGCAACGTCAGCGACGGCACTACAGTGGTATTCAACCCCACTACCGGGGATGTGCCACTGCCGAATGTCCTGGCAACCGCCACCGCTGCAGACCCGCTTACCCGCTATAAAAACGCGTCCGGTGACTTCGTTGCCCGGCCGGCCAACACTCCGATGACGCCGCCCGAGGCTCTGTCCTATGTCAACATATATGAAGTGGGCTCCACGAACGCTGTTGCCGGCCTGAATGCGCCAATCTACATCAGGTTCTCGACTCCGGTGAATGCATCAACGGTTACTGCCTCCAACGTAAAAGTATTTCAGTTGACCGCAGACAGTGCCGGCACTGAGAACAATCCGCTCGGATTCACCGATGTTTCAGCCACATTTGATTTCAAGTACACGACAGGCAGCACGGATCTGTTCCTCTTTCCCAAATTCCCTCTTTTGCCGGCATCACGTTACCTGTATGTCGTTACCAACAGGGTGCTGGACGCCGCCAGCGGCAAACCGGTTGTCAGCTCGTCCTATTTCGATATCCTCAAATCCAGATTCGAACTTGTCGGGCCATTTGCCGCTCTTGAGCCGATTCGTGACAACGCATATGCCGATACCGGAAAAACTATAATTAAACTATCAGGTTATGCCAAAGTCATGAATGATCTGATCACCTCCTCCACCATAACTACTGTCACGAGCCGCGATGAAATAGCACTTATGGGGCGCTTCATCACCTCCGGCGCCGGATTTGTATCCAAAGACGCGATCGGAACCATGATGCCGGTTGAAAGCGCACTGCGTGCCTTTGCTGCCGGTGCAACCATGGGAGGGCTGACCGGTAAAACCTGGTACAGTCCGACAGCCGCATCGACAAATTTAAATACGGTTGCCGTGACAACTCCTTCCGGTCTGACACCGGCGGCATTCTGGACCGCTGCGGGCGCCGGTACTGCTCCGGCTACGGTTAAGTCTGTAGTAACCGGCACTATCAACAGTGCCGCGCTCTCAATCGATCCGGTCGTTGCCAAAGCCAACGCTGCAACGATGGAACTCACTTCAGTCACCGGCGCCTACAACCCGGCTGCCGGTGTTGTGCAGCCTTACCGGAGCGCGACAGGCGTTTTGACCGGTTATTATTACACATCCTCCAAAGTTCCTTTTGTGCTGATTACCCCCATAACTCCGAACGGAAAAGCAGTTATATTTCAGCATGGCATAACCGGTCAGAAAGAGCAGGTAGTGGCGGTCGCGGGTTCACTTTCAGCCGCAGGCTATACGGTAGTCGCGATAGATCTCCCTCTCCATGGTGGACTAGCTGTTCCGAACCATACGAGCGGAGCCGTCTGGGGGCAGGATTTCATGGCTGTCGGCGCACCACTGGCGACGCGGTCCAATGTTCAGCAGGCTGCTTTCAACCTGAACCGGCTCGAACTTACGATGAGAACGGGTGGTTTTGCGGCCCAGGGGATTATTCCCAGTCCGAATGTTGATATCAAATTCGTCGGCCTCAGCCTCGGATCAATTGTCGGAACCTACTACCTGGCCGGAAACACAACCTTGTCCACAACCGGTCTGCCATACACGCAGTCAAGCCTCAACAGTGACATGAAGGGCTTCCTGAGCGTCCCCGGCGGCCGTCTTGCCTACCTGTTGCAAAACAGTCCCGCATTCAGTCCCAGCATTAATGCAGGCCTGGCGGCAACGGGAATTGCGGCGGGAACAGCTACCTACAATCAGTTTTTCCAGGTTACGCAGAGCATTGTTGATACTGTCGATCCTGCGACGATGACTACCCCGCTTGCGACCGGCCTTCCGTCGCGTCTCTCCGGCCGTATTGCAATGCAGGAAGCCACCGGAGGCGACACGGTTATTCCCAATGATAATACGCGCTACTTCGGCAATGCCCTGGGCGGGCGCGAAGTACTCGGTAGTGCCGGCGCCGCAGTTGCTCCCGGATTCAAACAGCTTGGCTATTTCGGTAGTGCTTCTCCCCGAATTCCATCTACGTTCATGTACACACAGAGCTCAGCCGGCGCTCCGGCGCCGAAAGTGGACTTTGCTGCGGCATCTGCCGCGGCAACAGCTCCTGTTGAAGGATATTTCCAGTTTGATCAGGCAGGCGTGAGTCATGGATTCCTGCTGGATCCGACAGGATCAGCCATCGCCACCGGATTGGCGCAAAAACAGATGGTCTATTTCCTGACAAAGGGAATCGTCGTTGATCCATCGGCTACTTCTCTTCCCAAGGCTGTCGACAGCATAGTGTATGGTCTGCCGGGTGAAATATTATTGCCGCCCGTGCTGAAAATATTCGGATACTAAACGATTCTGTGGCATACTGAAAAAGTGAAGGCGAGGCTTCGGTCCCGCCTTCGCTGATATTGGTTCATACTGACAACGTGGAGGAAAAAGATGCAGGACGATATATTCAAAACAATGCAGGAGAGTTATCAGAAAGGCGTATTCAGTGTGCCGACTACGTTTTACTTCTCCATCGACGACATCAAAAAGACTCTCACTCTGGATGGAAATGGCTGTACCGTCGAGAATGGAAAAACTGTCGAAGAGGCAGACTGTGTCTGCAAGACAAGCGCCGAGATGTTTAACAGGATCTGGAATGAAGGCTACCGCCCTGGAATCATGGATTTTATGGGGGGCGCCATCAAATCAAACGCACCGCAACTGTTGCAGCAGTTGCTGACCGCCTTTGGAAAACAGTAGGATAACAGGGAGACAGAACATATGGAAGAAGCGGTAACCTTCTGGCTGGATAACAAGATATCATCAGGGCTCAAGGTGGCGGAGATCGGCAGTCAGACCCTGGTATCCTATCGCGATAAATTTTACGTGGTTGAAGATGGTGCGGCGAAGATGAAGGGTGTCAGACCGCTGCATTATTCCAAAACCTCCATGCCTTTGGTCTGGAAAAAAGCCATGAAAGGGATAGTGCCTCCCCAGGCGGTCGCAATCATACATCCGGACGAAGAATTCCTTCCTGTATCCATATCCACAAAAAAGGAGCGAACTACCATGCAAAAGTCAGCCGATTCCGCAACTGACCGGACCGATTCTCTGCCACAGGGTGAAAAACCGCTGCACGCGCCGGCGCGAGCGGCCGCACATGCAAAATCTTCAGCTGAAATAAAGCCTGTCAAGATCTCGCAGACTTCCGTTGTTGCTCATTGTCCTTATTGCAGTCACAAGCACGATCTGCCGATTGAAAAGGGGAAAAACGGAAAACCGTTCTTTGTTTCCTGTGCCAGGTGCAGTACCGAATTTGCCGTCCGTTTTGTCCCGGTTACGATGTATCAGGCGCAGGTCGCGGCGTTCAAATAATCGGGGTCAAAGAGACATGTTGATGAACAGACAGGATCGGAGGAGTTAATGCAGAAGATAAAGAAATTTTTTTCTGAACGGGATCTGTTTGCCCGTCACGCCGGTATCGAACTGCTTGAAGTGGAACCGGGCCGGGCAAGAGCCTCTATGAAGATTGCTCCGTACCATTTCAATGGCGCCGGAACCGTTCATGGCGGCGCAATATTCACTCTGGCTGATTTCGCTTTTGCTGTGGCGTCAAACTCGCACGGAACACTGGCAATGGGCATCAATACCAGTGTCTCCTTTGTGAAGGCCGTCACCAGGGGTACTCTTTACGCAGAAGCCAGGGAGGAGGCATTAAACCCCAAGCTGGCCACTTACTCGGTTCATATTACCGACGACAATAATGATGCAGTTGCCATTTTTCAGGGTACGGTCTATCGAAAAAAAGAAGCAATCCTGCCTTAAGACATTTTTTAATCTCAACGTGCCGGTCTCCTCACCATCCTGAAGTCTTGATCTTTATGAAGATTAGTGGTAGCAACGATGTGTTGTACGAACGTTCAAGGAGATCAGTCATCAATGAAGGAAACACGAGCAATCGTAATAACCGGCAACGGCACCAACTGCGAAATGGAGGCGGCCCACGCCTGCCGCCTGGGGGGCTTTGACGAGACGGTTATCGCCCACATCGCCGAGATTCTCTCCGGTGAGATCCGCCTGGACGACTTCCATTTCCTCAACCTGACCGGTGGCTTTCTGGACGGTGACGATCTGGGAAGTGCCAAGGCCCAGGCCAACCGTTTGAAGCACGCCTCTGTCAGTGGCACGGGCGAGAAGCTGGTGGAACAGTTTACCCGCTTCATCACCGCCGGCAAGCTGATACTGGGAGTCTGCAACGGGTTTCAACTCATGGTCAAGATGGGGATGCTGCCCGGTTTTGACGGCGAATATCTGACCCAGTCGGTGACGCTTACCCACAACGATTGCGGCCGGTTTCAGGACCGCTGGTGTTATCTGCAATACGATCACGCTTCGCCATGCGTGTTCACCAGAGGAATCGGGAAAGGTATCTACCTGCCGGTGCGTCATGGTGAAGGCAAGTTCTTCACGGATTCGGATGCGACCATTGAACGCATTGAGGCAGAGCATCTGGCGGTTTTCAAATACTCCGCACCGGATTATTCTGCTCCTGCCCTGGAGTTCCCCGCCAATCCCAACGGGTCTGTTAACTCCATCGCCGGCATCTGCGACCCGACCGGTCGCCTGATGGGGCTGATGCCGCACCCCGAGGCATTTGTCCACTATACCCAGCACCCGCGCTGGACACGTGAGACGTTGCCGGAAGAGGGTGACGGTCTGATACTGTACAAAAATGCGGCGGAGTATGTGAGGAGAAATCTGATATGAATTTGTCCCGGCCACACGAAGAATGCGGCGTTTTTGGTGTCTGCAATCACCCCGAGGCGTCCAACCTGACGTATCTCGGCCTGTATGCCCTGCAGCATCGCGGGCAGGAAAGCTGCGGCATAGTATCTTCAGACGGAACCAGCCTGTACGCTCACAAACGGATGGGGCTGGTGGCCGATGTGTTCGGCAACCAGGAAATTTTCAAGAAATTGCCCGGCAGGGCGGCTATTGGACATGTGCGTTACTCCACCGCCGGCGCTTCAGTGGAGAAGAACGTCCAGCCGATCATGGTGGATTATTCGCGTGGCTCGATCGCTGTCGCCCATAACGGCAACCTTGTCAACGCCCAGCTGCTCAAAGCTGAGCTGGAGGCTTACGGCTCCATCTTCCAGACCACCATGGACACGGAAATCATCATTCACCTGCTGGCGGCATCCAAAACAAACTCGCTGGTGGATCGTATCGTGGATGCCCTGAATCGCATCAAGGGGGCCTATTGCCTGCTGTTTCTGACCGAGAGCCGTATGATTGCAGTGCGTGACCCCAACGGTTTTCGGCCGCTCTGTCTTGGAAAACTGGGTAACGGTTGGGTTGTGGCTTCGGAAAGCTGCGCGCTGGATCTGATTGAGGCGGATTTTGTGCGTGAGATCGAGCCAGGCGAGATGATTGTCTGCAACGGCAATGGCGGCATAGATTCGCTGTTTCCCTTTAAAAAGGCAGATCCGACACCCTGTATATTCGAGTTCGTCTACTTTGCGCGCCCCGATTCCTTTATATTCGGCAAGAATGTGTACATGGCGCGAAAAGAGCTGGGGCGGCAACTGGCGCGTGAATACAACGTGGATGCAGATGTGGTTATTGCCGTGCCGGACTCCGGCGTTCCGGCTGCGATGGGTTATGCCGAGGAGTCCGGTGTCCCCTTCGAAATGGGGCTGATCCGCAATCACTATGTGGGGAGAACGTTCATTGAGCCGGCCCAGTCCATCCGTCATTTTGGGGTCAAGATCAAGCTGAATCCGGTGAAGGAGATCCTGAAGGGCAAGCGGGTGGTGGTGATTGACGACTCCATTGTGCGGGGCACCACTTCGCGGAAGATTGTCAAAATGGTTCGCCATGCCGGGGCTAAAGAGGTACACATGCTTGTCTCGTCTCCCCCCACCAGTTATCCCTGCTATTATGGTATCGACACCCCCAATCGCAGGGAGCTGATTTCCTCTTCGCACACCATAGACGAAATCTGCCGCTACATCACTGCCGATTCATTGGGCTACCTGTCCGAGGAGGGTCTGGTGCAGTCGGTCGGGGTCAGAGCAGATAATTTTTGTAGAGCCTGTTTTGCCGGAAATTATCCGGTTGCATTCCCCAAACCTGTGGATGTGCCGCAGATGGGACTATTTGAGGAGGAACACGGTACTTATGAGTGATCGGGAACAACTGAAGCAGATCATACGGGAACTTTCCTACGAAAAGAGGCTGGTGACGCTCGCTTCCGGCCGACAGAGCGATTTTTACTTCGACGGAAAGCAGACGACACTGCACGCTGTGGGCGGTTTTCTGGTCGGCAGGCTCTTTTATGAAGCCATCAGGGATGTGGAGGGCGTTCAGGCTGTCGGCGGCATTACTTTGGGGGCGGATCCCATAGCCACTGCGACTTCGATTGCCGCCTATCTGGACGGAAAGCACTTGCATGCCTTCATCATCCGTAAGGAACCCAAGGGGCACGGCACCGGTCAGTGGCTGGAGGGGCGCAAGAACCTGCCTGCCGGCACCCGGGTCGTCATCGTGGAGGACGTGGTAACCACCGGCGGTTCGTCCATGAAGGCTGTCCGCCGCGCCGAAGAGGAGGGGCTTACGGTGCTCGGCATAGTCACTCTGGTTGATCGCGAAGAGGGGGGACGGGAGAATATTGAAGCGGAAGGATACTGGCTGAGAACGATTTTTACCAGGTCGGAACTTGTAGGTGCCTGACGCCTGATATCTGTGATCAAAAACTAATGCGATACTTTAACGAAGATGCAATATCTATTTATAATAAAACAATAAAATCTGATTGTAATGCTGCGGTCTCCTCCCGTTATCCTGTTCGTGTGTCTCAATACTACGCCGGTCTGATCCGCCATGAGGGGGATGCAATCTGGAAGCAGTGCATGCCTGACATCAGGGAGCTTTCAGATGACGGCCAGTGCCCTGACCCTCTGGATGAGGCATCCTCAAGTCCGGTGCCCGGCCTTATCCATCGTTACCCCGATCGCGTCGTGCTGCTGGTGTCCAACCTGTGTCCGGTCTATTGCCGCTTCTGCATGCGCAAGCGGCATGTTGGCGGCGGTGACTCTCCGATGGGGGATGCAGAACTGAAAGAGTCGCTTGAGTACATTGCGGCCAACCCTGCCATCCGTGATGTGCTGTTATCGGGCGGAGACCCGCTCATGCTTGATGACGCCTCGTTGCAGCAGGTATTAAGCGGCCTGCGGGCTATTAATCATGTTTCGATCATCCGTATCGGCACCCGCGTCCCGGTCACCCTGCCGGAGCGGATAACTCCCCGGCTCTGCGATATGCTGAAGCGCTTTCATCCCGTCTATATTAACACTCACTTCAACCACCCCGATGAAATAACGGAAGATTCCTGCCGGGCCTGCACACTGCTGGCGGATGCAGGTATACCGCTTGGAAACCAGACCGTGCTGCTTAAAGGGGTCAATGATGACGCCGGGATCATGGGGCGGTTGATGACCGGCCTGCTCGGCATACGGGTCAAACCATACTACCTGCATCAGATGGACCTGGTACGTGGTACGGCCCATTTCAGGACGTCTGTCGAGAAAGGACTCGAGATCATCCGTGCCATGCGTGGTCACGTGTCCGGCATGGCGGTGCCGCATTACGTGATAGATCTGCCGGGAGAAAAGGGCAAGGTAGCGATTCTGCCGGATGATTGCGAGAGGGTAGGGGACATGCTGTTACTGAGAAGTTATACCGGTGAGCGGGTGGTATACCGGGATATTGTCGATCCTGATTTGTTATAAGTCGCGGCTAAAAAGGTTGTCATCCCCGAATGCCTTTATCGGGGATCCGGATTTCAAAGAGTTAAAAGAGTGGATTCCCGATTACTGCCTCGGGAATGACAGGCTATGGTGTGCAGGCCGCTGAGTTTTAATCTCAATTCAGGAGAGACTGCCTGTTGCCGTTTTCAACTACCGGCGCCCCATGTCTGATTTGCCTCGCGGAAACCTGTGGCTTGTCTGTATATTCGGAGGACATACTATCGCTACTCACTCAAAGCCTTTAGCAGCGCATCCTTAGCCTCAGAATAATAAATAATGGTTACCTTCGTAGCCAGGTCGTCGGGTAGATCGAAGAGCTGTTTTCGAGCAGAAACCGGCATAAGGATTTTCTGTGCACCCTTATCGGCGGCGATCTCTATTATGCTCACGGCGTTGTAGATAGGCTCGACCGATCCGCCGAGATTGAGACCACCGACAATGACAAGACCACCTTCGAGGCTTCGCTCTACGAGTGCGGAGCTTAAGGCAATCAGAATTGGTATTCCTGTTGCTGCTGCACTTTTGCAGGCGTCAAAGGCGCGGAACTGGATGGTGAATTCATGGGAACGGGGATCTCGATCACCGACCAGCTCCTTTGCTCTGGCGTAGAGATTCTGTTCAGCGCAGCGCACGCTCTCTTTAAGTGGCCCCGGAGGGCTTTGATTGAGAATTTTGATCCCACTTCCCGGCCCCTCATTCACCTCAATGCGGAACAAGCCGGGATTTTCATCGGTGCCACCAGGAGACATCGCCCAGACTTGTCCGGCCGGCAGAGGATCGTTGCCGATACTGTTTTCGTTGTGGAGTTCCGGCGTTGAGACAAATTGCTCGATGCCGTATGGTAGCAGTGTAAAGCTGAAATGGGTGTTCCGGAATTCGGCGGCACCGATACGCTTTTGCTGCTCTTTCACCCTCCGGCGGCATTCGAGCGCAAGTCTGGCTGCCCACTCAATCGCCTCATCGGGGATGTCTGCTTCAGGATTGGGATACATCAGTTTAAGAAGTCCGCTCATCGTTTTTTGTGTGGCGGTGGTATCACGTCCACTTAATGCACCACCAAAAAGCATCCGCCCCTGGAGTTTGTTGACACGGCTCTGAGAGCGAAGATGATTCCAGCATGATGACAGAAAATCACTGACCAGGCCAAAATGATCGGTCAACTGGTCGCGGTTGACTTTCGGTACATCCCAGCCGGGAATAAAGGCATGGATACGATCCATAAACGCCGTGTCATTTCGCATTTCCGGCGGGAGCGGGCCAAGTAGATGTCCAAGGCGCTGCTGATGTTCAACGTCAACGTCGAAGTTGCCGACCATGACCACACCGCCGAAACCACGAATACTCTCCTTGCCCCGACTAAACTCACCTGACTCCATGTACCCTTTCATGATGTTCACGCCGTCCTTCTGATCGAAGGAGATGCCGGAGACTTCATCAAAGCAGACCACGTCGTATTGGCATACAAGACCGCGCTGGCCATTGGCATTATTTACGAACATCTTTGCCACAGTGGCCTTGCCGCCAGAGACAAGGTGAGCGTAGGGTGACACCTGTTGGTAAAGATGACTCTTGCCGGTACCACGAGGGCCTAGCTCCACGGCGTTGTAATTATTTTCTACGAACGGAACCATCCGGAGTAGCATTACATCGCATGTTCTCTCTCCGAGAACCGACGGTTCCAGCCCCACGCTGCGAAGCAGTAAGTCCCTCCACTCCTTGAACGTGAACAGCTCCCTTCCTTTGCAGAGCGCCTCCAGCACGTCGCTCTTAGAAAGCTGGATTTCGCGCAGGGATTCGATGCCAAAAGGCCGTCCGCTTTTCTCTTCGGCAATACTGGGGTCGTAGGTAAGATCCAGCTCAGCGTAAAAGCCTCCTGTAAGCATGCGGTCGTGAGTGTTGACCAGGTCGTCAGCAATACGCACATCGTTGAGTCTTACGCTGGGGAGTTCAGCCACAAAACAATCGTTTTTGGTATCAAGGCGAGCCTTAACCAAGTCGATCAGCTTCACCCGGCCTTGATCTTTGGCGCGGGCTTTAAACAGCTCTTCCTCGCCTGCTCGCACAGTCCGGCTGGAGAGTTGCCGTTGAACTATGGCAAGCCCCTCCTGAATTTCAGTGTCGTCCACGCTGGCACAATAGCGACCGAGAAGGAATTCCGCCACATAGGTAGGCACCGGATATTGCCCTTTAAACTGGCGCACCAGGTCTTTACGGACAAGGTATCCCTCAAAAGCTTTGGCAGCGATTTGGTCTAATGCATCAAGCTGCATATCAGTTTTCTCCTATAACCACGGGATGTTTGAAAATTGCCTGGCCTGTAGAATTTATGACAACAAGGAATGCCGCGTTGCCTATCGCATCGTCTGCTGTCACCAACAGGCTGTTCTTCTGCCCATCTGCCGCAGCGGTTATCGGGTTTGAGACAAAGCTGCATGTGTCATCCGCAACTTTGCTGCGAACATCTACAGCAAGCCCCTGTGCCCCTTCCAGCACCACGTTTAACCTCATTCCCACCCATTTTATTTCTTTGAGGACAATGTTCTTCGCACCACTTACATGTGAGGCAGATACGGTCAAGGAGGGAATTATTGCCTCCTGCATGGTAAGCCCTCCGTGGGCATATTCCATACCGGCCACGAAGCATGCGACACCTGGGGCCAGCACAACGGTTTCGGCAGCGTCCCAAAACCATGAGGATGTTGGATAACCATGCAGAGCGCCAGCACCCGGGATAGCACAGCGACTCCATCGGGATGCGGTCAAATGTTTGGGCAGCTCAACTTTGGGCAGTCCTCCGGGAAGTATCAGCCAACCATGATCGGTGATCACTTTTACGCTGTTCCATCCGGCCTGAAGCAGTTCACGGACTCTATCTTTCAAGCCTTTAAGCTCTTCTGCCACTCTCCACGCCAGTTTTGCCCCTTGATCATGCCCATACGTATCGAATGAACCGGATTCTGTCCAGGCACAACCGGATGGTGATCCAAGTTCACTTGCTTCCAAGAATGAAATTCCACAATCTGTTACAAGCTGTTTGAATCGTGGGTGCTCGAGCGCCTTACCACTGCTTTGCTCTTTCGACTGAAACCCGGAGCCTTCCAATGGTCCGCCCAGTTTCGCTGCCAGCGGCATCCACGCCGGTTTGGCAGTTGCCGTTACCGTTGGCAGGGCTGACCACGAAAAATCAAAGCCGACACTAAAACCAGCGACAATCAGTTCTTCTTCCAGTTCACGCGCCAGATCCACACGCAAGCCGTCAGCAAAGAGATAAACTGTTCCTTCTTCTACCGGAAGTGTACGACAACTATGCGGCCCGGAAACGGGGTAAGTTTGTGCCAGCGCTTGCGTTAATGTGGAGAACTTTTCGAGCCATGGCAGATAGGCTGCCCGAATAGCTGTGGTAACAGCTTTTGTAGCGGCTGCAGAACGGGCAACGTCCAGAGCACGCAAAACAGCGCGGTCAACTTTCCACCCTGTCGAGCAGTAATAATCAGCCAGAGATTCCCAGGCAGCAGGATTGCCCGATGACTCCAAAATAACGGCCAGTTCGGCAAGATGGGTGACAGCCTGAGCCAGCGGCGATTCTCCCAAAGTAGTCCATACCCATGTGGTTCGATAGGCATGTTCAGACGCCAGAACCTTGATTTTTGAAAGAGCATCCTTGGGTGAGGCGTTTGATAGCGAGAGAAGATCAGCTTCCAGGCGCTCTTCCTCTTTACGATTGCTGAGCGGCTTATATTCAGTCGGCGGGTCAAAAAGGGTGAGAGGAGGCAGCGATTCAAACAGGTATTTTACTCCCGGAAATGCTCGTGGCACTTCCTTGAAGCGTTCCCAGGCCAGACCCCATGCTGCGTTGCTGCCGGATAGTTTTTCGGCAGCGGTAATTGCGCCGTCCTTCTCCGGGTCAATTTTATATGTATCCCGGCAGATCGCACAGAAACTGCTCCATTCAGAGCCTGACTGTTCCAGCTCTTTTCTGACTTTAATGGGGTCGCTCATCCATTGCAGAAGAGTCCGGATAGGATCCTTGGTAATAACGGCCCGGAAGTCTTTCGCTTCAAGTTTCCCATTATGGAGAGAATACAACTCAACATTCAACAATGCCGGTAAACATTCCTGGAGCGCTTTCTTGGTGTCGTGATCTGCTGCAACATCCAGGTCGAGGCCGCTGTCAGAACTTGATAAATAAGCAAAAGGAGTCCAATCCTTACCATTTCTTTGTGTCCAGAACTGACCTTGGAACTGTAAAGCAAATAAATGGGTCGCCTCAATCGGACATTGGTCTGCAGTGCGAAACGCTGCCCGGCCAATTCCAGGAAGATAGAGCACCGGCACTTCTTCCCCATGGTACGATTCTAATTGATAGCGGAGCCATACTGCCGGGCCGGTCGCTTTATCAGGCGCATACTCTCCCAGAGTCCACAAGACTGGACAGTCCTCCCTCAGCGATTCGATGCACTTGCTCCAGAGCCGTTCTTCATCAGGCCAAAGTATGACAGTCGGCGCCGCCAGTTCGTGCTTGTTGTATGAAGCCGCAGTGCAAAGCGACTGCAGAATGGAATTGAGAACAGTCATTGTATTTTATCCTTCAGTTTTTTCTTTTCTTGAAATAAGCATTTTATCTGTGTATCTTTAGATCATGAAAACAGAAACCACAAAACATATTTATAAGTTCGTGCTGGGTGCTCGTCCACCTATGAATTTGACCGCAGCACAGAAAAAACTGCTTGATTCCTCCGTTCCTTCAATCAAAGCCCACGAACTTGCTGCCCGAGTCGCCAAGACAAAAGTTGTGATCTGTCCATAAATGTTTGGGTTGATTACACCTGAAGGGGCGGAACTTTCCCCCGGTTCATTCTCCAAGCGGTTCCAGTACGCCAACGATAATGAACGTCAGTATGTCATGAAGCTTGTAAAACTTGCTCAAAAAGACAAAGTCCGGATACATATTCTATCTGATTCCGCCGGTAACTCGTATGGTTTAGTCGCCCTTTCATTTTCCTCATTCGACAAAGATTTCAAGAGAACATCCATCGTCATTGATTACATTTTTACGTCACTACAGTATCGGGGACGGCATTTTGCCGAACTGGGTGAAATGACGATCTTTGAACACTTGCTTGGTATTACCTACCAGTCCGCCATAACCATAAAGAAAACCATACCCATCAGATTTATCGCCCTGCAGCCGGCATCAGACCGGCTTGCGGAATACTATATGAGGATTGACTTCAAGCCCTTTGGCAACACCGACTGGATGTTCCTGAGTATCTGAAAATCTTTAACTTTCAGATGGATAGACAGGATAGACAGGATAACGTCAAGATCATTTTAGTTGCTTCCCGATTTCCCCATTTTTCAGGTTTTTAAGGTTTCATCCTGTCCATCCATGTTAAATTGCCTCACTCGCCCCTCTTTTCACAGCCAAAGTCAAATGAACATCATTCCAGCGATTGCCGACGAATTCCTTGCCGCCGGTGGGATCGGTGCCTGGTTCTTCTTCGAACCAGAACCAGGGGTAATCCTTCTTTGGGCGGTTTGGTTCCGTACCACGATCCTTGTCTTTAAGGGAAAGCGGAACGGCACGGAACAGCCCTGCCCCCTTTTTGCCGACATCTGCGGCACTCAAGAACGGTCTGATATTCTGGCGGATGCCATCGTTGATGTCTGGATGCCACCCCTGGGCCTGCTCTTTCAGCGGTTTCCAGCGGACGAAAATATCATAGCCCGTGTTGGTTTTCGGGTCGGCTTCGCCTTCCAGTATCTTGGCCAGTTCGGCTTGAAGCGTAAGCGCGGCGCCCAGGCGTGCGGCAGCTCCCGGTTTATCACCCTTTGCATCGTCTGACTGCTGCTGAATCCAGTTGCCCAGATAGCTGTAAGTCAGCTTTTGCAGAGTGGCATGATCAAGCTTGTGGTAGTTGACCAGCGCATGGAACCCATCGGGGCGACCATCCCAGATATGCCAGATAAACGGGCGGTCATGGAAGAGTTTGGCGTGTTGCTCAAAGAACTCATCCCGCAGCCACTCTTCCAGGGTTTTGGATTTGCTCCCTTTGAGTCCGGCAGAGGCAATAAGGGCACGTTCGTCGAAGGTGCCAAGTGCTGCGGTAAGAAGCTGACGTAGACGGGCTGCGGCCGGTTGCTCCCGGTTGAGGGGCGGCAGGCAGACGATGCCGGGATTGGTGCGGCAAGATAATTCCAGCCAGTGCGGGCATCAAGAAAGCGATACGTGTTGCCTTCCTTCTCACCAGGGAAAAAGACGAGCAGATACCCAGGAAAGGTTTTTTCGAGACTATCGATCAACTCGGATACATGCAGGAAGTCGTAAAGATCCATCAGTCCGGTAAGGGCAAAGACAGTTCGCTCTGGTGCTTCGACACGCGCAACTTCATTCTGGAAAAACTCCGTGAGTACGTCCTTCCATTCGGTTTTTGCGTACAGCTCTATATCTCCAGGATTCTGAAACCATTGACCGCGCTCATCCTCATCAACAGACTCCAGCCAGCGGGACAAGCTACCTTTTAGGTCAATGCGGAACCAGGGGTGGCCGGCGTCCTTGGTAACAATCTCAAAATCATCGATGCGGTTGATCAGCCTGCGTTCCTCTGTCGCAGGATACACTGCAAACCAGACGCGCTGAGATGCGGGTAAGCCTGGGCGAAGCGGCATTTGAATATGACTGCGGTAGTTGTCAAGTAATTGGTCAATACGATTCATGAATAAATCCCTGTTCTTCTGACGTGAGCAGATGGGAAAAATCGAATTCAACGATGCCTGCAGCATTTTTGAGGGAAAGAATACCCTGGGCTGAGGCAAGAGAAAGTGCTGTCAGTAATTGCGCCCGGTTCGATGCAACAAGAGCAGCGTATGCTGAGTCAAGCAACCGTTCACCACGAAGCCCGGACAGGTAGCCGACAAGCATGGCGTAAGCGGCGGAAAGTGGACGTGGTTCGACATTCTGCTTAATCTTTCTGGCTTTTCCTGTGAGGTGTCCAGAATATGTCCAGGTGGTGTTAACATTTTGGGCCATTGATTTCTTCATGGCGGGACTAAATCTGCCAGGGAAGCCTTGCTCAAGTGACTGTTCCATCGCAACCCTGTCAAGCACTTCGCCGTGGCGCAGCGTACGTACCAGTTCAAAGCTTTGCCGCAGCTGCGGATCACGGGCATAGGTGCAGACGAGGCAGAGCAGCGGCAGAGAATCCATATCGGCATGCCCTAACTGCCAGAGAACGCGGAACAAAGTTTTTGAAGGATCCGTTCCATAAAGTTCAACTAAATGGCGGAGACTCTTCTTGCGACTGCTCAGGGTGGGCTTTGCCAAGACATTTTCATCGACGATGGCCTTGCTAAAATCGACTTTGGTAACCGTGGGCGAAAGAGCACGGACAAGAGCGAGCATCTCGTGGAACATCATAGATCTGGATCCGTGACCACCAACAGCGGCATCGCTGAAACCAAAGGGATTATTCTGAATCAACATACGAGTGTAAGCTCCACATTTGTAGGTTTCGGGAGGTGATTGATTGGAGCTTAGTAAATGTCCATCCTGTTCATCCATGTAAAAATGTTTTGGTTCCTTCTGCTCTCTTTCGATTGTGCTGAACAGTTGCTCAAAAAGTGCTAAACGCCTTTCCATCAGTTTTGTTGGGCAAAGGCGGCTTCTTGCCGTGCCCAACATTGTTGACTTAAAAGGAGTCACCTGCTTTGGGGAAGTGACTCTAAACGAACCTGATAAATCGGTCAAGCATCAGAAAACATAAAACGTGACATCAGGGGGTTCAGTCAACTGCACTGCATTAGCACGTCAACCGTCACACAGGCTAAAGATTGCCACCTGGGTGCCTGGCTCTGCCAACGTCTGCATTCTTGCCTGCGCCAAAATATTGACCAAGTACAAGCAGCCGAGCCAAAGGGAGATGAACAGGGGGTATTGTCATAATCGCAGCAGCCATTTACCCAGATTCTTTCTCTCTATCTGAACCCCCTGCCACACTCTGCCATTCTCGTCATCCTCCAGAGTGAGGAGGAGATTTGCACCTGCCTGCAGATACGGATCTGCAAGCGCAAACGATCCAAGTTCGCGCTTCTCATTTTCGGCTGTCAGTTTAGCTGTTATCTGGTACTTATCATGGCGCCTTTCTCCCGAAGGGACGACAAAATCGATTTCTCTGCCGACATCATTAGTCCCGAAAAAGGGGGGAGATCGCCGCCGCATTAATTCAAGGAATACGCACTGTTCAAGACGGGAACTGATATTCTCCTCCGATGGCCGAAACAGGGTAATAAGTCCGGTATCGACAGTGTAATACTTGCGAGTGTCGCTGAAAACGCGATTCTGCTTCCAACTGAACCGGTTTACCTCGAACAGGGCAAACGCCTTAATAAAGTAGCTGCAGTACGTAATAATTGTTTCGCTCTTGGTCTGGATACCCAGAGACCCGGCCTGCCGGGCAAGCGAGGCAAAAGTGGTGATGCTGCCGGCATTCGCCAGCAGAAAGTGAAATATCTTTTCCAGCAGAACCACATTGTCAACCCGGAAACGCCGGATAATGTCATCGAGAATAACTTTACTCAACACGCCGGAAAGATAGGATAATTTAGCATCCGCTTCAGATATGGTGAATACTTCCGGCAAACCGCCGAATTTAAGAAACTCGCTGAAAAAGGTATTAATCTCACGCCGGTTGCGATGATAATCAGCAACCGTTGCAACCATAGCCCCCCGGAATGCCAGAAACTCACTAAAGGAGAATGGCAGCAGGGAAAACTCGATAAACCGACCGGCCAGATTGCTGCAAAGTTCGGAAGAGAGCAGCTCGGAATTGGAGCCGGTCAGAATGATCTCTGTGTCGGTATCCTCCTTTTCGTAGATCGTACGGATAAATCGATCCCAGTTGGTGACATTCTGGATTTCGTCAAAGATAAGGAGTTTTTTCCCCGGCTTTGCAGAGACTGACAGGAACAGTTCAAAAATTTCGTTCAACCGTTCCGGAGAGGTCACTTCCATCAGCCGAAAATCTTCAAAGTTCAAATAGAGGAGGTTTTGCTCTGCTATTCGCTCCTCAACCAGAAGTCTCTTTGCCACCTGCTGCACCAGAAATGACTTGCCGCTGCGCCTGAACCCGGTAACGATTTTGATCGGCCTTGAACCGAGTGAGCAAAAGAGCGGCTCCTCCATATCCCGCCGGATTCCCTGCCGTCGTAAAATGATGCTTTGCCATTCAAAAATCAACGTGGTTATGGTGGCTGTATCCATATTTACACCTTTATGGAGAGATAATTATTGATGTATTATCGCCCAATAGGGAGGTAAAAACAAGAAAATAGTTGATGATGCTTGTCGCCGGTGCAGTCGGCATAAGGTTTACTGGAGAGACAGGTAATCCTTTAAAAAGCATTTGAACATGGATGAACAGGATAAAGTCGGATAAAAACCGGGGGTTACTGCAATACATTGATTCACCCAGTTGATTATCCCCTTTTATGGATTTTGTTGTGTCTTTATCAGTAGTTATCCTGTTCATCCCTGTTAAACCGCCGTTTTTAGGGTAATAGTTCATACGCGGAAATTCCCCCTGTGTGTGGAGTTGCAAATGAGAATGAGGGTTATACAAACGAGTGCAGAAATGCAAGATTATACGGATTTTAGAAAGGATTATTTTGATTAGCGGATAACAACAGAAAAGCAGTTTGTATTCCAATGTCTGATCTATAGGGTACTTAAATCACAACCGGCTGATTTAATACGAGTAATTACTTCATTCTCTACACATCTACACTCATTCAAATGCATCCGGATGGTGGCATGACGTTACCAGAACTCCCCACCCTTGCAGTTCAGCCAGTACACTCTCTACCAGAGTTCCAAGCCGGGCCTCAACTTCAGGAGTCAATTCGGTATCCATCTCTATGCAGGCTGGCTGGACCCCTATCAACACCATTTCACGCGGCGAGTGTCCCATCAGTTCGGAAACAGCCAGAAGATCCTTGAGGCCCATCTGATGGGGCGATATCTTGGTCTCCAGGGCAATCGGCAGCTCCTGACCGCACAATCTGACGCAGTTTCCGGGTATTCCGCCGGTTTCGACCGCATCCACCAGTATCAGATGCGTGATGTTCTCCAGCAGGGGAAGCAGATCAAGTCCCAGCGTTCCACCATCAATGACTGTTACGTTATCGGGAAAGCGATAGCCCCGCTGCAGCTCCTGGATAACGCGAACTCCGACGCCATCATCACTCATGACCAGGTTACCGATGCCAAGAACAAGAAATGACGGGGTTTGTGGTGATGCTGTCATGGAAAGCCTCGCACGCTGATCCTCAACCACGGTTCCCTGCGACCCCTGCTCGCTGAACGAAACAAGCTCGACCCGGCCGTCTGTGCGCTCCACATAGCGAAGCGAATTATCAGCGCCCAGGATGGGGAGGTATTTACCTCCGATATCCTCATAGAGATCCACCGTGAAAAGCCCGGTACCGTTTATTGAATCCCCCGGTCTGCACAGCTCAAGAATTCCGTCATTACTGCATACGGTTACTTCTCCCCCGGGGTTTTTGTAACCGACGAAATATTTGCCGTATTCCTTGTGATACACGGCGGCATCCATCGGATATGACGTATCACCAACGACTTCGCGGAAATGCTTTCCTCTGATGTGAAATATTTTTTCAGCTTTGCTCAAGGCCCACTCTGAAGTCAGCTTGTCGGGACTGTGGGTAAGCAGCACCCTCTCTTTATCCAGGAATGTATGTTCCAGGCAGTGGTAATCAGTATGGACGACACTTTTTCGCATGGCAATGTCGTGAATGACAATGCCGTCGTCAAAGGCGCCCAGCGCTTCCCTGTACCGCTCCGTGCTCCAGATGCGTTCTATGTAGTCATTGATATCACCGGATAAAACGGAAGCCCTGTTAAATTCATCAGGTGAGATTTTCAGGCGCTGCGGACGTTTCTCCGTATGAAGCGTCTGCCACAGCTCAATGTTGTGAGCTGTATCAGCACTGAAAATCAGTGATTCAGACGCGGTCCGGAATCTAAGCCCTATACTCGGAATGCCATGCCAGACCGGTGCGTTAATCGCCTCAATCGTAAAGCCGGCCGGATCATGATAGATATTCTGATCCTTTTCATAAAAGGTTGTCGAAGAGAATGGATAGAAAAGCTCCGGCTCAACCCATTCTCCATGGTCAGGGTCTTTAAAAAGCAGTCTCGGCTTGCCGTTTCTGGAACTGATCACAATCTTGGCCCGGTCGGGGGAGACACTGTTGCCGTCGCGATCGACGACTTCCAACCTGTACGCCGCTTCGCCAGTTTCACGTCGTATGATTCTGAACCTGGGCCGGGGGCCGAGAGGAGTGAAATCGATATAGTCATCATAGGCCAGATCAACAACCTGTTTTGAATCTATGCTGAGGCTTGAGTTAAGCGCCGGACCTGACGCAATAATCAGATCTTCGTTTATTGTTTCGGACGTAAAAATCGGGAGTCTCTGCGGACTATCGGAGATGTAGCGACTAAAGAGAGCCAGATCTGTCAACCAGCGTTTGTGGTCGTCATGGCAATGGGTGATGATGAGTCCCTTGATGTTTTTGAGGCCGTGTCCGCCAATTGTCTGGAACAGAGGGGAGCCGCAATCGACGAGGAAGCTGCTGTCGCCTATATCCACCTTATAGCCGATACTTTTACCCATGCTGGAAAACGGGCCATAGTCGCCCAATACCCGGACATATATTCCGTCATTCCTCATGCGTAACCTCTCTGAATCGGCATAAATTCTTCACACATGTTTATATACCTTCCCGGCCGGGTAAATGCCAGAAAAACTTCCATTCAGGGGGAAAAGGCACCCGACTGACTCCGGCCGGTTTGACACCGTGCCGGCAGGTATGGTACGTGTAAAAAAACAGCATACTGTCAAGGAGCTTTTCGTGTCCCAGAGCAACGCCCGTCTGTTTGCCTTTGTAGCCGCCCGTCCCCGCCTGATTCTGGGGTTATCCCTGCTTATGTCCCTACTGTCAATTGCTTACACGATCAGGAACATGGAGTTTCTGACCGGTCGCGACGACCTGATGCCAAAAAACGCACCCTTTCAGGTCGATTATCGTGCGTACCGCGCCGAATTCGGCGATCAGGAAGAGATTGTAGCCGTCATCGAGTCGGATGATGCCGAAAGAACGACTCGCGCCGCAGATACCCTTTACGCCCGGTTGAATCGGGAACAGGGGGTTTTCCGCGAGGTGTTCCATCCCGGCGGCCTCCCGTTTTTCCGCAAAAATGGTCTGCTGTTCATGCCGCTTGATGAGATCAGACAGCTTCGGAATACCCTGACCATGGCCGCGCCGGTGCTGAAGGATCTGGCCGCCGCCCCCTCGGTACAGACCATCTTTACCAGCCTGACCGCTCAGATTGACGGTTATCTTGTATCCGGCGATCCGTCCGGTCTGCAAAGCCTTGTTTTCATGCTGACTACCCTCGACAAGGGATTCAAAGCTTTCGATGGAAAGAGCAGCGCCCCTTCGACGACGCTCAGGGCAGGCTCTTCGACTACGCTCAGGGCAGGCCTGTCGATGGACTCGTTCCTCAAAGGAAACAGAGACGGAAAACCATCCATGCTGGAGAGCGCCGGCAGACAGCAGGTTATTACCGTTCTGCCGGTCAAGGAACAGGGTAGCTTCGTGCCGGCCGAAAAAGCAATCAAAGCTGTCCGGACTGCGCTTGATGAAACCTTCAAAAAGCCTGAGTTCAACGGAATCAAAGCCGGTCTGACCGGTGTTCCGGTACTCGAATACGAAGAGATGGCCACCAGTCAGCGCGACATGGAGATCGCCACCATACTCTCACTGTCGCTGACCGTACTGCTGCTTCTGCTCGCCTTCCGCGGCCTGTTGAACGTAATCGCCGCCATGGTCTCGCTGATCGTCGGGATCTGCCTCTCCTTCGGCTTTGCCACGGTGGCCGTCGGGCACCTCAACATCCTCTCGATGGTCTTCGCCATCATGCTGATCGGCCTCGGGATCGAATACGGCATCCAAGTGGTGTTGCGTTATCAGGAAGAGTTAAAAAACGGCGCTCCCGGCCTGTCGGCCATTGAAACCGGCCTGACCGCCAACATCCGCTCGATCATCATGGCTGCCGCCACGGTGGCCCTGGCGTTTGCCACCTTTGCTTTCACCGACTTCAAGGGTATTGCCGAACTGGGTATCATTGCCGCCGGTGGCGTTGTTATCTGTGTTTTGGCAACCTTTACCGTTCTGCCGGCCATGCTGCTGCTGCTGGAGCGCTTCAGAAAACCGGCCGGCGAATCTCCTGCCACCCCCCTCCCGCCGTCAAACGAAGGGGCATTTTTACGCATGCTGTTCGGCACTCCCCGGACGGTCATCGTGGCGACTCTGCTCCTCTCGCTCGCCTGTCTCTATCCCGCCCTGACCATGCGCTTCGACTACAATCTGATGAATCTGCAGGCGAAGGGTCTTGAATCGGTGGAGTACGCCTACAAACTGATGCGCAGCAGGGAAAATTCCGGTTATTTCGCCGTTGTTACCGCCAGAGACAAAGCTGAAGCGCAACGTTTGACTGAACGCCTTGAGAAACTGCCGGCCGTGGACCATGTCGTCAGTCCGCTCAGTTTCGTGCCGGAACAGCAGTCCGAAAAACTGGCCGAACTGGCTGCATTGAGAGCCGTCATGGCGGATGTCAAACCGGCGCCCTACGAGGAAAACCTTCAAGTGATGGCGCTCCCGGCTGTCTTTGAAAATTTTCGCGACCGGGTGGAAAGGCTGACACGGGCGCTTGAGGCGCAGAAAGCGCAGGAGGCCAGGCCGGTCGGCGCCTTTCTGGCTACACTTGACTCCTTCTTCAAAACATTGGAAAAGGAAAAAGACAAGAACGCCCTGGGGATGCTGCGGGAGTTTCAGGGTGGCATGTTTGCCGAACTGCCCGACAAGCTGAAGATGCTTAAAGAGAGCCTGGAAGCTGTTGCGATACACGAGTCCGATGTTCCTGCGCAACTGATGCGGCGCTTTGTGGGTACAAGCGGCAAACTGCTGCTGCAGGTAGCTGCCAGACGCGAAATCTTTGAGCATGAGCCGCTGCAGGAATTTGTCAGCCAGGTCAAGAGTGTTTTTCCAAACGCCACCGGCGAGCCGGTCATGGTGTTCGAATCGCTCACCGTGCTGCGCGATTCCTATCTGAAGGCTTTTATGTACGCCTTTGCCGGCATCGCCGCGATACTTCTGATCAACTTCAGGAGCATCCGCTATGCGCTGCTCGGTACGCTGCCGCTGGTGGCAGGTCTGCTGCTGATGGTCGGGGGGATGCGGCTGATGGGGGTATATTTCAATTCGGCCAATATCATCGTGCTGCCGCTGATTCTGGGAGTGGGCATCGACTCGGCCATCTATATCATCAACCGCTATCGCCAGGGGAGCGAGACCCCGGCCCAGGTAGCAACCCGCAGCGCCGGTATCGGCGTCGTACTGAACGCGCTGACAATTCTGTTCAGCTTCGGCGCATTGATGGTGGCCCACCACCAGGGGGTCTTCAGTATCGGTGCGGTCATGTCGCTGGGGATGGTGGCCAGCGTGGCGGTCTTTCTGGCGTTCCTGCCTGCTCTGCTGAGTGTGTGGGGCAAGAGGTAGAGTGTCCCTTTTATTTTGGATTTCAATCAATTTGATGCTATATTCGATGCTGATATAAACATCTAAGTAGATATGGGGCGGTTTATGAATACGATTCTTGCCACAATGAGTACCAGCGTTACAGAGCTGAAAAGGAATTTTGCAGCCATCCTCAAGCAGGCGGATGATGAGCCGGTGGCGGTTATGAACCATAACCGGCCGGAGGCCTACCTTGTTCCCGCAGGATATTATGAACGTCTTATTGCATACGTGGAGGATCTTGAAGATTCAAAGCTGGTGCGTGAACGATCTGACGGGCCATTCGTCGAGGTAAAACTTGATGAGTTATAAGTTGCGCTTTCATGTGCTGGCATTGGCCGAATGGCAAAAGCTTGACGGCAGTATTCGGAATCCTTTAAAGAAAAAACTGGCGGAACGGCTTCAGAATCCACGAGTTCCATCTGCGGCTTTATCCGGTATGACCGATTGCTACAAGATCAAATTGAAAGGGATGGGATATTGTCTGGTCTATCGCATAGAAGAAGATATCCTTTTTGTGACGATAATTGCGGTGGGGAAAAGAGATAAAAATCAGGTTTACGAAACTGCACAAGGACGAATGTGATCACTCCTGGAGAATCATCGATTTAAAGGCATGCAGGTAATCCGGATTGAAGACATGGGACTCGCTCTCCATAATCTTTAATGCATACTCGGGAGTGGATGCTTTGCGGAACGGACGGTCTGTGGTCAATGAACTATAGACATCACATATTGATACAATCTGGGCACTTATGGGGATTCGCTCAGCTACAAGATGAAACGGATAGCCGCTGCCATCGTATTTTTCCTGGTGATATCGAACAATGTCAAGCGCAACTCCATCTTTCTTGCCCCATAAAGGAAACAGTAAATTGTACCCCATCTGGGGGTGCATCTTGATTCTCGTATAATCTGTGTCTGTAGCGGGGGAGGCATCTTTAATAGAGTTGCTTGTGAGAAATATGATGCCGATATCATGGAACATCGCTCCCACCCCCACTTCCAGAAGTTCGTCACGATGCAGATCCAGGATCGACTTGTGCGCAAGGATTGCAAGAACGGTCACATCAATACTATGAGCGAATATTTGAAAGCTGCCATCAAGTATTTTAGTCAGAGAACGTTTCAGACATCCCTTATTAAACAGATAGGTACTCAGCGTCTCAATAATCTGCCTGCATCGTGTTACATCTCCGATCCGCTCGGTCTGACTATACACTTCAAAAAGATAATTGAATAATACTATCGAAAGAATGAATTCCTTTGTTTCAGATTTCACATCGCCCCTCAGAAGTATTGAACGAACATGTTTTTCAAGATATTCGTTAAACATCTCTGAATCATCCGCATTTATATAAACAAATTCAATATGATTGTTTTTGAAACGATCAGTGTCTCTGACTTTCAATTCAACATGATCCGGTTTATAGAGGGTAAAGTTATCGTAACCACGCCTCAGATACAATTCGATTGGAGGGAAATTGCCGACTAGCAGAGATTCCGTAGCAATAGGTTTGTAATTATCTACAAATAATCTGGGCTGTTTCGACATAAAATCAATTCCTTTTCGGCTTGACGCCGGTTTTTTAAAATATATTAAACGAATACATATACTTGCATGTCATGCGTTAAACCCCAATAATGCAAGATGCTCAACCAGCTGCTGGCGATCGACCGGTTTCATCATATAGGCCTCATACCTGGAATCGAACGACATCATGATATGTTCCAGATCACTCATGGCAGAGACAACAAGCACACGCACGGCGTCAATGCCATGTACCGAGTCTCTTGCCTCGATAGACCTGATCTGTTTGAGCACCTGCTGGCCATCCATTTCGGGCATGATAATATCCAGGCAGATAAGATCATAGGGGGCGCCTTCGGCACGCGCACGCATAAATGCATCAATAGCCTCATACCCGTTGGCTGCCATATCACATTGGCCATACTCCCCAAGCAAATCTGAAAGCATGACTCTGCTGAATTGCTCATCATCTACAATCAGGATTCTCATAAATATAAAACCTCCAGATTATCATACTGTGCTGAAACAGTTATATCACTCCACCATGCTCAGTCAATTGCAATCTATAGTCGAAACTCTCCCCTTTATTACGAAACGATATTCCCTTGACGGTTCAGTCATACATCATATATCATACGTGCAATGGAGGTGTGACTATGAAGCGGACAACCATATTTGCCGATGATTATCTGCTGGATGAAGTCAAGAGCCTTGCCAGGCAGCAGAAAACGAGTGTTGCCACCGTTGTTCGCGAAGCACTGGTCAGTTACGTGGCCATGCACAGGCAGGATCAGGCGGTAGAGTTATCGTTTGTTGCGATCGGTGAAAGTGGTGAATCCGATATAGCGGAACGGCACGAGGAGTTGTTGTGGCAAAAATAATTTCAATCGCCCCGGTTCTGATCGATACCGGCATCGTCTACGCTCTTGCCGACCGGTCCGACTCATGGCATCTTCGCGCCTGTACGTTCGTGCAGAACTTTAAAGGTGCACTTATAATCCCTTCAACCGTCGTACCCGAAGCATGTTATCTCTTGCAGACACATCTTTCGCCACAGGCCGAAATCGCCTTTATCACATCAATAATCAATCGGGCCCTGCGGCTTGAACAGGTGAACGAGGAAGATATGAGTCGTGCCGTTGATGTGATGAATACCTACCCGGATCTTCGGACAGGTCTGGCGGACGCTTCGCTGGTCGCGGTGGCGGAACGGCTTAACATAACGGCGGTCATGACGACGGACCGCCGCCACTTCTCGGTTATAAAACCGAAACACTGCCCGGCGTTTACGCTGCTGCCGGAATAGTCAGGAACCCGAATGAAACCTTTAGTAGCCATAGTCGGCCGTCCCAATGTGGGCAAATCAACCCTTTTCAACCGCCTGCTCGGACATCGCCGCGCCATCGTCGACGATACCCCCGGAGTGACACGTGATCGCAATTATGCCGCCATCACCCGCTTTGACAAGCCTTTCATCCTGATCGACACCGGCGGATTCGAGCCGGTGACCGAGAATCTTCTGTTGCAGCAGATGCGGGAGCAGTCCCGCCTGGCCATGGATGAGGCGGATGTCATCATCTTCATGATGGATGCCAGAAGCGGACTGACACCGGCTGATACAGAGGTGGCCGGCATGCTGCGCAGTGTCGGCAAGCCGGTGTTTCATGTCGTCAACAAGGTTGATGGCGACAAGCTGGAGAATGAAGCGGCAGAGTTCTACGCCCTCGGCGTTGGAGAACTGTACACCATTTCCGCTGAACACAATCGCGGAGTCATCGATCTGGTTGAACATATCCTTGAGGCATTTCCGCCTGACATGGATGACGACGTTGAAGAGAATATCACCCGTATCGCCGTGGTCGGACGCCCGAATGTCGGCAAATCGTCGCTGGTTAATCGCCTGCTCGGTTTCGAGCGGGTCGTTGCCAATCCGACCGCCGGAACAACGCGCGATTCAGTGGACACACCCTTTATCTGCAACAAAAAACCTTACATGCTGATTGATACGGCCGGTATCAGGCGCAAGGGAAAAACAACGGAGAAGCTTGAAAAATACAGTGTGTGCGACGCACTGCGCAGTATTGAGCGGGCCGATGTCGTGCTGATGGTAATCGACGCTGAAGAGGGGGTGACGGAACAGGACGAACGCATTGCCGGCTATATCCATGAGGCCGGCAAAGGGTGCGTTTTTGTTATCAACAAGTGGGATGTCATTGAAAAGGATAACGCCACGCTTGGTATCTATATCGAAAAAATCAGGGACGGATTCAAATATCTGGCATACGCTCCGATCGTCTGTGTTTCCGCCAGAACCGGTCAACGCACCGGCAAGATCATTACAACCGTGGATAATGTCATGGCGCAGTTCTGCCGTCGTGTCTCCACGTCACAGCTTGTCCAGGTGTTCAACGAAGCTACAGCCTCTCATCATGCTCCCCTGTCTCACGGACGCAGGGTCAAATTCTACTTTGCCACCCAGGTCGCCACACGCCCGCCCGCCTTTGTTATTTTTACCAACCAGCCCGACAACATCCATTATTCCTACGAGCGCTACCTGATCAACAAATTCCGCGAAGCTTTCGGCTTTGATGGTGTTCCTCTGCGGCTCATGTTCCGGGGAAGGGATAAAAATGACACCTCCCGCCACAGAGGCGGAGCGGATCGTTCCTCAAGATAGTCATCCCGCCTGAAACGATCAGGCGAATTTGCGATGCATACGGCGTTGAAATAACGGACTACCTTTGAAACGAGGTGCAACATGATTTATCCACTCACTCCTTGAGTACCGTCATAAACAACTGAATTCCTGTGGAGTCACGATCAAAAGAGAGCGTTTCACAAGGAATCCCTGCCACGTGCGCCATTTCTGCCATATCATCCTCGGTACGGTTAATCAGAAACCACTCTCCCACCCACTCCATTTAGTAATGAAATTTACGGCACGTGAAAAAGAGCTGGTCTTGAATGTCGATTTTGCCAAAGAGGTCCCCCCATTCTGGTAGGAGACCAGTTGCGGGTCAAACAGATTCTTCTCAACCTGATTGGTAACGCGGTAAAGTTCACGGCAAAGGGAAACATCACCATCTCGGTAAACCACCTTGAACAGTACGATGGCACGATGCTTGTCCGAATAACAGTACGAGACACCGGTATTGGTATCTCTCCAGCTGTGCTTGACGAGATCATCAAGCGCGAGGGAGAACTTGACGCAAATGCCGAGATATACGTGAAACCGATCCTGCCGTTTGTACTTTTGAAAAGAATCAGAGAGCTCATTCCCTCCGTGAAGACACAGCAATTATGTTGAATATGGATCTGATCGAAACGGGAAACGTACAGGGCAGATCTACGCTCTTGATATCCCCCAAAAAGCGCCGCTGACAAACGCAATCAGCCAGCAACCGTAGATTGTCAGACTGACACGGTGAAACAGAACGTTGACGGCTTCCGCGCGATGCAGCAGTGATGCGATCAATGCCAGAAGAAAATGAAATCCCATGCCTGTCAGCGAAACAATACCGGTAATATTGTGCCACTCCGGCGCTTTACCGTACATCCGGGCGACCAGGTTCATCTGGTCAGTACCGAGAAAATCGCATGCCAGGCCGACCCCGAAAATCGCCAGGTGTTTCGGGCGAAGTCCCTGTTTGCGACCGCTGAAAACTGCCCAGGTGTAGAAAATGAGCGCCAGATTCATCCATATGACTGCCCTGATCAGCATTACGTAAGTCCCCCTGTCTGTCGCAGAGCCTCATACAGTACAATCCCGACAGAGGTGGACAGGTTCAGGCTGCGCACCTTTTCCGCCGGCATCGGAATGGTGATGGATCTTTCCGGGTTGGCCCGCAATAGTTCTTCCGGCAATCCTCTGGTTTCTTTACCGAAAACGATATAATCACCCGGCTTGAAACCGGCTTCAAGATAGCTCCGGGTAACCTTGGTGCTGAGATAAAAGAAGCGCCCTGCAGGAGCAGACGAATGCAACGCAGCCAGATCAGGCCATTGCCGGAGGACGACAAACTCCCAGTAGTCAAGCCCGGCCCTTTTCAGATAGCGATCGTCCATCGAAAATCCGAGCGGTCCCACAAGGTGCAGGAGTGCACCGGTAGCGGCGCAGAGACGGGCTATGTTGCCTGTATTCGGGGGAATCTCAGGTTCTATGAGTACAATATTGAAGGGTTCCATGTTGAGAATGTATACCACCATTACCAGTGGCCGTGCTTGCTTTTTTTTGCAGGCGGGGCTAGTATGCCCGGACAAACTACCTTGAAACCGGAGATCTGCAATGAAGATAATTGTTACTGATGAAGTCTCGCCTGAGGGGTTGGCCCTCCTGACCCAGGAACCGCGCATTCAGCTGGATGTGAAGCTGGGATTGAAAAAAGATCAATTGCTGACAATCATAGGCGACTATGACGCTATCATCACACGCAGCGGAACCCAGGTTGACCGGGATCTGCTGGATGCGGCCAAAAAATTGAAAATCGTGGCACGCGCCGGGGTGGGTATCGACAATGTTGACGTTGACTACGCCAGCTCGAAGGGGGTGATCGTAGTCAATGCTCCTTTCGGCAACACCAACAGCGCCGCCGAACACACCATGGCACTCCTGCTTTCTTTCTGCCGCAACGTCACTACAGCCAACGCCAGTCTGAAGTCCGGAGAATGGAAACGGGCGCCCTTTACCGGACACGAACTAAAAGGAAAAACAGCCGGCGTCATCGGCCTGGGCAAGGTCGGCGGCCGTGTGGCTACCCGTCTGAAAGCTTTTGAATGCGAAGTGCTGGCCTGTGACCCTTATATTGCCGTAAAACGAGCCCATGACCTGGGAGTCAAACTTGTTTCTCACGACGAGATCTACAAAAACTGCGACATCATCACTGTCCACACTCCGCTTAACGAAGAAACCAGGGGTATGGTAGGTCTCCGCGAGTTCGGACTTATGAAGAGTGGTGTTATAATCCTGAATGTGGCCCGGGGCGGTATCATTGACGAACAGGCTCTGCTGAACAATCTCGAGTCCGGCAAGGTGATCGGAGGTGCGATTGATGTCTGGAGCCAGGAGCCGCCTGCAACTGATCTCCTCAATAAACTAATCGGTCACAAAAATCTGGTGGTGACACCGCATCTGGGAGCAAATACCTTCGAAGCGCAGGTCAACGTGGCAATCGACGTCTCCAGGGAGATCCTTAACTATCTTGATGACCTTCCTCTGGAGAATGCCGTCAACATCCCGAGATTTGACCTGGCCCTGATGGACCAGATGCGCCCGTTCCTGAACCTGATGAGCGTGATGTGTGATTTTGGTATCCAGCTGGTTGAGCACAATCTGGAAAAAGTCATCTTCGGCTTTGCCGGCAGCATTGCCCATTATGACTGTTCTCCTCTGACCGTCTGCGGCCTGTCCGCACTCCTGAACCGGATGGTCGATCAGGATGTCAACATGGTAAATGCCTCTCTGATTGCCGAGCAGATGGGCATCACGGTGGAAGAGACCAAATCGACACATGCCGATGCCTTCTCCAATGTGATCACTCTGATCATCGAAGCCGGAGGGACCCGGAGACTGATTTCCGGCACACTCTTCGAAGGCGCCCCGCGAATTGTCCGTTTACGGGACTACTCAATGGATTTCAGCCCCGCAGAGCATATGCTGATGCTGCATTACGAGGACCGTCCTGGCATGATAGGAAGAATCGGCACCATCATGGGCCAGCACGACATCAACATCGCCGCCATGAATCTGGGACGCAGCGTGAAAAAAGGTGAGGCCATGGTCATTCTCTCGCTTGATTCGGCTGTACCCGATAACGTCGTTGAAGAGATCAGGACCGCGACCGACGCCACCTTTATCAGAGCGGTGCACATGCGGGTGGGAAGTTGTCCGCGTAATTGCGGCTGCGGGATCTGAAGGCGCTACACTCCATGCAATTTCCTCACATCGACCCGGTCATTTTACGCCTCGGCCCGCTCCAGTTCCGCTGGTACGGGCTGATGTACGTTCTGGCATTTATCTCTACCTACTTCATAATCCGCTCTGAAGTCAGGTGCAAACAACTCCCTTTGACAACCGATGATGTCGCTGATCTGGTGTTCTGCGGCGCCATGGGTGTCGTACTGGGCGGGCGGCTCGGCTACATTCTTTTCTACAAGCTCTCATTCTATCTGACTCACCCGCTGCAGGTTCTCGCCGTCTGGGAAGGGGGCATGTCCTTTCACGGCGGTTTTCTGGGTGTCATCATCGCCTTTGTTATTTATTCCCGCCGCAAGCAGATTCCTTTTTTCACGCTGATCGACATAGCGGCGCTTTGTGCGCCGGTGGGACTGGGACTGGGCAGAATAGGGAACTTCATCAACGGCGAACTGTATGGACGACCGACCGATGCGCCCTGGGGCATGGTATTTCCGGGCGGCGGCAATGAGCCGCGTCATCCATCACAGCTGTACGAGGCTTTTCTTGAGGGGCTGGTGCTGTTTGTAATTATTCGGGTTGTTTCCCGAAGATTGCCGTTTACCGGGGTGGCGGGCTGGACATTTGTTGCAGGATATGGCCTGTTCCGCTTTATCGTTGAGTTTTTCCGACAACCGGATGACCATCTCGGTTTTTTGATGGGATTTTTCTCAATGGGCCAATTACTCAGTTTTCCCATGTTCCTGATCGGGTGTTGCGCGGTACTGCAATTGTCGCGTCGTCACACTTCACGCCGTTCCTCCGGCACATTATAACTGTTTGGAGACGGCCAGAAAAGCATCGACAATATCCGGGTCAAACTGCTTTCCCCTGCATCGAATCAACTCTGCAAAGCCCTGTTTATCAGACAGTGCTTTACGGTAGGGTCGGTCGGACGTCATGGCGTCAAAGGCGTCGGCTACGGATATGATACGGGCGATGAGCGGGATTTCATTCCCCTTCAATCCGTCCGGGTAACCGCAGCCGTCATACTGTTCATGATGGCTGCGCACACCCGGAATAACCGCCCAGAGGCTCCTGATATGACTTAATATCTCGGAGCCGTACTGTGCATGAAGGCTCATGGCCTTGAACTCTTCATCGTCAAGCCGTCCCGGCTTCTGCAGCACCTTGTCCTCTACTCCTATTTTTCCCACATCGTGCAGTATCGAGGCCAGCCACAGCGATTCCATCTCTTTCTCTTTCAGGTTGAGACGGCCGGCTATTGCCATGCAGTATGTGCTGACCCGATTGGTATGTCCGCCGGTGTAATAGTCGCGCTTTTCCAACGCCTCTGACAGAGCCATGCTGATCCCGTAAAATGTTTCCCGCTGTATTTCATACATGCGTGCATTTTCGATTGCCGGAGCAACCTGGTGAGCCAGTGACAACAACATATCCCGGTCTTCCATGGTGAAATTATTATCACACTTGTTGATAGCCTGTAACACTCCGATAATATTGGCGCCCATTTTTAGCGGGACCGCCACCATGCTGAGAGTCTGATAATCAATTGCCCTGTCAGCTCCCCGGAAGAACCTCGGATCGTGCTGGACATCATTAGTTATTACAGACTCACCGCTCATTGCCACCCATCCGGCAATTCCTTCGCCGATCTTAAGGCGTATCTCCTTGAGTTTCTCACCTTTTTCGCCGGTAGCAACCTCGAAAAAAAGCTCGCCGGTTATCGGATCAACCAGCAGCAGGCTGCCGGCATCAGCATCCAGAAGCTTGGAAGCAGCCTGAATTGCGCGTTCACGCACCTGGGATGAATTCAGAGAAGAATTTATGATGGCGGAAAATTCCATCAGCATATGCAATTTATCTACAGCATATTCTGCACGGGTCATGAAAAGCCTCATGTTTTCTGGCTATGCCGCCTGACACGGCAGGCGCGCATGTCAATTTTTCAGGCATGCCGGATAAGTTCGACCATAAACATATGGTAATCAGATTGTATTTACAAGTATGATTATGGCGTTTATAGTATGCTACATAAATCAGGTACATTAAAATATGGAGGTCATACTAACATGATCAGCAAAAAAATGTCGGACGCACTCAACAGTCATATGAACCTGGAACTCTGCTCTGCAAATCTGTATCTTGCCATGTCGTCCTGCGCCAATGAAATGGGACTGAAAGGCGCTGCCAACTGGTTTTTTGTGCAGTACCGTGAAGAGATGATACACTTTATCAAATTCTATACCTACCTGACTGATCAAGGTGTAGTCATTTCCATTGCTGCCAGCGAGGCTGTGCCCAACACATACTCCTCCCTGCTGGAGATGATGCAGAAAACTCTGGCCCATGAACAGATGATCACGTCATGTATCAACAACTTAAGCGAACAGGCCATGCAGGAGAAAGATCATGCCACCCTGATATATCTGCAGTGGTTTGTCACTGAGCAGATCGAGGAAGAGAACAACGATCGGGATCTGATCGCAAAACTCAAGCTGGTTGGTGACAACGGGTACGGCATTCTGATGATTGATGGTGAAATGGGACAACGTGTTTTCGTAGCACCGGCGGGATCTCCGCTGGTGGTGTAGGCTCATCCATGAAAATTCGATTCTGCGAGCAGAACAAAGGTAAGGGGAAGGTGTTCAGACGACTGTCGGAAGAATTTCCCGATCTGAATATCAAGGTCAAGGATTGCATCAAGCAGTGCGGTGCTTGCCGTGAAACTCCCACCGCAACTGTTAATAAAAAAAAGGTGACCGGCAGGGACGGAGATGAATTATATCGAAACATCGTCGAACTGATGGCAAGAGACCGTATCAGACTGATTCCTGCGCCTGCCGACAGTCTGCAGGTGCCGGGAGTTTCCCGTGACGAATAACGACATAATGCGCAGAATTCGCTATGCACTGGATATCAGTGATAATAAAATGATTGCTATCTTCAACCTGTCGGGTCATGGCATTGAACTGTCTGCATTGCAGGGACTCCTGAAAAAAGAGGACGAAGCAGGCTATCTCGATTGCAGTAGTAATCTGCTGAGGCATTTTCTGGATGGCCTGATCATATACAAAAGAGGAGAGCGGGAGTCTGCGGCCGGGCATGCTGCAAAAGCCGACATGGTACTGACAAATAACTCAATTCTGAAAAAGTTGAGGATTGCGATGGCATTGAAGGAAGAGGATATGATGGCGATCATGAAACTCGTCACTATCGATATTTCAAAATCCGAGCTTAGTGCCCTTTTCAGGAGTAAGGAGCACAAGAATTTCAAAGAGTGCGGCGATCAGTTTCTCAGAAATTTTTTGAAAGGTTTAACCATCCGGACACGGAACCTTCCTCTGCATTCCGATTGACACATTCCGGTTAATGCATTATCTTAGCGCCCCACCATTGGCCCGTCAATCGGCTTTCTGGTGGTGTTAAACATTCTATTGAGCGAAAAGGACACACCTGGATATGCGCAGCGATTTGATTAAACAGGGCTTGGAACGTACCCCTCACAGGGCGTTATTAAAAGGAACCGGAGTGCCCCAGAGTCAGATGGATAAGCCGTTCATCGGCGTGGCCACCAGTTTTACCGATTTGATTCCGGGTCACGTAGGCATGCGCGATCTGGAGCGTTATATTGAAAAGGGTGTCCACTCCGGGGGTGGCTATGCCTTTTTCTTCGGTATTCCGGGAGTTTGTGACGGGATAGCTATGGGCCATAAAGGGATGCACTACTCTCTGCCAACCCGCGAACTCATAGCAGATATGGTTGAATCAGTGGCTGAGGCGCATCGGCTGGACGGTCTGGTACTGCTTACTAACTGCGACAAGATCACGCCCGGTATGCTGATGGCGGCTGCCCGGCTGGATATCCCCTGTATCGTTGTAACTGCAGGCCCGATGCTGAGTGGCCGCGGCCAGGCCGGTCGCAAGTTTTCCTTTGTCTCCGATACGTTTGAAGCCATGGCCCGTTACAGGGCCGGGGTGATCAGTGATAAAGAACTGCAGGTCTGCGAAGATAATGCATGTCCCGGGATGGGCTCCTGTCAGGGACTCTTCACCGCCAACACAATGGCGATCCTTACCGAGACGATGGGTATGAGCCTGCCTCGTTGCGGGACCGCCCTGGCGGTTTCTGCCATGAAGCGTCGCATTGCCTTCGCTTCCGGTGAAAAGATTGTTGACCTGGTCCTGAATAACATCACTCCGCGCAGCATCATGACACGCGCTGCCTTTGAGAACGCCATACGTGTCGATCTGGCGCTGGGCGGTTCTTCCAACACCGTGCTGCACCTTTTGGCCATTGCCCATGAGGCCGGCGTAGACCTGCCGCTGGAATTATTCGATACCCTCGGCAAGGATACGCCGCAACTGGCTTCCATGAATCCGGCCGGTGAACATTTCATGGAGGATTTGGATATTGCCGGCGGTGTAAGTGGAGTTTTCAAGCAGTTGGGCAACAAGATTAATGATGTACAGACGCTCTTCGGCCTGACTACATACCAGTTGGCCGAAAGCATTCAGAACGTGGATGAAGAAGTCATACATTCACTCGACAATCCGATCAAGAAAGAGGGGGGTATCGCCGTCCTGTATGGTAATATCGCTCCCAAGGGATCAGTGGTTAAACAATCCGGTGTTTCATCACAGATGATGATATTTGAAGGTATCGCCCGCTGCTTTGATGCTGAGGAGTTGGCCATGGCGGCCATCATGGATGGCAGGATCACTTCAGGCGATGTGGTTGTCATCCGCTACGAAGGGCCCAAAGGCGGCCCCGGAATGCGTGAGATGCTGGCTCCGACCGCAGCAATAATGGGTATGGGGCTGGGTGATTCTGTAGCGCTCATCACCGACGGGCGATTCTCGGGCGGTACACGCGGTCCCTGCATCGTACATATCTCACCAGAAGCGGCTGAAGGCGGTCCGATCGCTTTGGTGGAAGAGGGTGACAGGATACGGCTTGATATTCCTGCCAGGAAACTGGAATTGCTGGTGGATGACGCTACACTGGAAATACGCCGCTCTGCGTGGTGCGCACCCGAGTCGAAGATCAAGAGCGGCTGGCTGGCGCGTTATGCCAAAGCTGTCACATCAGCCCACACCGGCGCGATTACCACAGCTGGCTAGAATCAGATACATAATTCAATCATAGAGGTAATTCATGAAAATGAATGGCGCACGCATAATGCTGGAATGTCTTAAAAAAGAGGGCGTAGATACTGTTTTCGGCTACCCTGGTGGCACCGTCATCAACATTTATGATGAGCTTTTCAGCTTCAAAGAGATCCGTCATATACTGCCAAGACACGAGCAGGCCGGTACACATGCTGCTGACGGCTATGCCCGGGCAACCGGCAAGGTCGGCGTTGCCATCGCCACCTCCGGACCAGGCGCTACCAATACCGTGACCGGCATTGCCACTGCCTATATGGACTCCATCCCGATGGTAATTGTTACCGGCCAGGTACCGACACCCCTGATCGGTAACGATGCTTTTCAGGAGGTTGATATTATAGGAATTACCCGGCCCTGTACCAAACACAGTTTCCTGATCAGGGACGTCAGGGATATCGCCATGATTATGAAGAAAGCCTTTTTTATTGCCCGCACAGGACGTCCTGGCCCGGTTCTGGTTGACTTTCCGAAGGATATTCAGGTAGCCCAGACTGAGTTCGTTTATCCGGAAACGGTTGAAATCCGTAGCTACAAACCAAATTTGGAGGGTCATCCCCGGCAGGTGGAAAAGGCTTTCAGAATGATCTTGGAGTCGCACAAGCCGGTGCTGTATGTAGGCGGCGGCGTTGTGCTGGGAGATGCGGCTGATCAGTTGACGGCATTGGCTCACCGACTGGGTGTTCCGGTCACCACCACCCTGATGGGTCTCGGGTCATTCCCCGGAGATGACCCGCTTTCGCTCGGTATGCTCGGAATGCACGGCGCCTATTGTGCCAATATGGCTATGACCCACTCTGATATTATTATTGCAGTCGGCTCCCGCTTTGACGACCGGGTGACAGGGAAACTTGCCACGTTCGCGCCTCATGCCAAAATCATTCATGTTGACGTAGACCCGACTTCAATCAAGAAGAATGTCCGGGTAGATCTTCCGATTGTAGGAGATGTCAGGGACGTCCTGGATAAGATGATCAAACAAGCAGATAAGGTGAAGGACAAGGTTACCGAATATAGTGCCTCCCTTGTTCCCTGGCACGAGGAAATTGCCGGATGGAAAGTAAAACACCCGCTCAGTTACAAAAACAGCAGCTCGATCATCAAACCGCAGTTCGTTATCCAGAAGTTGCGTGAATTGTCCGACGACGATGCCATTATTTCAACTGACGTTGGACAACACCAGATGTGGACCGCCCAGTTCTTCCGGTTCAACCGTCCCCGCACACTGCTGACATCAGGAGGGTTGGGCACCATGGGTTACGGTCTGCCTGCCGCCATGGGCGCTCAGGCAGCGTATCCCGGTCGTCAGGTGATAACTATCTGCGGCGACGGCGGCGTGCAGATGAATATTCAGGAGATGGCAACTCTGGTGCAGAACAAACTGCCGGTAAAAATCGTCATACTTAACAACAACTTTCTCGGCATGGTTCGCCAGTGGCAGGAGCTTTTCTTTGACAAGCGCTACTCCCAGACCTGCATGGAACTGCCGATCGATTTCGTAAAACTGGCCGAGGCATACGGTGCAAAAGGGTTCAGCACTGCCAAGCCCAACGAAGTTGAGAAGGTCATCAAACAGGCCTTCAAGGAGAAAGGACCGGTGATCATGGAATTCAAGATCGCCCGCGAGGAAAAAGTACTGCCGATGGTTCCGGCAGGTGCTTCGTTAAATGAAATGGTACTGAACGCATAAGGAGAGAGACCGCCATGCAACACACAATATCAGTTCTGGTTGAAAACGAGTTCGGTGTGCTCTCCCGGGTCGCAAATCTTTTTTCCGGTCGCGGTTTCAACATCGATTCGCTCTCGGTAGCCCCCACCAATGAGGAAGGGCTCTCCCGGATGACCATCGTCACGCGCGGTGACGATAAAATTCTGGAACAGATCAATAAACAGCTTAACAAGCTGATTGATGTACTCAAGGTAATCGATTTTACTGATGGCAGTGCCATAGACAGGGAATTGGCGCTGATCAAGGTCACTGCAGAGGACGAAAGCCGGGCCGAGGTGCTGCGGATAGTCGATATCTTCCGCGCCAAGATTATTGACGTCACTCCGAAATCTTACACAATTGAGGCAACCGGCAATCCACTTAAAATTGATGCAATTCTGGAACTGCTTCGCCCTCTTGGCCTTAAAGAACTGGTGCGTACCGGTTCGGTTGCCATTGGCCGCGGCGCCAAAGGGTGGAAGGGATAGCAACTCCGGTGTCATCCGGACGCAGACTACACCGGAAACAATTTGTCCGGGTTTGCCCGATTCAGATTGACACAATCAGAGCAATATAGTATTTTTGGCTGATATTTTAAACCTGAGATCAGGACAATAAACGTACGTAAAAGGAGACCCTCTGCTATGAAGATTTTTTATGAGAAGGACTGCAAAATTGCTCCATTGAAGAAAAAGAAAATTGCCATTATTGGCTATGGCAGCCAGGGGCATGCTCACGCATACAATCTCAAGCAGAGTGGACTTGAGGTAATTGTTGGCGAACTCCCAGAATCCGACAACTACATTAAAGCAGAAAAAGCGGGTTTTAAGGTTTCAGATGCCGCATCTGCAGTTGCCAAGGCCGATGTGGTTGTCATACTGCTTCCTGACGAATTACAGGGGGATATCTATGCTGCCTCCATAGCTCCGAATCTGAAAAAGGGCGCATACGTGATGTTTGCCCACGGTTTCAACATCCATTACGGCCAGATAGTTCCGAGGAGCGATATCAATGTGTTCATGGTAGCACCCAAAGGCCCGGGACATCTTGTCAGAAGCCAGTATGAGGCAGGCGGCGGGGTTCCTGCTCTGATTGCGATTCACCAGGATCCGTCAGGTAACAGCCGCGAAATCGCTCTTGCATACGCAGCCGGCATTGGGTCGGCCCGTGCCGGGGTTATCGAAACATCTTTCCGCGAAGAAACTGAGACCGATCTGTTCGGAGAGCAGGCCGTGCTCTGTGGTGGCGCAACGGCTCTGGTTCTGGCAGGATATGAAACTCTTGTCGAGGCTGGTTATGCTCCGGAGATGGCCTATTTTGAGTGCCTCCATGAGCTTAAGCTTATCGTGGACCTGATGTATGAAGGCGGCATTGCGACCATGCGTTATTCCATCTCGAATACGGCTGAATTTGGTGACCTGACGCGCGGTCCCCGGATTGTAACGGAAGATACAAAATGGGAGATGAAGAAAATACTGGATGAAATTCAAACCGGCGAATTTGCCCGTGAATGGATTCTGGAAAACAAGGCTAACAAACCTGTATTCAATGCGCTGCGCCGCCGGGGGGCCGAACACCAGATTGAGGAGGTTGGCGCCAGACTGCGTGCCATGATGCCTTGGATCGGCAAAAATAAGATCGTTGATAAAACCAAGAACTAAGAAAAGTAACGTGTCTTTCGACACCCCTTTCCCTCTTGGGAAAGGGGTGTTTTCGCTTTAATATGTACATATCCGGTTTATCTTGTTTTGGAAGGTTCATGATCAATTCATCCCCCTTTGCCAGAGAAGGCTACCCTTTCATCTTCTGTTCCGCCGGATTGACAATCTTTCTGGTTTTTTCGGCATGGAAACTTGACTCTTTCGTGCTGACAGTTCCTGCCACTGTTTCTTGTGTGTTGACTCTGTTTGTGCTCTATTTTTTTCGCAATCCGGAGAGGACCCCCCCTGCGGATGCTCAGGCCGTGGTTTCCCCGGCTGATGGAAAAGTGGTAATTGTCGAGCGGGTTTCGGAAACTCCTTTGGGCGTGCCATCACTTAAAATCAGTATCTTCATGTCGGTCTTCAGCGTTCATGTAAACAGGGTTCCATTTGATGGGACAGTGGTTGATGCATTCTATCACCAAGGTAAATTTTTTGATGCTCGTGATAGCCGCGCTTCATGCGAGAACGAGCGTAACGGTATTGTACTTGAAGTCTCGAACGGGACACGGATGGCTTTCGTACAGATCGCCGGCCTGATTGCACGCCGCATAGTCTGTTACGCCCGCATGGGCGATCGGCTTAAGAGGGGTGAGCGTTACGGAATGATTCGCTTCGGATCACGGTTGGATGTATATCTGCCGGTTGATGTGGAACCTTTGGTCAACGTAGGTGACATGGCCGTAGCAGGTGAAACCGTCCTTGCAAAAATCGGTCACACAGGGAAAATGCCACGTGAGTTATGAAGTAATTGAAAATCAGACCGAAAAAGGTGAAAGCATCAAGCGCGGTATTTACATTCTGCCAAATCTGATAACGGCTGGCAGCCTTTTTGCCGGTTTTTACAGTATGGTGTCCACTCTGAACAGTAATTTCAGTGAGGCGGCGGTCTGGATTTTTATTGCCGCTGTTTGTGACGGACTGGATGGCAAGGTGGCCCGCATGACAGGCACCACAAGCAAGTTCGGAGTTGAATTCGATTCTCTGGCCGATCTGGTGGCCTTTGGTGTCACACCCGGCCTGATGATGTATGCCTGGGCACTGAAGCCATTCGGAAGGCTCGGTTGGCTGGCGGCGTTTTTGTTCGTTGTTTGCGGCGCCTTGCGTCTGGCTCGTTTCAATGTTCAGGTTAACACTGTTGAGAGCAAGCGCTTTGTCGGCCTGCCCATACCGGCTGCTGCCTGCATGGTTGCCTCTACGGTACTGTTATTCAATCACCATGGATGGCCAAGTTCGTATAAAAAACTGGCTATAATCGGCCTTATCTATCTGCTTGCTTTTCTGATGGTTTCCAGCTTGCGTTACTATTCATTCAAAGACCCGGCGCTGATCAGGCGTCAGCCGTTCGGTTTCCTGCTTCTGGCTGTGGTAATACTGATTGTGGTGGCTTCCGAGCCGGTTATCATGACATTCTCGCTCATGTTACTGTACGTATTTTCCGGACTGGTTGATTTTGTACTGACGTTGCCAAGGCGGCGCAGATTGGAAAAGGCCGTTCACAAAGGGCATGAGGCCGTGCATCGAGGTTAGCTGGTCAGCTGATGTTGTGAAGGCTGGAGGTTATGCCGACCGCTGACACATCTACAAGGGCATAGCTCTTGTTTGGCGAGGCGTTCGTCATTGTTCCCGGATTCAGGAACAGAATGCCCGAGTGCAGTTCCTGAGTGGCGAGGTGGCTGTGACCGAACAATACCAGGTCGGCTCTGATTTCCAGGGCACGCCGCTCCAGTTTTTCCAGCCCGGCCTTGACCCCGTAGGCATCCCCGTGCGTCAGCAATATTCTCTTACCCTCACATTCCCATACCAGTTCACGCGGGGCGCTTGAGCCGAGATCGCAGTTTCCGGCCAGGCCTATAACATCTGTACCGAGAATTTCTCGCATCAGGTCTGCGTCAGAACAACCATCTCCAAGATGAACGATTTTGTCAGTCTGTTCTGACAGGGAGTGAGCTTTCATGGCAAGCGTGAAGTTGCCGTGAGTATCCGAGATGACAAACAGCTTCATCCGGCGACTATATCAGAAGAGGTATTTTCATTAAAGACAAAAAGTAATCAAAAGGTGAATCCCAATGTCAAAAAAAGTGCTCATTCTTGTAACAGTCACTATTGTTATCCTGGTTGTTTTGTTTGCAGTCTCTGTAAAGATTGCCAAAACACTGATTGGCGGAGTTGATGCTTCCCTCTCGTCCAAGGAAGGAGTCGGACTGATCGAAGTAAAAGGCATGATCCTCGACTCAAAAGAGACGATCAGGCAACTCAGGCATTATCTGAAGCAGGATTGCATAAAAGCGGTGGTCCTCAGGGTTGATTCTCCAGGCGGAGTTGTAGCTCCATCACAGGAAATATATGAAGAGGTCAGGAAATTTGCGGCTAAAAAGAAGATCATTGTGTCCATGGGCAGTCTGGCGGCTTCCGGCGGATATTATATCTCGGCTCCTGCGACAGTAATCTATGCCAATCCGGGTACGATCACGGCCAGCATCGGGGTAATTTTGAAATTGTCCAACATAGAAGCGTTGATGGACAAGATCGGCATCAAGTCATATACGCTAAAAACAGGCAAGTATAAAGATTCCGGTTCTCCTCTGCGTGAGTTCTCGCCTGAAGACCGGGCCATGTTGCAGTCGGTGATTGATAATACACATGAACAGTTTATCAGGGCAGTTGCCGAAGGTCGGAAACTCCCGATCGAAGAGGTGCGCAAGATTGCCGATGGCCGCATTCTTTCCGGCGAGCAGGCCAGGGGGATCAAACTGGTTGACCGTTTGGGAACGCTTCAGGATGCCATTGAAGAGGCCGGAAAACAGGCCGGCATAAAAGGGGAACCGGAGGTGATCCTCCCCCCCAGGAAGAAGATCAATTACCTGGATATACTATCCGATGGTATGGAAGAAAAATTTGAAGGGACATTGAAGAGCGTTCTGGGTGGGATGCGACTGGTGTACGAGTAAAGTAAATCACTTATGGTTTATTAGCATACTTCACTTGACTTATTCCGTTTATCAGGTAGAGATATAGCATGGTTAAACTTCTTGTTGAAAATCCCCTCCTGCTTCTTTTCCTGGTGGCTGCCATTGGATATCCCCTCGGACGCCTGAGAGTGGGTGGGAGTTGTCTTGGCGTGGCTGCGGTGCTTTTTGTCGGTCTTGCCATCGGCTCCATTCATCCGGACCTGAAGCTGCCGGAGATTGTATATGTTCTTGGCCTGGCACTTTTTGTCTATACGGTCGGACTCTCCAGTGGCCCTTCGTTTGTGGCGTCGCTTCGCAAAGAGGGGATACGGAACAATCTGCTGGTTGTTTCCATTCTTGTTTTTGCGTCGTCTCTGGTCTTGCTGGCGCAAAAACTCTTCCACCTGAAATCGACCATGACTGCAGGCATGTTTGCCGGCAGTTTTACAAACACTCCGGCACTGGCGGGAGCATTAGAGACTCTCAAGCATATCACCACCAAGGAGAATCTCAATCAGTTGCTGTCCGAACCGATTGTCGGATACTCAGTAACCTATCCGATGGGGGTTATCGGAGTTGTTTGCGCCATTTCCATCGCCCAGAAAATGTGGAAGACAGATTATGCCGGAGAAGCCCGTTCACTGAAGATATTCGGGGCATCGAACGAGCCGCTTCAGATTTGCACCATTCTGGTCACCCGCCATGAGGCTCTGAACGAAACCTTGTCGCAGTTGGCAGACAGGCACGAATGGCGGGTCATGTTCGGCAGGATCAAACGGCGCGAACAGATGTTTCTGGCCCAGTTCGACAACTGTTTTGAAGTCGGGGACATGGTGGTTACGGTCGGAAGTGCCGAAGATCTGGAACGTGCCGTCAGCTATATGGGTGAAAGATGCAAAGAGGAGTTGCCGCATAGACATGATGAATTTGATGTGCGTCGGATCTTTGTTTCCAATCATGAAGTTGAGGGGCGCAGGCTCCGCGATCTGGGTATCAGAAAGAAGTTCGGGGCGCTGATCACCAGAATCAGACGGGGAGACGATGATTTTCTTCCTGATGGCAATATGACTCTTGAACCGGGAGACCGTGTCAGGGTGTGGGCGCCGCGCGAACAGATGGGGGCGGTTACCGATTTTTTCGGAGATTCCTATCGTGCCGTCAGTGAGGTGGATATCCTGACGTTCAGTGTCGGTCTTGCATTGGGACTTCTGCTCGGAACCATTCCGCTGCCGCTCCCCGGCGGTATCACCTTCAAGCTTGGTTTTGCCGGTGGCCCGCTGATTGTGGCGCTCATCCTCGGCACCATCAAACGAACCGGAAAGCTGATATGGACTCTACCGTACAGTGCTAATGCGACATTGCGCCAGATAGGACTGGTATTTTTTCTGGCCGGTATCGGTACAAGGGCCGGCTACGGTTTTTTGTCCACCTTTGCCAAAGGAGGGGGGATCACTCTCTTTTTTGTCGGTGCAACCATCACATTTGTTGCAACAGCCCTGCATCTCTGGATTGGCCATCGTTTACTCCGCATCCCGATGAGCATACTGACCGGCATGATTGCCGGACTGTTCACCCAGCCGGCTGTTCTCGGATATGCCCTGGAGCAGACGGACAACGACCTTCCCAATATCGGTTACGCCTCGGTCTATCCGGTCGCAATGATAGCCAAGATACTGCTCGTGCAAGCTCTCCTGTCAGGTAGTATTTGAGTACCCTTTCACATCCTCCCGGAACGAATAATCGCGTAAACCAGCCAGAGCCCGACAAACCCCGCCACGGTGTATCCCGTAAAGGCCAGCACCGGAAAACCCATGAACTTTGGCCCTTTATCAGTCTGCATGACGATCGAGGAGCCGATGATCGTAGCTGCCAGGATCATACTGGTCGATAGGCGGTTGATGGAGCGGTCGAACTCGGCGGTAAATTTGTCAAGGCCGCGATGTTCCAGGTCGATCTTGAACTTGTTACGATTGATGCGATTGATGATCTCTTTCAGGTCCCGTGGTATGTTCCGTGCCAGATTCAGATACGAGAACAGGATCTGGTTGATATCACGCGAGATCCTCAGCGGAGAGTATTTAAGGCGGAGCGACTTTACGATGAATGGTTTCAGGTGCTCGACCATATCGAAGGCCGGATCGAGTGTACGCCCCATCCCTTCGATCATTACCAGCGATTTGGCCAGCAGCATCAGATCGGTTGGAATGCGGATACTGTAAAGTGTAATGATTTCAATAAATTCCATTAACATGCGCCCCACCTCGATTTCTTTGAGGGGGATTTCGTAGTAGCCGTCGATAAAATTGAACAGATCCCGTTTCAGGGCACGGATATCCAGGTTGTCCGAGATATCACCGGCAAAGAGCAGAAGCGACACAACCTCGTCCATATCCCTCTTGACAATGGCCGACAGGATGTCGGTCAGGAAGGTTTTGAGACTTTCATCCAGACGACCCACAATACCGTAATCAAGCAGGCAGATCACGTTATCCGGAAGGATCAGGACATTTCCGGGATGAAGATCCCCGTGAAAAAAACCATGACTGAGAACCATCTCAAGAAAGGAATCAGCGCCGCGACGGGCGATCAGTTTTTCATCAAGTCCCCGGTCGATAAGCTTTTCCTTGTCGGAAACCTTGACGCCCGCAACGTATTCCATGGTCAGGATACCGCGTGACGTTTGTTTCCAGTAGACACGGGGGAAATACATCCAGGCTGTTTTTATGAAATTATCGCGAAATTTTTCAATAGTGTGCGCTTCGCGTGAAAAATCCATCTCCCTGCGGATCGTACGGGCGAATTCACGTACGACGCTGACCGGATCGTAGAGTTCGCTGCCGGACACATGGCGCTCGGCCAGACCGGCCAGCGACAGCAGGGCGCTGATGTCGGATTCAACCACCTCTACGATGCCGGGACGACGCACCTTGATAACCACATCCTCACCCGAATTCAAACGGGCTCTATGCACCTGAGCGATGGATGCGGCGGCCAGCGGTACGGGATCGATTTCCGCAAAAAAATGCCCGACCGGGCCTCCCAGCTCGGTTGCTATCTGAACCAGCACTTCTTCAAAAGAGATACTCGGAACATTGTCCTGCAACTTTTCAAACTCCCGAACAAAAGCATGTGGTATGACGTCAGGACGGGTAGAGAGAAGCTGCCCCAATTTGACAAAGGTCGGTCCAAGCTCTTCCAGGGCCAGACGCATCCGTTCGGGAGCCGTAAGCCTGGTCAGATCAGGCTTTTTGCGGTTGAACAACCGCCGGCTTCGCGCCACCATATCAGCAAGCCCCAACATCTCAAGCGCCTGGTCAAATCCGTGCGTGCTGAGCACCCGAACAATGTTCAGATAGCGTCTGATGCTGCGAATGTTACGGTTAATCCTCAGAAACGTGAGCATGTATCAGCCGTTGCTGCGGGATTCAAGCTCCTGAACCCGTTTGGAAAGCCGATTAAATTCCTCGCGGGAAACCAGGCCCAATCGATCAACGACCTTCTGCACTTCGACTTCGGCCATCTCCCTGACTTTCTCACTGCTTTCTTTTGCAATAGTCTGGATTCTGTCAACCAGGTGCTTTCCTTCTTCTTCACTCAGTTTGTAGCGGTCTTTCATTTCCACCACAAGTTCTTCAGCTTTTTTCTGAGTAATAGCCGCAACGCCGATTGTCGTCATGACTGCCTTTTCAAACATTTCCAGCATGGTATACCTCCCGGACTCATCTTTGATTGCTCCGTATGCAGTCTAACACAAACGCGCTTTAATGCAATCATTGGAAACAGATGGTTCGTAACGAACCGGACTATTATATAGTATATCTATAGAATTTACAAATTATTGTTGACAACGCTCATCTTTTCTGGCACTATTCAACCCATACTTAATTCAGGGAGTGACACAGATGTCATATGATAAACAGCCAAAAACAGATCTGGACAAGAATCAGCCATGAGCCGGCGTGTAGTCGTAGCCATGAGCGGCGGCGTGGACTCCTCGGTCAGCGCAGCCCTGTTGAAGGAGCAGGGCTACGATGTAACCGGTGTTTCACTGCAACTCTACGATCCTGTCCGAAGAGAACCGGGCTGCACAATCAAAACCTGCTGCTCGCTGGACGACGTGCTGGATGCCGGCCGGGTAGCGAAGAAACTGGGAATTCCGTTTGAAGTTATCGATCTGCGGGCCGAGTTCAAAAAAATGGTTATCGATTACTTTATTGCCGAATACGCCGCAGGACGCACCCCCAACCCCTGCATCCGCTGCAACGATCTGATAAAATTTGAACTCTTGTTGAACAGGGCACTGGCAATGGGAGCCGACTTCCTGGCGACCGGGCATTATGTACGCGTCACGCAGGATGAACCGGGTACCTGTCAACTGAGAACCGGTCTGGATCCGGCCAAGGATCAATCGTACTTTCTCTTTACCTTGAACCAGAGTCAGCTGTCAAAAATCATGTTCCCCGTTGGAATGCTCGAAAAACGGCGCGTTCGGGAAATTGCCTCATCATTCGGGCTGCCGGTGGCGCAGAAGCACGAAAGCCAGGAGATCTGTTTCATACCTGATAACGATTACATCGGGTTTCTGGAGCGGAACGGGATTGTGCAGCATGAGGGAGACGTGGTCACCACCGGTGGAGAAATTGCCGGTCGCCACAAAGGTATTCATCGCCATACCGTTGGGCAGCGCAAGGGACTGGGTATCGCCTGGCGGCACCCGCTGCATGTGGTTGCTCTTGACCGGGAGCAGAACCGGGTAGTGGTCGGTGCGTCGCACGAACTGCTGCGGCCCGGACTGACTGCACAGCACGTTACCTGGATTGAACAGCCGACAATCCCGGAATTCAGGGCTTCCTGCCGGATCCGCTACCGGCACCGCCCCACTCCCTGTCAGGTCACGCTTCTTGCGTGCGGCCGCTTTAGCGCTGTTTTCGAAGAACCGCAGATGGCGGTCACTCCCGGGCAGGCCGCTGTCCTGTACGATGGCGACCGCGTACTCGGAGGCGGCTGGATCGAGTAGACAGACCACCGGGTGGTAATGGCGATCAAGAGTACGGAAGTGCCGGAAAATATCAGTGCATCGCTTCAATAGTATCAAGGACGTCTTTGAAGCACAGGGTGAAGTCGGAATCATTGGTAGTCGTGATGCCTTCGTCTGGTTTTCAAGCGTGGGTTGATTGAAAATGGTGAAACCTGGATGGAGATGATTAACAGCCGTGTTCTTACCAGCCACACCTATAACGAAGATGTTGCAGAAGACATCTCAAGTAAAATTGTGACACCATAGTATATTGTTGAAAATTCTGGGGGAGATGGGGTTGCAGGAACGTCCTACAAAAATCCTCTTGTGGTACGTTATTATAAATGATAGCATTTTGATATCATATTTGAACGGGAGAATGCAATGCCACAACTGTTGATCCGCAATCTGGAAGACGAAACTCTCCAGAGGCTGAAAACACTCGCAAAAAGTCACAACCGATCATTGCAGGGCGAAGTGAAACTCATCCTGGAGGAAGTTGCTCGCCAGCCTGATGAACTGCCATTGGCCATTGCCGAGCGTTGGCAGGGCTATTTTGCCGGACGATCCTTTAACGACAGCACGGAGCAGGTGCGGCAGGACCGTGAGCGATGACGCCTCTGGTCATTGATGCGAGCATAGCCGTCAAGTGGTTTATTCCCGAGTCTCATTCGATCAATGCGGTCAGGCTGCTTAATGCGGATTGTGAACTGCTTGCGCCCGATCTCATCTTTGCGGAATTCGGCAATGTGCTTTGGAAAAAATGGATGCGAAAAGAACTTGAGCCGGAGGTAATTTCCCCCATCCTGGCTGATCTCATCCGAATGCGGTTACGTATCGTGCCGACCGAAGCTCTTGCCGACAAGGCCGCCGCTATTGCAATCACCTATCGACGCAGTTTTTACGACAGCATCTATCTGGCGCTTGCCGTTACTGTGCAAGGGCGCATGGTTACCGCCGACGAGAAGCTCTGCAACGCCCTGCGAGATACGTCACTTGCCGAGCGGTTGTTGTGGATAACGGCGGTATGAGAACAATATGGGTGCGGGTATGAAAAAGAGAAGCATGTCCACGAGCGTAACGACGATACACTGGAGCGGATTTACATCGGTCGCCGGTACCGTAACGACCCGGAGCGGCTGGAGAAGCTGTTCGAGCGTTCCTGAAAGGCGAGGATAAGGTGTTGGTCTGTACCCACGCCACCTTCCGTTTCGACGACCTGGCAGATGATGATCCAGCCAAGCGCGACAAGGTTTCCGCTGCTCTAAAAGACCCGACGCAATAGAACAACCGTGACCACATTGAAGGCCATTGCCGCAAGCCTGTTGATGGAGGTGGTTTTAGCACCAACTGCATAACACAGCCTCGTACCGTTTGCAGGAGCATGGTATCTTCACATGGATGGTTGTGGTAGGTGTTGCCATCTCTTTTTGCGATGGCAACATCTTCATTTACTGCTTTTCAATCAGCCATGCAGAGTGTATTTTTATACAATTACTCCATCTATTGAGGTGCGACACATGGGCAAAACGACAGCTGAAAAGATCTTCGACGCGCATCTGGTCGATGAGCCGTTCTCCGGCACTAAAGTACTCAGGCTTGATGTTGTACTGTGCCACGAAATCACCACACCCATCGCTATTGATGACCTGATCCGGCGTAACAAAGACCGGGTATTCGATACCACAAAAATCAAAGCGGTCATTGATCACGTTACCCCCAGCAAAGACACGAAAACCGCTACCCAGGCCAAAATACTGCGTGACTGGGCTCGTCGTCACGACATCAAAGACTTCTTCGATATCGGCGCCAACGGTGTTTGTCACGCCCTGTTTCCTGAGAAAGGTTTCATCCGTCCCGGCTACACCGTTATCATGGGTGACTCCCACACTTGCACTCATGGCGCATTTGGTGCCTTTGCCGCCGGTGTCGGCACTACCGATCTTGAGGTCGGCATCCTGAAAGGGGTCTGTGCTTTCCGTCAGCCGAAGACAATTAAATTCAATGTCAACGGTCAGCTTCCGAAAGGTGTCTACGCCAAGGACGTCATCCTGTACATCATCGGCAGAATCGGCGTTAACGGTGCTACCGACCGGGTAATGGAGTTTCACGGAACTACTATCGACGCCATGTCCATGGAATCCCGCATGACGCTCTGCAACATGGCCATTGAAGCCGGTGGAACCTCAGGAATATGCCAGCCTGACGCAACCACGGTTGAGTTTCTCTGGCCCTTTATCAAGGGCGAATTTTCCGGCAGGGATGCGGCACTGGCTGATTATTCCACGTGGAAGGCCGATGCCGACGCCGAATACGATCAGGTCATTGATATTGATGTGACTGATCTGCAGCCTGTGGTCACTTTCGGCTACAAGCCGGATCAGAGCAGGTTCGTAAACGATCTGACGGACTCGCCGGTTGACCAGGTTTACCTTGGTTCCTGCACCAACGGCCGCCTGGAAGACCTGCGTATTGCTGCCCGGATACTCAAGGGGCGCAAACTGGCCCCTAACGTCCGTGGCATTCTTTCGCCGGCGACTCCCAAAATCCAGCAGGAAGCCACTCGTGAGGGACTGATAGACATTTTCATGGAAGCCGGTTTCTGTGTCACCAATCCGACCTGCGGCGCCTGTCTGGGGATGAGCAACGGCGTCCTTGCAGAGGGTGAGGTTTGCGCTTCAACCACGAACCGCAACTTTATGGGCCGCATGGGCAAGGGCGGCATGGTGCATCTGATGTCACCGGCCACGGCTGCGGCAAGCGCCATTGAAGGCAGGATCGCTGATCCGCGTAAATATCTCTGAAAAGGAGTCACCTATGAAAACGTTCGGAGGACCGGTCCTCTTTCTCGACCGGAGCGACATAAACACTGACGAGATCATTCCGGCCAAATATCTGACTGAAATTACCAAGGAAGATCTGAAACCCTATATTCTGGAAGACCTGAAGCTTCCGGGATTTGATCCCAAAGGAGCCAAAACCGGAGCTGCCCGGGTGGTTCTTTCCCGTGCCAACTTCGGCTGCGGTTCATCCCGCGAGCATGCCCCCTGGGTATTCGAAGTCAACGGGATCACCGCCGTGATCGCCGAATCTTTTGCCCGCATCTTTCGCCAGAATATGTTCAACTGCGGCATGGCTGCCATCGAACTGCCCAAGGCCGACCTGGACCAGATCTTTTCCCATGGCGGCGATGAAGGCTTATCCATTGACATCGATATCGAGACCCAGACGTTGACGATCAATGGTGCCGGCAAGCAGAAGATTTTCAACTTTGAGCTTTCCCCCTTCGATAAGGCGCTGGTGCTGTCAGGCGGATGGGTGGACTACGCTGATAAAAAGTACTGAATATCGAACGCTGACCAGGCGTCCGGAGGCCAGGAGAAATCTCCCGGCCTTTTTTATCTGCATAAAGCCGGGAACACATATATCACCTCGCAACCAAGCCAATTCATTTGACTTCAAAGGCGCTTGTCGCGTATAAAATCTGTTTCGTCATGCCTGACAAACTCCTCTACATAGAAACTTTCGGCTGTCAGATGAATGTAAACGATTCCGAAAGAATCGTGACCATGCTCTCTGACTTGGGATATGCCCCCACAAACGACCCTTCAGTTGCCGACATGATCCTTCTCAATACCTGCAGTGTGCGTGGCGGAGCAGAGGAAAAGGTCTATAAAAGGCTTGTAAACCTGCGTATCTACAAGCGTGACGGCAAGTCGCAGATTATCGGGGTCGGCGGGTGTGTCGCCCAGCAGGAAGGAGAGGAACTGCTTAAAAAGTTCCCCTATCTGGACCTGGTTTTCGGAACACACAACCTGCATCTGCTGCCTGATATGGTGCAGGGAGCTGAGCGTGGCGAACGGCGCTCGGAGACGGCATTCATTGATAACGATCAGCGCCTGGATCTGTTTCCCCCGATCAAGGGGCAATCCCGCCTTTCCCGCTTCGTCACCATAATGCAGGGGTGCGACAATTTTTGTTCGTACTGTATTGTGCCGTATGTTCGGGGACGTGAGATCAGCCGTCGCTCTGCGGATATTCTGGACGAAGTGCGTCAGCTTGCGGACGAAGGCGTAAAAGAGGTTGTGCTGCTCGGTCAGAATGTTAACTCCTACGGACTGAAGTCCGGCTGCGAACCGACCTTCGCCGCTCTGATCAGGATGGTTGCTGAAATTGCCGGAATTGAACGTATCCGTTTTACCACATCTCACCCCAAAGATATGTCAGATGCTCTGATTGCCTGTTTCGGAGATATTTCCAAGCTGTGCGGCCAGATCCATCTTCCGGCCCAGTCGGGGAGTGATCAGGTGCTGAAACTTATGAAGCGCGGTTATACACGTGACGCATATCTGGACAGGGTACGGCGGCTCAAGTCGGTCAGACCGGATATCGCCATAACCGGTGATATAATAGTCGGTTTCCCGGGCGAGCGCGAGGATGATTTTGAACTGACCCTGAGTCTGCTTGAGGAGGTGTGCTACATCGATCTGTTCTCTTTTGTCTACTCGGCACGTCCCGGCACCAGGGCGGCTGAACGGGAGGAGGAACTGACCCGCAGTCAGAAAATTGCCCGTCTTGAACGCCTGATGGAACTGCAGAAGCGCATTACCCGAGAGATATGCCAGACGTGTGTCGGCAGCATTCAAACGATTATGGTTGAAGGGGAGGGGAAACGTCCTGCCCAGCTTTCCGGAAAAGCTGATAACGGCCGGATCGTCAACTTTGCCGGTGATCGCAGTTTGATCGGCACCTTTGTTGATGTCAGGATCATCCAGGCCTACCAGAACTCTTTTCTTGGGTGCCTCATGCAAAAGTCCTGATACTGTCATTCCCGAAGCGTTTCTGATCGGGAATCCAGACTCTGAGTGACTGAAAAAACCGGATCCCCGATAAAGGCATTCGGGGATGACAATCATTTTGCAAGAGCCTCTTGGGGAAATACTGAAATCGATTTTGCGAGGTGCATCCATGTCTGAAGAACAAGCCACACCCGTAACCAATAATTTTCTGCGCACCATTATTGACGAAGATCTGAAGAGCGGCAAACATGCTGTAATCGTGACCCGTTTTCCGCCCGAGCCGAATGGCTATCTGCATATCGGCCATGCCAAATCGATCTGTATCAATTTCGGTCTGGCGCGTGATTTCGGAGGTTCCTGTCACCTACGTTTCGACGACACCAATCCGGCCAGGGAAGAGCAGGAATATATCGATTCCATCAAGGAAAGCGTTCGCTGGCTTGGTTTTGACTGGGGTGAACACCTGTATTATGCCTCGGATTATTTTGAACAGCTCTATCAGTGGGCCGAATATCTGATCCGGCAGGACAAGGCCTATGTCGAAGAGCTCTCTGCTGACGACATTCGCTCCTGTCGCGGAACCTTGACTGAGCCGGGCAGGGAGAGTCCGCACCGTAACCGTCCCCTGTTCGAAAGCCTGGAGCTTTTCCGGAAGATGAAGCAGGGTGCATTCCCTGATGGCGCCAAAGTGCTTAGAGCCAAAATCGATATGGCTTCACCCAACATGAATCTGCGGGATCCGGTTCTGTATCGCATAATTCACGCCCCGCATCCTCATGTCGGCGATGCCTGGAAGATCTATCCGATGTACGATTTCGCGCATGGTCAGTCGGATGCCATTGAAGGAATCACCCACTCTATCTGCACCCTGGAATTTGAGGATCACAAACCGCTCTACGATTGGTTTCTGGAAAATCTCCCGGTGCCGAACCGGCCGCGCCAATACGAGTTTGCCCGGCTTAACCTGACCTACACAGTGATGAGCAAGCGCAAACTGCAGGAACTGGTTCAGCTTGGTATCGTCAACGGTTGGGACGACCCGCGCATGCCGACCCTGATGGGGATCAAGCGGCGGGGCTATCCGCCGGGTGCGGTTCGCGCCTTTTGCGAGTTAATCGGTGTCGGCCGCAGTGATTCCTGGATTGATATGTCTATACTGGAGGAATGTGTCCGGGCTGATCTGAACGAAACGGCGCCTCGGGCCATGGCTGTTTTGCGGCCTGTCAAGTTCATTATTGATAACTACCCGCCTGATATGGTTGATGAATTTCAGGCAGCCACCCATCCTCAGAAACCTGAGATGGGAAGCAGAACGGTCGGTTTTTCCCGCGAAATCTGGGTAGACAGTGAAGATTTCATGGAAGAGCCGATCAAGGGTTTCCATCGCCTGACTGTTGGGGCAGAGGTTAAACTCCGTTTCGGATACATTATCAAATGCACGGGAGTCGTCAAGGACGAACGGGGAATCATTCTTGAGTTGCACGGTGAGTATGACCCCGCTTCTCGTGAGGGAATCCATACCGCCGACGGACGCAAAGTCAAAGGGGTTATCCACTGGGTCTCGGCTGCGCATGCTCTGACTGCCGAAATACGGCTTTTTGACCGACTCTTTACCGACCCACAGCCTGACCGGGGAGGAGCTGATTACAAGCAATTCCTCAATCCCTGTTCGGTCGAAACTCTGCCGGATTGCAAGCTTGAAGCGAGTCTGGCGGACGCGGATGTTGAAACCCGGTATCAATTTGAACGTCAGGGCTATTTCCGGATGGATCCTCAGGACTCCACGCCGGACAGACCTGTATTTAACCGTGTTGTAACGTTGCGTGATGCCTGGAACAAGAAGTAGGGTCGTTGTTCGTCAACCTTGAGAGAGTACACTGGTTGACCATCAGGAGGAGGCATGAACAGAACGATCCATAACGAGCTTGAAGAGATCAGAAGTCATGGGCTTTTCCGGAGTACGCGCCTGATCTCGGGGCGGCAGTCGGCCAGAGTGATGCTTTCCGGACTCGAAGTGCTGCTGCTCTGTTCGAATAATTATCTGGGATTGGCCGGGCATCCTGCACTTGCCGAAGCCTCGATACGGGCGATTGAACGCTATGGTGTCTCAAGCGGCGCCTCGCGTCTGGTCTCCGGCACAATGGAGCTTCACGAGCAGCTGGAACAAGCGGTCACATCCTTTAAAAAAAGTGAGTCGGCTCTGGTATTTAACAGTGGTCATGCCGCCAATACCGGTATTATTCCGGCTTTGGTCGGTCGTGGTGACGCGGTATACTCGGACCGTCTCAATCATGCCAGCATAGTGGACGGTATACGGCTCTCCGGTGCGCGGCTGTTCCGGTACGGTCATAACGATCACCTGCAACTGGCCGGATTAATGGACAGGCATGGCAGCAGCCATGGTCGCAGTCTGATCGTTACGGACGGCATTTTCAGTATGGATGGTGATATGGCGCCGTTGGTGGAGCTGGTTGCTCTCAAGCGGAAACATGATGCGCTTCTGATGGTGGATGATGCTCATGGCAGCGGAGTCATGGGACGGCAGGGGAGGGGAAGCGCCGAACTGTCGGGGGTGGCGGATGGTGTCGATATCCGGATGGGTACCTTTGGCAAGGCATTGGGGAGTTTCGGAGCTTACGCGGCAGTATCCGCCGAGCTGCGTGAGTTGCTGGTAAACCGCAGCCGCAGTTTTATATTTTCTACCTCGCTGCCTCCGGCAGTTCTGGCGGCATCCCTTGCGGCGCTGGAGCTTGTACAGTCCCCCGAAGGTGATGCACTTCGTGAACGACTGCATGCCAACGCTGCTTTTTTCAGAAAAGCCCTGCTGGAGACGGGATTTATGGTTCCGGAAGGAACAAGCCAGATTATTCCGATAATAACAGGGAACTCCGACGTCACGATGCGTTTTTCCGGGGCGCTTCTTGAGGAGGGCATATTTGCCCAGGGAATCCGGCCACCAACAGTTCCTGCCGGTTCCTGCCGTATTCGCTTCACGGCCATGGCCACCCATCGGATCAATGATCTGGAGCAGGCCGTTACCGTTATTGGAAAAGTCGGTTCACGATTGGGAGTTGTGTGATGCCGTTTTTTGTGAATCGTGCAGGCGAGAGGCTCTGGTTCGAAGATACAGGGAGAGGCGCTGCGCTTCTGTTTGTTCACGGATGGTGTATGTCGTCGTCAGTCTGGTACTATCAGTTCAGAGATCTTGAAGGTTCATTCAGGGTGGTCGCTCCCGATCTCAGAGGACATGGACGTTCTCGAACGGTATCAGGGCGGCTGGATTTTGAAAGTTTTGCTGCTGATCTGTCCGACCTTCTGCGTTTTCTCGACCTTACATGTGTCATCCTGGTTGGCTGGTCAATGGGTGCCCAGATCGCACTGCAGGCGTATCAGGAAATATCTGATCGGCTGGCCGGATTGGTACTGGTCTCGGCGACACCCTGCTTTACAGCCACAACCGGTTTTCCCCACGGTCTGGCGAGGAACGAAACGGTCGGAATGAAGGTAAAGGTTGGTCGTAATTCACATCGGGCAATGGAAGGTTTTCACGCCCGGATGTTTGTTGAAGGGGAACGTGAAGACCGGCAGGTTGCCGAGCAGATTCGGGTGCTGCTTGCTTCAATAGAGCCGCCGGATACAGTTTCCACTCTTGCTGCTCTGGAATCTCTTGCTACGAAGGATATGCGCGATCTGCTACCCGATATCTTCATACCTACTCTGGTTATGAACGGTGGGCTCGATAGAATCTGCCTGCCGCAGGCTTCATGTTATCTGGCGGACACTATTCATTCCGCCGGGCACAAGGTTTTTCCGCACTGCGGGCATGCCCCTTTTCTGACCCGACATGAGGAGTTTAATGCCGACATTGTTCGATTCGCTGGAAGCGTGAGTGGCCGATATGTCTGATGCCGGAAAGATCGCGGCAGCTTTTCACGTAAGGGCCGCCGAATATGACCAGCATGTGACCGTCCAGAAAAGGGTGGTAAAAAATCTGCTCTCATATGTTGAAACGCATCTTGTCGAAAAGCCTGCTGCTATCCTGGATGTCGGAACCGGTACCGGAACACTGCTTCACAACTTGAAGGGCATGTATCCGGAAGCTGCTCTGTGTGGTGTTGATCTGGCTTTCAATATGTGTCTGCGGACGGTCGCAAAGCTGGGGGGGGATTGTCTTGTCGTTAATGGTGATGCCGAATGGATTCCGTTCAAGAGTGCTGCTTTTGACCTGGCCGTGTCAACGTCTGCTTTGCAATGGGTGGGAAGTATTTCCCGATCTATTCATGAGCTCAGAAGGGTTTTAAAGCCGGGTGGTGTGCTCTGTGTAGCATTTTTTTGTGACGGAACACTTGCTGAACTGCAAAGGTGTTTTCGGGAAGCGGCAGGGGCAGGCAGGGATGGCGATGAAAACAACGCACGCACTGCCCGCCTCCATCGTTTCCGGTCCGTCGGTGATCTGACGTCAATTCTTGAAGGAATGGATTTTGAGCAGGTCATTCTGCATAGTGAGACAGAAAAAGATTGGTATGATGACGTCACTTCCCTCTTGCGCTCAATCAGGCGCATTGGAGCCGGAGCGGTTGCGGGCGGTTCCGCCATTGGTCTGGGATGGCGTGGTATCATCAACGAAACGTCCCGGTTATACCGGCAGTATTACGGACAGGACGGCAGGATCCCGGCTACCTACCAGGTGTTGTATCTCTATGCCCGGACGCCTGCATCTACAGGGAGGCAATGATTTTTTGGGCCAGCGGATTGATGACGCTGTAATGCACCTCAACCCCTTCCCGTCTCCCTTCAATGATGCCCTTATGCTTCAGCAGTGCCAGGTGCTGCGATACCGTGGCTTGCGGAAGACCGAGACATTCCCAGATATACTTTACGTTGCATTCCCGTGAACAGAGCCCCGCAACGATCTTGAGACGTACCGGATGCCCCAGCACCTTGAGTACCTCAGACTCTGATTTGAACTGCCTGTCTTTATTGAATTCCATAGTTACGGTCCCCAATGTATAAATTTTAAAATATCATATATATGAATTTTTTATTAGTCAACCCCCTTCTCCCTTCTGGCGCACAGAAAAAGGGGGCACTCCGGTTTCAGCCGGATGCCCCCCGGAATCTGTTGCGACAGCTGCGATCTACGCTCTCAGTTTCTCCATCAGATCATGTCCCTTCAGTAACAATCCGGTGGATCCGGCTTGGACTTCATCATAGGATGCGGCTCCATTCCCGTTGTCTCTCCCACCGCGATAGATCACAAACGGAACCGGGTCGGAGGTATGTGTCATCAGCCTGACCGGGGTTGGGTGATCCGGTGTGCAGAGGATGACATATTCGCCGAATTTTTTCACCTCTTCCAGAACGGTTCCAACCACCAGACGGTCAAAATCCTCAATGGCCTGGATTTTGTGATCCATCCTGCCGGTATGCGAGGCCTCGTCGGGCGCCTCTACGTGGACATACACAAAATCATGATTTTCGAGAGCTGTCAGAGCGGCCCGGGCCTTACCCGGATAATTGGTATCAATATAGCCGGTGGCGCCTTCAACATTGATCACGTCCAGACCGGCACAGATACCGATCCCCTTGATCAGATCAACTGCAGATATGACTGCGCCGGTCATACCGAACTTCTCTCTGAAGGGTGATATTTTGGGCATTTTGCCATGGCCCCATAGCCAGACCGAGTTTGCAGGCAGATGATCCTCTTCTTTGCGCCTGATGTTGACCGGGTGGTCATGCAGCACCATCTGGGCATGATTCATGATGCTGTTCAAGGTATCGGCGCCATCTCCTCTGGGCAGATAATCCAGAACGGCCTTGCCGGTGATATCATGTGGCGGAGTACTCTTCATGCCGTCCTTGCCGCCCCGCCAAACCATCAGGTGTCGGTAGCCGACTCCGGGATGAAATTCGAACTCGTTGCTGCCGAGTTCTTTCTGAAGGGTTTCCACCAGTTCACGTGCCTCTGCGGTTGTAATATGCCCGGCAGAGAAATCCTGCATGTAGATGGAACTGCCATGCGGCTTGAGTGTGACCAGATTCATCCGGAAAGCGACATCGTCAGTACCAAGCATAACCCCCATACTGACTGCTTCCAGAGGGGATCGACCGGTGTAGCAGTTGCGCGGATCGTAGCCGAAAACCGACAGGTTTGCCACGTCACTGCCGGGGGGGAGTCCGTCAGGAACTGTTTGAGCCAGGCCGACCTGCCCATGCTGAGCCATAAAATCCATGTTTGGTGTTGAAGCGGCCTGAAGCGGAGATTTGTTGCCAAGTTCGCTGTAGAGTTCGTCCGACATGCCGTCGCCGAGGAGAATAATTACCTTCATAGCAACCTTTCTTTAGTAATTGTTTGATATATATACAAAGCCATCCATTTTCAACGGCAAAGTATCACCTTATAATTAACGGGTCAACCCCATCATCCCATATCGTTGGTTATGCTGCCTTTGATTCCGTAATACATGACGCACCTTTATCGCGTGATGCATGGCGTAGATAATGGTGTTGACATCAAATTGGTCAGTATGTTAGGACGGTTCAGAGAATTCAAATTGTGCTTTCCAAGGAGACACCACATGAATAAGTCTCGTGTATTGGCTGTTGTTGGCGTGGCACTACTGTTGCTCAATCTGGCATGTGCGGCCACATCCAGCGCAAGCAAATGGGTAAAGTGTTCTGACGAGGGCGGCGTATGTAATTTTTCCGGAACCAGGCAGGTAAGATACGGGAAAAATACCACGTGGGTGGTAAAAACGTTTACAAAATCAGTTCAATGCAATAACGGAGTATTTGGAGATCCTCTGGTTGGCACATATAAGGAGTGTCAGATTCAGGACGGTGCCATTGACGCTACAGCCACAACAAATCAACAACCCCCGGCGCCTCCCTCCAATGAGCAGGTGATATTTTCAAATTTTAACCCGGCTGCGGTTCAAAGCGGCCCTACAAAAAAAATACGTCTCCACCTCAGTTCGACGTGGCGTGTCACCCATATTCAAAATTATCACTACCGGAATAACGGGAAACGGGCTGGTACTATAGCCCTGCAACATGAGGATGGAACCATGTATGGACCGTGGCAGGCAGAAGGTTCTGACCTGGGAAGCGGTGTGCCTGATGCCTACTGGATAGTGCGGCCAAATGTCGAGGTAAAGCCGGGATATTACCATATCATTGACTCAAGCCCATCCACATGGTCATATAATGAGCAGTCTAAAGACTCGGGAATGAGCCAGATTAAAGGGTTCAAGATTTCAAGATAGACAACGATGGCCTATAACAAATCTATCGAAAAACGCATTGATGACTTGATTGCACCGTGGCCGAACATGGAAAAGAAAAAGATGTTCGGAGGTGTCTGTTATCTGACGCGAGGCAACATCTGCTTCGGAATCTGGCGGGAATATCTGATCGTTCGCACCGCCCCTGTAACATCTCAGGAGCAAATGCAGAAAGATCATGTACGTCCGTTTGACATTACCGGCAAACCGATGAAAGGGTGGTTCATGGTCGCTTCTGAGGGGTGGCCGACAGATTCGGCGATGAGTGAGTGGCTAACGATGGGGCTGGAATTTGCCCTGACTCTGCCTGAGAAGTAGACAACAAAGCAAAAAGGCCACCTCGAAAGATGGCCCCTTACTCTTTGCGTTCCATGTAATTCCCCCGTTAGTTTGTCTTAGATGATGATGCTGCTGGTGCCATTTCGCCTTTCACTACTGAGACAACCCCTTTTACCATTCCAGTCATTAACAGTACTGCCGGGATTACCTGTGCTACCACTATCATTGCGCAAAACCCCAAGAATACCCACACGAAAATCCCACTGTTGTCTTCACTCAATCCGTTTGCTGCTGCGAATGCCGTCGCTGGGGCGATGGTTCCTACGATGGTGGTAATAAGTGCTCTCATGACATCCTCCTATTTTTTTATCTGTTTTTGATTTGGCTGCTTTTGTATTAGTTAATGCATTGCTGGTGCCAAGTATTGTTGAATAGTATACATTTAAGTGTAAAATGTTGATATTACTAGCACAATATATTTTTTGAGAGTGGAGTTGCTGCCAATTTGAAAATAATAAAGATGGTTGTTGTATGGTAAAATTATACTAAATACCCGGCAGTTGAATTTAATGGTTGTATTTACAGCAGGTTATGAATATTTATGAGAATCGGGAGTGTATAAAATTTATTAGAAGAGGTAATTGCCAACATGAAATCATACCGCAAAGAATTATGGTTTGAGACAAAGCAGCGCCGTGAATTAATCAACATAACAGCAACTGTTGCCGAATGTCTGCAAGAAAGCGGAGTATCTGAAGGGATTCTGCTTTGTAACGCAATGCACATAACGGCCAGCGTATTCATTAACGATGACGAGTCCGGTTTGCATCAGGATATAGAAAAATGGCTTGAGGATCTTGCACCCGAAAAACCATATTCCCGTTATCGCCACAATGGCTATGAAGATAATGCCGATGCTCACCTGAAACGATCTGTCATGGGTCGAGAAGTTGTGGTGGCCGTAACCGAAGGCAAGCTTGATCTTGGACCATGGGAACAGATATTCTACGGAGAGTTTGACGGCAAGCGGCGTAAGCGTGTATTGGTTAAAATAATCGGCAGTTAGAGTTACCCTTGATTGCATCGAGATGGAGCCAGGCACAACCTGATCTGCACCTGGGGGTGTATATGAGTTCTAACAGCGCATTCAAAGCAAAGGTAGCGGCAATCGGCATCGATCTGGGCGGCACCAAGACGGAAGCAATTCTTTTAGCCCCGGACGGCAGTACCATGTGGCGGCAGCGCCGTTCCACCCCCCGTTCAGAGGGCTACGACGCTGTAGTTGCGGTGGTAACGGAGCTGATACGAGAAGCAGCAACCCAGTTGCCCACAGGCATCAGCTACACCGTTGGAATCGGCATTCCGGGATCCATCGACGCCTCTACGAACCTCGTGCGTAACGCCAACTCAACCTGCCTGATCGGGCATCCACTTCAGACCGACATCGAACGGTTGATCGGCTGTCCCGTCCGGATGCGCAACGATGCCGACTGCTTCACGCTTGCCGAGTGCTATTCGGGAGCAGGGAGCGGCCTCGGGCTGGTCTTCGGTGTCATCATGGGTACGGGGTGCGGCGGCGGAATCTGCATCGACGGAGTGGTGCGAGAGGGGCCTCACCGGATAACAGGCGAATGGGGACACCTATCGGTAAACCCTGACGGGGCGGAATGCTACTGCGGCAACCGGGGCTGTGTGGAAACCCTGATCAGCGGGTCTGGCGTCGAGGCGGCCTGCTTTCAGGAGTACAGGCAACGGCTGACCATGAATGAGATAGTTGACCAGGCACGGGCGGGAGAGAGTTGCTGCAGGAAAATCTTTGACCGGTTCCTTGACGACTTTGGCCGCTGTCTGGGAGGGCTGATCTCCATCCTTGACCCTGATGCAGTAGTTGTGGGGGGCGGACTCTCCAACATCGAAGAACTTTATACCATCGGCAGGGAACGAGTGAAGAAATACGCCTTTCATGATAACCTGCAGACACCCATACTGAAAAACAAGCTGGGCGATGCTGCCGGTGTGTTTGGGGCCGCGTGGATCGGCCAAACAGGGGTGAGAGAGAAGAATTACGGGAAGCCAGAGGAATGGTAACGACCTTCGAAGGTTCCGCCTGTGACATATATAATTTTGTATGTCATTTCGGGAAAAGTGAGTATAACGATGACAGTAATTCTGTAAAGGAGCCACTATGAAGCAAATCCCGCTTTACCTGTTTATACTGACGAGCATACTGATTGGATCGGCTGGCACCGGCAGGGCCGATATAATCGGGGAAACAAGCACCGAGTTCAAGATGCTTGGGGCTAACAGCAAGATCGTCATTGAAGCGTTCGATGACCCGAGCATCCCCGGCGTGACCTGCTACGTTAGCTACCCTACCAAGGGGGGCATCAAGGGCACCTTGGGACTGGTGGAAGAGAGATCCGAAACCTCCATCGCCTGCCGCCAGACCGGCCCCATATCCATGCCGCAGGGACTGAAAACAGGTGAGGACGTCTTCTCCAAAAGTCGCTCGCTTCTATTTAAAAAACTCCATGTTTTAAGATACTTCGATCAGAAACGTAATGTGTTGGTTTATCTTGTTTACACCGACAAGCTTATTGATGGGTCACCGAAACACAACATCTCCAGCGTTCCCGTGATGCCCTGGCCGGGCCAGAGATGAGCGGCACCAACGAGGTGACCATAGAGCGGGATGACTCGGAACAACATGCAGAGGATGGCGTGGTGGTGCCACTGGAGCGCATCAATCCGGACACGCTGCGGAAGATGGTGGAGGAGTTTGTGACGCGGGAGTGGAGCGAACTGACCGATGCAGGCTGCACGTTTGAAGACAAGATCGAGCAGGTGCTCCAGCAGTTGAAGGACAACAGGATCAAGGTTGTATTTGACCTGATGAGCGAGACGTGCAACATAGTTCCCGCCGACAGGATATCGAATTGAGGCGGAATAAATTGAAAGGAGAATTAAGATGACAGAACACCACAAAAACTACAGTATTGAGCACATCGGCCCGCTGGAAGAGCTCTCACAGCGCGAATTCATGGGGTTCCACGGTAAGTATCTGGTGGGGAAAGAACTGGGGCTCACCGGATGTGAGGTTTCACTTAATCGACTTCCTGCCGGGAAGGGAATGCCATTCGTGCATACCCACAAGAAGAACGAGGAACTTTACATCGTTATGCGAGGCAGCGGGACGTTCTATGTTGACGGTGACGAATTTCCAATACAGGAGGGGAGTCTGATTCGGGTGGGGCTCGACGGAGAACGAGCCTGGAAAGCTGGAGATGAAGACCTCTATTTTATCTGCATTCAGGCTGAAGCTGGTAGCCTTACCCAATCTACTATAGAAGATGGTGTCCGACCCGGCACCAAGGCATCATGGATGAAAAAATAGCGGTCATACACTCTCATTTGCCATTGAGCACTCCACGAACCTTGGTCGCCAGGTCAGGCAATGAGAACGGAACCGGTTCAGCACTTTATACCAGAGAGTAGATCATTTTTGCTCCGGTTTCGGGGTGGCAGAACTCCTGCTTGGTTAATTCTTCCAGAAGTCTAGCGATAGCCCTATCATGATCGTGCGAAGATGTTATGAATAATACACAGTCCCCTCTCCATAGAAAAGTCTTTGAAAATAAGTACCTAGCTCGCGTAACTTGACCCAATTTTTTTCTGGTAGAGTTTCAAAAGTATCTATGACCGGCGTAATGCCAAATTTGACATGCTTTCAGCCGAGATGCAATCCAAGCGTCCGGAACAAAGAAAAAGGGTGTCGCCTTATACGCCACCCTTTTTCTTTGCTATTTTCTGCCAGTTCGTTCTTGACTGAAATTACTTCGTCGTCGTAGTAACTCCCCTGCCATACAGGTTATCCCGCTGTTAGCGATCCCGCAAGCGAGTCCGTTTTCGATCATGTGGCTTTGAGGTAAAA